>JAILGE010000012.1 GCA_024697065.1 Lachnospiraceae bacterium
GCAATATCTGCCAAGCCTTTTTGCATACTCATCGATGGCGTCTTTATAGAACTTTTCTTTTATTTTTCCTACCGTCAATAATGTTATCTGCAAAACCTTACCACCATTTTTTCCATACGGATTTGTATCTTTATGTCTTAAAAAGCAACAGATGCATTACTACATCTGTTGCTCTTTACTTTTACCTGATCATTACAGACCGGCTATTGCTGCGTAGAAATCTGTGTAATTATCGTAATTAGTCGTATAAGTATTTGTAGAACCGCCGATAATTGAGAACACATCTACGATCTGATATTCCGTATCCGATATCTTTTTGATCGAATAATCATGTGTTTCATTCATATTCACAGGATTTGTTTTTGTGTAGGTGATCACTACACCCGAAGCACTTTCATCCCAATTTATATTCGTCGGCGCATTAGCATTAAATGTGTCCGGTCTGAATCCATAAGGATTATAATCATTTTCCAGACTGATAGGAAGCGGTACCGTAACATTTGCCGTTTTTATCGCTATTTTGTTTTGGTTCATATTTGAACTGCTGTAATTGGTGATCAACGCATCCACACCGTTACCATTAGCATCGGGCACCTTGGCATCAAACGTGTTTTTCGTACCATCGTCATAAAACTTTCCTACCGGAACATTATTTGTAGCTCCGCCTGTCGGACTCGGTGAAGGCACAGTTGTAGGTGTGGGTACCGCTGTAGGCGTAGGCACTGACGTAGGTGTGGGTACCGCCGTAGGCGTAGGTACTGACGTAGGTGTAGGTACCGCCGTAGGCGTAGGTACTGCCGTAGGTGTGGGTACCGCCGTAGGTGTAGGTACCGCCGTAGGCGTAGGTACTGCCGTAGGTGTAGGTACCGCCGTAGGTGTAGGTACCGCTGTAGGCGTAGGCACTGACGTAGGTGTTGCCACTGCTTTTGTAGGAGTAGGTGTTGCTCCCTTGGTGGCTGCAGGCGTGTTCTTTTTAGCCGGTGTCACCTCTGAATCATCCGAATCAGTCGAAGGTGTTACTCTTTCCGTGTTTTCGTTAACCCTGTTTCCGTTATCGGGTGTAGGCGTCGGCTTTGACGGTCTGGTATTATCACCCGTGACCACCTTGGGTATCGTCCTTTTAGCCTTATTTGTCACTTCGGGTGTTACCTTTGCAATATCATCTTCATCGGTCTTATCGGGATCTTTAACTGTTTCAACCGGTTTTGTTTCTTCATCATCCTTATCGTTACCGGTGCTTTTATCTCCCTCGCTGACCGTTTCAGAACCGAGTTGTTCATCATCCAAAAAATGACCGCCAACCAGAAGTTCTATAAGTCTTTCCATACCATCCTGAGGAAGGCTGTTATATGCTAACTTGAGTACTTTCTCTTCGGATATGATATCTTCAAGGTCTTCTTCATCAAGCATATCGCTGGTAACAAATTCGGAAAAGTCGCTGTTTCCTCTTATAAGTGCACTCTCTCCGGCTTTAAATAACCTTTCCACTCCGTTATATGAACCGTCGGTCGTCTTAAGCCTTATGAGAACTTCTCCGTGGCTTACTTCGGTTAGTGTATAGTACATGCCACTTGGAGCCATATAAACAGTAGTTCTGAATTTCGTTCCACGAACAGACATTGTCGAATTGGGCGTATCAACCTCATACGAATCGTTCGGCCCAAGCTTTGAACCTATGTCATTTAATTCAGATCCTGCATCCATTATGATCTTAATACGGGAATCTTCAGATTTACTGCTGGCTTCGAGTTTAAAATGTGTATTGGCATCGGCAAAAACGTATTTATCGTTGTCCATGAGCATGACCAGTTCCGATGCGCTCATGATAGAAACATCATCACCACTGTACAGATGCTGTCCCTTATATGCCTGGCCGTTGTTTATCTCGCCAACCACGTTTACCGTACCTTTTACCTGCTCAACGGCTATGCTTCTGTAACCGCCTCTCTGCAGTAAAATGGCTATACCGATACCGACAGCAACTACCGATGCTCCTCCGATAGATATCACTTTTCCCTTTGTTGTTTTCAGAAATGTTCCAAGACTCATGCTATCCGCTCCCTCATCATTCCCCAAAGAGTTCTCTCAGAATCAATCATATCATAAATTATGTCAATGTAAAGATTTCTTTTATTCACAGAACAGTTTTCTTTTCCTGTCTGTCATCTCATCTATCTTACTGATATAAAGAGCCACATCCTTTACATTGTCGCATCTTTCCATACGGTAATTGTCACCTTCATGGAAGACCCTCTTACTTACGGTCCCGGCTCCCAATGCGACAATTGATTGTTTTTCCTCCATGATGAGAATATTGTATATTCCCTCTTTTCCATGCGCGGCGTATCCCACATTTTCAAAATTGCCGCTCATGTTTTTCTGTCGATACAGATAATACGGCTTAAGTCCCATGGAATCACACACGTCTCCGGTCATTCTCATGATCTCATCACTGTTTTGGATGCACTCAATACCGTGCTCTTCTATCCATGTATTTAAACGTGACGCACGCTTTATGGCCAGGGAATGAACCGTAACACTGTCAGGTTTAAGCTCCCTTACGCAGTTCATGGTATATTTTACATCATCAAAAGTCTCTCCCGGCAGTCCGACTATCAGGTCCATGTTGATATTATCAAATCCCGCTTCTCTGGCCATCTCATATGCCGAATAGACCTGAGCGGTATTGTGTCTTCTTCCTATAAGCTCAAGCGTCCTGTCGTTGAAGGTCTGAGGATTTACCGATATCCTCGATACCCCCAGTCTCTTTAAGGTCGTAAGCTTATCCATGGTAATGCTGTCGGGTCTGCCTGCTTCGACGGTAAATTCCTTAACAGAGGTCATATCGATCCTGTTTTTCAGGTATGTGATGAGTTCCGCCGATTCGGCAGCTGTAAGTGTTGTCGGAGTCCCTCCTCCGATATATACACTGTCAAGCATCTTATCGCTAAAGTTATCGGCCACAAAATCTATCTCTTTTTTTAGACATTCTATATATTCTCCGACGTATTTTTCGTATGCACTCCTGGCAAATGACGTAAAGGAACAGTACAAACAGGTCGTTGGGCAAAACGGTATACCTATATAAAGACTGTACCCCTCATCGTAGTGGATACCCGAGAGTATATCTATCTCCCTGTGAGCAATATCGATGGCCAGAGAAGCCTTTTCATCGGAAGTAAGATATACATCCTTATAATGTCTGAAAACCTCTTCATCCCCAAGTCCGTTCTCAATATCGGTAACAGCTATCTTGGTCGGTCGTATGCCCGTAAGTGTGCCCCATGGAAGCGTTCTTTTTGTTACATCGCAGAGGCATTTGTACAATGCCTGCTTTAGTGCATTCTTATAGTTCACCCTGTCACTTATCTGAGCTTTATCGGAAACATATTCCTTTATGTTTTCTTCCGACATAGCCTTTATCTTACTGCATTCCGACATATAATCTATCTCAAATGAGAAACTCTCGGTGTCATATCCTTCTTTATCGGGAGTGAGTACCTTAACGTCCTCTCCCGGATAGAAAGCCTTTATAAGAGAATGAACATCATATATAAAATTATCCTCGTTACATTTAACAAAGATCATCCCGGTCTCCAAAAAATCCCCCGGTCGTCCTAAATCCCTACGACCGGGGAACATTTATGCTATATTAAATCAATACCTGTTTTTGATCAATTCCAAAAAGGATTGTAATCACGCTCATGTCCGATGGTCGTGGATGCCCCGTGTCCGGGATAAACAACCGTATCATCCGGAAGCGGTGCAAGCTTTTCTGCGATGGAATGCTTCAGCTGCGAAAAGCTTCCCGTAGGGAGGTCGGTACGTCCGACAGACTCTTCAAACAGTGTATCACCGCTGATCAGTATGCCATCTTCTTCAAAATAAAAACAACAGCTTCCCTTTGTGTGTCCCGGAGTAGCCAAAACCTTTATCTTAAAACCGAGTATATCCAGTTCATCGCCATCCTTAAAAAAGTCATTGGCTTTTACGGTGCATGCTCTGCCTGCCATCTCGGAAGCATTGAGCTGAGCATCGAGCAAAAGTTCTTCTTCCATGTCAAGGGCATATATCTTCGCTCCCGAAAGGGCTCTTAGTTTTGAGCATCCCCATATATGATCAAAATGTGCATGGGTAAGAAGGATCGTATCTACCTCAAATCCTTTTTCTTTAAGAGCAGCATGGATATAATCTCCTCTGTCCGCGGGATCAAAAAAGATCACTTTATTCTGCCCTTCATGATATACAAAATAACAGTTTGTGGCGGCCATGCCCAGTGTCATTTTTCCTATTTTAAGATCGCTCATAATCTCTCCGAAATGTTTAAAGTCTAACCTGTCGCTCTTTCTATATCTATAACGCCTTCTATGTTACGAAGTTTCTCCGAAATGGTCTTCAGTTCCTCTCTTCCGGAAACCTCAAAGCTCATGGTCATGGTAGAAACACGATTTCTTCCCATGTGTGAATTGAGTGTGATGATCGTAATTCCTTTTTCGGTAAATACTCTCGAAATATCTCCCAAAAGTCCCGGTCTGTCGTCGGCATAGATACGTATGTCGGCAAGGTATTTTTCATTTAACTTCTCTGTATTTGTCTGCCACTCTGCAGAAATAAGTCTGTTTCTGTCGGATTCCGAAAGATTGAGCATATTTATGCAGTCATTTCTGTGAATGGATATGCCTCTGCCTCTGGTAACAAAACCGACTATCTCATCGCCCGGAACCGGCGAACAGCATTTAGAAAATCTGACAGCAACATCCTCTATGCCCTTAACAACGATACCGCTCTTATTTCCCGTAGTATGAGGATGCTTTGAGGCATGCTCTCCCACCTGGGCTATTATCTCTTCATCGGTAAGCTGCTTGGGATGGTCTTTTTCATAGAGTTCGACCATCTTGTTTACGATCTGGCCTTCCTTAAGTCCGCCATGACCGACCGCGGCGAGTATCCCTTCCCAGTCCTTGAAGTTATACTTATCCATGATCGCCTGCATATAGGTCTGGTTTGTTACTATAGCCGGATCGATGCTCTTGGCCTTACAAAAGGCCATAAGCAGTTCCTTGCCTCTGGTGATGTTATCTTCCTTGAGTTCCTGTTTGAACCACTGGTTTATCTTATTTTTGGCCTGAGCGGATTTGGCTATCTTTAGCCAGTCTCTGCTGGGGCCTTTCGTATTTTGAGAAGTGATGACCTCTATCCTGTCACCGTTCTTTATCTCATAGTCAATGGTAACGAGTCTTCCGTTTACTCTGGCTCCGACCATCCGATTTCCCACAGCACTGTGTATACTGTAAGCGAAATCTATAGGTGTACTTCCGGCCGGAAGGTTCTTTACCTCTCCCGTGGGCGTAAAGCAATATACATTGTCCGAAAAAAGGTTCAGATCCGATTTTAAGGAATTCATGAACTCATTGTTATCCGACATATCCTTTTGCCATTCAAGGATACGCTTTAACCAGTCGAGCTTTTCCTCTTCTCCCTGTTCGGGGCGCTTTCCGTCGGAAGCCTCTTTGTACTTCCAGTGCGCAGCGATACCGTATTCCGCTGCCTTATGCATCTCAAAGGTACGGATCTGTATCTCGAAAGGCTGGCCCTTAGAACCGATCAGCGTTGTATGAAGTGACTGATACATATTCTCCTTGGGCATGGCTATATAATCTTTAAATCTTCCGGGAATGGGCTTATATATCTCATGAATGACACCGAGACACGCATAGCAGTCCTTTACGGAATCTACTATGATACGCACGGCGAAAAGATCATATATCTGATCCAGGGTCTTTCCCTGGTTTTTCATCTTTTTATATATTGAGAAGAAATGCTTTACTCTTCCGTCGATCTTGGCTTCTATTCCTGCTGCCTTGATATGATCGCTCACTTCGTCCACTATCTGCTGGATATAGTGCTCTCTCTCCGATTTCTTTTCCGCTATCTGATGAGCAAGGTCATAGTATATCTCCGGCTGAAGATATTTAAGCGAGAGATCGTCAAGCTCAACCTTGATCTTGGAAATACCGAGTCGCATTGCGATCGGACTGTAGATATCAAGTGTCTCTCTTGCGATCCTCTGCTGCTTTTCTTCGGGCATATGCTTTAAAGTACGCATATTGTGGAGTCTGTCGGCAAGCTTTATAAGGATGACTCTTATATCCTTTGCCATGGCAAGGAACATCTTCCTTAAGTTTTCGGCCTGCATCTCAAGCTTTATCGCAGAATAATCGAGATTCGCATCATTCATCTGCATCTGCAGCTTGGTCACGCCGTCAACAAGAAGCGCCACGTCATCTCCGAATTCCTGTTTTATCTCATCTATGGTCATGATGGTATCTTCTACAACATCATGTAAAAGACCACCAACTATCGTTTCCTTATCAAGCTCAAGATCGGCAAGAATGATGGCAACATAAAGAGGGTGGATGATATAAGGCTCACCCGACTTTCTTGTCTGTCCCTCATGAGCCTCGCTTGCCACCTTATATGCCTTCTCGATCAGGCTGATATCTCCCGAAGGATGATATCTGCGCACACGACTGATAAGGTCGTTATAAAGCTGCTCGGGAGCCAGAAACTCGTCAAGTGCTTCAATACGGCCGTCATCTATCACTACGCTGTTATGAACTTGATCTTTAGAAACTTCTTCTGTCATAATGTCACTCTAAATACAGATCATTTGCCCTCATATATAAGAGCAGAATCTATTCTGTATCCCTTCAGTCTTTCTCTTCCCTTAAGTCCGGCAAGTTCCATGAGACACAATATGCCTACGACCTCACCGCCCAATTGCTCTACCAGCTTGATCATGGCCTGTATGGTTCCGCCGGTTGCCATAAGGTCATCTACCAAAAGGACCTTCTGTCCCGGTCTTACTGCATCTTTATGCATCTCTATGGTTGCTGTTCCGTATTCGAGACTGTAGGATTCAGAAACGGTCTCTCTGGGAAGCTTTCCCTTTTTTCTGATAAGTACAAGGGACTTGCCGAGATTGTAAGCAATGGGCGCACCAAAGATAAACCCTCTCGATTCGGCACCTGCTATAATATCGAAATCAAGATCCTCGATGAGCTTTTGCATATCATCGATCGCCAGCTTAAATCCTTCGGGATCCTGACATACACTCGTAACATCCCTGAACATGATCCCGGGTTCGGGAAAATCCGGTATGGTAACTACATAATCTTCTAATTTTTTCAATGTAACCTCTCCAATCTTACACCTTCAAAAAAATCTTATGAATCATTATATTCTTTTCATTTTTATAAATCAACCCACATCAGGCCTGTCTGTACTGGCTCATATACAGCTGTTTGTAGAATCCGCCTTTTTGGATGAGCGAAGCATGATCGCCCTGTTCTATGATATGTCCGTCCTTCATGACGAGTATGATATCCGCATTCTTAATGGTCGAAAGACGGTGTGCCACCACGAAGCTTGTCCTGTTCTCCATCAGCTTATTAAATGCTCTGCTGATGATAAGTTCGGTTCTCGTATCTATGTTTGAGGTTGCCTCATCCAAAATGAGCATGGGGGGCTGCATGAGCATGACTCTGGCTATGCACAGTAACTGCTTCTGACCTGCGCTCAATCCACTTCCGTCCTCATCCAGCACTGTGTCATAGCCCTTGGGAAGTCTTTTTATGAAGCTGTGCGCATGTACGGCTTTTGCGGCTTCTATGGCTTCTTCCCTTGTGGCTCCCTTTTTTCCTATAAGAATGTTCTCAAGGACCGTAGCCTCTTTTATCCATGTGTCCTGTAATACCATTCCGAATTTCGATCTTAAGGTATGGCGTCTCATATCCCTTATCTCTTTTCCGTCTATGATGATCTCTCCATCCACAATATCATAGAATCTCATTAGAAGATTAATAAGAGTGGTCTTTCCGCATCCCGTGGGACCGACGATCGCAACATTCTGTCCCGGTCTTACATCAAGATTAAGATCCTCTATGAGCGGTTTTTTCGGATCGTATGCAAAACGGACATTATTCATGACAATGTGACCTTCTATTTTGTGTACCTCATTATCTTTCACATCATCCAGAACTCTTGAATCCTTTTCGGTATCCTCATCCAAAAATGCAAATATCCTGTCGGCGCAGGCAATGGCATTTTGAAGCTCCGTTATGACTCCCGTTATCTCATTAAAAGGCTTGGTATACTGATTTGCATAGCACAAAAGTGTCGAAAGCATGCCGACGCTTAATGCCCCTGTCCAAACCGAAAATCCTCCCGCAAGTGCAACGACCGCATAAACAACAGCATTTACGAATCTCGTGCAGGGATTGGTCAAAGAAGAATAAAATACTGCCTTTTGAGAACATTCCTTAAGTCTTGCATTTATCTCATCAAAGGTCATAAGCGCTTCTTCTTCGTGACAAAAGCTCTTTACGACTTTTTCATTGCCTATTATCTCGTCTATAAGGGCAGTCTGTTCTCCTCTGGTGACACTTTGAAGCTTGAACATTTCATAAGTATGCTTTGATATGAATCTTGCCACCAGAAATGACATCGGCGTAAGCACCAAAACAAGCAACGCTACTCTCACATTGATCGACAGCATCAGTCCCAACGTCCCGAATATGGTTATCACTCCCGTAAAAAACTGTGAAAATCCGAGTAACATACCGTCCGCAAACTGCTCTACATCGCTTATCATGTTGCTGACTGTCTCGCCTGCCGGTCTTGAATCGAGGTATTTCAAAGGAAGCTTTTGGATCTTTGAAAATGCTTCATTTCTAATGTCCCTTACGACGCGGTATGTAACCTTATTATTTATAATGCTCATAAGCTGCTGACAAACGGCAGATACCAAAACCGCTGCCACCGTCTTACCCAGTAAGACCACGACCACAAACATCAGTCCGACAACTTCTACCGCCCCGGCCTTTTCGATATCCGCGATCACATCGATCGCATTTCCTATCATTATTGGAATAAACAGTGCGGAAATGGAAGCGCCTGCTGCCAAAAGCATGGAAAGGACCATTAACCAAATCTGCTTTTTTATATATCTGAGGGTACGCTTTAATGTCTTCATCAGCCCACCTCCTCGGAATACTGCGAATCATAGATCTCTTTATATACATCGCAGGTTTTAAGCAGTTCATCATGCTTTCCCATACCCACAACATGACCGTCATCAAGAACGATTATCTTATCGGCATGCATGATTGAGGCTGTTCTTTGAGACACGACCAATACCGTCGGTTTGTATTCAAGAGCCTTTATGGCTTTTCTTAAGTTAAGATCCGTCAGATAATCAAGAGCCGACGAACTGTCATCAAGGATGAGTATCTCTGGCTTTCCAAGAAGTGTTCTTGCTATGGACAGTCTCTGTCTCTGACCGCCGGAATAATTCTTTCCTCCGGGCTCGACATCGCCGTCTATTCCACCCTTTTGATCTACAACTTCTTTGGCCTGTGCATCACTTACTGCCTTTAAATATTCATCATCTGAAGCTTTTTCGTTTGCCCATCTCATATTGGAACGTATGCTTCCCTTGAAAAGGATGGCCTTCTGCATGACTATCCCGACTTTTTTCCTTATACCCTCAAATGTATATTCCTTGACATCAATGCCATCAACATACACAGTTCCGTTTGTTGCATCATAAAACCTTGGGATCAAATGAACAAGCGATGATTTACCGCTTCCCGTACCTCCAATGATCCCGACGGTCTCACCTTTATTTACACAAAAGCTTATATCGCTCAGTGTTTCCTCAGAGCTTTCCGGATATGTCAGTGAAACATGCTCAAACCTTATGGCTTCATCGCAGTCTTTTGATGTTTTATCGCCTTCAGTCTGAGAGACTTCTATATCAAACACCGAAGAAACTCTGTTACCGCAGGCTAATGTTTTATTGAGTAAAACTATCAGATTTGCAAGTTTTATAAGTTCAACAAGGATCTGGGACATGTAATTATACAGGGCAACAACGGTTCCCTGCGACATGGTCCCCTGCGCTACTTTTAATGCATCGGTATGTATCAGCAGTATAATGGCGCAGTTTATCATTACATATGTGAGAGGGTTCATGAGAGCAGATATGTTTCCGGCTCTGTTGAGTGCTTTTGTCAAAGCCGCATTTTCCGACTCAAATTCATTACTCTCCTCTTTTTCTTTACAGAATGCTCTTATGACTCTTACACCTTTAAGATTCTCTCTTGTTGATATGAGCACATTTTCAAGTTTTGACTGAACATTCTTCACCTGCCTTACGTTTATTGCCATAAGGCCGAAAACAACAAAACTTAATGCGATGATCACGACCAAAAAGATAAGCGCGCTGTCAAAATCTATGGTAAATGCCATGATCATGGCTCCGAATACCACAAACGGACTTCGCAAAAAAAGTCTTAAGAACATGTTTACACCGTTTTGAAGCTGATTGACATCGCTTGTCATGCGTGTGATCATGGCTCCCGTACCAAGCTTATCGATCTCCGGAAAACCAAGACTTAAAAGCTTTTCAAACAGAGCATGTCGAAGACCTGTCGCAAACCCCACCGCTGCCTTCGCAGAGAAAAACTGAGCCGTAACGGAGGCTATAAGCCCTATAAATCCCAAAGCTATCAGTAACGCAAAGGCTTTTAAGATGACTCCTTTCTGCCCTGCCACTATGCCTTTATCTATAAGATATGCTATAACCAGCGGTACAAACAGTTCAAAAGATGCTTCCAGCATCTTAAAAAGCGGTGCCAGCACACATTCTTTTTTATAATCCTTTAAAAACACCAATAATCTTTTCATTTACAGATCCCCGTACTCATTGATTTACCTTAGTATAGGATACACTATCGCAGAAACCTTTTCCACATAAAAAGACCGGATACCATAAGATATCCGGTCTGTATTTAATAATTTATATGTTCGGCTTACATCATGCCGCCCATGCCGCCGCCTGCGGGCATAGGAGGAACATCTTCCTTGATGTTTGCAACAACCGACTCTGTTGTAAGGAGTGTTGAAGCAACCGAGCATGCATTCTGAAGGGCACTTCTTGATACCTTTGCGGGATCAAGGATACCTGCAGAGACCATGTCTACATATTTCTCATTGAGTGCATCAAATCCAATGCCTGCTTTCTCTTCACGAACCTTATTTACGATAACAGCGCCTTCAAGACCTGCATTGTTTGCTATATGGAACAGCGGAGCTTCAAGTGCCTTAAGGACAATATTTGCACCTGTCTTCTCATCACCTTCAAGTGTATCGGCAAGCTTTGTAACATCCTTTGAAGCATGAATGTAAGCTGATCCGCCACCTGCGATGATACCCTCCTCAACTGCTGCACGTGTAGCGGCAAGAGCATCTTCAAGACGAAGCTTTGCTTCTTTCATCTCGGTCTCGGTTGCGGCGCCTACTCTGATAACGGCTACACCGCCTGCGAGCTTTGCAAGTCTTTCCTGAAGCTTTTCTCTGTCGAAGTCTGATGTTGTCTCTTCGATCTGCTTCTTGATCTGACCTACACGGCCATCGATCGCAGCCTTGTCGCCTGCACCTTCAACGATAACCGTATTCTCTTTATTTACCTTTACGGACTTGGCTCTTCCGAGCATGTCTATGGTAGCTTCCTTAAGTTCAAGACCAACCTCGCTCGAAATAACCGTACCGCCTGTAAGTATGGCGATATCTTCAAGCATTGCCTTACGTCTGTCACCATATCCCGGAGCCTTAACGGCAACTACATTGAATGTACCGCGAAGCTTGTTAACGATAAGTGTTGTAAGAGCTTCACCTTCGATGTCCTCAGCGATGATGAGAAGTCTTGCACCGCTCTGAACGATCTGCTCAAGAAGAGGAAGGAGATCCTGGATATTGGAGATCTTCTTGTCTGTGATGAGTACATAAGGATCATCAAGAGTAGCTTCCATCTTCTCCATATCTGTGCACATATAAGCTGAGATATAACCGCGATCGAACTGCATACCGTCTACAAGATCGATCTCTGTCTGCATTGTCTTGCTCTCTTCGATAGTGATAACGCCGTTCTTGGAAACCTTCTCCATAGCATCTGCTACCATTGTTCCAACCTGATCATCACCTGCAGAGATAGCAGCAACTCTTGCGATCTGCTCCTTGCCCTTAACCTTTGCGCTCATCTTCTTGATGGCTTCAACAGCGCAATCTGTAGCCTGCTTCATACCCTTTCTGAGGATGATGGGGTTAGCGCCTGCTGCAAGGTTCTTGATCCCTTCATGGATCATTGCCTGTGCAAGAACTGTAGCTGTTGTTGTACCGTCACCTGCTACATCGTTGGTCTTTGTAGCAACTTCCTTAACGAGCTGTGCACCCATGTTCTCGAACTCATCTTCAAGCTCGATCTCTTTTGCGATGGTAACACCGTCGTTTGTGATGAGGGGTGTTCCGTAGCTCTTATCCAGTACTACGTTTCTTCCCTTAGGTCCGATGGTTACCCTTACTGTATTTGCAAGCTTGTCAACGCCGTTCTGGAGCGCTTCACGAGCCTCTGCTCCGTATTTGATATTCTTAGCCATTTTGATATCCTCCTGGATTAACCTTATTTAACGATTGCAAGAATGTCGCTCTGCTTTACAACAACGTATTCCTTGCCTTCAAGCTTAACGTTTGTTCCGGAATATTTTGAATAGATGACCTCATCACCCTTCTTAACTTCCATCTTAACTTCTTCTGTGCCGGGTCCTACAGCAACAACCTTAGCCTGCTGGGGCTTCTCCTGGCTCTTCTCCGGAAGAACGATACCGGACTTTGTTGTCTCTTCTGCCTCGAGCTGCTCAAGAACAACTCTGTCGCCTAAAGGTACTAACTTCATGATCTTTGCCTCCTTGGTCATAGATTAACGATCTTATCTGATCTTTTCTTTTTCTCTATCAGCACTCACTTAACCCGAGTGCTAACTTTCAAGAAATAATATAATTTTTTCCTATTTCATTTTCAATGGGCAGTTTGTACAAATGCCCTGCGTTTCAGTTGTGAAAATTGTTGATTTTCAAAAAATCCTACTTCAGCGCACACCCGCACAACCTTTTTTATTCAAAATCTAAGCCTTTAGTGATACTATATAAGCAAAGCCATGAATGACAAACGCAGACCATCCGATAACTTCAAACATTATGTAGACGAACTGCAGAAAGGAAACAGTTTCTTTTCTGCTGAGATCATCTTCTCAAAATCGGTGCTTGCCTTCGCTTTCATAGATGCGGTCAAAGCACTTCTTTTCTTAATGGCCAATTCCGTCTATATGATGTTTGTATATATCATGACCTGTGTACTTCTCATGACATTGGCTCACAACCGTATTAAAAGAGGACACCATTTAAGCGTTATCATGATGGTCCTCCTGGAAATATCGGTCATGGCAGTGCTCACCACCATCTTTGTCGGATGGGATACAGGCTTCCCCAATCTGCTGTTTGCCTGCATCACGGCATCCTTTTACTTTCCCCTGGTTGTTAAAACAGAGAAACGCAATATCCTTTCCCTTGCTTTCTGTATACTGATACTTTTGTGTTATTTCGTTTGTTACCTGCTTACCAGTCTTCTGGTTCCCATCACTCCTTTGAGTGAATTGTGGACCACTTTCTTCTTTGTATTCAATACGCTCCTTAGCATGGCTCTTATGGTAGCGTTCTCTTTCCTTTTTGTGTGGGAACTTATGAGCAAACAGCGCATTCTCCAGCAGCAGAATGACCAGCTTGATGAACTGGCTCACAAAGACCCCCTCACTCATCTCCTGAACAGACGCAGCATGAACGAGCTTATCGGGAATCATATGGACAACCTTAAGAAGACAGGTCGACGCTTCACTATCGTCCTCGGCGACATAGATAATTTCAAAAGCGTCAATGACACCTACGGTCACGAAGCCGGCGATATGGTGCTGGTGGCGGTAAGTGATATCATAAGCAGAAATGTAGGTCCCAACGATCTCGTCAGCAGATGGGGCGGTGAGGAGATCCTCCTCCTGCTCAGCGAGCCCCTGGAAGCAGCCACCCTTACCACCGACAGGATCCGAAAGCGTATAGATGAAAATATAGTCTCCCACGAAGGTCAGGATATCCATGTCAGCATGACCTTCGGTGCAGCTGAATCCATCCCGGGATTCCGTATCGAGCATCTCATCCAGCAGGCTGACGACAGACTCTATTTCGGCAAAAAGCACGGAAAGAATCAGGTAGTCACCGAACTTCCCGAAGGCTTTATCACCAAAAAGAAATAATCCCTGTTACAGTTGAAAAAAATAAGGTTTTGTGCGAAACTATCAAAGTTCGTGCAATACATGAATTTGCTCCGCACACGCATCAATTTCCCAATTCAGAGAAATTGCATCCGCAATTTCTCTTCATGGAGGTAAAAAATGATAGAAGCAAATAACGTCACTTACCGCGTAGGAAAGAAGGCTCTTTTCGAAGAGGTAAATATCAAATTCACGGAAGGCAACTGCTATGGCCTCATCGGTGCAAACGGCGCCGGCAAATCCACATTTCTCAAGATCCTTTCAGGTGAGCTTGAGACCACTGGCGGCGAGATAATCTTAACTCCCGGCCAGCGTATCTCCGTCCTGGAACAGGATCACTTTAAATATGACGAAAATACCGTTACGGATACGGTTATCGCAGGTAATGCCCGTCTCTATGAAGTCATGAAGGAAAAGGATGCTATCTATGCAAAGCCCGACTTCTCCGATGAAGACGGTATCCGCGCGTCAGAGCTTGAAGGCGAGTTCGCAGAGATGAACGGCTGGGAAGCGGAATCCGATGCCGCCACTCTCTTAAACGGTCTCGGCATCGCAACCGAGCTTCATACATCACTTATGAAGGACTTAAACGGCAGCGAGAAGGTCAAGGTCCTCCTTGCCCGTGCACTTTTCGGTAATCCCGATATCCTGCTTCTCGACGAGCCTACAAACCACCTGGATATCGATGCCATCGAGTGGCTCGAGGAATTCCTTATCAATTTCGAGAATACGGTTATCGTGGTCAGCCACGACAGATACTTCCTTAATAAAGTCTGCACACAGACAGCCGATATCGACTACGGCAAGATCCAGCTTTATGCAGGTAACTATGACTTCTGGTATGAATCCAGCCAGCTCCTCATCAGGCAGATGAAGGAAGCCAATAAGAAGAAGGAAGAAAAGATCAAGGAATTACAGGAATTCATCTCCAGATTCTCTGCCAACGCTTCCAAGTCCAAGCAGGCTACATCCAGAAAGCGTGCACTTGAAAAGATCCAGCTTGATACCATCAAGCCTTCAAGCCGTAAATATCCTTACATCGACTTCAGACCCGACAGAGAGATCGGTAATGAAGTTCTCATGGTGGAAGATATCTGCCTTAAGGACGAAGACGGAAATATGCTTCTTGATCACATCTCATTTACCATGGGACATGAAGACAAGATTGCTTTCGTCGGTGCCAACGAGCAGGCCAAGACAGCCCTCTTCAAGATACTCATGGGCGAGATCAAACCGGATTCAGGTTCGTACAAGTGGGGCGTGACCACATCCCAGGCTTACTTCCCCAAGGACAACACAAAGGAATTCGACAATGACTATACCATCACGGAATGGCTTATGGGCTATTCACCCGTAAAGGATGTTACATACGTCAGAGGATTCCTCGGACGTATGCTCTTCCCCGGTGAAGACGGCGTTAAAAAGGTTAAGGTATTATCCGGTGGTGAGAAGGTGCGCTGCCTTCTTTCCAAGATGATGATAAGCGGAGCAAACTGCCTTGTATTTGATGAGCCTACCAACCATCTCGACATGGAATCCATCAGCTCACTGAATGAGGGTGTTATCAAGTTCCCCGGCGTCGTACTCTTTGCCTGCAGAGACCACCAGTTCACACAGACCTCCGCAAACCGCATAATCGAGATACTTCCCGACGGAACAATGATCGACAAGATCACGACCTACGACGAATACCTCGCTAATGATGAAATGGCAAGAAAGCGTACCGTATATCAGGCTCAGATAGAGGAAGACGATAACTGACATGGGAAAAAAGATTTTTTTCTTTGATCTGGATGAAACGCTTCTCACCACAGACAAGAAGCTCTCACCGGGAACCTATGAAGCATTGAAAGTCTGGAACAGTAAAGGCAATATCATCGCCATCAATTCCGGGCGCCCCATGGCAAGTGTCGTGGCAACCATAAAGGAACACGGGCTCGATGCTTTCAACACCTATGCCATAGGTTTCGATGGAGCTCAGATCAAAGATCTTCACACGGGACAGGATATCATTAGAAAGACCGTATCTTTTAACGACTGCATCATTGCCTCAAAGATATTAAAGGAGGCTCATACACATATCCACGCATATTCCGATGACAGCATCTTATCCTGTGCCGATGATGAAGAGATACGCTTCTATACCAGGACTGTGAAGCTTCCCATAAAAGTCCTGCCGGACTTCCCCACAGGGATCGAAACTCCTCCCTGTAAGCTCCTTGGCGTGAGAATAACGGAGACCGAAACTCTCCCTGCTCTCGGTGATAAAGTATATGAAGCCTGCGACGGCCGTGTCACATGCCTCATGTCAAATCCCCATCTGCTTGAGATATTCCCCTCTTCTGCAGGAAAAGGCACCGCTTTAAAAGAGCTGGCGTCTTCCCTGGATGTGGATATAAAAGATACCTTTGCAGCCGGAGATGCCCCCAATGATATCTCCATGATTGAAGAAGCAGGATGCGGCATCGCAATGATAAACGGTGATCCTGAAGTTAAAGCCGTTGCCGATGTGATAACAAAAAATGATAACAACCACGACGGGTTAGCGGATATCATTATTGCAAATGCATGACATAAATTGTTATAATAACGTTTGGTTCTGCACCTTACGCAGATCATCAAGATAAAAAAAGATTTTGAGGAGGAACCCAAAATATGAAGAAATGCCCGAAATGTAGCGCAGAACTTGCTGATGACGCTTTATTCTGCAATGAATGCGGCACAAAGCTTG
This sequence comes from Lachnospiraceae bacterium, assembly GCA_024697065.1. Taxonomy (GTDB): domain Bacteria; phylum Bacillota; class Clostridia; order Lachnospirales; family Lachnospiraceae; genus NK4A136. The sequence continues at coordinate 16,950 of JAILGE010000012.1, forward strand.
AAGAAGCTCCCGTAGCCGAAGAGAAGAAAGAGGATGCAGCAGGTACATCTGATAGCTCATCTGCTCAGAATACATCCGGATCTTTTAATGCAACACCCGTTCAGAACACAACAGGATCCTTCAATGCAACACCCAATCAGGACACAACCGGATCTTTTAATGCAGCGCCTGCTCAGAACGCCAATACTTCTGCAGCTCCCGCTAAAAAGAATATCGTTCCCGTCATCATCGGGTGTGCAGCCGGAGCTTTAGTTCTCCTGATCCTTGTGATCTGCATTTTTGCTAACATAAGCGGCGCATACAAGAAGCCCATCAAGACTCTGGTAGGACTTATGAATTCCAAAAATACAGACATGATGAAGTTCTACGATGTTATCGAGAATCCCGTTGAAGTTAAATATCAGCAGGAATACAATGCACTTCTTAAGGGTTCCGATTACGATGATGAATTTGAAAAGGGATCGGATTTCCTTGAAGATCTCTATGATGATTTCGAAGATGATTATGGTAAGAACTGGAAGATATCCTACAAGATCAAAAAGGCTAAGAAGCTTAAGAAGAGTGAGCTTGATGATTATGAGGAAGACATCAACGACAGCGCAAAATCCGAAGAAAGTTCACTTGAGTGGTACGGTGTTGATGATTATGAAGATTCCGACTACTATGATGATTATGTAGAATTCCTCGAGGATACTTACGATGCCGACCTTGGCAAGAATCCCGAGAAGAAGCTCTGCGAGATCTGCAAGGATCATATCGATGGTCTTGAAAAAGCAAAGGTTCAGGACGGTTACGAAGTTGATCTTAAGCTTACCATTAAGGGCAAGGATGACGATGATACCGATAGCCACACCATGACAGTTCTTAAGGTAAACGGCAAGTGGTTTATCTACTCAGGCGGACTCTTCTGATCAACTATCCTATAATAAGCAGTAAATGATTTAAAAACCCCGTGTCACAGGACACGGGGTTTTATTTTAGTATAAATATGTCTTAACATTGATCATCCCGGTATACATGACAACATTCCGTCGTATACGTCCCGGCTCAGATCCCCACTACAAGATATCTTCCGTCGCCGACCACGAAAACTTCATCCGCGGCTTCTACTTCTTCTTTGCTCATCTCAGTGATGTCCATTCCGGAGTCATCCAGATAATCCATCACCTCTTCGATGCTGTCTGCAACAACGGCAAAATTCTCCTCAAGAAAAGCCTGAGCCTCCTCCGTTGTCTCTGCCACAGGTTCGGGATAAAGTTTTCCCTGTTCCTTTAAAAATACGTCTGTAACTGCTTTGTCAAATTCCATGATCTCTTTCCCTTTCTAATTCCTGATTATAATTCTCGATATTCCGGTATGTTAATCTCAATTAATAATATTTACTGTCCGGGATTTTTCAACTTTGTCGCTCCGGTTTTTTTATCAAACACTTTCAAGCGGAATAAAGAGTCTGCTTTCCTTCGTCTTCTTACCTACAGCATCCGCCGCTTTCTCTGCTCTCTTACAGAAATCTTCCTGACAACAATACCGCTTCGATCCCTTTTCCTTCTTCTTACGATACGTACCATCAGGCATCAGCTCATGTTTCTTCACGTTATCAGAGAACTGCAGATCCAGTATCTCCGTGAGTCTCGTTTTTAATCTCGGATCATCAACAGGGAACATTATCTCCACTCTTCTCTCCAGATTCCTGGGCATCCAGTCGGCACTGGATAAGAATACTTCCGGCTCACAGTCATTGTCAAATATAAATAGTCTTCCGTGTTCCAGATAGTCTCCCACTATGGAATAAACATGTATATTCTCGCTGACGGAAGGTATGCCCGTCTTCAGACAGCATATACCTCTCACAAGCAGATCTATGCGCACACCTGCTGAAGACGCTTCATACAGCGCCGCTATCACATCCGGATCGCAGAGAGAATTCATCTTGGCTCTTATTCCCGCGCTTCTCCCTGCCAAGGCATGCTCTGTCTCGCGCCTGATCAGCTTTAACAGCTTCTTCTTGAGCCAAAGCGGTGCAAGCGACAGTCTGTTCCATCCAAGCGGTTCCGAATATCCGGAAAGCATATTGAATACTGCTGTAGCGTCTTCTCCCACCGGTTCCGCACATGTAAACATTCCGAAGTCGGTATAAAGCTTGGCCGTAGAATCATTATAATTTCCGGTGGAAAGATGAACATAACGTCTTATGCCGTCATCCTCTTTTCTTACCACAAGACAGATCTTGCAATGAGTCTTGAGGCCCACCAGTCCGTATATAACGTGACAGCCCGCTTTTTCAAGCATCCTTGCCCAGCCGATATTATTCTCTTCATCGAAACGGGCCTTAAGCTCAACCAGTACCGTAACCTGCTTTCCGTTCTCTGCAGCTCTTGCAAGAGCAAGCACTATAGGTGAATTACCGCTGACACGATAGAGCGTCTGCTTAATGGCAAGTACCGCCGGGTCCTCTGCCGCCTTTGATACAAATCTTACAACAGGCTCAAAAGACTGATAGGGATGATGTAAAAGTATGTCACCGTTTCTGATATCCTCGAAGATATCGGAACCCGGAAGTATCTCCGGTACCTCTCTGGGAGGGACTTCTTTTCTCTTGAATTCCTCAAAACCCTTTATGCCATACACTTTCATCAGAAAAGTGAGATCGAGAGGCCCTGATATTTCATATATATCATCATCCGTAACTCTGAGTTCCTCTTTCAGGATCTCCAGAAGTCTTTTATCCACACCTTTCTCGGTCTCAAGACGGATGGCTTCTCCCCACTGTCTCTTCTTGAGCTGCTTCTCGATCTCGATGAGCAGATCCTCCGCCTCTTCCTCTTCTATATCCAGATCGGCATTTCTCATAACACGGAAGGGAGATGCGGCGATGACATCATAGTTAAGAAACAGCTTTGCTATATTGCGCTCTATGATCTCTTCAAGACGTATGAACGTTCTGACATTTTGATCCCCGGTAACGCTTTGGGGAAATTCCACCAGTCTCGGAATACCTCCCGGCACCTGAACAACGGCAAAATCAATATCATGCTCAGTCTTGGCCTTCTTATCCTTTTCAGCCCTCTTTCTTCCGTAGGCCTCCAGCCCGCCGCCTTTCTTTCTCTTAAGCAGCGCGCCGATATTAAGCGACTTATTCTTGATAAGCGGAAAAGGCCTTGATGAATCAACAGCCATAGGTGTGAGCACGGGGTAGATTCGCTCGGTAAAATATCTGTCGGCGAATTCTGCCATACTCTCCGTCATATCCTCATGATGCTCTATCATGAGAAGACCATGCTCTCTGCATAAGGGAGCAAGCTCTCCGTATGTGCTGTACTGTTTGGCTACGAAGTCATGAAGAGCGGGGTAGATCAGCTTTAACTGTGCTTCAGGCTTAAGACCTGCGATATCAGCCTTTCTGTAGTCTGCATGAACCATGTCTTTAAGCGATGCCACACGCACCATGAGAAACTCATCCAGATTGGATGCTGTTATGCTTAAGAATTTAAGCCTTTCAAACAAGGGTATCTCAGGATCGCCGGCTTCCGACAGACAGCGTTCATTAAATCTCAGCCATGATAATTCCCTGTTTATGTAATATTCCGTATTTGAATAATCCATAGACGATCACCCCCGCATATCAGGTCCTTACTATCACAGGACGAATACCGTATATCTCTTCAAAGAATACTGCCTTGTTCTTAAATCTTTCCTGTTCAAACAAAAAGTCATGCTTTGAATCAATGTTAATCTTAAGTTCTCCGTCGGCAAGCGTTGCATTTATCTTCTTTATCTTTTCTTTCTTGCCCTTATCCAGAGCATTGGCCAGCTGCAGTATAGCTGTTAGCTTCGCAATCTTAAGATACGACTCCTTATCCATATCCACATGTTCCGTCATCTCACTATAGTATTCAAACGGCTCATGTATATATTTTACTATCGAAGCCACCATCATACGTTCTCTGTGTGATATGCCTATGATCTCCGTATTCTCAATGATGGAATAGGAGCAGGCTCCCACATTCATCATATTTATATATTTTCCGCAATCCTGAAGCGTGGAAGCAAGTCTGAGCAGCAGCTTTTCTCTTGCTCCCATTCCATGCAATGACTTCATGCCGTCAAATATGGCTATCCCCGCTTTCTCTACAGCCGCCGCGTGTCTTCCCGATCCCTGATATCTCCTGCTTATCATTGCGGCACCCTGAAGGATATCAGCCTCAAAGTCATGAGCGATCTTGGTAAGATGCTTTGCTTCCGCATATTCGTAAGCTATACCGTCACAGAGTTCCGCGCCCGGTGCCCATACGGATTCTGCCTTAAAATCTCTTATAACGCGCTTTATCACCGCCACGGACATTTTAAGCAGTCCCACATTTTCTTCCGGCATCTCCAGGATATCTGCGGTTTCTTCATCACGTTTTTGTAACAATCCGTCAGCAAATGACAGAAAGCTCTCCGCAGATGCGGTCTCATCTTTACTCTCTGGCAATGCTTTCTTAAATCTGGGGGACAGATACTCATCCATGATTATGAGATTGGGAACCTCTCTGTCCTTTAAGAAAAGCTTATGAAACGTATGGAGCTGGCCTCCTATCATTTCATCAAGCAGATCCTCTAACTGAGTGGATCTGGGTCTTATCTCCGCTATACGCTCATTGAGCCTTAGCACCCCCAGTTTGAGCGACTGCGTAATGACAAGAGAGTCTTTATCAAAAAGGGACAGCTGTATGCTTCCGCCGCCTATATCGACAATGGCGGTTCCCTTCTCGATGACTTTATCGAACATGCGGCCCTTCGCCGCAATAGCTTTGTAATCAAGGAATCTCTGCTCGGAATTACTGAGCACTTCCACATCGATTCCCGTACGGCTCTTGATCTGTCCGAGTATCATGGAAGTATTCTCTGTCTCACGTAAAGCGCTTGTTCCGTAAGCCTTATAGGCCGTGACTTTATAGCTCCTGCATACGGATCTGAATTCCTCCAGTATGCGGAACACTTCTTCCATCTTTTTTAAACTTATTCTTCGGGTGAAATAGCTGTCATTGCCGAGGGCAATGCGATGCTTTAGCGAATCAACTTTTTTGATGCCGTTCTTGGGAGAGATCTCAAAGATCTTAAGGCTCATCTCATAGCTTCCCACATCTATCGCGGCAAACATACGGGTCTTCTTAGATTTTTCTGCCATTGTATCCCCCTTATCCCACTTTGATCAGACCGTTCCTGCCTTCCCTCTCAAATGATCGATAAACTGTGTTGCAGTCCTTCCGGAGAATCCGTTATGGGTGATCTCCCATCTGTTGGCTTCCAGCCTCAGAGTCTCCTTATCCTTATCGATACCGTATCTGGCTGCCAGTTCTTCCACGATCTTAAAGAACTCCTCCTGCTCCGGAGATCCGTAATAGATACTGAGGCCGAAGCGTGCACACAGAGATATCTTTTCCTGCACAGTCTCATTTGCATGCTTGTCGTCATCTCTCTCTTCTCTGTCGCTGAAGTTCTCCCTTACCAGATGACGTCTGTTGGATGTGGCATATATGAGCACATTATCGGGTCTGCTCTCCAGGCCGCCTTCCAGTACAGCCTTTAAATATTTATATTCAACTTCGAATTCTTCAAAAGACAGATCGTCCATATATATGATGAAACGGTAATTCCTGTTCTTTAATCTGTCTATCAAAGTATTGATCTCACTGTATTGATGCTTATAGACCTCTATCATCCTGAGGCCTCTGTCATAATACTCATTGAGTATCGCACGTATGCTGGAGGATTTACCGGTTCCCGCCTCTCCGTAAAGCAGGCAGTTATTTGCCTTCCGTCCTTCCAGAAAAGCTTCGGTATTATCTCGCAGCTGCTCTTTCTGAGACTCGTATCCCACCAGATCGTCCAGAGAAGTGACGGCGATATTATAGATAGGATATACTTCCAGGGATTCCATGCGGCCGTTTCCGTTTGCGGCGACTCCGCCATTATCTGTCTTGCTTCCCACACGAAAAGCTTTATGAAGTCCGAAGACTCCCACTCCGCGTTTTTTATAGAATTCCTCAAGGAGATCCCTCATCTCTTCCGCGGATGCTGCTGTTGCCAGCTTCACCGACAGCTCGTTGATCTCCGACCTTATCACGGGATTGTATTTCATCCCGCTTCCTTTGGTAGGTTTATAATCCAGGTATTGTGTCTTATCTCCGAATACATCTTCCACACCGGGAGCGGAAAAGATATCTGTGGCAAACATCTCATGAAAGCAGTTAAGATCCTTCATTATCGCATCACGGATGGAGCCCTCCACTTTACCTCTTCTTTCTGAAGAAACAGTATAGGGATTCTCATCATAGACAAGAGCTTCCGTAAGGAGTCTGTGCCAGAGATTGCCCACATATCCTTCGTGTACGGCAAGTTCAAAAAGCTCGGAAGCCGCTTCAATAAGCTCATCCCCTATCTTTTCACTCCGATCTGTCGTCAGGGCATACAGTTTCTCCGCAAGCCTGCCTTCTTTCGTATGTCTGTAGAATATCATCCTGCTCATTTTTATCGTTCACCTGTCAATAATTTCCGAGTATTCTCATATTTCTTGCTTCTTCCCTGAGTCCGCAAAGCGCATTCTTTACGCTGGGATCATTGAGATTGCCCTCAAAATCAAGGAAGAATCTGTATTCCCAATTCCGTCCCTCTATAGGACGGCTTTCGATCTTGGTCATATTAAGATCATTATATATGAAATGTGAAAGCATGTGATAAAGTGTTCCGCTTTCATGGGGTACTTCGAAGCAAAGACTTATCTTCTTCGCATCACGTACAAAGATCTTGCGGTTGCTTATCACGATGAAACGCGTGGTATTGGTATCGGACATGTTAACTCCTTTTTTTATGACATTAAGTCCGTATACCTCTGCCGCATGCTCACCTGCGATAGCAGCCTGAGTGATATCCTTATCCTCCGCAACCTTCCTTGCCGCAAAAGCATTATTCTTCATCGACACCTGTTCCCATTCCGGATGCTCTCTGAGAAACTTTTCCGACTGCATAAGAGACTGGGGATGAGAATATACTGTCTTTATACTTTCAGTTGTTGTACCTTCCGTCCCGAGCAGGCAGTGTTCTATCCTGATCATCTGCTCACCAACGATATAATGCTCGAATTCCGCAAGCAGATCGTATATCTCGCTTACTATCCCGGCAGTAGAATTTTCTATGGGAAGGACTGCATATTCCGCGCTTCCCTCATCCAGTGCGAGCATTGCATTTCTAAAAGAATCGATATGGAAAAAATCCTCATTCTCATCAAAAAAGGCATGCGCAGCTTCCTCCGAATAGGATCCCTCCGCGCCCTGAAATACAACCCGTGCCTTTTTATTGAGTGAATCCACCGGCATAAAGGGCAGGCTTCCGTGTGCATCCTGTGAAAGCCTTGAATACTGAAGTTTTCTGCTGGTACTCATAAGCTGCGAGAAAAGTTCCTGTACTCCCTGCCTGTATTCGGGTTCCTCTACCATCCCCGATACCGCCTTCAGCTTCTCATCTTCGCGCTTCTTGTCATATACATTCCGACCGCTCTCACGCTTGCTTTCCGCTACCAGTTCTGCCAGATGCATACGCTCTCTGTACAGATCAACTATCTGCTTATCGACTCTGTCGAGACTATTTCTGATTTCCGTTAATTCCATAACTTTCTTTCCGTAATTTCCAAATATATTTTGCGATCACATCTTTTCAGAATTCTTCTCATCGCAATACTTGCATCTGTATACTTCCTTTTCCTGATCGGCCAGGTAGAAAATATGGGGGAGTTCCTGCTCAATGGATGTGATGCAGCGGGGATTTTTACAGCGCATTACATCCTTAAGCTCCTTTGGAAGCACAAGAGGGCGCTTCTCTAAGATCTCACCGTCCTTAACTACATTAACAGTGATGGTATGATCGATGACCGCGAGGACATCGAGATTGAGAAGATTGATATCACATTCAACCTTGATGATATCCTTCTTTCCAAGCTTGCCGCTCCTTGCATTCTTGATGATGGCCACCATACAGTCGAGCTTATCGAGTCCCAGATGATAATAGATCGACATTCCCTTACCTGCGGGGATATGATCAAGTACGAAACCTTCTTCTATCTTTCCAACATTCAGCATGATCTTTTCCTTTCTTTTACTCTGCCAGTCCCAGTAATGTCATTATCAGCGCCATACGCACATATACGCCAAACTGCACCTGTTCGAAGTAAACCGCTCTCGGATCATCGTCCACGTCAACCGAGATCTCATTAACACGGGGCAGCGGATGGAGAACCATCATATCCGGTCCCGCAAGAGCCATCTTATCCTTGTTCAGTACATAGAAATCCTTAAGTCTTACATAATCCTCTTCGTTGAAGAAACGTTCCCTCTGAACTCTGGTCATGTAGAGAAGATCAAGCTTGGGCAGGCTCTCCTCCAGTCTCTCCACTTCTTCAAATTCTACATTCATCTCATTCAATTTCTCTCTGAGATAACTGGGAATCCTGAGTTCCTCCGGTGATATAAATATATATTTGTTATCCGGATATCTGAGCATTGCATTTACCAATGAATGCACCGTACGTCCGAACTTAAGATCTCCGCAAAGTCCGATGGTGAATCCCGAAAGCTTACCCTTGAGTGATCTGATGGTCATCATATCCGTAAGTGTCTGGGTGGGATGCTGATGTCCACCGTCCCCCGCATTGATAACCGGGATCCGGGATCTCTCAGCCGCTACCATAGGTGCACCTTCTTTCGGATGACGCATGGCACAGATATCAGCGAAACAGGATATTACCCTTATGGTATCCGATACGCTCTCACCCTTGGATGCAGAGGATGATTTTGCATCCGAGAATCCTATCACCTGTCCTCCCAGATTGAGCATGGCAGTCTCAAAGGAAAGTCTCGTTCTGGTGCTTGGCTCGTAGAAGCATGTTGCAAGCTTCTTCCTCTTGCAGACTTCCGCATATTTATCCGGATCATTCTTAATATCTTCCGCGAGATCGAAAAGCTTATCCAGCTCTTCAACCGAAAAATCCAATGGTGTCATAAGGTGTCTCAACATTTTTCCGTTTTTTCCTATTCTCTGTTGCTGTTCCATGAGTACCTCCCTCACATTTTTTTCGTAAAAAAGGGAGAAACAAAACTGTTTCTCCCTCGGTTTCAAATGTTAAAAAAGTGTAAATGACACTGAGTGTTTTGATATCTCTTCATGCTGTTTCCATGCATATATCCGTGCATCCTCATCTCCGTCAAAATCCTCTTGTCACTTCCACTTATATTACCATACAGCGTCCTGTCTTTCAATAAAAAACCTCAGCCGAAACCTACCACATCATTGACCGGTTTTGTTGATTTTTCAACGCTGATAGCGTGAAGAACAGGTCCTACTCCCTTGTAATCCGAGAAAAATTCCTTTGTAAGCTTTGCTTTTACTCTGACCCATTCCCGTTCATTTAAGCTGTCCACACCGTCATACTTGCATGCATAGCCCAAAAACTGCATATCATCAGCGCAGCATGTCATGGCCATACGTCCCGGTACAAAGTATCCTTTTTCAAATTTCTCCGGTTTAAGGACTATGGCATCAAATTCCAGCACCGTATCCTTGTATCTCTCCGCATGCTCCATGGCATCGATGTACCAGATGCCGTAAGTCTTCTCATCAAGGAAGATCTTATCAGCCTTCAGATCATAGGGAAGATCCTCTTCGAATATCTCATTGATCTCACCCTTTGAATCCTCGAATATCACGTCAGCCGAACCGTTCACCGCCTTGATATTGCGTCTGAAGGACGCAAGACTGTCTCTTACGTTATCACATCTGTTGAATATGATAAGCTCCGACTTGCGGATCATCTCAGCCACCAATGACTTCATATTGCTGTAGAATGTGGTAAACGTCGAAGCATCTATGCAGGTGATCTGCTGCTCAAGATTCCAGTGGAATGGCATGGTGAAATCCTTCATATTCCACATTCCGTTGTATTCTATGATGATACGCTCAGGATCCACTTCCTTCTCAAGAGCGATCAGATTCTCATTGGTGAAATCCTCCTCATCCTCGATGGTCTTAACCACCGTATTGGAGGCTTTGAGAACCCTGCTGTCATATTCCTCTTCTCCCTCTTCGCAGAGTATGAGAAGCGTCTTCCCCTTTATCTGAAAATAGGGCTGTGCCAGCGTGAATTTTATAAACTGTGTCTTACCGCTTTCAAGAAATCCGTTGATAACATATACAGGTTTCATATCCCCGATCCCTTTCCGATCCTTTATTTGCTAAAAAGCTCTGCAAGCTCATCTTCATTGAGCTTGGATCCGATCACGCAGAACTTACCTGTGGGCTGGGGCATTCCCTCTCGCACGCTGCTCTCACCGGGAACATAATCGAAATAGATCCATGTTCCGTCCTTGGCAGGTACCATTCCTTTTGCACGAAGTACGGTTCCGTAAGTAACCGCATCCACCAGCTTTGCAAGAGAAGCTTCGATCTCTTCCTTAGTATACTTGGAAGCAGTCTCCATTCCCCAGCTTCCGAACACTTCATCAGCATGATGGTGGTGATGATGATCATGATCGTGGTGATGATCGTGATCGTGATGATGATGGCATCCGCACTCATCATCGTCATCATCATGGTGATGATGATGGCAGCACTCGTGATCATCTTCATCATCATGGTGGTGGTGATGGCACTCATGATCATCATCGTCATCATCATGGTGATGGTGATGGCACTCATGATCATCATCGTCATCATCATGGTGATGATGGCAGCACTCGTGATCATCGTCGTGGTCATGGTGGTGGTGATGGCATTCGCACTCATCATCGTCATCATCATGTCCATACTTCTCGATTACTTCTCCGAGAAGTGTATCCATGAGATCCACGCCTTCCATTGTGTCCTTTATATCACTTCCCTTAAGCTGTTCCCAGGGAGTAGTGATAATGGTTGCTTTTGAATTATGCTCCTTTAATATATCCAGTGTCTTCTGCAGTTTCTCATCGGAGATATCTCCCGTACGGCTTAATATGATCGTTCCCGCATTTTCTACCTGATTGGAGAAAAATTCTCCGAAATTCTTAACATAAAGCTTTGCCTTATTGGCATCAACAACCGTGATGGCGGAATTAAGCTTTGCATCATCACCAAGATCCGCAAGCTCAACGGCACGAACAACGTCCGAAAGCTTACCTACACCGGACGGCTCGATAACGATACGTTCCGGATGGAACTTGTCCATTACTTCCTTAAGAGCTGTTCCGAAATCACCCACAAGAGAGCAGCAGATACAGCCGGAATTCATCTCCGTTACCTGAACTCCCGCATCCTTGAGGAAGCCGCCGTCTATACCTATCTCGCCAAACTCATTTTCAATAAGAACAACCTGTTCTCCGTTCCATGCTTCTTTTAACAGCTTCTTGATCAGAGTAGTTTTGCCTGCTCCCAAAAATCCCGAGATTACATCGATCTTTGTCATTATTTCATGCTTCCTTTCCATAATTCTTACAGAAAAACTGTTCACTCTTTACGTTCACTTGTATTTTACTCTTGCTGTCAAGCACGGGTAAAAAAGAAGGCATCTCACATATCTCATGTGTGACGCCCCCCTTATCCGAATTTTAAACTGCCTTACCGCAGCACTTCTTGTATTTCTTTCCGCTTCCGCAAGGGCAGGGATCGTTAGGATAGATCTTCTTTGGTTTCTTAACTGTTCCCATTTCACGTGCTTCACGGATAAGTGATGCCTGTCTGTCTGCATCAAAGATCGCATTCCACTGGGGAAGCTTGTAGAGCCAGTCAGCCTTCGCATCTACCATATTCTTGAAAAGCATTTCCTTATCGAAAGCAAGGGATACTTCCGTATCTTCTTCCATTGTCTCGATGGGATTTGGTGTCTTTAAGCTCTCCTGGATACCATCAAGAAAAGCTGTCATATACATTACGGAAAGCTTGTACTTATCTGCAAGATCCTTTACCGTTCCCTTGACTTCCTCATCAGGGTTCTCGAGAAGCTCTGCATAAACTCTCTTTTCTTCTTTGAAATAATCATCCCACATACGCTTTAAGGACTCTTTGCTGTAGTTCTGTGTGTCGTATGCTTTTTTGCGCCATTCGTCAAGAAGTGCCATTTGTTAAGTCTCCTTTTCTTTAATACATCACAGACAGAGCTTTGCAACTGTCTGATTGATTACCTTACCGTCTGCCTTGCCCTTAAGCTCAGCCATTACCGTCTTCATGATCATGCCCTTGTTCTTTGTGGCGATCAGATCCGCATATTTTTCCTTAAGAAGCGTTTCCACCTCTTCCGCGCTCATGAGCTTGGGCGCATATGCGCTTATAACATCATAGCGGAATTTATACTCTGCCATCAACTCCGTGCGTTCTGCGGGACAGCCGTCTATCTGTTCCTGCACGGTCTTGAGTTCTTTCAGGATCACGCGGTCCACAAGTTCTTCTGTAATGTCGTCTCTGTGTCCCTCGTCAATGGCCACCTTTTTAATTGCGGAGATAACCGAAGAGATCGCATCTTTCCTGGGCTTATCGTGATCCTTCATCGCCGCTATCATATCTTTCTGCAACCTGTCAAATTGCCTCTTAACCTCCTTACTTCACCTCGCCGCTCACATCGCTGATGGTTATGGTGATCATACCGTTCTCCTGACGGAAATCAAATGTATTCTTATCTTCCAGCAGTTCCACAGGAACAAGAAGCTCTATTCCGCTTCCCGTGGTTATCTTCTGTTTTTTGGCAAGAGATCTGCGGGTCTTGGGGCTCACATAGACCGGTGTGTCCTTAACTTCCATCTCTTCGGACTTCTGCTCGCATATCTCCAGTGCCTTCCTGTTATCGGAAAAGACCTGTTCCCTGATACGCTTCGGATTGATCTCTCCCTCTTCCTTTGCAGTATCCGCAACAGCCTTGCGATATTCGAAGATCTTCTTGGGAGCATCATCTTCATAGCACTCCCTGATCGTATCTGTCACTACATCCTGTATTATCTTGACAGCTTCCTTTTCAGACTTGTTAAGATCCAGATGCAGTATGCGGCTTGCCATATAATTGACATTCTCATCGCCGATCAGGCATTTCGAATCCGACATCCATACCCTCTGTTCGAATATGTTAACGAAGAAATAGTCATATTCCTTCTGGGTATGTGAGGGCAAAAGCCTTGCATCCTTCTTAAGTACGAGTTCTCCCGCATCATCCTTTCCGCAGGCAAGACGGGTCTGGTAATTGAGTTTGAAAAATGCGATGACAGGCTGCTCATCAACCGTCGCATATACGAACAATCCGCTTCCCGCGCTCAGTCCGTACGCCTCCTTGAGGAGATCGTGCATCTCATCCGTCACCACATCCACAAATGCATCAAATGATTCCGGGGAATCGGGTACTATGGTGGCTAAGAACGAATCGTCCTTAAACCGGGCCTTTTTCGCTGATATATTATCGTAATTATATGCTATCAGCTGCATTATGTATTCATAAATCTCGCCATCCGGATCAAGCTTGTATTCATTATAGTCGACATACTGCGCCGCAGCATCTATCGAGCTTATAAAGCACCTTTCCGGCTGGATCTTTGACCTGTTCATAACACCACTCCCGTGAATTTCTGTCCGAATCATTATAATTAGTTCTCTTTCGGCATGTCAAGCATGCCAAAATGTCCTACGCAAAAACTCGTTGACTTTTAAATCCGCTTATGCTATTGTAATCAACGTACGCTTGATGCGTAATGTGCGTGTAGCTCAGCTGGATAGAGCGTCTGGCTACGGACCAGAAGGTCGTGGGTTCGAATCCTGTCACGCACATAAGGACCGGTCTCATTTGAGGCCGGTTTTTTTGTGTGCCCCACATCCCCCATGAATGTACGGAGTGGTAAGCAGACAATATATGGATGGCAGGAAGACGTAAACAGTTTGTGCACGAACAGGCGAAAGGTGGCAGCGGGCGGTATAGACGAATGCCTGTTATCCTACCGGTTTAAAAAGTGTTATAATCGTTATGTTAATTGCACGATATAAAGTTACTCTGATCCCCCTCCCTAAATGGCTAAGGGCGGTGGAATACAGCACACTCTCTTAATTCCGGGAGTGGATATGTTGCCGGAGCAAGGCTTTCCGTACCAAAACATAAAAATCAACAGTCAATTATGACCGCACTGTAAGGATAATAATTCAAATAAAGTATGACCCCTCTCACCCTGAAAAAAATTAATCTTATGCTCTGTACCTGTTTACTCGCAGCTCTGTTATGCGGATGCGGGGAAAAGACCTGTGATTTTTGCGGTGAGAAGAAGATATGTCGCGAATTCGATATAGCAGGCGTCAAGCGCAATATCTGCTCCGACTGTCTGAACAATACTGCCAGTGCGATCTCCAGCAATGTAGCCCGACAGTATGCAGAGCTTTATGAGAAGGGCGAGCTTGAATACCCCGAAGGCTCTCCTCTCCGCCCTGTAGACAAAAACAGTGCAGCTCAGTCTGCTACACCTTCATCAGAAGCAACAGGTCCGGCAGGCACTTCAGGACTGTCCGGGCTTTCCGGTGACACAGGGCTTGCTTCATCAGATCCGGATATTACCCGGGATCAGGCGTGGGAGCCGGACGATAATAACGAATATTCCTCAGGTGATGATACCGGATCTTCCGATGCCGGCGCTTCAGGTTCCGGTTCCGATTCAAATCCGGACTCCGATAGCACAGGCTCATCATCTTCAGGTTCTGATTCAGGCTCGGGTTCGTCGACTTCAGACTCAGGGGCCGGCTCAGGTTCGTCTTCTTCGGGATCCGCTTCCGGTTCGGGTTCGTCATCCTCGGAGGCTTCATCCGGCTCATCTTCCTCCGGATCTTCCGGAGCCGCCTCAGGTTCCGGTGCTTCATCCGACTCGGGTTCGGGATCATCTTCATCAGCTTCCGGCTCGGGATCCGACTCTTCCTCAGGCTCAGGATCATCGGGATCCGATCCCGGTTCATCATCCTCATCGGATGACAGTCTTGTGGCATCTCTGAACAGGACTCTCCAGGCAGATTCCCTTGTACTTAAGGAAGACAATGGCAAATCCCGCACATATAAGCTTTACTCCGGTGACAAAGATACGGGAGTCGTCTTCACCACCGCCTCCAATAACGGCAAAACGGATAAGCTTACCATTGATACTTACTCTTCCGATAATTCCCAGGAGTTCGTAAAGGGCGTCATCCGCTCAATCCTTGCCTATATCGACAGCTCCGATTACGACGGTCTTGGGCATGATATCTACAACAATGCCGTCCAGTACGGCAATTATTCTTCAAACGGAGTCAAATTCTACTACTCCGAAGGTTCTTCCGATGATATCGAAAAGGGATATCCCCGCCAGACCTTCGAAATAATTCCTTAAAAGGCCTGCCTCCTTTATGTAAATATTACCAATTCGGTTTCCGAGAAATCACTTTCCTATGGTCAAAATTAAGGCGTTCTGATATAATCTCTTTTATGATTGAGGGGAAACTATCTCAAATTTCCTACTTATGTTTTATTCCGCACTCATTCATAAATTTTTAAAAAGTGTAATTTTAAGAAAGGCGGGCAACAAAATGGCAGAAAACCGTTACTACAAGGAGATCATGGCCCTCGAAGGGCTCAATGATTTCAAAGACGTTGTTGAACAGTGGCATCGTCTCAGCGAGAACATGAAGAAACTTAAAGTCAGAAAAGCACCTGTGGTTCCCAACCTTCTTTGGTCCACCGATGTGGGTATCGACACCGATTACCTCATGGATCTGCTGACAGGATTTGTATACGAAGAAGAAAATCTGCTCACTTTCTACGGTCAGCATACAAGAGCTGATTACTATATGGAATATGCACCTGACAAACAGTCTTTCCAGGAGATCTCCAAGATCGAGGAAAAGATCCGTAACGGTGCGGGCTTCCGTTCCGAGTTCCACGGACTTTTATTCATCGATGTTAATGAGTGGATCGGACATTTCAATGAAGAGAACTTCATCAACATGATGAAATTTCTCCAGAGTCTTGATTCCGATATCATTTATGTATTCAATATCCCTTCATACAATCCGCAGGCTGTTGAGCAGCTTACTCACATCCTTGCGCTCTTCTTCCATATCCAGCCTCTCGAGATGAAGCTTCCCGATATCAATGCTCTCAGTGAGTATGTTAAGAGAGCCATCGGAGAGTACGGTCTTACACTGGATGATGAAGCCGAGAAGATGATCAATGCATCAGTAGCACGGCTTAAGGAAGACCAGTACTTCGCCGGATATACACTTCTTGATAAGATGGCCAGCGACATAGCTTATTCTATCTACACCTCCACACCGCCCTTCGACGGAGTGATCAGCAAGGGTATGATCAATGCTTTTGCACCGGACGGAATATATGTCAGTGAGATGATCCAGAACAATGCACGTATCTTTACGTCGCAGTTCAATTACTAAAAGGAGGCTGTAAACCAAATGGCTAGTAATCAGATAAAGAATACAAGATATAAAGCAACCAGCGGCCAGACCCGTTGGGCTACAGAGGAAGAGATCAAGCGCTCTGCTACAAAGGTAGACCTTCATGCAGCTTCCTATCCTACAGCAGGTATCCCCGTTATGTCAGACGGAAATACCGCTTACCTTGACGGAACCGATACACATACACTTATCTTCGGTGCTACCGGTTCCAAGAAGACCCGTACGTTCTGTATGCCTACCATCAACATGATGATCCGTGCAGGCGAGTCTTTCATCGTTACCGACCCTAAGGCCGAGCTCTACGTTCGTACGGCAGGCTTTGCAAAGGAGCGCGGATACAAGCTTGTCGTTCTTAACTTCCGTGATATCGGATACGGCGACATGTGGGATCCCCTCGCTCTTCCTTTCGAGTATTACACCACAGGCAGAAAGGACGAGGCTAACAACCTCATCAACGACCTTGCGGCTACACTTGCAGCAAGACAGAAAGAAAACTCAACCGATCTTCTCTATCCTCTGATGGCTGAGACACTGCTTACGGCTAACATGTACCTGCTCTTCGAAGCAGCTGCACAGGAAGGTGCGGTTAACATGCGAAGCCTTACAGCTCTCTGCTCACAGTCTGCTCTCGAGTCATTAAAGACTCTGGCAGGTAAGATGAGCTCTCAGAACACCATCGGTATGCTCTTCAAGGGTACTCTCCTTGGTGAGAACGAGAAGACAGTCGGATCCATCATGTCGGTTCTCTACGGAATGGTTTCCATCTTCAACCTTAACAAGAGACTTACCGATATGCTCTGCCACAACACATTCGATATGAGAATGTTCGGTCACGAGAAGACTGCTGTTTACATCATCGTTCCCGATGAAAAGACAACCTGTCACTTCCTCGTAACAATGTTCATCAAGCAGGTATACGAAATCCTCATCGGTGAGGCTCAGAGACAGCCGACACTTTCACTTCCTATCCGTGTTAACTTCGTACTCGATGAGTTCTGTAATATCCCGAAGGTTCCGGATATGCCGTCCATGATCTCCGCCGGCCGAAGCCGTAACATGAGATTCTATCTCATCGTTCAGTCTATTCACCAGTTGAAGGGACGTTACGGTGAAGATGCAGATACAATTAAGGGTAACTGTGATAACTGGATCTTCCTTACATCACGTGAACGTGACCTGCTCTCCGAGATGAGCTTCTTATGCGGTGATATCAACGCATGGGGACCTGCAGGACCCGAGAAACGTCCTCTCATCTCCATCTCCGAGCTCCAGAGATTCAATAAGCAGAAGGGTGAGGTTCTCATACTCCACGGACGTGAGTATCCTTTCATCACATATATGGCGGATATCGATTCATATCCCGACTTTGCAAACTACAAGGTTGTACCTATCCCACCTATCGAGATCCCTCACGTTCCTACATTCGATGTCATCAAGTTCACGACAAAGAATGCATTCCTTCCGGACGGCGTACCTTTCAACGAGCCCGACTAATAAGATTCGGAAAACCGCTTAAGTATCTACCAAAAAACCCTGTATCGAAAGATACAGGGTTTTTTTATTCCATTTAGCGCTATTACTCATTTTTTAATACTAAAACTTCCCACACCGCATAGCTCACATAACGGGGAAACCGTCCTGCGAGCCTATGCGATGTGAGCAGTTTTAGTATTTTATAAATCCGCAACTGCTGCGGGACTCATCTTCACCATAGCCGCTCTGGTAATTTGCCCTGAAAGACGCATTGATATCGCGGAGTTCTCTGCGTCCCTCAATATAATCATCATACATATCCAGGATTCCCACAGCACAGCCGTCACAGCTGCCTGACACATTTCCTATGGATTCATTTACTATCTGCTCTCGCTCTTCTCTTGTAGTATCTTTGATCAATATGGATCTCATTTGTTTGCAGCCGCCTTCATCTCTTTTACGTAGGAAGAAACCTTCTCTACTGCCTCGTTTCCGCTTTCTGCGATCAGACGCACGATAGCGGATCCTACTATGACACCGTCGGATACCTGAGCCATAGTATGAGCCTGCTCGGGGTTGGAAATACCGAATCCGATGGCACAGGGGATATCGCTTACTTTACGAACTTTTTCGATCATCTCTCCAACATTGGTCGTGATCTTTTCACGAACTCCCGTTACTCCGAGAGAGGATACACAGTAAAGGAAACCTTCTGCAGCCTTCGCTATCTTCTCAATACGCTCATCGGAAGTGGGCGCGATCATATTGATGAGATCAACTCCGTACTTTTTACTTACGGAACGGATCTCATCGCTCTCTTCGAAAGGAACATCAGGGACAATTATGCCGTCTATACCGGCCTCCGATGCATTCTTAAAGAATCTCTCATTTCCGTATGAGAAAACGGGATTGTAATATGTCATGAAGATAAGAGGCACCTCTGTCTTTGTACGAACCCTTTTTACCAGCTCGAACAGATCATCCGTTGTGCAGCCGTTCTTAAGTGCACGCTCATCGGCTTCCTGGATCACAGGTCCCTCAGCTATTGGGTCTGAAAAAGGGATTCCGATCTCAATAAGATCTGCACCGTTCTCAGCCATTGCCAGTATCAATTTTTCAGTAGTTGCTATATCCGGGTCTCCTCCCGTTAAAAAGGGGATAAAAGCTTTCCCATTCTCAAATGCTTTATGTATTCTGCTCATAGTTTCCTCCTTCAATCAAAGATCTTTACACCGCGATATCTTGCGATCGCAGCCACATCTTTGTCGCCTCTGCCGGATACCGTTACAACCATGATCTGATCCTTGCTCATGGTAGGTGCAAGCTTTCTTGCATAAGCAACGGCGTGAGAGCTTTCTATGGCAGGGATTATTCCCTCCACTCTTGAAAGATACTCAAAGGCACTTACGGCTTCTTCATCCGTAATTGATACGTACTGTGCACGTCCCGTTTCATTGAGCATGGCATGTTCCGGTCCGATACCGGGATAATCCAGTCCTGCCGAAATAGAATAAACTTCATCGATCTGTCCGTATTCATTCTGGCAGAAGAGTGACTTCATACCATGGAATACTCCAAGCTTGCCGTTTGCTATGGTCGCGGCATTTCTGGGCGTATCAACACCTTCACCCGCAGCTTCGCATCCGATGAGCTTTACCGACTCATCCTTAATGAAATCATAGAAGGTTCCCATTGCATTGCTTCCGCCGCCTACACATGCCATTACCACATCAGGGAGTCTGCCTTCGCGCTCCATAAGCTGCGCCTTTATCTCTTCGCCGATTATCTTCTGGAAGTCGCGTACGATCATAGGGAAAGGATGAGGCCCCATTACGGATCCAAGGACATAGAGAGTATCATCCATTCTTCCCGCCCATTCACGCATCGCTTCATTTACTGCATCCTTAAGTGTCATGGTGCCTGTTGAAACGGGATGAACCTTAGCGCCTAAAAGCTCCATACGATAAACATTGAGGGCCTGACGCTCGGTATCAGTCTTGCCCATGAAGATCTCGCATTCCATATCCATGAGTGCTGCTGCCGTAGCTGTCGCAACACCATGCTGGCCTGCGCCTGTCTCGGCGATGACTCTTTTCTTTCCCATCTTCTTGGCAAGCAGAACCTGTCCCAGCACATTGTTTATCTTGTGCGAACCCGTATGATTCAGATCTTCACGCTTTAAATAAATCTTTGCACCGCCAAGATCCTTTGTCATCTTTTCCGCATAATATAATAATGAGGGACGGCCTGCATATTCATTTAACAGAGTCGTAAGTTCCTTCTTAAACTCCGGATCATTACTGTACTTGTTATAAGCCTCTTCAAGCTCATGTATGGCAGGCATCAAAGTTTCCGGCACATACTGTCCGCCGAAATCTCCGTAACGGCCTTTCTTTTCTCCCATTGTATTACTCCTTCCTGTATTCCTCTTATCCTCTGAGAGCCTTAAGCATGGCTCCCTTATCATTGCTGGTGACCATAGCCTCTCCTATAAGTACGGCATCGGCCCCGCATTCCCGAAGTCTTATTATATCATCCGGAGTGTGTATTCCGGATTCCGAAATAAATATTTTATCAGATGGTATCAAATGTCTCAAATCGATACTGTTTTGAATATCTGTCCTGAATGTTCTGAGGTCTCTGTTGTTGATACCAACGATATCCGCCCCGGCAGAAAGCGCTCTGTCTATATCCTCTGCGGAATGCGTCTCAACTATCGCCGCAAGCTTAAGCTTTTTTGCAACCACCAGGTATTTTTCCAGTTCTTCCTGAGACAGTATGGCAACTATCAGAAGAATCGCCGAAGCCCCAAGCGTCTCCGCTTCGTAGATCATATATTCATCCACGGTAAAATCTTTCCTGAGCGCCGGTATATCGGTAATATTATCTGTAATGGATCTCAGATATTTATCACTGCCTTTGAAATACTCCGGTTCCGTAAGCACCGAAAATGCATCCGCACCTGCCGCCCTATAATCCGAAGCGATCCTAAGAGGATCAAAATCAGAATCGGACACCATCTGGCCTTTTGAAGGTGATGCTTTCTTTACTTCACAGATAAAGGAGAGCTTTTCTTTCTTCAGAGCCTCTTCAAAAGCTTTCAAACCGATGCGGCCGCTCTTTTCTCTCTCTTCAAGTGCTGCTTCCGCAGCTTTCAGTACTTCCTTTACGCTGTGCATTTCCTTTTGGATGTCGATCCTTTTCTTCGTATATGCGGCGATCTCTTCCAATATGTTCTTACTCAATTTATACCTCCGGGAATTCCGGTCTGCATTCATGACATAATACTATAATCTGCAGCCCGGATCTTACTTCATATGCGCTTATCTGTCAGATCTCAAGAAAGTTCTTAAGGATCCTGCCGCCCTCCGGTGTAAGCACCGACTCTGGATGGAACTGGAGTCCGTAGATCTCATAATCCCTGTGTCTTACCGCCATTATCTCGTCATCATCGGTCTTCGCGATAACCTTAAGGCACTCCGGAAAATCTTCATCCGATACCGCAAGGGAATGGTATCTTGCAACCTTCACATGATCGGAAAGTCCGCAAAATAACTTCTCGCTCTTATCCAGCTTAACCTCGGACTGCTTTCCGTGCATCAGTTCTTTTGCATGGACCATCTTCGCGCCGAAGCTTTCACAGATTCCTTGATGTCCGAGACATATGCCAAGGATGGGAATCTTGCCCTTAAAGTACTGAACCGCTTCTTCGGATCTGCCTGCATCCTTGGGCCATCCCGGTCCCGGTGAGATTATAAGCCTTGAGGGTGCGAGGCTTTCCATTTCTTCACATGTCATCGCATCATTTCTTATAACTTTTATATCCGGATCCAGGTTTCCTATCATCTGGTAAAGATTATATGAGAAACTGTCATAATTATCTATCAAAAGGATCATTCATGCCCTCCGCTTCTTCCATGGCAGTGACCACGGCTTTTGCCTTGTTTACCGACTCCTTGTATTCCTTCTCGGGAACGGAATCCGCAACTATACCTGCACCACTCCTGATATAGACCTTGCCGTTTTTCTTATATGCAAGTCTGATGGCGATACACATATCCATATTGCCGGTGAAATCAAGATATCCTACCGCACCGCCATATATGCCTCTCTTGTCCTGCTCAAGCTCCGCGATTATGCTGCAGGCTCTGATCTTGGGGGCTCCCGACAGAGTTCCCGCAGGAAGCACGGAGTTGATGGCATCCAATGCGTCCATATCCTCTCTCAGGCTTCCTCTTACCGTTGAAGCTATATGCATAACGTGGGAATATTTTTCCACTGTCATATATTTTTCCACTTCCACGGAACCGAATTTGCTCACACGCCCCAGATCATTTCTTCCCAGATCTACCAGCATATTATGCTCGGCTCTCTCCTTCTCATCAGAGATAAGCTGCTTCTCAAAGAGAGCATCCTCTTCTTCCGTCGCGCCTCGCTTGCTGGTTCCTGCCAGCGGGAATGTATGGAGCACTCCGTTTTCAAGCTTTACAAGAGTTTCCGGTGATGCTCCCGCCACTTCCAATGTGTCACTTCCGAAGTAGAACATATAAGGGGACGGATTGAGTGATCTGAGCTGTCTGTAGACATTAAGGAGTGAGCCTTCGTATTCAGCTGTCATGCAGTTGGAAAGGACCACCTGGAAGATATCACCCTCATAAATATATTCCTTAGCCTTCTCAACCATGGCACTGAACTGCTTCTCATCAAATCTCGGTGTCACAGGTCCCAGTCTCTTACCTGCGAATTCACCGGATCCAGCTTCATTCACATCGACATTCTTTCCGAGAGCATCGTCTATCATTCTCTCTATAACAGCCGGTGCGTTCCCATACTCTGCATCAATATCCGCCAGCTTAAGATTCACGATAAAGAAAATCTGCTGTCTGAAGTGATCAAATGCTATCAGCTTGTCGAAGAGCATGAGATCCACATCCGCAAAACCTTCCTTATCGTCCACATCGATGTCTAAGGTCTTCTCATTGTATTTCTGATAATCATATGCGAAATATCCCATTAATCCGCCTGTGAATGAAGGCATTCCCTCAACGGAGGGGCTCTTGTATTCCTTAAGAAGAGCTCTTATCTCTGTGGCAGGATGATCTGTATGATGCTCATCAACGATCTTGTCTCCGATCACATCCCTGATCTTTAACTCCCCGTCTCTGCATGTAAGCTCGAGACTCGGATCGCACCCTATAAATGTATATCTTCCCCATTTACCGTGTTCCGCACTCTCCAGGATAAAGCATCTCTTTCCGGAAGCACGCAGCGCTCTGAGCACCTCTATGGGTGTACGTTCATCGGCGAGTATGGATGAAGATACGGGAACATATTTATATTCACCGCTGTACTTTTTGCATTCCTCAAGGGAAGGAAATAACTTTAAAGACATCTGCCCCTCCTTACTCGTTTGACGCCTTCGCGAAAGCCTCAAGTCTCTTTAATGCTTCGCCGTTATCAATAAGCTCTGCCGCCTTCTTAACGCCGTCAGCCATGCTGTCAGCCTTGCCGCCCACATAGATGGCTGCGCCTGCATTTAAAAGTAC
Source organism: Lachnospiraceae bacterium (assembly GCA_024697065.1). GTDB lineage: Bacteria > Bacillota > Clostridia > Lachnospirales > Lachnospiraceae > NK4A136. The sequence continues at coordinate 40,430 of JAILGE010000012.1, forward strand.
TGTTTCGCGCTTGGGGCCTGTGATCCTGCCGCTTAAGATGTCTCTTGTGATCTGAGCATTTTCCTCAGGCGTTCCTCCAAGGAGCTCATCCTTTGAGCATCTCTTGAATCCGAAATCTTCGGGGCAGATCTCATAGCTCTTGTACCAGCCGTCCTTAAGCTCGCAGACCTTGGTAGGTGCACTCATGCTGATCTCATCAAGCTTGTCCTCACCGTAAACTATCATTCCTCTCTCTACGCCAAGGCCTGATACTACGCTTGCAAGAGGCTCTGCAAGATATCCGTCATATACACCAAGTATCATGTATTTGGGCTTTCCGGGGTTTGTAAGGGGTCCGAGGATATTGAATACCGTACGTACTCCAAGCTCCTTTCTGATGGCTCCCACATATTTCATCGAAGTATGATACTTCTGTGCGAAGAAGAAGCACATTCCGGGATCTGCAAGGAGCTTCTTGCAAAGTTCCGGACTCTGATCGATATTTACGCCCAGTGCCTCGAGACAGTCTGCCGTACCGGACTTGGAAGAAGCGGCGCGGTTACCGTGCTTTGCAACCTTAACGCCGGATGCTGCTATTACGAAAGCCGATGTCGTGGAGATGTTAAAGCTGTTGGAGTGGTCTCCGCCCGTTCCAACGATCTCCAGTACATCCATTCCGTGATCGACCTGTACAGCATGCTCTCTCATGGCTGTTGCACATCCCAGGATCTCATCAACGGTCTCCGCTCTTGCACTCTTAGTTGAAAGAGCGGCAAGAAAAGCCGCATTCTGGGTCTGGCTGGTCTCGCCGCTCATTATCTCATTCATTACTGCATAGGCCTCATCATATGAAAGGTCCTGCTTGTTTACGATCTTCATGATTGCTTCTTTGATCATCTTTTTTTCCTCCTGTAAATCCGCTGTTTTGTGAAATGTCGGGCAATCATACAAAAAACCTGCCCCGACATTGGTTAATGTCAGGACAGGTTCAAAATTCTTCACCTGCGGTACCACCTGAATTGATCTGTTATAAATCAGACCCTCTCTGCTCACACACCATCATGTGCTTCCCCTAAGTAACGGCGGGTTCTCCGTCAAAAGCTAATCCGTATCCTCCAAAATCTGATCGATACCTTTTGCCTCTGCCCTCCCGGAGCCATTCCATAAGCCTTGTTCTGCCGCATCTCACCACCGCGGCTCTCTGTCAGAATAAGTGTACCCTATGTACTATTTCCGGTCATCGGTTTCGGTTCTTTATGAAATTATTTGTAGTATAAGCGTATGCTCAGAAAAAAGCAAGATATATTTTTATCTTATAATTCCCCGTAACATTTTCATTCTTTCTCGCCCCAGATCTTGCGATTGAGTTCGGCATCCTTGGCACCGATCATATCAAGAACAGCCTTAGCCTTCTTCTGCTCTTCGATAGCGCGGTTCTCATCCTTAACAAGGAGTTCAAGTGAACCTGAAATAGTATCGATGTTGTTCTTGAATTCATCGACCATTTCTGCGGTACGCTGACGTGCTACACGGATGACCTCATCCTTATATGCCACGAACTGCTCTACGGTCTGAGCGTTGAATGCTCTCTCCAGATCGCGCTTGTAAGCTTTCTTATCCATGGTGTTGAAGATAAGGATCGCTTTCTGCTCATTGATGTAATCGTTCATCTTAAGAGCTGTAAGCTCTGAAGGCGGGATCTCTGTCTCTGAGATATTGGCGATACGTCTGATAAGACCTTCATCGATACCCTTGTATTCCTTGATCTTCTTGATGATGATGATCTTCAACTCCTGAACCTGGGAAGCCAGGATGTTACCTCTGATCCTCTTGTAGACATCATCTATCTCCTGAAGATAGCGGTTAAGCTCACTAATGATGATCTCATTCTTCTTTTCGAAGATCTCAGGCTTAAGTGCTATCCACTGCATCTTGTCTGCCTGGCGGCTTGCAGCTTCCTGTCTCTTCTCGATCTCATGAACCAGTTCCTTGATCTCCGCAACCTGAGTCTCAAGTGAATCATCTGTGATACGGGCCACGAATTCATCATGAGCATTCTCGATGTCCTTGACCATGCTTGTCTTCATGATCTCGATATTCTTCTCGATGTGCTCCTTGGAAAGTCTTGCCTGATTCTCGATAGCTTCGTAGTCAACACGTACGAAATTGATGAGATTCTCTATGCTGTCGTACAGCCCCTTTGCCTTTACAGCCAGGGCATACTTCTGAGCATATTTGATGATCTCCTGTTCAATGGCATACATACCGGAATTGATATAAATCCTGCGGATTACTCCGTCGAGAGTGCCGCCGCATTCCTTTGCTGCCTTTTCGGAATCAGCTATGAGCTGCTTGGTTTCGAAGTCTGCATTTGCAAGCTTATCGTAACGATAGAAGAGTCCGCTGTCCGCCTTGATATTCGCAGGGTTCTCTGTAAAGGGATCCACTGCCGGCTCGTTATTGATCTCGTTCTTATGATTTGCTAACCATGAGCGCTCGTCATCAAGATCGATACCGCCCTGAATAGCCTTACTGATATATGCTGCCTTTGAAGAAACAAAGAAGAGTCTTGCTTCGGAAAGATCTAACTCCATATCTTCCTCGTCACAGATCTTATCTTCTTCCTTGAGGGATACAACAACCTTCTTGTTGCGAAGGAGCTTTAAATCCTTGCTGGTCTTTGTATCAGCCTGATTGATCACATGGAATGATCTGTCAAGATCAATGGACACACCCTGCTCATTTTTCTTGCTGTCACGGAATCCGTTGATGAGCTTGTAGAGAACAGAGTTACCGGTACCTTCCATCTTGGTAGGCTCATACATAACGATGAGAATGGAATTCGTCTGGTGCTGCAGTGCCTCCTTGAGGATGAGCAGGTGCTCTGACGAATTGGAATCCGTACCCGGCGTATCAAAGAATGTAAAGTTGATATCTCTGCAAAGAGGGATCGGATAACCCACTTCGATAACACCGTTGATATATCCGGAGCCATCCTTCTGCTCCTTATTCGGGATATCATTTAACTTCTTAAGGATCCTGCAAAGCTGCTCATGCTGCTTAAGACCAAGCTCTGCAACTGTTGCTGTTTCTGATTCAAGAGCCTTTCTTACGCCATCCTCAACATAATTCTGTGACTTGGTCACTTCAAACTGGTTGATTGCCGCATTCCAGATTATCTGGATGTTATCAGGCTTCTCTTCTCTTGTGGTATTGAGAACGAAACTTACGCGGGGATTGTACTCATTACGGATCTTGTACATCTTCGCAGTTTCGGAATTGATGCTCTCCGGAAGGATACGCTTACCGATTATCGCATTGATAAAAGTGGACTTGCCGGCAGAATATGTACCTACCAGGCAGAGGTTTACCTCATCCTGATCAAGCACAGCCTTACGCTCATCGAAAAGTTTCTTACGCAGACGGAACATCTGCTTTGTTTCCTGATTCTTTAACTGGGAATCAAATGACTCAAGCGCTTCGCCGCAGAAATCGCTGATAGCTTCGTATATCTCGGAAACATTTGGTAATTCAATATAATCTGCGATCTTAAAGATCTCTTTTTCTTTCTCTTCGTTATAATCCGCTACCTTCTTGCGGAAATCTTCATAGTCTATCTTGGTTCCTTTAAAGGTAAGATTGACATTTTCCCTGGAAAACTGCTCCCAGATGTCATCAAAGAAATTCGAACCCTGATTCTGCAAAAGGAATTCACCCGAACCCGGACTGTACTTTACCAGATGCGGACAGTCCTCATAAGGAATCTCAACAAAATCACCTTTAAACCGTCCGAAGAATCTGATCTCCTTCTTAACGGGATGATACATTATCATGAGTTCTTTCATTTTATTACCCCCAAGATATACATGAAATAACAGGCATTCTCCAGAATACTCCAAAATCAAGTATACCGAAAATGCCTGCAGATTACAACAATATTATCTTCATATTTTTACTATATACAGCCTCATTCGAACTGAATCGCAGTCTCAAGAGCGACCTCCATCATATTCGTGAAGCTGGTCTGTCTTTCCTCGGAAGATAAGGCCTCGCCGGTGATGAGATGATCTGAGATCGAAAACATCCCCAGCGCTCTCTTTCCGGCCTTTGCGGCATTCATATAAAGGGCAGCCGTCTCCATCTCTACACAGAGCACACCCATCTCTATCCATTTCGCATTTGCATCAGGCTGTGCATCATAGAATACGTCTGTTGATAAAACATTGCCCACGTTGTATTTTACTCCCAGCTTCTTCGCATTCTCCACAGCAGCGGAAAGCAGTGTGAAATCAGCTGAAGGAGCAAATGTACCCGGAAGCTGAAACTGTCTTGCGTAATTTGAATCCGTGGATGCACTGAGTGCAAAAACCAGATCCTTAAGCGCCACATCCTTCTTGTAAGAACCGGCGGATCCGATCCTTATGATGTTATCTATGTCAAAAAAATTAAATAGCTCATAGCTGTAGATACCGATGGAAGGCATTCCCATACCGCTGGCCATTACTGTCACGCGCTTGCCTTTGTATGTGCCGGTATAACCCTGAACACCTCTTACGTTATTAATGAGCTTTGCATCAGTGAGATAATTCTCCGCGATGAATTTCGAACGAAGCGGATCTCCCGGCATCAGAACTGTCTTTGCGAAATCTGCCGGTGTCGCATTAATATGCGGTGTAGGATATGCCATTATGTAGTACCTCCGGGAAGTTAAATTGATCTGATCAGATGACGGAACGGCTTACCGAAAGGATCCCACCGTCCTCATCTATCATGTAAATATAAGTATATCGCGCAGTCTTGAAAGTGACAAGGTAAAACCCGCCTGTAATCTGCTCGTTTCTTTCCGTCGTTTTGGCCGAAGCTTTTACAGAAGGCGTCGCCGTTGCTTCCGTTGATGCCTTTACGGAAGGTGTCGCCGTTGCTTCCGCTGATGCCTTTACCGAAGGTGTTTCCGTTGCTTCCGCTGATGCCTTTACCGAAGGCGTCGCCGTTGCTCCCGCCGATGCCTTTATCTCACTCTCATCTTCAGCCTCTGAAGACGCTTTTGTCTGCTCTTTTATCTGATCGCCCGTGCTCTCACTTGCTTTAATCTCCGACTTCGGTGTCGGAACATTATCAAATTCCGGATCTTCTTCCTCTAACTGCCATGATGAACTATGCTCAGTTACCTGATCAACAGATACTCCCGCATCTCTCAGTGCTATATGATACGCAGTATTCGCGCCTGATTCATCATGCTTTTTCAAAGTACTCATATCTATCTTTTCGACCGTATTGGAAGAAACCGTTGCATCTTCAGTTATGCCATTATCCGATACTGTATCGGGTTTATTATCATTATTATCGTTATTCTTATCGCTTGAAGTTGTCGCAGTAGCAACAGTAACATCTTCAGAACCTGTTTCATCCGTTCCGGTTGCAGGCTGCACCGCTGTCTCTTCCGTACCTGCAACTTCAACTGTTGCAACAGCCGTCTGATTATCACCCAGAGAACCACTCTGATACATCGCACCGACTATAGCATTAACTGCTACATCCGCATTGGTACCGTTAAGATCCATCTTGGATATCATTTCTTCTGACGACTTATCCAGTGTCTTTACATTTACAACCCGGCCGTCGGAATTGACACCAAGTTCCACACCCGGATTAAGTTCAAGGGCAACAGTCCTTACCGCCCTGTTCTCGTTATTTTTACCGGCTACCAGAAGCGCCACATTGCAGACGAGCAGAAGAGCCGCAGCCCCCGAAAGAACTGCAGGAACAAACACGCTGTAACGCGTGTGCCTTTTCTGCTTCAGATTCATGGGAACGACAGCGTCCTCTTCCGAAGCATTCTCAAGCCTTGCTTTTACATCTTTAAGCACATCCGGTGCCGCATGATAGCAGGCTTTTTTTAATTTTTCCTCGGTTTCTCTTCTGTTCATCGGATCCTTCCTGACTTTATCCTTCAAAAATCTTCTGGAGCTTCTTTATTGAACGGTTGTACTTCGAAAGAACCGTTGCAAGCGGCATATCCAACATCTCGGCTATTTCTCTGTGCTTTAATCCGGATACCGCATGAAGAAGCACGATCTGCGATTCTTCACTGTTCAGATTGGTAAGCGCGGCTTTCAATACCATCCTGTCTTCGCTTCCGAACTCGGCATTGTCATCTGCAATAGCATCCCACTCATAGTCTGGGATATCTGCATATCTCTTCTGACTTCTTAATTTCATCAATGCCAGGTTTCTTGCGATGGTCATTATCCACGCCATTGGTTTGCCCTGAGTACGGTATTGATCAGCATTAAGACATACTTTTAAATATGTATCCTGCATAACATCCTCTGAGTCTTCCTCATTCTTGAGGATCGATAGGATGAATCCGTAGACCGCGCCCTTGGTCAGCTCATATACTTCATCGAGAGCCTGTGTCTTCCCTCTGGCAAGCTTACGCAAGTCTTTATCCAGTATTTTATTTCTTTCCTTCAGATCGTCCGACAGCTCATCGCCAGTCTCTGCGGTCATCAGTAATAACAGCATAGTCGGTCTCCTTCCGGTATTATGATAATGCATATACCGGAGTATTTATTTCAATAAATCGTAATAATCTTAAAATAATCTTAAAAATTCAAATCCCACACTGCATAACAGATCAGACAGTGTGGGATGCATTTATCAATCAAGACTTGTTTTAATGATCTCGACAGCCTTATCCACTCCAAGTTTTCCGGTGTTGATTATCAGATCGTAATACCTGCTGTCGCCCCACTCATGATTCGAGTAGTAGTTATAGTAATTTGCTCTGTCCTTATCGCTCCTGATGCACATTGCCTCGGCAGCCTTGTGCGAGATATTGTGTTTGGCGGCGGTGTTTTTTATCCTGGTTTCCATATCCGCATGGACGAACACATTCAGGATCGGCGACATTTCGGAAAGTACGTAGTCGGCACATCTTCCGATAAAAATACCGGGACCCTCGGATGCGAGTTTTCTCATGGTATTGAACTGAGCCAGGTAAAGCTCTAATGTAAGAGGCTTCTGAAAACCTGTCCCGTAGCTGTTTACGCCCATGGCAATAGCATACAGAAAGCTGTTTGTCGGACGCTCATCATTCTTCTCAAAGATTTCCTGAGCATAACCGCTCTTCTTTGCGGACTCTTCAAGTATCTCTCTGTCATAGAAAGGAATACCCAATTCTTTTGAGAGTTTCATTCCTATCTCTCTTCCACCGCTTCCCAGTTCTCTTCCGATAGTGATCAACTGATTTTCTTTCATGTCGTAACCTCCTGCCGCTTGCTGATTGTCGTTTGCCCACTCATATTACTTTGATCCGTCTGTAAAAAAAGACACCCTCCGCATTCTACGGAAGATGTCCATAACTCACTACAATTCCGGCCGCGGAACTAAAGCTCTATGCCGGTTCTGATCAGCCGACTACTTTCTTAACTGCCTCGATTACACGATCAGCCTGGAAAGGCTTTACGATGAAATCTCTGGCTCCTGACTGAATAGCCTCAATAACCATCGCCTGCTGTCCCATTGCTGAGCACATTATAACCTTGGCATTGGAATCGCCTGCCTTGATCTCCTTTAACGCCTGAATTCCGTCCTTCTCAGGCATTGTGATATCCATAAGTACAAGATCGGGTTTAACTTCAGCGTACTTGCTGACTGCAACATTTCCATTTTCTGCTTCGCCGGCAACTTCATATCCGTTCTTGGTAAGGATATCCTTTATCATCATGCGCATAAAAGCAGCATCGTCTACAACCAGTATCTTCGCCATTTAGACACTCCTCACAATGTTTCGACTTCCCCTCTCATTCCGTTAAGGGGGTTCTCTGTTATTATAACAAAATAAACCTTTTTGTCTATCTAATATTTAGCAGGTATTCCCGTCTTTGAGTATCATATCATAATAATGCTCAAAAAACAAGATTGTGCAAAATAGTTTAAACCGCTGATGAGTTGAGATATTTTTCCTGCTCCGGGGTAAGTACATCAATCTCTTTACCAAGGAATGCAAGCTTCTTTACAGCAACTTCCCTGTCAACATCTGCAGGAACATCGATGAGTTTTTCCTTAAGATCTGCGCCATGCTCTACAAGATATTTTGCGGAAAGTGCCTGGATGGCAAAACTCATATCCATGATCTCCGCCGGGTGACCGTCACCGCATGCGAGATTTACAAGTCTTCCTTCTCCCAATACCGCAAGGGTACGTCCGTTGGAAAGCTTATAACCGATGATGTTATTTCTGAGTTCATGGCTTTCAACAGCGATCTTGCGAAGACCTGCCATATCTATCTCACAATCGAAGTGTCCGGCATTGCAAAGTATCGCACCGTCCTTCATCTCCATGAAATCTTCCTCTTCAATTACTTTGTCGCAACCTGTTACGGTAACGAAGAAATCACCGAGAGCCGCTGCTTTTTTCATGGGCATTACTTCAAAACCGTCCATTACAGCTTCGATAGCCTTTACCGGATCGATCTCGGTAACAATGACTTTTGCTCCAAGGCCCTTGGCTCTCATGGAAACACCCTTGCCACACCAGCCGTATCCCGCAACAACAACGGTCTTGCCGGCTACGATAAGATTGGTCGTACGATTGATACCGTCCCATACGGACTGGCCTGTACCATAGCGGTTATCAAAGAAGTGCTTGCACTGTGCGTTATTTACACGTACCATAGGGAATTCAAGCTTTCCATCACGGTTCATGGCTTCAAGTCTGAGGATACCTGTAGTAGTCTCTTCACATCCGCCTATAACCTGCGGGATAAGATCTTTGAATTCCGTATGCATCATGTGAACCAGATCACCGCCGTCATCGATTATGATATTGGGTGCCACCTTAAGGACAGCCCTGATATGCTCATTGTATTCCTCCGGAGTACTTCCGTGCCATGCATGAACCTCGAGTCCGTCTGCAACCAGAGCCGCAGCCACGTCATCCTGAGTGGAGAGCGGATTGGATCCGGTAACATACATATCGGCACCGCCTGCTTTAAGAACCTTGCAGAGGTAAGCTGTCTTTGCTTCCAAATGAACCGAAAGTGCAACTTTTTTACCTGCGAAAGGTTTTGTCTTCGAAAACTCCTCTTCAAGTGTACGAAGAAGGTCACAATGGTTTTTCACCCACTCGATCTTCATCGCGCCCGAGGGCGCAAGGTTGATATCTCTGATTTCACTTGCCATAATCCATTCCTCCATATTTGCTCTGCACGTATTATCGCAGTTTTATTCAACACCATGATATTTTATATTAATAAGGCAATCTTTACAATAAAAAAGCACACCGTAAAAACGATGTGCTCAAAATTTGAATCATCAGTACACTTCGCCTCAGGATATCATGATGGATTCGATCTTAAATGCATCACCACTCTTGATGGTCTGCTTGTTGATCTTCTCTCTTGCATCATCCTCTGTCTTAGCCTGTATAGCCTGCGAAATGTCAGAAGTAAGAAAATATCCTCTGAGAAATCTCTCTGCAAGATATTCGCCACTTACCATATCAATGATAACAAAACGCTCTGTCATATTATTGCCCCCTAAAAAATAGAACCCTACGAATATGGTATTTTACCATACAACTCGAAAGAGTGCAAATTTTTTTAAACATTTTCACCAAACTTACAGGATGATAAAACATCAACTTTCATAAAATGACTTTACAAATCGTTTTATTTTTTAAACATAAAAAATACCGCCCGAGATAAGTATTCATCAGGGACGGTAGCAGATTCAGATCAGGTTGTAAAATTACAGAACTCCAATCATTTTTAATATGACAGCTATACATGCAAGCATTGCTGCTATTATTGCAATACCGGTGATACGTATCTTGCCGTCAGAAGCATTTTCCCAGTTACCTGACTTATCCATTCCCGGATGGGCGGAAAGATAGTCCCTGTAGCTCTGAGGACTTACTATCATCCACATTGAAAATAAAATAACAAAAACAGCTGCAACGATAAAAACAACAAGTTTCAAAACATTTTTCCTTTCTTAAACGTGAAGTATAGTTTTAATGCTATCATCCTTAACCATAAAACAGCGGCTAATATAAATTAGCCATAATGTATCAAATACTTTTCTGAATGTCAATATTATATTTCAACAATACCAAGTGAACAAATAAAAATGTCCCGCTCCAAAGAAAACGGATCATATTTCATTAACATTATCTCTGCTTATTCAGATAATCCCAACAACTTTTAGAATAATTGCAGCGACAGCAACCGAAATCAGGATTGTAATCGCCCCCTGTTTCCTGATCGTTCCATCCGAAGCATCTGTCATTTTACCATATGGATCCCACCCCGGATTTTTAGCAATAAAATCCCTGTACCAGTCCGGACTAACCATCATCAATACAGCCTGAACATCAACTATGATCATAACAACAAAAAATATTATTAATCTAATACGACTTCCCATTAATATTTACCCCTTATGTATATTTTTTGATTAGAGATAGGTTTGTCAAATATTTGACATAAAAAAAGAAGCCTCTGTCAGGAATTAAAGAAGCTTCTGATACTTAATAACTGCCGGCGACCGGAATCGAACCGGTACGATATTGCTACCACGGGATTTTAAGTCCCGCGCGTCTGCCAGTTCCGCCACGCCGGCATAAAGATGGAAGTTACAGGGCTCGAACCTGTGACCCTCTGCTTGTAAGGCAGATGCTCTCCCAGCTGAGCTAAACTTCCGTTTTAAACTACTGGGGAATATCCAGTTGTCAATAATACCATTGATCCTACAACCGTTACTGAAGAATATCAAGGAATTCAACAATTCATGGTTGTGAATCTCACGACCCAGATCGGACTCGAACCGACGACCTCCGCCGTGACAGGGCGGCGCTCTAACCAACTGAGCCACTAGGCCATAATGTCATTATACAGATAATCCTAATCCGATATCGTTCAGGAAATGGACCTTCGGGGACTCGAACCCAGGACCGACCGGTTATGAGCCGGTTGCTCTAACCAACTGAGCTAAAGGTCCAGAACAATCTAATTTATGAAAAAAAATAAGCCGATGATCGGACTCGAACCGATAACCTGCTGATTACAAATCAGCTGCTCTGCCAATTGAGCCACATCGGCGTATTTAACTAAGGAATAAATACGTAAAACTTTATTCAACTGTAGCTGTAAAATGATAACAAATTTCGTATCATTTTGCAAGTGAATCTTTAATTATTTTGAATTAATTTACAAAATAATCATGACTCCGACGGGAATTGAACCCGTGTTACCGCCGTGAAAGGGCGATGTCTTAACCGCTTGACCACGGAGCCTTATTACGGGTACTTTGCTTGCTTAAGCATCCCCAGGTGTGAACTCTCATTCACTGATCCATTC
>JAILGE010000023.1 GCA_024697065.1 Lachnospiraceae bacterium
CACCGCAAGCCGGAAGGTCCGGCATGCCGGCTCATCAGTATAAAGGAGGAATGACATATGTATACACCGAGTTTATTAAATGACAGAATGATGGATGGTTTTCTTGACGGATTCTTTGACAGGCCGGCATGGACTTCCTTAAAGAGCGGAATAATGAAAACAGATATAACCGAAAAAGACGGCAACTACCACATGGAGATAGAGCTTCCGGGATTCAGCAAGGAAGAGATACAGGCCGAGCTTAAGGACGGCTACCTCACGATCACAGGCACACACGGTGACACAAAGGAAGAAAAGAACGACAAAGGCGAAGTGATATTCTCAGAACGTCACACCGGCGAATGCAGAAGAAGCTACTACGTAGGCGAACATCTTGATGAAAACGATATTAAGGCCGGCTTTGAAAACGGCATACTTACTATCGATTTCCCTTCCGAAGAGATCAAACCTTTAAAGGAAGAAAAGAAACTTATAACAATCGCCTAATTTTTGTTTCCCCTTCTAAAAGAAGAACCCCGGTACCTACAACCGGGGTTCTTCACATTTACAGCGCTTTTATTTTATAGAGCTTCAATAAGCCCTTTAAGTCCTTTTTCCTTAAAGACTTCTTTATACTGCCCTACTTCACCCTGTATGATCGTATCGATCGTGCGCATGCCGAGCAGTTCAACCGGAGCCTTGTCATCAGTAAAGATATGATCACCCTTCAGCCCGTCTTTTAAATTCGCATTCGTCACTTCAAGCATTCCGTACAGTTCAGGATCCGTAACCTCACTCATGTTATTCTCAAGTGACTGCTTCAGGTCCCCGCCCATACACGCAAAGAGTTCCCTGTTTGTCGTATAAGACACATCAACGGTCACCGTATCATCAAATACCGACGAAACCGTCTCTGAAAGATACAGGGTTATATCATCGGTTTCATTTCCGTCGGAATGCATATTCATGTTCATGACCATCACACCGTCATCCTTAAGATGATCTCTTACCAGCGTAAAAAATTCCGCAGAACTCATCTGGAAGGGTATCGTTATATCCTGATATGCATCGACCATGATCACATCATATTTCCTGTCATCGGAATTAAGATATGCCCTGCCGTCATAAGTCACTGTCGGTATGCTCTCCGGAAGTGCAAAATATTTATGCGAAAGATCAGTGATCTTATCATCTATTTCCACACCGGTTATATTCGCATGTGGCATATATTTTTTTAGCTGCGTTGCATACGTACCGGTTCCCATTCCGAGTATGAGGATATCGGCATTCTCATCGTCATCAAAAACTCCGGCCATTACGGGAGCCGCAAGGGCATAATCATAATACATTCCCGTAAGCCCTTCATTCTTCATGCGTACAGACTGCACTCCGAACATAACATTCGTCGAAAGATATGTGGCATTCTGCGTATCCTTTACCTGCAGGTAGTTATAAACTGACTCACCTTCGTAGGTCAGACCATCCTCCCAGAAAGCAAAGTCGGGATCATGACCGAAGATACAGCAAAGGATCAGCACTACTGCAGATATCACACTTCTGGCTCTTCCTCTTTTTTCCGCTATGAAATATATCGCAGAGAGAATAAAAAGTATCCCGGCAAAGATGAGGAAAGTCACTGCCGTACCCACCGCAGGGATGGTAACGAATGTCGGGATAAATGTACCTATTATGCTTCCTATGGTGTTGCAGGCTCCGAGCTTGCCCGATATGCGTCCGCTCTCACCCAGATCCGATACAGAATATTTTATAAGAGACGGTGTAACCGTTCCGAGAAGGAACAGAGGAAAAACAAATATCAGCATACATGCTGCAAAGGCCGCCCACACAAGCAGCCAGGTTGAAACCGTGACTATCATCACACCGGTGATCGCAACTATCACATATTTTCCAAAAAGCGGGATGAGCGCTGTCCATACGGATGCGATCATTATGCGCGTGAAAAGTTTTGAAGGATCCGACTCCTTATCAGCCCACTTTCCGCCGAACACATTTCCGAGCGCCATGGCTATCATTATTGTTCCGATGATTATCGTCCACACGATCTGTGAAGAAGAAAAGTATGGAGCAAGCAGCCTGCTCGCTCCAAGTTCCACAGCCATTACGGCCATGCCGGAAAAGAATTCCGTAAGATAAAGATAGTACCTGTTCTTAAGTATTCCGCTTTTCATTATTTAATACCGTCCACCCATTCCTGTCCTTCGAGGTTGTCAATGTAGGGATGATCACTCTCGTAAGCTTTTCCAAGATAGATATAGCAAGGGCTCCAGACAGGCGATGTCTTTTCAGCGAGAGCATCCTGCGAATAGAATGCCTTCTTCTCTCCCGTCTCGGGATCGGTCCCGTATACCTTAACAGTAACTCCGTCTGCTTCCATAGTGGAGGACTGACGGTTCTTTGCCGCTTCCGTATCAACAACAAATATGCTGTCTACGGCGCCTGAAGCCACTCCGTAGATCATTACCAGTTCATATCCGGTGCTGCCGTCATTATCGGAATGTATAAAGCTTCCGCTTCTTGAAGGATTATTGGAAGCCATAAGGAAATCTCTGTTCAGATTATCGGCTACACAGAGATCCAGATCCTGCGCACCCTTCCATGTAAGAAGCACGTAGGCACATCCTGCATCAGCCGTTTCAGGTACCATGATGCAATCATATTCGGA
>JAILGE010000028.1 GCA_024697065.1 Lachnospiraceae bacterium
TTCAAGTTTGTTAAATCTCAAGAGCATCACCTAATGGATGATCTCCCTGCCTAAAACGGAGCGGAAGTATAAGTCAAGGAGACCGTGGAATACCGGAGCGGCTTGCCGCGAGGATATGCCGCGAAAGCTTCTTGACTTATACTTCTCGGATATCCTATAAAGCCAGAAGGCAGCTGTGCCTGCCTTCCTGCCCTCCGGCGAGGACGGGTCTGGGCGGAGCCCAGGTCAAAAGCTTCGGCAAGGGGATGCCTGAGTGGCGGGGATGCCCTTCTCGAAGGGCAATCCCCAAGAACGGACTACCCGTTCAGGAATACTAAAGCCCCGGCAAAAAACCAGGGCTAATGTTTCGGATTTTTTGGGACATTTTCAAAAATGCTTGACAGAATTGTTTTTCTGTCGGATTGCAAAATTTTTATGTTATGTTAAACTAAACATTGTGTAATATAAAGCCTTTTTTCTTTAGGCTATATCAAAATTATTGGAGGAATCTCCCGATGGTAGTTACAATTGTCGCCGACGTTCTCGGGGAGGAGAACAACGGTACCACAGTTGCCTGCATGAACCTTATCCGATATTTAAAGTCGTGCGGAGATACTGTCAAAGTAATCTGTCCCGACAAATCCCGCGCGGGTCAGGACGGCTTCTACATAGTTAAAACCCTTAATCTAGGCTTCATAATAAATAAAATCGTACAAAAAAACAATGTTACGATCGCAAAACCGGACAAAAAAATCATTCGTGAAGCGATCACGGGTTCGGATCTCGTCCATATCATGATGCCGTTTCCTGTCGGAACGTGCGCCGCAACCATCGCACGTGAAATGAATATCCCTGTTACGGCGGGCTTTCACTGCCAGGCAGAAAACTTTTCAAGTCATATTCTGATGTTTATGAACTCGGATTTCTTTAACAGACTTGTATATAAGCATTTCTATAAAAAACTGTACAGATACGTTGATACGATACACTATCCCACTCAATTCATCAGGGATCTTTTTGAGAAAACAGTCGGTCACAAAACAAACGGTGTTGTCATCTCAAACGGTGTAAACGAAGCATACAGTTACGCTCCCGCGGAAAAGCCCGAAAGACTCAAAGACGATTTTCTTATTCTTTTCACGGGCAGATACGCAAAGGAAAAATCTCACACCATTCTTGTTAAAGCAGTGGGATGCAGCAAATATAAAGACAGGATCAGGCTCATTTTCGCAGGCAACGGTCCCAGAAAGGCACAGATCCTCAGAGCAGTAAGAAAAGCCGGTATCAAGATGCCGATCATGAAATTCTTCACAAGAAAACAGCTTGCAAGGATAATAAACTACTCAGATCTTTACTGTCATCCGGCAGAAATCGAGATTGAAGCGATCGCCTGTCTTGAAGCCATAAGCTGCGGACTTGTTCCGATCATCAACAACTCTCCGCGATGTGCGACAAAGGCCTTTGCGCTTGATGACCGATCGCTTTTCAATCACAATGACTACCGTGATCTTGCCAAAAAGATAGATTTCTTTATCGAGCACGATGACATCCGACACGAGTATTCCGAGCGTTACCTTGCTTCTCCATATGCCGAAAGCCAGAAGGAGTGCATGATAAGGATGCGCCGGCTGCTCACCGATACCATAGCGAAAAGGAACTAGCTTATGCGTAAAAAAAAGAGGACAATCTACTATTCCGACCCGATCAATGATGATTTTGCGTCGAATTCGATCGAAACGAAAAAGCTTCCCAAAGACTTTAAGTATGTCAGGAAGAACCCCGTTTGGCGATTTTTCGAATTTACCATCTATCATTTTGTCGTACGTCCTCTTATTTTCGCGTGGATAAAGCTCAAATTCCACCAGCATTTCGTCGGCAGACGCAAGGTCAGAAAATGTAAAAAGACAGGCTATTTTGTTTATGCCAATCATACCGGTACGGATCTCGACGCTTTTACTCCGTCGATGCTCACATTCCCCAGAAAGGATTTCCTTATCTGCAATCCCGATGCCACGTCAATTCCCGGTATACGCAACTTTGTAGTAATGCTCGGTGCAATCCCCGTATATACAGGCATCGAACATGCCCGTAACTTCAGGAATGCGGTTGCTACCCGCATTAAAGAGAAAAAGGCCGTTATCATATATCCCGAAGCTCATATCTGGCCCTATTACACTGATATACGTCCCTTTAAAGACACGTCTATGGCATATCCCTACGACCTTGACGTTCCCTGCTTTACGATGACAAACGTATACAAAAAACGACTCTTTCCGTTCATAAAGCGTCCGAGAGTCGTTTCATACGTCGCGGGTCCCTTCTATGCCGACAAGTCTCTTCCCCGTCAGGAAGCAAAAAAAGTTCTTCGCGAACAGATTTACCGCGAAATGAAAAACACGGTTGACTCGTTCCCCAAATATGAATATGTCCATTACGAATACCGTGAGCCCGACGAAAAATCATCGGCCATGTAATATGAACCGCCAAAAAGCAAAATGTCACCGCGACCGTTTCAATGTGTCGCAGTGACATTATTATATAGCATATCCCCTCTAAAGCATATTTAAAGAGCCTTCCGCCGTACTATCCGGGATCATCTCGTGAATTTGCTGATAAACTTCCATGCCTCTTCGGCTGTGTGGTGTCTGTACTCATGTATCTGATTGTCTATGCTTGCGAATGCCGTACGGCAGACACCGTCTTCGCTGTCATAATAATTAACGGTGAGATTTGCATCCCTTACTTCATCATGAATGACTTCCCTGCGATCGGGTGTTTCACCCCAAAGAGGATCGGGCCAGTTGTCCTTGTCCTCGAAATCAACATCAAACTTCTTTTTGAGATTATTTGCTTCCGCAGCGTATTGAACTCTCTCAAGCGCCGTAATATCCCTGTTAGGAAGCTCGGGAAGGAATGTCTTCTCTCCTCCCGAATAAAAGATCGGTACAGGAACAGTCCTGTTGACCCATGCTCCGTCTTCCCACGGTCTGCCGAATATGTTGTTCTTAACAGGGAACAGAGCGCTTCCGGGAGCCATTCCGGCAAACTTCCCGGGGAATTCCATGAACAGATCCCAAGTCTTGCCGCTGCCCATTGAGAATCCGGTCGCGTATATCCTCTTTTCATCGATATTGTAGTTCATCCTGATATGATCGATGAGTTCCATCGCCTCTGCTGCTGTTACATCCTGATGGTTTTCCACCGAAACGAACATAAAGCCGTACCTGTGAGCGATCTCCCACCAGTCGACAACAAAAGTCAGATACATCGATGAATCCCCGCCTCCGTGGAAACCGACAAGAAGCGGAGCCGGTCCTTTGTCGAAAAGATCGTTGTTGTAATATGCGAAATATCCGACGGGATGCTCCTTTGTGCCCTTATATTTGCCCATATTGTAGGGCGAAGTATGAACCGTGCACTTACCGGCCTTTTCGGTCATATCAAGTGATTTAAAGTCAGGTTCGATATCGATATGCCCGCACCACATCTTGAACTTTCGAACGAAGCTCTTAAAGTCTTCTTTATAATCTGCCTCGTCCTTTATAAGGAGGCTTTCGCAACCGTCAAAGGCCGCGTTGATCTCAGCACTGTTGCCGACAGTAATAACGGCGATATCCTTACGCTCGACATCGGGAACAACGGAAAGTTTTTCCATGGAGCACATGGCGGGTGTGATCTCGCCGGGTCCCCAGAGGTATTCGCCTTCGATCGTCTTTAATAGGTTTTTGGCAACATAATCTGCCGAAGCACCTTTGCTGTAGATATCTGTTCTGAACTTGGCACCGCGTACGAAATAGCCCTTGAATTCTCTCGTAAAGAAATCAGTGATCGAAACGTACCCATCGGTATAGTTCGAGTCCATCTTGATCTCGGCGATAAGGTCAATATACAACTGCGTAGTGGCATTCTTCCAGCCACCTTCACATGTGGGATAAACAAAAAGAACGCTCGAATCAACGTCTGCCGCAATGTCGGCAAGACCTGTCTTTGCAGCGAATGCCACCGCACCGTCTCTGTCAAGTCGCTCTTCCTCAAACACAAGCAGAAGCGGTGCCCTGAAACCATAGTTATTGATGTCTCCCTCTACTTTTGATACAGGTACGACAACCTTCAGAAAGAAGCTCTCATAAGTGTGTTCCCAATACTTTGTTCCGTCGTTAAGGATCTGAACGACAGGTTTCTCCATCATAGCCATTGTAATCTCCTCTTAAATTGCGGTTCTAAACCGATACTTCAATCAATCTTTCAAACGCGGGTCGGTTAACCTTCATTTACCCTTGGAATTCTGAATTATTCAAGTTCCTACTCAATACACGTAAAAAACTTTTATTGTCAAGCTACACAAAAATTTTACCACAATATGAATGATTAGAAAATTCAATTTACTCTCGCTACGTCGATGCTTTCAGGTTTCTGCTATCGGATAAGCAGGCAAGCATTTGGTCCGGTTATTTAAGATCCGTTGTACGTACTTGCTTCAAACGTTTAAAAGATGTATACTATCTAATCTGAGTCAATGCATTCGAGACAAAAGTCATGAGGTACATCAACTTGAACACAAACGACAATTTTGGTAAGAGGTTACGCTCGCTCGTCCTCCCCATGACATTTCAATATTTCATGTATGCCCTCGTCCCTGTTGCGGACGCGGTCATGCTTGTTGCGCTCAATCAGGACGCGATGTCATCCGTTTCTCTGGCGGCGCAGGTCTCTTTCGTCAGGGATCTGTTCCTCTTCGCGATCACAACCGGAGCGAGCATGCTTGCCGCACAGTATTGGGGCAAGGGCGACATTGCTTCGATAGAGAAGCTTCTCGGATACATCTACAAGCTCGCTCTTCCGATAGCCCTCGTATTCTTTACTTTAACGCTTATAGTCCCCGGTGCAGTCATCCGCATCTTTACGGATGAACCCGAGATCGTCAGATACGGTATCTCTTACCTGAGGGTTGTCAGCTTCTCATGCGTCTTAATGAGTCTTGCAAGCATCGAGCTCTCTATCATGAAAAACATCGGCCAAGTAAAAGAGGCGACGGTCATAAGCATTATCATGGTGCTTACCAACGTCTGCCTCAATGCTGTGTTTATCTACGGGTTACTGGGTCTGCCCCAGATGGAGACAGCGGGTGCCGCTCTCGCGACAACCATCTCCGCTCTTGTTGGATACCTGCTCTGCGTCTTTGTCCGCTTAAAGAAGAAGGTACTCAGGTTTAAGATCTCTTCGATCTTCTCCACTCCGAAGGAGATTACTTCGATCTACAGGAAGCACACCTTCCCCGTGCTGCTCAACCAGCTCACCTGGGGTATCGGCTTCACGATGATCAGCGTCATCATGGGACATCTGGGATCCGATGCTATCGCTGCGAATTCGATCGTAGCTGTTGTAAAGGACCTGATCTCATGCTTCTGCTTCGCTCTCTCAACGGCAGGCTCGATCCTTGTCGGAAACGAGCTTGGTGCCGGACGTCTTGATGAGGCACGTGTCTGCGGACGTAAGGTTGTCAGACTTGCCATCGTCAGCGGTGCTGTCGCGGGTCTGGTGATACTCGCTCTCTCACCTCTCATCGTCAGCGCGGTCAATCTGACCGATCAGGCCAAAGACTACCTTTTCTGGATGCTCGTGATGTGCGTTTACTACATGGTAGGGCGCTCGATCAACGGCAACGTTATCACCGGTATCTTCACTGCAGGCGGTGACACCAAATTCGGCTTTATCTGCGACACGATCACGATGTGGGGCTTTATCGTCCCCGTGGGTGCTCTTGCCGCTTTCGTGTTCGAGCTCCCCGTTCTCGCGGTCTTCTTTATCCTTAACCTCGACGAGATCGTGAAGCTCCCGGCCGTTTATATCCACTACAAGAAGTACAAGTGGGTCAGAAACCTCGTGGATTAAAGTATCATCTCCATCCCGACCTTCTGAGGTACAAGTATCCTATAATACATAGACAAAAAGCTTACATCACGATCTTTACTATTCTGCAATAATATCAGTTTAAACTTATCATCAGATATTTTTTCTCCTTTAGAAAACTCTTATGTAACATAGAAAGCATTTACATCATGCAGTGTTTTAAGCTATAATCTGATCATAAACAAACGACAGTTGCGAAAGGATTTGATATTACCAGATGATATATACGATAGACTCCTCTTCACATGTACCCGCATACCTGCAGCTTTACCGGCTCTTTGTCCGTGATATTACATCGGGCGTTTACCCCGGAGGGTGCAAGCTTCCTTCAAAGCGCACTGTCTCGGACGAAGTCGGCGTGAGTGTTATCACCGTCGAACATGCCCTCTCACTCCTGTGCGACGAGGGCTATATCGAGTCGCGCGAAAGAAGCGGCTACTTCGTTATATACCGTGAGGACGACTTTCTGACAGATCCCGTTCACACCTCTAAAAACAGCTTCACCGATAGCGGCAAGGGATTAAATGTCGGATCACTTCTTCCCTCGTCGGCGACGGATGATAATATCGTCAAAAATATCGCTCCCGCTGCCCGCAGGGGAGATTTCCCTTTTTCCATACTTGCCAAGACAATGAGAAAGGTTCTGCTTGATAAGAGCGAAAGCATCCTCGTAAAATCTCCCAATCAGGGAAGCGAAGAGCTCAGAACCGAAATAAGCAGATATTTAGCTCGCAGCCGCGGCATCTTTGTCGATTCCGAGCAGATAGTTGTCGGTGCCGGAGCCGAGTACCTGTACGGACTTATAGCACAGCTGCTCGGAAGTGACCTTATATACGCAACCGAGAATCCCTGCTACAACAAGATCGTAAAAGTTTACGAATCACTCGGCATCAAGTGTGACCCCATTACGCTTTCATCAGACGGACTCTACTCTCCCGAGCTCGCCGCAACGAAAGCTCATGTTCTTCATGTGACGCCCTTTAACAGTTTCCCGAGCGGCATCTCCGTCGGTATCTCAAAGAAAAAGGAGTATCTGCGCTGGGCTGACACGCGTAACGGCATAATCATCGAAGACAACTACGATTCAGAGCTTACGGTTTCCAGTAAGGCTGAGGACACTTTGTTCTCAATGTCGGGCGGAAGCCGCGTGATCTACCTTAACACATTTTCAAAGACGATCGCGCCTTCACTTCGTGTCGGATATATGCTCCTTCCCGCCGATCTGCTTAAATGCTTTAAAGAGAAACTCGGATTTTATTCCTGCACGGTTCCTCTCTTTGAGCAATACGTGCTTGCGGACCTCTTAAGGAGCGGCGATTTTGAAAGACATATCAACCGGGTAAGAAGAAAAAAACGTATGCAGTAACATACGTTTTTTAGATTCGTTTATATCATTTCAGGCTTCGATGCAGTCATACAACAGCTTAACGATCTCGGTCTTTTCATATCCTTTTCCGATAAAAACAAGCTGATTGCACCTGTCTCCGTATGTCTCATCCCAGTCATCCTTAAGATCGGGGAAATCCGCAAGAACCGGCTCAAGCTCTTTATCAGGCCATGCCGAAACCCACTCCGAGAGTTCGGTAATGGATGCATTTCTGCCGGCCTGCTCAAAAAGCTGTACGTGTTTCCAGTCATCCGAGAACCAGATATATCCTTTCGACCTAATCAATTCTCCCGGATACTCTTCCACAAGTCTGTTAAATGCATCACGGTTAAAGGGTCTTCTCTCCTCAAACACAAACGATGAGATACCGTATTCATCGACACAGGCCTTTTCATCATCATGTTCGCAGTTGTTAAGCGCTTTCTGTACCGCGCTGAAAGCTTCGACTTCTTCGAAATCAAAATCTTCGCGATTTAGTATCACGTCAAGATCGACGTCTCCGTGCGTACAGGTTATCATCTCCGCTTCCTGCTGGATATTTCGAAGTCCCGCCTTAACTTCATCAAGCTGTTCTTCGGTCAAAAGATCCGTCTTGTTGAGGATCATCAGATTACAGAATTCGATCTGGTCGATGACGAGATTTATGATATCTCCGTCCTCATTATCATCGCTTCCGAGATCATGAAGGAACTCCCTGTATATTCTGTCCACATCTACTACGGAACAGACGGTCTTTAAGTATACACGTGTATCTTCGGTGCTTTCCTCGTAATTAACAAACGCTCCCGCGATCGATGAAGGCTCGCTTATACCGGATGCTTCCACGAATATGGCTTCGATGCTCTTATCTTGCGAAAGCCTCTCGATCTGTTCCATAAACTCGTCCCTTAAAGTGCAGCATATACAACCGTTCTGCATTTCTATCATTTCGACCTGTATAAGCTTGTTTCCGGATTTATTGAGCAGGGAAGCATCGATGTTAATACTGCCCATATCATTGACAATGAGCGCTATCCTACGCTTTTCCTGTTTAAGAATGTTCTGCATCAAGGTCGTTTTACCCGAACCCAGATACCCCGTTATCACAACTATGGGAACTTCTCTTTTTGACATTTTTTCTCCTTTTCGCAATCCTGAACGATTATGTCAGGCTTTATAATTTGCAACACATTTGCATATTATATGTATCGCGATCAGGTTTGTCAATAAAAAGCGACCGGGCGAAAAATCATTCACGAGGGCCGCATTCCTCGCAACGACCGATTATCACGGTTTTCCCGAAATCAATCTCCAGTCCGTATTCTTCTTTAAGCTTCTCTTCCGCGTCGGAAAAGATCTCGTTATCAAGATGGTATATTTTCCCGCAATTGGCGCACTTCGCATGCATATGCTTATGACACGAGCCGTGTCCTTCCGAATACTGGTAACATGCCGCATTTATATCGTTTTCTTTATAACGCAAGAGCTTACCTTCATCGCAAAGACGGTCAATATTGCGGTATATGGTCGAACGGTCGATCGCAGCCCCGCTTTCAGAAAGAGCTTTCACTATATCTCCCGCGGTAAATCGCTTGTCGGCGTTTGCTTTCAGGTAGTCTATGATCATATTTCTCGCTTTTGTCTTATACTCGCCCTTCATACCTGTCTCCTCCGCTTTATCTCTCTGAATTTCAGATATTCTTAGACAGTTCTGTGCTTAACCTAAAAAGATTCTTTATGCAACCCGCCTTGCTTTACCAGTAGCTTTCCACATTATAGCCCCAATAACCTTCGTTTTCCACGAGCCCGTCAAGAGCAAACTTACCACTCTTTATGTAGAGCCTCATTTCCTGTTTGTCGGGGTCACCGCTGGTGAGGTATATATTTCCGTCCTTAACCTCGAGTCCGATATTATCACGATATCCCAAGGCAAATGTAGTCTTATACTTAACAACATCGTCAAGTACTGCCTCAAAAGTCAGTGTAAAAACACCAAGCGTAGGCCCTGAACTGACAATGACAGTTTCTTCTTTCCCGTCATTGTCTATATCAAAAAGTACGGAATCATACATATATTTGACTTTTGTTTCAGGAACCCCTTCAACGGTGACATCCGGTATTTCATATGTCTCTACTTTTGTTGATTCTCCTTCTGCATCGGTTGTTTCTTTCGGAGCATTCGGATCCGCTCCCGATTCTCCGGTGAACGAATATTCAACAAGACCTATGGCTGTGGGATCGATCGTTTCGGCACCGACCTGCGGATCATCGTTCAGCGTGTCAACCTTGGAACATCCGGAAAGCCCGATCGCGAGCAATCCCAAAACAAATGTCATAATCAGTCTTTTTCTTCTGTTTATCTTCATATTCGATACCGTCCGTATATATATCATCAAAGCGAGGTCAGCGTTTTAGTTTCCTCATCTGACACTACTCTAGATTAATAGGTTTCTTGCTTGTTGGCAACCCATTCAAGACACTCTTCCTTAAAATCCTCACCGTCTTTTTAAAGGAGGCAAGCACCGCTGCGCATTTCAGCGTTTTAATGTTCTCAGATATGCTTTATGCTCATCCGTAACCCTGAAGCTTTCAATCGCCTTTTGGATCGCTTTATTGTGTGTCCATGCGTCAAGCCTCTTCTCCTCTATGAAGACAACACTCTCATCGTAGCGCTTGGCAAGCGCGGTTGCGAAATACCAGGCTATCATCATCTTGATATAGTAATCATCTCCTCCTTGCGGTCGGTTTTCTGCCGACTGCGTTTCCTTGCCTGACACTTCACCGGAATAGTAGGTTTCACGTTTATTCGCAACCCATTCAAGATACTCTTCATTAAAATCCTCACCGAGAAACTCGTTCATAAGGATGCGGATGCCGAATCTTGCGGTATAAACGTGTTCGGAGTCTATCCAGCTCTTAATGATACCGGGGAGCCTGTCATGATGCTTCGCGAACACCTTCGGGCTCGACTGGTCGCTCACGGGCCAGCAATCAATAAAGGGCAGAAAGCGCTCAACCTCAGAAACACATTCGTCGAAATCCTTGATCATCGAGATCAGAAAAAAGTGCACGAGATTCTCCTCGTAGTACTTGTGAGGCAGCTCCCGGAGAAACTCCTGCGCCTCGCTCGTTCCCTTGATCTCTTTGGCGATACGGCGCATGTCCGGCGTTTTGACACCGATGATCGTGTCCTTATCTATGTTCGGAACAAGCTTGCTCTGAAAATCCCTGTATTTCTCGTTTCCGCATTTCTTTAGTCTTTCAATTACCGTCATACAATTCCTCCTTTGAGTACCGTTGCCGGTAAATGTATTCCTTGTTCAGTGAATACATGCGGCATCTTTCTAATTCTGTCCTTACTTGAAGTCGCTATATAAGAAGCGATCAGATTCTGCAAGTTATCGAAACACTAATTTTGTCTTTTGAAAAATTGTGTCGTTAACGCATCAATTTATTCTGTAACCATTAGAAATTTACTAAGTAAGCTTCTCTACTCCGGACTCAGATTGATCTACCTCGGGATTTCGGTTTGTCATAACAACAGAAATCTCTCCTGTCGCGAAATTCATTTTCAGCATGCTCTGTCCGTTTTCTCCCCAGCCCTGCGACACCATCGTGTCATTGCCTCGCAGGAACAGACCAAGCTTTGCGATGAACTTTTTCCAATTCAATCATAGCCTCGACATACGCTTCCCTAAGTTCTTCTTTAGACATGTATCGCATGAAAGAACCTTTTTCTGTTTATAATAATCCATACCTCGCCATACAGATTTACTGCTGGCTTGTTGTACCCGCTGATCATTCCAATATCATCGGTCTTCGCAATACTTTTTCTCTCCGAGCTGTCTCTGTTGATATTTCCCTTGAAAAGTTGGACTACCGTCTCGGTGGTGGTATTTTCAATTCAATATACTCATATCCAACTTCAATTGCCTCATTTTTCAAAAAATGAGGCAATTGAAAGAGTAAATGAGGCAATTAATGAGGCTATCATTCAAAGCACTTCCTGAATGCCGTAATGTTTTTCCCATCCTCCGCACCATATATCGCGAAGCATATATTCTCGAAGCAGTACCCGTACTTATCGTCTATTATGACTCTGCGGAAGTATTCGGATACATCCTCCGGCTTGTTTCCGAAGGCTCCGCAGCCCCACGCTCCCAGGATGATATCCTTGTAGCCGTATTTTGCGGCCGCGGCAAGCATTATCCTGATCCTTCTGATGAAAGTCTCTTCTATGAGCTTATTGCTTGCAAGGAGCGCCGCTCCGAACCTGTTGGGAGCAGGTACCGTTACCACTGCCATGGTTACAGGTTCTTCCAACAGTTCATATTTCTCGTCACGGATGACGACCACCTCAGGTGATATCAGCATATAGTCCGATTCGACACGCCCAGGATGAAGGTTGTTATATCTGTACATCTTAGAAGCTTCTTTTGAAGTAATAGACTCATAGAGACTGCTGCATCTGCACAGAGCTTCTTCCTGCGTACTTGCTCCAAGTAAAAAACCGCCTCCGGGATTATGAGCATTTGCGAAATTCATCACAAGCGGGTTTTTATACATCCTGCCGGCCTGAAATGAATCGGCATTTATGACATTTATCCTGCACATCTCATCTTTCATCAGAGACGAGATGCCCTTTTCCAGATATGCCTTTCCGTCCTCCGGAGAAATGACGACCACGCTGTCGGTCTTTACCGCAGGAAAAAGTACTCCCCTGTCGCCGAGCATATATTTGCCGTCTTTTACGATATTTAAGGTCTGCTTTGCAATTGCTATATTGTTCATATAGTTCTAAACCCCATTTCATCCTCTACAGGAGTCAGTTTTTGGACATCCATGCTTTCTATCATCACATATCGCCCCTGACCTATCGCTGTGATAACCGCATCTACGGATTCCTCCGAGCCCTGTATCTCCATGCTCACACTTCCGTCCCATTCATTTCTGACCCAGCCGGTACAGCCATACATTTCAGCCGCATGCATAGCCCTGTAGCGAAAGCCGACACCCTGTACGGCACCGTAAAATACTATATATTTTCGAACCATAGTCTAGAACAGCACTCCCTTAAAGCACACCTTCGGCTTTTCATTCTCATAATCCCAGCTGTGGTATGCGTCGCCTCTGCACCACTTTGCTTCCGGGCAGGCCGCACATTTCTCGTTACGCTCGGAAAGCGGTGTACGGTATATTTCAAATCGTTCTTTCCACAGCTTTGTAAAGCTCTCTGAATTTATATTACCCTGTATGGTCTTTTCATTTCTCGGGATATCGATGCAGGCAGTCACGTCACCGTTAACCAGTACTCCCGCAACATAGATTCCCGCATTGCATAGGAAATACCAGTCACGTACTTCCGCCTCGTATTCCAGTCCCAGGAAATGAGTACAGGAGTATGTTACCGGAATCCGCTTTTTCCGCTTCTCCTTTATGAACTCCATTATCATACGGTTATCATCCGCAGTAAGCAGCATATCCGGAACCATCTCGGCACGGCCTATAGGCTCGATGCCGGTCAGTCGCCACTCATTGATATCCATCCCGTCGAACACATCAAAAAGCGCATCCAGCTCATCTATATTCTCATGATTCACGACCGTCGTGACCATTATATTAAAGCAGTCTTCATCAATAAGATTCTGTATGCCTTCCATTCCCAGCTTATATGCGTCCTTAAGGCCTCTGTAGCGGTCATGGGTTTCAGGCAGGCCATCGATACTTAGTGATATGCTCTTCATCCCCGCTTCCTTCAGATGATGAGCCACCTCTTTCGTGATAAGCGTCCCGTTGCTGGTCATCCCCCACTTGAATCCCAGCTCTTGTGTATATTCCATGAGCTCAAAAAAATCCGGATACAGAAGAGGCTCACCGCCTGTCACGGCGATCAGCGCCTTTGTCCCGAAATTCTCTTTTACTTCATCCAGAAGCGACTTATATTTTTCCACAGGCAGCCCGTCCGGCAGATTCCCGCCACAGCTGCTTCCGCAGTGAAAGCAATGTTCGTTGCACTTAAGCGTCAGCTCTAAAAAAAGCTGCTTAAGAATCGGTTCCTTACGCAGCTTTTTCTGATAGTCCGCAAGTGTATCCAGATTACGTATCTTGATCTCTTCCCTTGTCATCCGTCACTATCCTGTAAATTAAAAATCTTCCGGCGGTCCGTACACATCAGGCAGCTCATTATCCTCGACGTTAACTGTCGGTGTCGGAGCATCAGTCACTTCCGGTGCGTCCGTAGCTTCACCCCGCTCATTTTCATGCTCTTCCAGTACCTGAGGAGGACCATATACAGCTGCCGGTTCGTTATCATCCACGCCCATGGTCGTCTGAGGCGATATTGCATCTCCACTCAAACTGTTACCATCGTCTTCGATCTGAATATTATTATTGCCGGGATCATAACCAGGCGGGCCGTACACGCAGCCCGAGAAACCACCCACTGAGAACAGCGTGGTGGCAGCCAGCCCAAATACTGCCGCTTTCTTTTTCGTCATCTTCATTGGCTAACCCCTCCGAATGGTTTCATTATACCATAATCACTTGCCCAGCACTTCCTTATATGATCTCTCTGTATCGATGATGAGATCCGGGTGGAATGCCGTGCCCTTTATGGGTGTCATATAATCCTTACCGAACTGTGCCTTAAGCACCTCGTCATACATGAAGGGGGCTGGCAGCTTAGTATTTTCAAATTCGAGCCAGACCGTCTTATCATACCATTCGGATCGTATCTTTTTGACACTCTTTACATCATGCCAGAAAAGCAGCTTATCGACTAAGCCTGTATCAGGCACGGCCTTTACCACTTCTTCGGTTTTCCTGTATACGGAAGCCACATTGCCATACTTAAGTCTTCTCTTTAATATCCCATACTTACATCGAAGCTTCGTCAATGCACTCCCCTTGATATCACGCTGCGTCAGTATCGTCATCACATCATGATAAGCATTTAATTCATCTATCTCCTTCTTAAGATCATCTTCATTATCAGGTATGTTATCCATTACAAAGATATCCAGAAACATTCCCTGATTGATCTTGGATGTATATGCTTCCGAAGGGATCGCCGCACAGGTATCACTTTTGCGAAGCTGCGCATGTCCTCTGAAATAATCCTTTTCCGAGTATGCCGTCTGGAGGAAAAAAGGATCTTTGAACTTGTCCCCGCATTCATGTATCAGCCTGTCATAATCCTTCCTGAACATTATGAGATCTATGTCATCATCCCACGGAATAAATCCTCCGTGTCTTACAACGCCAAGTAAAGTCCCCTGATCCGCATAATACGGCAGATCATTTTCCCTGCATACTCTGTCGAATTCACTAAGCAGTTCCAGTTCCACAGCCCATATCTTCTTCGTAGAAGCGGTTACGGTATGTCCGCTTCTTACTTCTTCTCTGTAGAATTCCTCCGGCAGTTCGATCACTGTTTTTTCTCCATTCTATGATTTTCTATAATCACTTTTCTTTAATCGCTTTTCTTTAGGATTTATTCTTTAGGCACTTAACCTTTATCCATTTTAAGAAAGTAATCGCAAAGCTGTCCCGAAATACGAACATGGCAACAATATATATCACTGCCCCTGCGACAAACTGTACTAAAGTAAACACAACCCCGCTTAAGCCCGTCCCCGTCAAAAGCAATATGCCTCCGAACATGATAAGCGATGCGGCAAGCTTCTTAACAGACATATGTAACAGCTGTGATATCCTCACAACGTCTCTGCTCATATATATATATATCAGACTTATCACCAGTTCTGCAGCGACAGATCCTACTGCGGCCCCCGCTGCTCCATATCGCGGTATCAGTATCAGATTCAGCACTACATTTACCGCCGCACCTGCTATTATCCCTTTAGTACTCCTGACTCTCTGTCCCGAAGGTGTAAGATACTGGCTTCCCAACACATTACTGATGCAGATGATCACCGGAAGGGGTGCCAGCAGACACAGGAGATATCCCGTTCTCTCGAATCCTTCTCCGAAGAACCATAAGACAAAATTGCCGGATACCGCCACCAGTCCGAACATTACAGGTATGGAAAGAGACAGCAGAAAATCATAGGAGTCTGATATCTTTTTCTTCATCTCCGTGATCTTACCTTCCGAAAAAAGATAAGACATCCTCGCGTACATCACGGTATTGAGTGAAAATACAACAGACTGTATCATCCTTATGATCTTAACAGCCTGCTCATAATATCCGTTCTCGGCTTCGTTCCCCGTTATGAATCCGATCATGGATTTATCAAGTATCGTATAAACCGACGTTGCCGCAGATGGAATAAAATATGCAAACGTATTTTTCAAATGAGAAAACGGATGTATATCTCTGACACTTACCTTCTCAAGCATTCCTTTCAGGCTAAGCCACATGGACAGATTTCCCACAAGGCCTGTTGCACACAGCAATGCCATGTAAAGCAGCAGATCGTCCGCATCCTTTACAAGTGTAAAAAGAACGATGATACCTGCGAGCTTTATCACCGCATTCCTGGCGACAATGAGTCCGAACTTTTCAAATCCGCCAAAATACCAGGAGATATCAAATGCAACGGAAAAGATCTGCAAGGTCAATACCGCATAGTAGATCCTGTATTTTCCGGCCATGTATACCCATATCGCCCATAATGCCAGTACAAATACAGAGGATATCAGACTTAAGCCTTCTATCTCCCAGAAAAGTCTGCTGCTCTTTTTCCTGTCATTCCTGGCCATGGCTATCTCACGCTGTCCGTAGGTAGCCGTTCCAAGCACTGCTATGAGCGTAAAGAATGCTGCATTTGATGACGTGAAGCTCTGTATTCCTATTTTATCTTCACCCAATACTCTTGAAGTATACGGTGCTGTTATGAGCGGAGTGATAACGGCAAGGATCTGATACAGGGTATTATATATATAATTTTTCTTAATGCTTGGAAGCTTATTATCGCCTGATTCCATGGATGTATTACCGCCTGATCACGCTCTCTGCCAGATCCATTACCTGTCTCAGATAATTATCTTCCGAATTATTATCCTCAAGATACTTAACACACTTTTGTCTCATCCTGTCTTTCTCATCTTCATTAAGACTGACTGCCAGATCAAGCTTACGGATGATATCTTCACTGTCCGTTATCTTAAATCCTATGCCTCTGCCCTCAGAGATCATTTCTCTGATGCCGCCTCTGGCGGATCCCGCAACCACCGCGCCTGATGAAAATGCATCCAATACAGTGGTGGGATAATTCTCTATTCCCATGGAAGGCACAACAGCAAACTCTGTTCGTCCCATAAGCTCCAGGATCTCTTCGTGAGATTTCTCACCGATATATCCGATCCAGCCATATCTGTCTTCGAGGCTTTCAAATCTCTTTCTGTCATCCTCCGAAGAGAAAGCTCCGGCAACTGTTATACTATGTTTTCCGGATATATTCCATTCCGCAAAAGCATCAAGAAATTCAAATATACCCTTATCCCTGCTGATACGTCCCGCATACAGAAATTCTATCGTCCTCTCCTGCTTTTTCCCTGTTCCCACAACCTTTTGATCATAAGGATTGTTGATTACGACCGTCTTATATCCATATGCATTAAGAAATGCTGTAAGTCTCTTACTCGGAGCAACAAAGCATCTTACCATTCGTTTTCTGAGTATCCCGGAGACAAAAGATATATATTTAAAGACGGCAAGCTTGGCTTTTGAGCCGTCATATCTGCATCCCTCTTTGCAGCAGGATCTGTACTTGCTCCCCTTACATACCGATCCGTCGGGAAGTAAACAGTTGAACTTCGGACAGATATAGAAATAATCATGCACGATCTGGATACATTTATATCCCCTGACAGCAAGATACTGTGATATAGGAGATCTCAGAATACCGTGGAGGAAAATAACATCAGGTGCAAAATCCCTGACCTTCTCCCGTAGCTTCAGATATATGGAAGGAGAAAAACATCCCTTATTCAGTATATTGATGATCGTATTTGAGCTTGTCTTAATATTATAGACATCCTTCTCAATAAATCCCTCACGGTATGCAGGATCAAAAGTGATCAGCATCACTTTCTCATTACAGGCTGACAGAAGCTCTCTCTGCTTTAATGCAGCGAGCTCCGCTCCACCGTATTTATAATAGTCATTGATGATCAGTATCCTCATATCGATCTCTACTCAGCCTATTGTATCCAGACACTGGTGCTGATTCTCCCAACAGCATGTTTAAGACTTATCCGACACATCTTTATCAAAGTCCGAAGCAGCTCACGATCAAAGCCGCAGGTCCTTATACTTTTTCCGAGCATTCCGAAAGCAAATGCGACCCGTCTACATTCCCATGCATTTACGGCCAGCATATCCAGGAAACAGCATTTTGCCTCCGGATACTTTTTGAATAATCTGTTGTACTTTCTGTAGATCCTTTTCCAGCCTTTGATCCTGCGATCAAAATCATCTGTTATATTTCCGGGATGCATATGATAGTCAACGATGACATCTCTTACAAAAGCGAAGTCTCCCGCTTCCGCCAGTCTTATCCAGAGATCGTAATCCTGTGATGATGCAAATCCTTCATCAAAGCATCCGCACTGCAATACTGTACTTTTCTTAAGAAGCGGAGCAGAGCAACCTCCCACGAAATTATTTCCAAGGATCTTTGTGAGCACACTGCCTTCATATTCCCAGCCACGGTTATATATCCTCGTTTTCCCGTCTTCGTCATTAACCACTCTGATATAACCGGTGATGAGTACGGCATTCGTATTCTTTAATGCCACCTTCTCCTGAAGGTAGAGCTTATCCTTAGTCCACTCATCATCATCATCAAGAAATGCGATATAGTCTCCGTTCGCAGTCTGTATCCCCTTATTTCTGGAATAGCATGCTCCCTTACAGCAGGCATTCTTAATATAACGAAGATCGATCTTCCCGGCGTACCGGGATAGCATCTCTGCCATTTCCTGATGATCATTGATTTCATCAGATGAATCATCAACTATTATGAGTTCATCCGGAATACGTGTCTGGGAAACAACACTTCTCACAGCCCGTTCAAGTATACTGACAGGTCTGTTGCAGGTTGTTATTATCGCACTGATTGTTGTTCCGTTCACACTCTCATTCATGATCTTAATTCAAAAACGCTCTTTTCAAATATATCTATCGATTAACAGCAGCCTTTTATAAAAATGCTTCATGATCTATAAGATCCCAAAACGGTATCAGGATAAAGCTGAAATGTCTCAGCAGAGAAAGTTTCTTTCTTTTTATCATTTCATAATATTCCCTGTGATCGTTATATATGATCTTATCGTATGCCCTGAATTCTCTTATCTTTCCAAAGTGAGCAAATATCATATATTGCTTATATACATACGGTGCGATAAACGCCCTGCTCATTTCACTTTTATAAGATGAAGCATCTATCCTGCCTGCGGCTTCCAGCATATTAAAAACCAAAGCTTCATGATCTTTGTAATGTTTCTTTGTGCCGCTAATACTTACACTCTGCCCGTCACGGCCGAGTCTGTAATCATATACGACAGCATCATCCAGATATACGGTATCCGCACCCAGGAGTCCCTTTAATACATATTCCTTATCCACGTAGAATCTGTGAAGTGCTGCACTTACACCGTTATCTATAAGGAGCTTGGTCTTAAATGTCATCGAATGCATCCTGAAGGTCAGTTCTCTCCAATGATCTTTCAGGCTGAGCTTATTATTTTTCGGTATATCCTTCTTCTGATCTATTACCGATGTCACTTCTCCCGTTTCATCATCAAATGTGCAGAATGGATTAAAAACAATATCCGCATCTGTCTCTTCCAGAATATCAATAAGGTGATCAAGTCCCCCAGGATCAAGCCTGTCATCACCATCCACAACCTTATAATATCTTCCTCCCGCTTCCCTGATCCCGGAATTGATCACATTTCCGTGTCCTCCGTTTTCCATGGAAACGAGAGTGATGGTACCGGGAAGTTTACGTGAGTATTCTTCACAGATCTTCATGGTATCATCCGTTCCGCCGTCATCAAACACAAGGACTTCCAGCTTATCCGCATTCCTTAAATGCATGAAGCTTTCCATTGTCGTCCTGATGTATTTCTCAACATTATATGCGGCGACGGCAACAGTGAGTATCTTTTCATGTATATCCGATTGTATGATCTTATCTTCCAATTTATTCAATACTTTCCTGCGTGATAAAGCTTTGACATCACTGCATGTAAATATATCTTCTTAAAACCTGTCTCAGCTCCGATCATCTGCTTAATGAAATGCTTATCGACTTTGATCTTTTGATCCCTGACCTTATCCTTTTCCGAACTTTCAAGAGCCGAATACATCACATTTATCGTGCGATACAGATCGCAGATATGTGAAACAAGTGCCTTGTCCCTATTCTCTATCTTCTCCAGCCCTGCGATCACATGCAGCATAGCAGAGAGATTCTTTGCGCTTTTCTTCGTTGTGGTCACCGAATCATCATGTATCTTCCTGATATAGAAGATGTCGGGGATGTAAGCGATACTGTCTGCCGAATATAAGATCTGAGGTGTAAACAATTCATCCTCATGTATGGTTTTTATGAACCCTGTTCTGATCACTGATCTTTTTATCAGCATGAAAGGAACACAACATGAATACTCGTTATTCCTCTTCATCTCTGCGAATAGAACCCTGGGATCTCTTATATCGCTATAGTCATTATTCTTCTCATAGGGATCGTTTTGAACTGCTTCGCCGGATTCCGTAACAGTAACGGCACCGAACATAACTATATCAACGCCGTTGTTTACAGCAGTATCAGTCACCTTCTCAACCGTATCAGGTCTGATGGTATCATCACTGTCGCAGAAAAGAACATATTCACCTTTAGCTATGCGCAGTCCCGCATTACGTGCAGATCCGGCTCCGCCGTTTCTTTTATTGATGAGTCTTATCCTTTTATCATTCCCCGCATAACTCTCGCATATCGATCTGCTGTTATCGGAAGATCCATCATTTACAAGGATGATCTCGATATCCCCGTAAGTCTGTGATACAAGACTGTCCAGACATTCTGCAAGATACTTCTCAGTGTTAAATACAGGCACTATAATGCTTATTAACGGTCCCCTCATAATACTTCACCCATAAGCTCGTCCAAAATTACCGCAGCGCTTTTATCCCATGAATATCCTTCTAATATATCCATTCTCTTATCCCGCGAATATCTCTCCGATAAAGTCTTAGCATCCCCGTAGACAATATCCTCATCTTCCAAAATGCACTTCCTCATCAGCCCGGCAAGTTCCGTTTCATCTCCGCTTTTAAAATATAAAACCGCATCACCAAATACTTCATGATGAACAGGGATATCGGAAATTATTATATTCTTCACATTGCATTTCATAGCTTCGAGGGGTGGCATATCAAAGCCTTCATACACTGAAGCATCGATAAATATATCCGCATGAGCATACAGCTCATCTATATCCTCATCATCTATGAACCCCGGTACCAGAACTCTCTCTCCCAGTTCTCCGCATATCCTCTCCATCTCTTCTTTCATCTTCCAGCCGTTTCTTCCGGCAAGAACAAGCGGCGGAATACCCACCTCTCCCGATCCTTTTATGAGGCTTCCGTATGCTTCCGCTATAAGTCCGGTATTCTTCCTGGGTTCCAAAGTTGAAAAGGCAAGAATGTAGCGTTCCGGCAGATCATATTTTTCTCTGAACCTGCCACTGTCTCTCTCGGGCTTTTGATCTCCGCCCGGTATGTCATCTGCGGCACAGGGAGCAAATAGTATCTTTCCCTTTGGCTTCAGGTTACTTCGTATCCTTGATGCAGAGAATTCGGAAATGGTAATGATACCATCGGATACAGCAGCTGTATGTCTGAGCCCCATTCCAAATAAAAGTCTTGATCTGAACTTCATTGTTTCGGGAACATCAAACACCGCCGTATCCGCGATAAGACCATAGATCCGTTTGTCTTTTTTCTTACCGGATAAAAGCGGAACCGGGAATGACGGGAATAAATATACATCCGCCTTTATCCCCTTCATTACCGCAGGGAGCTTTAACTGATTGATAAAAAGCTTGCCCCCCTTTACCATTACAACTCTGATATCTCCGTGCAGCTTATCCTTTAATCTTTTGACAAATAGCGGAACACTGTTGCGGACAACAAGTATCCATTCGATACGTCCGTGGCACTTACTGTTACGGCTGAGACGTATCATGGAATCTGTGATATTTGCCGCATATCTCTCAAGCCCCGAAAGATTGCCGCTTAAACTTGTCAGATCAACTGCTATCTTCATCTCATCACATCCCTGTATTTCCAGGCCAGAATAAATATCTTCATATCATCGATAAAATATCTTTTAAATAATCTTCCCGGCTCCTGGAAGAATCTGTAGAACCATTCCAGTCCTGCATTCCTCATCCATAAGGGAGCACGCTTATATTCTCCTGCCGCAAAATCTATAGCCGCCCCCACCGGAAGCGCCACATGAAATGACAGTTCATCCATATGCTTCGCAATGAACTTTTCCTGTTTTGGTGCACCCATACATACTACAAGGATATCAGGCGCGGCCTTATTCACTGCGTTAATGGCTTTTTCCACATCACTCTCTTCCGGTTCCACCGCATCTTCCTCACACAGTTCTTCATCGAATCCCATGGGCGGTGCATAAGTTCCGGCTATGATCAGCCCCTTGTACTTTTTCTTCAGATTAGCTGCCGCCGTCTCGGCAACACCATCTCTTCCACCTAACAGGAAAACAGACTTTTTTTCTTTCGCTGCCCGCTCACATACGGCAGGCAGTATATCGGCACCGCTTATCTTCTCCGTGAGGGGATTCCCCAGAGACTCTGCTATCCATAAAAGAGGCATGCCGTCAGCAGTCACCAGATCAGCCTTCTCATATAT
The DNA here is from genome assembly GCA_024697065.1 of Lachnospiraceae bacterium. GTDB lineage: Bacteria > Bacillota > Clostridia > Lachnospirales > Lachnospiraceae > NK4A136. Next base: position 22,170 of record JAILGE010000028.1, read on the forward strand.
ATCAAGGAACTGCTTATCCTTTTGAAGCTTTACGATATGATCCGCATTGGGAGTCACGATATAATGCTTGCCGCTCTTTGCCATATCCATGATCTTATCAATTGCTGTATCAAAGCTTATATCATCGATCATGAAGTTCATGAACTTTCGTCTGATTTCTTTATATTCCCCGTGATCATTGGATTTACTGTCACGCTTCCCTGTCTTTTTTTTCTTATCTTTGTAATCACCGATCAGATAGAAAAGCCCGGCCACTATGATCACACTTACACAATCCGCAGTGAAATCTCCCGGATCTCCGTATCTGTCATATACAAATATCTGAAAGAACTCATCAGCAAATGCGATGGCAGCTCCGGCAAAGAACATATACAGAAATCGAAGCTTCCCCTTAAAACCATTAACCGAGACAACAATTCCCGTAAAAAAAGACAATGCCGCATATTCAAACATATGCAGCACCACTCTGGTCCAGTAATCAAACACCTGGGGAGCCGTTCCGTCAGATAATGATTCACCTGTTGACAAAAAGTATACTTTTGATGATATTAGCATACTTGTTGCTTTTGACCTCGGACCCGGCTGTGATGAAAATACAAATACCATTATCATCACAACTGCAAACGGGATCAAAGCCATCATCCGGCCTGTCTTCGATGTTTTTTTCTTTATTTCATTTTTCATCTAAGGTCTTATCTTCAGACAAACTGTTTAAAGTAATCTATAGTCTTGCGCAGGCCTTCCTCCAAAGGTATGGTGGGCTGCCAGTCGAGTTCCTTCTTAGCCAGATCGATCACAGGTCTGCGCTGTGTAGGATCATCCGAAGGAAGGGGCTCGTAAACTATCTTCGATGAAGATCCGGTAAGCTCGATCACCATCTCGGCAAGCTGCTTGATGGTAAATTCTCCGGGATTACCGATATTGACCGGTCCCGTGAATCCGTCTCTTGAATTCATGAGTCTTACCATACCTTCAATAAGATCATCCACATAGCAGAAGCTCCTGGTCTGTGAGCCGTCACCATATACGGTGATATCTTTACCCTGCAGAGCCTGCATTATAAAGTTCGATACTACTCTTCCGTCTGCGGGGTGCATATTCGGACCGTATGTATTGAATATTCTCATTACCTTAATGTCTACATTATGCATTCTGTGATAATCAAAGAACAGAGTCTCAGCCACACGCTTTCCCTCGTCATAACAGGAACGGATGCCTATGGTATTTACACACCCTCTGTAGCTCTCGGGCTGGGGATGAACTTCCGGATCTCCGTACACTTCCGAAGTGGAAGCCTGAAGGATACGTGCGTGAACTCTTTTAGCAAGCCCCAGCATGTTCATGGCACCAAGAACTGATGTCTTGGTAGTCTTGATGGGATTGTACTGGTAATGAACAGGGCTTGCGGGGCATGCCAGATTGTAGATCTGATCCACCTCGATAACGATGGGCACCGTAACATCATGTCGTATGAATTCAAAATAGGGATTACCGATAAGATGTCTTATATTATTCTTATTTCCTGTAAACAGATTATCAAGACATATAACATCATTCCCCTCTTTGATAAGTCTGTCACAAAGATGTGATCCCAAAAAACCTGCTCCGCCTGTTACCAGTATTCTCTTTCCCATGATTATCTCCTTACTGTCTCTGTAATAATTTCAATATGTTTACGACCTGTATCCGTGTTCATTTCTTTATCATGATCCTGATATACGGAGTTGCCGAATGGTAACAGGCCGGTATCAGTCCGTAATTCTTCTTAACAAAGTGGTACCAGTCCGCTGCCGGAAGCCCCTTCGGACTTTCCTTCTTTTCTAATCTGATCTTCCTGTCAAGATTCTTATCCAGCCAGCTTCCTGCCGTGTCATTGCCTTCACACTCACCTGTGAATTCCGAGCTGCAGATCACCTTAAGTCCCAGCCTCTTCATTCTCATTCCGTAATCATAATCACCCATGCTGTGAACATAAGCCGCATCAAGATTACCGGCATTCATCATACATCTCTTTGACATCAGGAGGCAATTACAATTGAACGTATCGCAATATGTATATTCTTCAACCGGCGCAATGAGTTCGAATTTTGCAAAATGCTTTGACTTCATCCTTACTCCGCCATAGGTCTGCTTTCCAAAGGAGTCGCACATGGCGCCAACCGCAGCATCCGCACCGGATTCCGTAAGTCTTCCGTAGAGCTTATCTACCGAATCAGGATAGAATACAACATCATCATTCACAAGCATTATCATATCTTCATCCGCTGCATGAAGCGAAGCATATGACATCGCAGCTCTCATACCACCATTCCAGAATATCTCTCTGTTACATCTGAGTATATGAGTCTCCATCCCGCACTTTTTAAGCGCTTCTTTGGTGCCGTCATTACTTCCCGCATCAGCATCAACAATGATAAAGTCTTCACTGTATGCTTTTTTTAAAGACTCCACACAGGCTACAGTCTTATCTTTCCTGTTGAAAGTCGTCATCAAAACCCAAAGCATTTTTACTTCCTTTCCATCACACGCGCGCCACTTCGGAAAGTGTTCTTGCCAGATCGCGAACCACTCCGTCGCCGCCGTTTTTCTTTGATACCCAGTCGGCGATACGCTTCACTTCCGGCTCGGCATCCGCCGGCACGCCCTTTACTCCCGCTACATTCATGGCTTCATAATCATTCAGGTCGTTTCCTATATACATCACATCCTGAAGATCGATGCCTTCCTGCTCACAATATTTGATAAGAGTGATCCTCTTATCATCTACACCATGGATCACATCAAGCTTAAGCTTGGCAGCACGTCTCGCCACAACAGGATTCACCTCGGTGGAAATGATCACCTGTCTGATCCCCATGTCTCTGATCATATTCACGCCCCAGCCATCGCCTCTGTTGACCATCACGGTTTCCTTGCCATTCTCGTCAACAAACACATGATTGTCAGTCATCACTCCGTCAAAATCATAAACTATAAGCTTGATCTCTTTCATCATCCACCTCCGTGCCGGTTTTCTCTCTTTATAACTCAACCATCCCGCAAGTTTACCTGTGTCCGTAATCCATCAGTTCCCCCGCCATTCTCAGAACAGCTTCAGCCTCTTGGCAACGGCTTCCACGAACTTCTTCATTCCGTAGTATTTCTTTATATATGCGCGATCGTATTCAACATCACGCTTTATGGGCAGGATCTTTTTTAACGGGAACTCTACCGTTCCGTAGGAGAAATCTTCCTCTGTATGCCATGTGGTATGTGTTGCATCCTCTCTGTCGAATCCGATATTGCGTATCAGATTCTCCCTCGGAACTATTCCAAGCCCGTGATGAGTATGTCTGCAATAATCCCACTGTATATCCCAGGTATCCTTCTCATGTGTATATACACTGTCAATATGATTGGACAGGAACATATATGCAAATCCACCGCCCTGTACAGTTTTCAGCGTGCCCTTCTTCTTAAGCTCAGGCCAGTTCTTTACGTCCACATCATAATCTTTCCATGCGCGGGCCCATGTAGCCCATCCCCAGATGCTTGAGAAGCATGAGAAAGTATAAGGTGCATCTATCTTGTGATCCCTGATGAGATTCGTACCGGAGATCATCATCACACGCTCATCATTCTCATAGAGCTTGAGCATTTCCTCACAATATCTGAAGAACTCCGGAACAGGCACAACGTCATCCTCGAGTATTATGGTATAGGGTTCCTTTGACAGAACATTCGTTATACCGGAAGCCATGCGCATCTTGCAGCCCATATTGGTCTCGGCATAATCCTTTATCACCTCACAGGGCCAGTCTATATGAGACTCCACGTATTCCCTGCAGGCCTTAACCTTCTCCACATCATCTTCCCTGCCCTCTCTGGGCGCATCGGAAACGATATAGAATTTAGGCGGCTTAGCTCTCCTTATCTCTTCAAATACTTCCTTTGTCGTATCCGGTCTGTTGAAGATGATCATCATCACCGGAACTGTCAGTTTAAATTCATTGCCAGTCATTTTCCTTATCCTCCATTATCAGAGTAATATCCCCGATCGCAACTTATTTAATTCTATCCGTGCAGTTTATTATATGTTCCTTCAAACATGCTGAGCACTTTATAAAAGGGATAACCCATCGCAAAAGCTTTCATCCTGAGCCTCTTGGCTGCAGGCCACTTTTCTTTCTTAAAGTACTCATTATATATTTCAAAGAACCATTCTCTTGTTTCTCTCTTGCCTGTCTTATCCTGTGCCGCTTCATAGAATCGTATCGCAGAATAGATATTCAGATTCAGTTCTTTTAAATACAATTCCTTCTCATCATGCTCCCGGAAGAACTCCAGTTTGCCTGCTCCCGCTTCTCTTGCGGCCCTGTAATTCCTGTCGGCATTTTTATTCATTATACTGTCCTTACGCTGCCTGTAGAAATACATTGCCTCATCGATCACTGCGACTTTTCCGGCCTTATATATAAGCTTATATGTCGTATATCCGTCTTCGAAGATCTTTCCCTTCGGATAGCGGATCTTATCATCATCAAAGAACAGGTCCCTCAGATAAAGCTTATTCCATGCCACCATGCACTCGCCCATTTTTCCCGGCTCGTAGAAAAGCATTTCGGCTTCTTTGTTTGATCTGACTTTTATCTCGGTCTTGCTGTTATCCTTATCGATTTCTCCAAACTCATCTTTTGAATATACGCTCTCCGCAGGTATCTCTTTGAATCCGCACCATACAAGATGCGCTCCCGTCCTGTCTGCGGCATCCGCCAGCTTCTTTATCATATCCGGAGATGCATAATCATCCGAATCTATAAAGACTATCCATTTACCCTGTGCGATCTCTATACCCGCATTCCTTGCATCCGACAGCCCGCCGTTTTTCTTGTGTATCACTTTTATGCGCCTATCCGATGCGGCATAAGCATCACACATCTCCGGACATTTATCTGTTGAGCCGTCATCCACAAGGATTATTTCTATATTATTATATGTCTGATCCAGAATACTGCGCATGCAGTCATCCAGATATTCTTCCACTTTATAAACAGGAATTATTACACTGATAAGATCATTCATATCTTTCACACATATCCAGGAGATGAACCGGTGAGAACTCTCCGTTATATACAGCAGCCGGCATTTCCTTTCTGATCATAGCTATCATATCCTCACCGATGGCATCCACATCATCCGGCACAAATATCTGCTCACTGTCATACAGCCGCATATTTTTTACCTGCTTATTATCCGAGAGGAGCTTCTTGCCCATTGAAACTGCCTCAAAATATCTGAGCGTCACTCCACCGCTGTAGTAACCTGTGAGATCGATAAGGCATCTGCTGCCCTTTGCTCTCCTTAATACCTCTTCGTATGGAATAGGTTCGTTGTATGTGATACCAGACAGTTCTTTACCCGTGATCTCCGTGTAACATATTCCCATCTGCACTTTCAGTCCGGCATCCGTAAGCTGTCTGTAGATACTCTCTGCTCTGGCGCGTCTCCCGCCATCTGTCCCCCAGAAAAACGCATCTGTTTCGACAGGCACATCCCCATCCGTCTGCGGGGTCGAATAATAACAGTCAAAAAGATCGAATCCGAAGCTGTCAGCATCTTCCGGAGAAAATGTAAACACTCTGTCAAAGATACCTTTACGTGCAGCATTTACGGCATCAGCCGCATAAACGGAATCATGCTTATCCACAAGATACAAGAACAGTTTAGCCTTATATCTTTCCTTCCACCTCTTTAAAGTGGCCGGTTCATAATAAACCATTGCCAGATTGCTGAAGATGAGTGCAAGTGTCTCTCCCGGGTGAGCCGCAGCTGCCGCTTCCACTTTCATCTCCGCATCTGCTGCATACTTTCCCCATATACCTTTAAAAGGAGCAGGCGCATTTCTGTTAAGGCCACGCTTATGATGAAATTCCCAAAGCTTTGATCTGCTCTCGGGAATATGGGGAATGATACCCGTGACCTCAGATCTGCCCGGGATATCCGCATCCGCCATCAATGTATCAAATAATGGATTCTTTTCTCCGCCTGTAAAAACAATAAAATACATTCAAATGTCCTAAAACTTACCCATTGCTTTCTTAAGCACTCTGCTGCATCTTGCTTTCAAATGTCCGGCTTTTCCGTTCCGCAGGCTTTCCTTTATCCACTTACCATTCATCCTGTAAACATCCAGGGCTTCCGTGATATTATGATCCACCGCGGTTGTATAGAAGGGTTCCAGATTTTCGATCTTAAGCTCATCTCTGTGATTGCAGAGATATTTAAGATCCGGGTAATGTCTGGTATCACTGAGCTTCTTTAACTCAGGTGCCAGCTCTCGCTCTACACTGTATCCGATCATATTGGATGCGCTTCTCTTAAGCAGGTCTATGGCACTCCATGAGGATCCTTCCACCTGTCTGTAATCTCCCATGGATTCCGGCAGGTAATACATCTTCCCAAAGCGCATGAGCCAAAACATTATATTATTATCATCAAAGGAAACCTTAAGTCTCCCTTCAGGTTTATGATCTTTATATATATTCCTGAACATCACTGCATTCGACTGCAGGAACATTGTTGTCCAGTATTCATCAAGTTCTATCTTTCTCTCGGTCTTTGCATTTGAAAGCGGCATGCGTCTTCCGTCCTCATATGCCAGATCCAGATTATGTGCGCATAAAATACAATCCCTGTTTTCCGGTGCATCCAGGATCTTCACCATCTTATCGATCCTGTGCTTATCCGTATAATAATCATCTCCGTCCAGGAAAGAGCAATATTCTCCCCTCGCTTCTTCAAGGAGCTTCAATCTGTTAGCCGCAGATCTCTCCACCCTGTTGTATTTTACATTTTTATCCCTGGGGGTCTCCAAAAGCCGGATATCCCTGTCCGGGTATCTCGCAATGATATCTCTTACGATACCGGCAGTACCGTCTTCGGATCCATCGTCTCCCACCAGTATCTCAACAGCTGTATTCGTTTCCTGCGAGATAACACTCTCAAGAGTCTGCTCTATATATTTTTCAAGATCATAAGTAGTGATAAGTATACTTACCATTTCATACACCCTTGAGCTTATACTTCATTGCACTTATGGACGGTATGAATCTGAGCCCGATGCCGAATCGCAAAGCTCTTATCATCATCCTGATCCACTTACCGTCATTGGAATAATTCCCCTGAGGCTTCACGTAGCGGGCATCCCGCCCGGCTATCACATCATCTAACATCTGATCCCATTCTTTGATGATATCAGCGGCTTCGAACCTGTCCTTAAAAGTATCGCGGGCATTCTTACCCATTTTGTCATTAAACTCCCTGTTCTGCAAAAGCTTTACGACACTGTCCGCAAATTCTTTATCATTCTTAAATAAGAGTCCTGTCCTGCCATGGCTTACCGTATCCAAAAGCCCGTGCTTTTTCTTTGATACGACGGGAATACCGTGAAGCTCCATCTCCACAGCACTTAAACAGAATGTCTCATCAGACGCGGCAGGATTGACAACCCCCACCGCCGTATCTGCGAAGATCCGCTTCCTGCCTGCATTATCAAGCAGCCCGCAAAACTCAACATTTTTTAATATATTCCCCTCGCTGTCCGTCAGATATCTCATAAAAGAATCTTCATATCCGCTCTCAGCGATCCCGAATTTTCCAAGTTCCGCATTCCTGCTGTAGAGCCTTCCGGTACCTATGACCCTTAATCCTGCATCAGGCACCTTTTCAAGGATCTGCGGCCAAACCTTCGCCAACAGATGAAAATTCTTAGCAGGTACGAGAGACCCCACATAAGTTACATTCTTTCCGAAGTCAGACTTTCTCTCTCCCAGGCATTCCGCCGTATTCATCATATTGAAGATGAACGCAGACTTCCTTATGATGTCATCATCCATATAGGAATCATATTCTTCTCTTCCCACAAAGATGACACGCTTGACATTCCCGCAGGATACTATAGCCCTTGCTTCCGGATAGTGAATATAATTATGCGCCCATGGGATATCCGCAACACCGGTGGCAGTTATCTTCTCATACCAGGACAGATCTCTGTTGACATGATGGATGAATACTTCCGTTTTATCTGTCTTTAATCTTTCCAACAGATCATCTTCCGATGATACCATCACCCCTTCTGTACCTTCGGGAAGGATATTCTCGCTATAGTGATATATCCTGACCCGGTACTTATCCCCGTAATACTTCTTTAAATACGTGGCAAGCATCACAAAGAGATATTCGGATCCGCCTATTCCGGGATTTCCCTGCTCCGGATGAGCCAGATCCAATCCGGTAAAATTATTATCATGAAGTTCTATCCCTATGATATGCATATCTTCCGATTTGTCCCGTTCTCTTTAAAGTCTGCGGAAAGCATCTCATCCATGGTCTCAAAAAGGTCCGACGGCACAAGGAGCTTTCCGTTTTTGTATAAAGACATCTCCCTGACCTTCGGATCCAGCTTATCTAAAAAAGAAGTATCCATCATTTCCGGAGATATGCCGTTTATCATAAGATTTCCGCCACCATATTCTGCTGCCGCAGCCTTCATGGCTCCAAGCAAAGCATATTTTGCCACCACATAGTCTGTCATGAATTTCGGAGGCATATCATCCGCTACATAGCTTGTAAGCATCACAAGCGCCCTTGCATTTTCTCTCTTCTTCATAAGCGGAAAGAATTCCTTTGCAAGGAGCAGAAAGCTTTCTGCCTGTACCGCAAAAGATCTCTCGACTCTTTGCAGATCCAGCTCCTTTAATCTCATATATTCAAATTTAAGTGCAGGAAAAAACAGAAAGTTATCTATATCATACCCTCCGGATCTGATGTTCTCTATCATGGCACCAACCTGTCCGGGGTCAGATAAGTCTGCCCTGAGATCTGTGATACGGACTTCGGGGTATGATCTTTTAAGCTCATCAAACCTTCCCTGTCTTGAAAATGAATGGGCGAGGACAGTGATCCCCGCCGGATTATTCTTCACCAGGTGACCGATATATTCGGTACACACATCGGATGATGCGCCTATACAAAGATATGTTTTTTTAGAATCCAATCCACTCATAGAACCTGACAACCTACTCTGTAAGCATTGCCTGTATCGTTGCCTGAGATACTTTTACTCCGTTCTGGTTGACCACCACGGCCTTAACCTTTATCATCTTCACTGCTTCATGAACCTCTTCCACGGTTCCCATTACAGTGAGCGTATCACCAATGTAAACAGGCGCATGAAATCTGGATCTGACTTCCTGGAGGATGCAATTCTCACCGGGAAGATAAACTCCCGCAAGTCTCGAATAAAGAGAAGAAGTCAGCATGCCATAGACAAGCCTTCCCTCATATCCCTTTGATCTCGCATATTCATCATCCAGATGCATCGGATTGGTATCCCCACTGATCTCTGTGAAGTCATTTTGCATCTTCTCCGTTACCATTACAGTAAAGGATTCTGTCATTCCGATCTGCATATCGCCAATCTTGTAATGTTTCATTTTGAAATCCTTCTCACCCGGTCTAACCTATGTTCTGTGAAATGATATCGAGCATCTCGCCCACGTCCTTCATTCCGACTACATCCTTCATCTTGAATTTAAAACCGAAGGCATTCTCGATCTCGGAAACCAGCGTGATATGCATGAGAGAATCCCAATCTTCGATATCCTTTGCCGTAGTAGTCTCCGTCACAACGATGCTGTCATCATCAAATACTTCATGAAAAACTTCATTTACTTTGCTTAAAATCTCTTCCCTTGTCATGATCATTCCTCCAAAGGATAATTTTACCATAAAATCCCTTATTTTTCACGCTTCCAGAAGCCATCCGGCCCTTCCGTATAGCCCTCAAAAAGCACAGGATCCAGATCTTCGTCCAGATCAACGGGATAGACGGATACCCTGTCATAATCCCTTAGCAATGCGGCATCTTCTTCCCATACTGTCCTGTATCCCCTGTCGCGAAGATAGAACTCCGCCCAGCCGTCTCTTCCGTATTCATCAATGATATCCGAAGGGCGCTCCAATATGACCAATACCTCAGCGGGATCCACATCCACTTCCTCATCATGAATATCCTCGGCATCCTCACCGTCAACGATATATTCCGTATATGCATATTTGAATTCCTTAGCTCCGCAGAGGATCATCACACATATCACAGGTACAGGAGCAAGAAGACTTATCCATCCCGCATCCTTCTTTATCTTACCCGCTATTCCCTCTGCCAGGGCATACAGCGCCAACGCCTCCGTCATCTGAAGTGCCGGCATTATAACAGTGAAATACCTCTGCACAAAGAGTCCGCCGCTCCTGCTTATAACGACACTGTAGATCAGTACGGCAGCAAATATCAATATCACAAGAACCGAGAGCATGGCCGCCAGTCTGACATCACCGGTCTTTCGTTTTGATATGATGACAAACAATATATATATGATCATCATCAATGCGATAAACAAAGTAAGTGCGGGAATATGTCCGCATATGGAATTAACCGTTCCGAATATCTCCCTGATGCCCGGCACATCCACCCAAAAAGAATCGATATTCCTGCGTTTCATGGTCATGGCGCTTATGACCCACGCACCGCAGAGGGCCAACGGGATCATATATACCGCAATGATCTCCGCGAAGCTTCTTCCCTTCTTTCTTTTTATCCGCATAAAGAGCTCAACCGCAAAAAGTTCTGCCGCAAATAACACTCCGAAATAATGCGTAAATGAAAGTAAAAGCAGTGAGACTGAATAACCCGTCAGTTCCCCTGCGCGCTTTTCATCCGCCTGTGCCTCCTTTCCGGCTCCAAGCTCCGGGATCCTCGGTATGAACTGCATAAGTGTCACAGATGCGAGCATATACAAAAGCGCATAAGCTCTCAGTTCATTGATAACGGACTTTACCGCAAAGGGATTTGCAAATGCAAAGAAAACAAAGAGCAGTCCTGCCCTGTCATTCCCCGTAACCTTTTTTAAGACTCCTGTCAGGCAAAGAACGCCTGTGATATAAAAGATCAGATTAGGAAAAAGAAGAAAGCCCTCTGTATGCGGCACTATCCTGTACCAGAACCAGAGTATGACATCATACAACGGAAGATTTGTCACCTCATCCGTAAGAAAGATATGCAAAAGTTCACCCAGTGATCTGGGAAGACGTACAAAAGATATGGTGCAAAGCTCATCGTACCAGAATGTGTAATCCTGATAGTGAGTGACTACCGATAGCATAAATATGACCGCAAGGGCTATGATAATTATTCCCTCCGCGGATAATTTCAGATTTCTTTTAGCTGACATATGTTTCACGCATCACAAAGCTGTTTACATCGCACAGGTACTTTCCTTCCCCCAGATCCTCGAATCCCATGCGGGAATAGATATCCTTTACCATGGCATTCTTGGCCGAAGGGATGTACTCAGCTTTCAGTTTCCCGATCCCTGCTTCCTTCACCGCATTTACCATTGAATTGATTATATATTCTTCCATGGTGCGCTTCAGGACCCGACAGCTCATAAACCAGTTTTCCACGAAAGCACTGTCAGCTTCCTTTTTGATCACTGCCACACTGATCAGTCCGTGGTCTCCGAACTTATCTTTCAAAGTAAAGTAAAGCGTGATATATGAAGGATCTCCGGCAAGCGCCTTTATCTCGTCTGCCGTATAACGCACAGTCCTGAGATTAAACTGATTGGAGCGCTGTGACAGCTCCGCTATCCTGGGATAATGGAAGGTATCAAAGGGACCTGCGTACGCTTCCATCTCCAGATCCTTTAAATAATCCTTATAATCTGAGAATGCCGCCTGAGACTTAACGCGTTTTGCCTCAGCCTGATACTGCTTAGTCCTTACACCGTCATCCGCCACAAATGATATGGTCTCAAAAAGATCCAGACCTTTCAAATATGCGAGATATTCAGCCGGATCTTCCGGAAGCTCCGGTACCGTGATCTCCGGGATCATGCTCTTTACAAGATTTCTCTCAAACGGATTGTCATCAAGAAATACAAAGCTGTCCATTCCGAGATTGAGTATCTCTCTTATCTTTCTGATATTAGAAGCCTTATCTTCCCAATTGGCTATGAAGCATGCTATATCATCGAGTCTGAGCACCATATCGGGATGCTTCTCAAAGGGCTCCTTTGCCTTATCCTCATCATTCTTGCTGCATACCGCCAGGATTATCCCGCGCTTTGTAAGCTCCTTAAGCCACAGCTGGAAATCCCTGAAAGCTCTCCCTATACCGAGCTCTCCTATCTCGATGCCTTCCAGTCCGTCATCTCCTATGACACCGCCCCAGAGAGTATTATCAAGATCAAGGACAACGCACTTCTTTATCTTTGCTCTGAGAGCATTTATTATCTTCATTACTTCATCGGATATATAAACCAGCATTTCCGTCGAGTAAGGGAGCCTCGCAGCATAATACATTTTATTATCCTTAAATGCGCTGTCTCCGTATTTTGCTTTAAGTACATTCAGGTCACAGATAAATACTCCCGTATCCGAAGCCGCATTTTGCATCAATAAAAGATTTAATTTACGAACCTGAAATAAAAATGATGATTCCACGGAATTAGCATAATTACCGAAGATCCTGTCGTCACTTTCCGGAAAATTAAACTGAATGATCTTTGCGCCCCCTGCGTTTGACCTGATATGATCCCAGTATCCTCTGATCTCTTCCATCTTCCTGTCAGCGAAGTCACATCTCTCTTCCATCGCCGTCATGCAGTAAGCTTCATAGAGCTTTTCCGTGCACATATCTATCAATATCGCTTCGGGCCTGTGTCCATAGAGTTCCGAATCCGGATCCATAAGCTGGGCACGTATCTCATCATAATCAGCATCGAAGAGTACGAGATCCATACCATATTCATAAGCCTGTCCGCGCAAAGCCGTTGCCAGATGCTGTGTTGCGCAGTCCCCGGTAACGGCAAAACGATATTCAGGTAATCCGGACATATCTTTTTTCAGATTTTTCTTTAATTTCAGAAATGAAGCCATGATGATCTTAGTCTTCCTTTATCAGAAAATATAATAAGCGAATCCTGCGGCACTTCTGTCTCCCTTGCATATATATACAAGTAATATGCCAAGGATATAGACCGCCCATCTGCAAACAGGATTCCATTTATGTATCCTGCCCAATATATCAACTTCCCTGTATTTTAATATATCAACCACCAAAAGTATCATAAGCGGAAGAGTGATCAGGAACATGTCGTAACTGTGGTCATAGATAAACATCGCTGTCGCTCTTACGTCCGCTCTGACAAAGATATCCTTCATCATCAGAAGCGAATCATCCAGTGTCTCCGGTCTGAAGAACATAAAGCTGAAAGCGACCAATAAAAACGTTCTCACGGTTCTTAACATATCCATGATACGGGAACCGAATACCTTTGGCGCCGAATCATTGACTTTTGCATAAACGGGACGGAGGAATTCCGAAACGATGATGACCAGTCCGCAGAACCAGTCATATGCAAGATAATTCGCATCGAATCCGTGCCACAGTCCTATAAGTGTCCAGTTAACGGTAAGGGCCACCGCAGTGGGCACTGTCTTCATCAGATATTTTTTCTTCTTTGCCTTAAAATGCTTCTGCAATCCCATGCAAAGCTTTGTTCTTAAACAAGGATAGAAAATATAAGCTTTAAACCAGAGTCCCAGGGACATATGCCATCTTCTCCAGAACTCTGCCATGGACTTTGATCCGTAGGGAACATTGAAATTATCCCTGATCTCTATTCCCAACAGGAGTGATGCACCGGATGCCATATCCATATATCCGGAAAAATCCGCATAGAGCTGAATGGTATAGAGCACCATCACTAATACCACCGTGAATCCGTAATATCCCTCCGGACTCTCAAATACGGAATCAACGATATATCCTATTCGATCTGCCAGCACCAGCTTCTTCATAAGTCCGAACAGGAACTTTGCCGCACCTCTGTAGGCTTTATCCGCATCAAAAACATGAACGGCATCCAGCTGCGGTTTTAACTCCTTATAGTCTTCAAAGGGGCCCTGCAATACGTGCGGGAAATAGGAAACATACAGCGCAAGCTTAAGAAGATTTTTCTCTGCTGTCGTACTCTCCCTGTAAACCTCCGTGATATAACCTATACATTGAAGCGTATAGAAAGACAGACCTAACGGCATTATGAAAGATGCGAAAGGCAGTCTCATTATCACCAACAGAATGATAAAGAGGAGCATGGAGCTCCAAAAAGCCGCATTTCTCGCGACATTTAAGCCCTTATCATCAGCATTCTTTTTCGCCTTATTTACAGCCTTCTCAACTATGAGTCCCGCGCCCCAGGTGATCACGGCGATACCGCATAACATCAAAAATCCGAGCACCCCTACCTGAAAGTAAAAGAATCCCGAAGCCAAAAGCAGTATGATCCACTGGCATTTTCCCGGAAGTATGTAATACAGAAGGAAAACAGCAGCGAAAAAATATGCAAATTCAAGTGTAGTAAATGTCATTGTATTCTAAAACTGATCTTATTTATTCTTTGAAAAAACCTGATATCTGATCTTGTTCATGAGATGCATCGGCTTCTTTACCACATCCAGCATGCGTACCGCCTTCTTTGCATCTTTAAGCTTCTTCTGATAATCTCTGCCAAGATAGACCATATTTCTGCGCTTTGCCGCCGCAAGGTCCTGATCGAATATGTTTCTTAAAAATCCATCCGCGAAATCATCTTCAAGGATCTTCTTAGCCTGCACATCACCGGCCAGGATCGGAGCTTTCATCATTTTAAGAAAAAGCTCATCATCATTATCGATCCTCTTGATCTCTTCTATCGCAGCCTCTATACTCCCGAAAGATGCGGCATCGATAAAAGCTTCCGGATTGAACTCTTCCTTTATCCTTGAGCTTCCCCAGTACACCGGGATCGTATCTCCCGCAAAAGCTTCCAGTATCTTTTCCGTGGTATAACCGCTCATGCAGGAATTTTCAAATGCCAGCGTAAATTTATAATCCTTTTCGAATGCCACCTTATCGGCCACCGGACCGCCAACATTATTCCTGTATTTTCCGCCGGAGTCTATCTCCTTATACTCATTGAGCTTTAAGAACATCAGGTCTCTCTCGCCCATGGCATAAGGATTAGATACCACCCTGTTGCAGAATTTCTTCTTGGACAGATAATACTCATCCGTATATGTATGCTTCTTTAAAGCAGGCTCTATGACTTTATCGCGTGAATACAGGGCATACAGAGGGAGCCTCAGATACCTGTCTTCAAAATCGATATAATGAAAGCCCATGGCATAATCGAACAGGTTGAAATCCGGAACGATATTCTCTCCGGTAAAGAAGATCTTAACGCAGTCCTGATAATCAAAATGCTTATCCGCGAATCCTCCGCTGAAGATATAATCCGGAGCATCGCTTATCTCAACGTCATAATATTTTATCAGTGTATTGTAAAAGAAATTGTCCGTCTTAATAAAGTCGGGCCAGAAATCCACAAAATCAATTTTAATCTTTTTCTTTGTTTCCATTATCATAAACCTGCATGATCTGAGTCAGATTATCCGTATCCGTAAAGAGCGCTCCCGCTCTTTTGTCTCCCTTTTCGCCCATCTCCATACAAAGGGCCTTATCGTCCATCAATTTCAACATGGCATCTGCCAGACCGCTTATATCATCATAGAGGATACCTGTATCGCCGTCCTTTACGATCTCGGGAGTTGCTCCCGATCTCCTGCCTATCACCGGCAGACCGGAGAGCATATATTCAACTGTAGCAAGTCCGAAGCCTTCATATTCCGATGCTATGATACCCACATCCGCTTTATCCAGCAGACTTCCTACATCTTTGACAAAGCCGCTTATGGTCACGTTTGTCCCAAGGCCATTTTTTGCGATACAGGATTCAAGCTTCTTCCTGTATGCCGGATCGCCGTCTCCCGCAAATGTGATATGGAAGCCGGTTTTATTTTTTTTCTTCAATAATGCCGCAGCTTTTATGACATCAAGCTGATGCTTGGCAGGAAAGAGATATCCCGTATATAAAAATTCGGTTTTTTCGCAATTCGATTTTTTATGATACGCCGTATCCGAAGTCTCTGTTTCCGCAGCTTTTTTATTCTCTGTCTCTTCTTCCGGCACTTTTTTATCTGCCGCAACGCCGTCGTAAACTCTTATGACTTTGGCATCCGGGTATTTCTTTTTACAATTATCGGACACCGCATCGGAAATGGCTATAAGACATTTTGCTTTTCCGTAAAGCTTAGATACTCTGTCTCCCGGATAAAAATATCTCATGCCGTAATGCTCTCTTGCGAATTCCCTGATATGCCAGATATGTTCACAGCCCAGTCTTTCCGCAAGCAAAGCCCCTGTACCGATAACACTCGAATTCGAATGGATGATATCTATACCGGCATCCTTAAAATGATCATATAAGATATCCGTTTCACGCTCTATTGCCGCCAGTCTTTTCTTCTTCTTTAAAGCAAAGCTTACGGGCTCTCTGTAAACAGCCTGCCATTGCGTGATACCGCAGATAAAATATCCGATGCCTTTACTCTTAAGGATCTCCGTGAAATCACCTTCTGCTGGTATCACCACCACCGGCTCGTACCTGCCCGACGCATTTACTCCAAGCACAAGATCGAGAAGAGCCCGGTTTGCTCCGTACATATTGTCATAATGTGTTATATACAGTATCCGTTTCATAGCATCAACATTACCAATAGCAGTTCATATCAAGTCTTTCCGCACCTCTGGGTCTCGTATCTTCCGTAAGACTTATCCATGAATCATTGTAATATTTCGCAATGCCCGATGTATCATTATCCCAGCGCTTCCCCTTGATACCAAAGTACAGCTGCAACTCACCACCGAGGTAAACAGACTTTTTGCCCATCTTCTTTATAGTTACCTGAAGGGGTGCTCCGAAAGGTCCGCAGCCAAGCAATGCTATATCAAAGTCCAGCTTCTCGATATCCCTGCGCTGTTTTTCCAAAGCCTCGAACCAGGTATTAAATCTCGGATCGTGCAGCTCCTTTTCCTTTGATATGAACCATACGGACTTATAAACTATCAGCTCTCCGAATTCCGGAAGGAATCCTTCGGGATAGATCTCATTCCGTCTCTCATACTGTCTTTTCACAGCTTCATCAAAAGGAGTCACCACGAGGACTTTCTTGCCCGCAAGAGCCTTAAGCCAGAAGGGTCCCTTCATTTCAAAGGCACTGATGACATTTAAAAATCCCGGATCCAGCCTTGCCGCACGGGGTGCATATTTACGAAGCATCTCCGCCTCACCTATCTTTGAGATATACCAGACACATGCCGCATCCGCATTCTCATAGCACTCCGAGAATACTTCTCCGTATTCCTCAAGGCAGTCTTCCGGCCAGTCATAAACCATATCACGGGGACCGGGCTTACGTCCGGGATGATATTTCTTCAGATCGTAAAGAGAAAACCATCTTATCTCCGACACTCCGAGTCTCATAAGCATAAAAGGCTCATCATCCTGAAGTCTCTTATATACATAAGCATTGCACTTTTCATTTCCTCTTATGAGTGAGCCGTTGTTTAACAGGAATAATCTTGCCCCGACAGCTACGGTACGATTATATAATTCACTGAGAAGCTTTCTTAATGCACTTTTTTTTGCAGGTTCAGCCATTATACTCCTTGAGGAAATCCATTGTCATCCTTATGCCGTCTTCAAGAGACACGGGATCCAGCTTTCCGTAATATTTTTCATATCTGCTGATATCAAGATAATTCTCCGGAACATCACTCGCTCTGGAGGATTCATATTCCACAGTGATATCATTTCTCACTATTTTTCTGATGGAATCTATCACCTGACTGACGCTGGTCCCCTTACCGGATCCCAGGTTGAACACTCTGTATTCACAATCGCCGTCAGCGATATTGATGATCCCTCTCACCGCATCATCTATATAGATAAAATCCCTTACCACACTTCCGTCGCCATAAACCTCAAGCTTTCCGTCATTCATGGCTTTATATATAAATGTAGTCACCACTCCCAGTCGTCCGTTCGGCCTCTGGTACGGCCCATAGGGATTTGCCAGCCTTATGATCCTGTAATCCAGACCAAACTGGTATCTGTATAGATACAGCATCTTTTCGATGGCAAGCTTCTGAATACCGTACGAAGATATCGGATATGTCACCATATTCTCTTCTATGGGGCACTTTCCCTTCTTGCCGTAAACAGTTCCGCCGGAAGAGATAAATATCACTTTCTTAACCTTCTGCTTCACGCAGGCATCAAAAAGCCTGGCAGTAACGGTAACATTGGAATCCAGCTCCTCCGGGATATGCTGATTGGATGTTCCCGGTATCGTAGTGGATGCCAGATGGTAAATAACATCCTGTCCCTTTACCTGCCTGTCAAAATCCGTATCATTATCAAAACTGCCCACTAAAAAAGCCACATTTGAAAGATTAAGCTTTCTGAGTGGCTCAAAAAAAGACTCATCCCTGTCAACAACCGTTATGTGGTTGCCCGGAAAAGAGGAAAGCCTTATGGCCAGATTAACACCGATAAAACCGGCTCCTCCGATTATCGCAATGTTCATTTGTATCTCTTTCTCCGATTTTGAACCATTTATCGTTTCATTATAGCATTTTAAGCGCTTTACTGCCAGTTAAGAGCCTTATAATTAAAAGAATCCGTCCCCGGGATCCTTCCCGAAAACGGACCATCCATCGTTAATATCTGTCACAGCCGGTCAGCCGTTCATTATGATCTGATATCCCTCTATATAATCCTTTACGATCTCAGGATGCATATCCGCATGGCAGAAAATATAATTGCCCATTCTGTCATCAATAAGGAATGTCTTTAAAGCTTCAGTCACTTCACCGTGAAAAACCGGACATGAAGGGCTTAAAGTAATGACTCTATCATTACCCTTCTGCATCACGTGCAAAGGCCATATCCTGCACTCAAAAGGCTTTTCCTGCTCATCAAGTGAACAACCGTTTTTCCGGTCAAGAAAAGGGCATGCCACTTCCTTTGCCGTATCATCTGCATCAAATCTGCCGTCAAAATAGTCTGCCGGAACCTTGTCCTCTGAAAAAACAGGAAAAAGGCTTACATTATCCTTTTTAAAGGAACAGCAGCATCTGCAATCAGCACATATCTGTCTTTTTAATATCTTTGAAAGCATTATCGACGTCTCTACTCTCTTCCCTGTTCCGGCTTTGACACCGATTAAGGAACTGCTAAGGATCATGTTTAAAGTATTCCGCAGGATTTCCGTCAGTCTCTAAAGTCGCGGTATTCTCAAGTATACCACGGTGTTTTTATTTTACTATTGTGTATATTTTAGATTTTTCCCTGTCAAACTCTGAATGATACAGGCATATGTATTGATTGTATTAATAAAAAAACGGCTCCGGTGAACCGGAGCCGTAAAAGTATCTTTAAAATCGTAAAGACGACTTAGACAATACCCTGAGCAAGCATAGCGTTTACAACCTTCTCGAAGCCTGCGATGTTAGCACCTGCAACGTAGTTGCCTTCCATACCATACTTCTTTGCAGCATCATCAGCCTTGTGGAAGATGTTGATCATGATGTTCTTGAGCTTCTCATCAACCTCTTCGAATGTCCAGGAAAGTCTCTCGGAGTTCTGGCTCATCTCAAGAGCTGATGTAGCAACACCACCTGCATTGGATGCCTTACCGGGTGCGAAGAGTACTCCGTTGTCCTGTAAGTACTTTGTAGCATCCTCTGTTGTAGGCATGTTAGCACCTTCTGCTACACAGAATACACCGTTAGCAACAAGCTGCTTTGCATCATAGAGGTTAAGCTCGTTCTGTCTAGCGCAAGGAAGAGCGATATCAACCTTAACACTCCATACACCGTTAGCTGATTCAGCAGCCTTCTCAGCGCTGAACTTAGCTGATGAACGACGCTTAGCGTAATCTTCAAGAGATCCTCTCTCTACTTCCTTGATCTGCTTTAAGAGATCTACATCGATACCTTCGGGATCATGGATCCATCCGTTTCTGTCAGAGCAGGTAACAACCTTAGCGCCAAGCTGCTGAGCCTTCTGGATAGCGTAGATAGCAACGTTACCGGATCCGGAAACTGCTACTGTCTTGCCTTCGAATGACTTTCCGTTGCACTTGAGCATCTCGTCTGTGAAGTAGCAAAGGCCGTAACCTGTTGCCTCTGTTCTTGCAAGAGATCCGCCGTATGTTAATCCCTTACCTGTAAGAACGCCTTCGTAAACGTCCTTGATCCTCTTGTACTGACCGAACATGAAACCGATCTCACGAGCGCCTGTTCCCATATCACCTGCAGGAACGTCTGTATCAGCGCCGATGTGTCTGTAAAGCTCTGTCATGAAGCTCTGGCAGAATGCCATAACTTCTCTGTCGCTCTTTCCCTTGGGTGAGAAATCGGAACCACCCTTACCGCCGCCGATGGGAAGGCCTGTAAGAGAGTTCTTGAAGATCTGCTCAAAACCAAGGAACTTAATGATTCCAAGATAAACGGAAGAATCGAAACGGATACCGCCCTTGTAGGGTCCGATAGCTGAATTGAACTGTACTCTGTAACCACGGTTAACCTGTACCTGGCCCTTGTCATCAACCCAGGGAACACGGAACATGATGATCCTCTCGGGCTCAACGATCCTCTCAAGTACAGCTTCTCTTCTGTAGAGCTCCTCATTTGCATCAATGACAGGTCTTAATGAGTTAAGAACTTCATCTACTGCCTGAATGAACTCGGGTTCATTTGCATTCTGCTTCTTTACTTTCTCAAGCACCTCGTCTACGTAAGACATTTTGATTCCTCCTTGTTATCGTTAACATTACGTACATATGGGAAAATATAACGCATTTTTCCCCGACACTTTTCTGTTATATCAGAATATTTTTTTCTGTACAATAAAAAAATCATCTTTTGCCAAAAAAACCGTTATGCTGTACAAACCTGCAACAGGCATACGCAAACATGCATTTACATAACAAAAGACCCTGAAGGCCTTTATTCTAAAGGTTTTCAGGGTCTGTAAGCGCTTTTATTCCCAAAGACTTTATCTTATTTGCTTAAGAATTCGTCTATAGCCTTTGCCGCCGTTTTGCCGGCTCCCATAGCCAATATAACGGTCGCTGCACCTGTTACGGCATCTCCGCCTGCGTATACGGCATCTCTGCTGGTCTTTCCGCAGTCATCTGCCACGATGCACTTTCTTGCATTGATATCAAGTCCCTTGGTGGTAGAAGAGATAAGCGGGTTGGGTGATGTTCCCAGTGCCATGATGACTGTGTCAACATCGATAACGAACTCGCTTCCCTGTACCTCAACAGGCTTTCTTCTTCCGGATGCATCAGGCTCACCGAGCTCCATCTTGATGCACTTTATACCGGTTACCCAGCCGTTCTCATCGCCGATGATCTCAACGGGATTTCTCAGAAGATCGAACTGGATTCCCTCTTCCTTAGCGTGATGAACTTCCTCTGCTCTTGCGGGAAGCTCGGACTCGCCTCTGCGGTATACTACATGTACTTCCGCTCCGAGTCTGAGTGCTGTACGTGCTGCATCCATTGCTACGTTTCCGCCGCCGACAACAGCAACCTTCTTACTCTTCATTATAGGTGTCTTGGAATCGCTCTCATATGCCTTCATGAGATTGCTTCTTGTAAGATACTCATTGGCTGAGAATACACCGTTTAAGTTCTCTCCGGGGATTCCCATGAACTTGGGAAGACCTGCACCGGATCCGATATAAACAGCATCAAATCCCTGTTCATTAAGAAGCTCATCGATGGTAACCGACTTACCGATGATAACGTCTGTCTCGATCTTAACGCCAAGACCCTTGATGTTCTCGATCTCCTTCTGAACAACCTTCTCCTTGGGAAGACGGAATTCGGGGATACCGTAAACAAGCACTCCGCCTGCCTTATGAAGAGCCTCGAAGATAGTAACATCATATCCAGCCTTTGCAAGATCACCGGCACAGGTAAGACCTGAAGGGCCGGAACCGATAACAGCAACCTTTTTGCCGTTCTTTACTGCAGCGGGTTCAGGCTTAATGCCGTTCTCTCTTGCCCAGTCTGCAACAAATCTTTCCATCTTACCGATGGAAAGTGACTCGCCCTTGATACCGCGGACGCACTTTCCCTCACACTGCTTTTCCTGAGGGCATACTCTTCCGCATACTGCGGGAAGTGCGCTTGATAAGCTGATAACCTTGTAAGCTTCCTCGATCTTTCCTTCCTTTAATTCCTGAACGAATCCGGGAATATTGATGGAAACGGGACAACCCTGTACACACATGGGATTCTTACAGTTAAGGCATCTGGTAGCTTCTGCCATTGCCTCTTCTTTATTATATCCTTCACAAACCTCTTCAAAATTCTTCGCTCTTGCAGCAGGAGCCTGCTCACGAACGGGAACCTTTTTCATCATATCAACTTCCATCTTATGCCTCCTTTACAGCTTTAAGAGCTTCTGCTTCCGCGGGCTTGTACATACCGAGTCTGCGCATAGCTTCATTGAAATCAACCTCTGTTGCATCAAATTCGGGACCGTCAACACATGCAAACTTTGTCTCACCACCAACTGTGATACGACAAGCTCCGCACATTCCGGTTCCGTCTACCATGATAGGGTTCATACTTACTATAGTATGGATGCCGAGTTTTGCTGTGAGCTGGCTTAAGAATTTCATCATGATCATGGGTCCGATGCAGACGCAATGATCATATTCCTTGCCTTCCTTTGTTACAAGATCCTCGAGGCAGGTCGTAACCATTCCGGTACGTCCGTAGGATCCGTCATCAGTAGTGATGTAGAGATTGCCAACTGCCTTCATCTCTTCTTCAAGGATAACGATATCCTTTGTCTTGGCACCGACAATAACATCAGCAGTGATACCATGCTCGTGAAGCCACTTTACCTGGCAGTATACGGGAGCAGTTCCGAGACCTCCTGCAACAAATACGATCTTTTTCTTCTTAACTTCTTCTATATCATCGGTCACAAGATCGGTAGGACGACCAAGAGGTCCCACTACATCAGCAAGATATTCTCCCGCTTCTTTCTTTGACATCTGAAGCGTACCTCCGCCGATGGTCTGAACAACGATGGTAATTGTCTTATTCTCTCTGTCATAATCACAAATGGTAAGAGGTATCCGCTCGCCGTCTTCTGTGTCACGAACGATCACAAACTGACCGGGCAGGCAGGAATGTGCTACCATAGGTGCATCCAGAATCATCTTGAATGTGTTTACATTCAGCCATTCTTTTTCAAGAATCTTAAACATTTTCTCTTTCCTCCTTGTATGACTCCCGCAGGCACTGCGGATAACGCCGTACCCATATACCTGCCTATTGTATATAAAAAAAACTCAACTCTCAATAGTTTTTTGTTGACACTTATTTTTAAAGTCCCTTATCATATCATCTGTATGTGAGGAGGACAGCCTGATATGGATAATAATTTCAACGATCCCTATAACGGTTATACGGATAATACCTACACCCCGACCGCATCGGGAAATGGTTACAGTAATTACAATGATCAGCCGGCTTCTCCGGCAAACTATAACGGATATACCGGTAACACGTCCGCTCCTCAGGGAGAATATAACGGATATACCTACAGTAATGCTACATATTACAGTGGTCCCTCAATTCCGGAAACTTTACCGACAGATGAAGACACTACCCCCATCTCCGTTTTGGGATATATCGGTTATTATCTTCTTTTCAGTATTCCCACAGTCGGATTGGTGGTAGCCATAGTATTTGCAACAGGCGCCAGCAAGAATATTAATGTTAAGAATTTCGCCAGAGCAATGCTTATCGTAAAGCTCGTATCCATCGCACTGTTTCTGCTGGTCTACGGCTCGATGTTCGCCTGGATGATGCATGAGATCAATTAGCCGCGGTTGATCCACAGAGGCAGCAGCCCCTGTGCTTATCACAGACTGTAGCGGGATGCTGTATTTTTAAGCCAGCCTTCCGCCAGTCCCCTTTCAAATGCTGCCCTGCAGCATTTTGAAGACACGGCACCCGTTCTTGAAAATCCGAAACATTTGACCGTCTCCTTGATCAGATCATCTTCCGAAAGAGATATCTGCGCTTCCAGCACTTCCTTTATCGCATTGCGGATCTCTGCATAAGGGATCACATCAAATGAGCGAAGCTCTCCGCTTTTATTCTCAACCCTGTAATAAGGATACGAATCTTCATCCTGATCTTCCCGCCAGTAGTAGTATTTTACGCCCTCAGGAAAAACCTCCGATGTCTTATGGCAGGATACGCCTTCCAGCGCTTTGTCGAAGACCGCCTCTATCCTGTCGGTCAACCGTGCGACGCCCCAATCGGACAATACTTTCTTTATAAGCACGCCTCTCTCTATAGGAGCTTCCGCAATAAGATATCTGACGATACTCCTTCTGACTTTTAAGATATTGACAGGATCCGAATACTGCTCCGGATCTCCCTCATTTTGGGCTTCCGCTTCTTCATAGATCCTCCTTGCGGATTCACTGCTTTTAAACTCAAGACTGTTTACGATCCCGTTCTCATCGCTCTTACGGTCAACATCTCCCCGGTTTGATCCTTCTGATTTTGATCCTTCTGATTTTGATCCTTCTGATATCGATCCTTTAGCATCCGGATCTGCGGCATCACTCTTCTCCGGGATATAATTGGTCTTATCCTCCGGTCTTTCTTCTTCCTTCGGGGACTCTATGGCTTTTTTGATCTCTGACTTTATCTGATCGAGTACAGTCTCAGGATCATCGAGCCACTCCAGTACCCATACCCGCATGATCTTCCAGCCGAGACCCTTGAGGACTCCCGGCTGAACGGAAAATCTGTCGGCGGCAGTCGGAGCTTTCATCATATTTCTTCCGTCCAGCATGATGCCAAGCACATAACTGTCCGGATCATCCGGATCTATCACCCCGATATCCATTCTGTAATCAGAGCAGCCTATCATGGTCTTCACATCATATCCGGCTTCTCTTATACGGCCGGCGATGATATCAGCTAACGCATCGGCTTTCTTCACGCTTCCGTTCTTTGCTGCCAGAACCCCTCTTCCGTGCTCTGCATATTCAAGAAATCCTTTAAGCCCTTCCACACCTGCTGCCGCAGACCGGGATGTATCTATCTGTTCCGGTTTCAGTACCGCATAGACTATCATTTCTTTTCTTGCACGCGATACAGCCACATTGAGACGTCTCCATCCTCCGTCTCTGTTTAAAGGTCCGAAGTTCATGGATACTTTTCCGTCCTTGTCGGGGCCGTATCCGACAGAGAAAAGGATAACATCACGTTCATCCCCCTGGACATTCTCAAGATTCTTTACGAATACAGGTTCTCTCGAATTCCTGTCCCACTCCTCTGTCTCCGGATGCTTAGCCATTTCATCGGCAAGCATGTCTTCAATAAGATGCTGCTGAACGATACTGAAAGTAACCACACCTATCGAATCGCCACGCAGATCCCTGTCCGACAGGCGTCTCATTATCTCTGCGACTACAGCTTCGGCTTCCGCCCTGTTCTGTTTGCTCTTTCCCTTGTCATATACACCGTCAACATGGACCAGCTTCACTCTGCTTACCAGATCATTGGGGGAAGGGAAAGTTGAGAGCAATCCGTCATAATATTTTGCATTTGAATATGCTATGAGGCTCTCATGTCTTGATCTGTAATGCCACTTCAGATACATCTGGGGCATGGATATGGCCAGGCAGTCATCCAGAAGACTCTCCAGATCATCCTCTGCCATGCTCTCATCATCAGTCTTTGATGATTTGAAAAAGCTGGTGGGAGGGAGCTGTCTGGGATCGCCTACTATGATGGCATTCTCTCCTCTTGCGATGGTCCCTACGGCTTCTCCTGTCGGCAGCTGACTGGCCTCATCGAAGATGACCAGATCAAACTTGGGGAATCCGGGATCTATGTACTGTGCTACGGATATGGGGCTCATCAGCATACAGGGACAGAGTCTCCGTAAAAGCAGAGGTATGTCATTAAACAGCTTTCTGATGGTCATCCTTCTGCCGCCGGAACGTATAGCTTTTTTAAGTATTCCCAATTCCGATGAATCCGCTGCCCGCATCGTTCCGGAAGGTATCCCTGCGGACAATCCCGCTACCAGTTCCTGTACCGTGAGATCACGGAATGTGTTCTCCAGTTCAAGATACCTGTCGATAAGACTCTCAAACTGTACGCCCCTGAAGTCTCTTAAACTTTCATTCTTATCGATGATCTCCAGTGCAAACTTATACATAAGACTGCATTCAAACGCATCCAACGCGTCAGCCGCCGATACCCTGCCTTCCTCAAATGCTTTTGTTACGCAGGCAAGCCCCTGTTCATCAAGCTGCTTCTTTATCTTTCTGTATCCGGTATGATCACGCAGCAGAGATATCCCGGACGCATATCTTTCAAACCGTTCCGCAAGCTTTGGTAAAAAGTCCGCTTCCGCTTCCGCATCCGAAATGTCTATCTCCGAATCCGAAACCGCAGAAAGTATCCTGTCCAAAGCTCCGGACAGTGCAGCATGAGCAATACCGTCGGGGGCGCCTCCCTCTGTATATTCCTTCCATACGCCTGCTTTACAGGAGTCCTTGATTTTCTTAAGCGCGTCCGCTTTAACCAATGCAGCGCGGAGTGCAAGGAAATCCGTGCGTTCTCCCGCATAGATGCCTCCAAGCATCGCCACCACGGGCTGCATCGCATTATTAAGTGAAGCTTTGTGTATCTCGAGTCTGCTCAATGCTTCCAGCAATGTCTCAACATTTACTTTTGTCACAAAGGAAGGATCTTTCGCATAACGTTTCAGATTCTTTACCGCCGCATTGATGGTCATGGCCTTGGCAAGGAACCATTTACTCTTCCCTTCCCTTAACACCGCAAGCTCCCTGCCTGCGTTGAGGCCTGTGCCCGCAACGAAAGCAGTCTCATTGAAATATGGAGAAAGCTCTCCGTATTCCTTTAAATATATGTCTCCCTCGTCTGCCAGTTCCTCCGCGGTCTTTCTTAATATCTCATATCCTTCGGCACCTGCAAGAGAATACAAAGAAGATACGCCGTCGGACTTAAGCTCCGCCATCCGGCATAGAAGCCTCAATCCTTTAAGATCCTTATCCACGGATATTCCCATACTGCTCATAAGTGCATCCGCATCTTTTTCTGCACTCCTGCATTCGGATGCAGCCTGTATCCATTCGTCTTTAAGCCTGTCCTTGAGCTCTATCGAATAATCACTTCTTCCCACTTCCCTTAGAGGATGTGCGGAATAGCTGCCGATCAGTCCGGCAGCTTTGGAATAATCTTCAATAAGCTCTCTGTACCTGATGCGCATCTCAGAGGAGGCCGTATCCACAGAAAAATCCGTAGTCTTGCTGTCCCCCAGTCTTATTTTGTCTTTATGCGCTTTTTTGGCTTCATACTCCGTTACGGCATCGTAAAGCGAGCCTCCGAAATGTCTTTTCTTATGTATTTCGGATATGACACCGTCCAGCTCCTTTCTGGCTTCCAAAAGCTTCGCAGCCTGTATCTTATAATCCTCAGGTTCCCTGCGTCTACCCACTTCCAGAGTCTTTTCCAGCTGTCCCAGGACGGAATTCTTTCCCGCCTTATTTGAATGAAGTTCCAGAGAAAAAGGACCAAGGCCTATCTTCTCCAGTCTTTTTTGAACAACGGAAAGAGCCGCCATCTTCTCGGCAACGAAAAGGACAGACTTTCCGTTATAGAGAGCATTGGCGATCATATTTGTAATGGTCTGGGACTTTCCGGTTCCGGGTGGTCCGTGGAGAACAAAGCTCTGCCCTCCTGCTGCCGCAGCTATGGCAGCTAACTGTGAGGAATCCGCCGAAAGAGGTACCGCATTTTTCTCGGGTAAGAGCAGTTCATCCAGAGTCTCCGTATCTATATCGAAGTCTTCTGCCTCCCAGTTCATCCGGCCTTCCATGAGGCTGCTTACTACTTTGCTTTTCTTTAATTCTTCACTTCTGTTCCTCAGGTCATTCCACATCACAAACTGTCCGAAGGAGAACAGGCCAAGGAACGTCATATTTTCAACATTCCAGCGCTTCTTTTCCATAACAGCCTTACGGATGGTCTGAAGAACAAGAGGCAGATCGATGCCATGTTCATCCTCAGGGATGGGATCCAGTCCGTTTATGGCTATACCGTGATCCTGTCTTAAATATTCCAGTAAAGTGATATTGATCTGGCTTTCCTCATTCCTGGTGCGGAGGATATATCCGCCACCTTTGACACTCTTTACCAGATCTACAGGTACTAACACCAGTGGAGCGAAACGGGCTTTCTCGGATATCTCCGTCTCATACCATCTTAGGAATCCCATAGCCAGAAAAAGAGTATTGGCTCCGTTTTCTTCAAGGCTCACTTTGGCTGCACGCTGCAAACCTTTAAGTGATGCCGCCAGCTCTTCCCTGCCTAAGAAGGTCCTTACTCTTGAATGTGACAGTTCTTCTTTTGAAAGAGACTCATATGTCCCCTCTCCCTGTTCAAGGAAAACCATCTTTTCATCACGGAGTCCCGCCTTTAATTCCTCCGGAAGTTCATATATAGATATATCTTTCCCATCGGAGAGCATATCTTCAAGGATCCCCGGTTCCGTGACCAAAAGCTGGACCGTTGACTTTGTCGCTCTGAAATTAAGAAGTGCATTACGCAGGGTCAGATCAAGAAGCTTTCGCTCCCATACCTGCTGCCTGGAAAGAGCTCTTCCGTCTTCAGTCTTCTCCATACTGCCTTCACGGAGCGCAAGCGATCTGTCTAAGGACGAAGGTGCTCCCATCATCCCCTCATCATCGCTGCCGTATCCCCTGTATCCGTCTGCTCTCTCCCTCATGGATTCTTCAAGCATCTGTTTGTCTGCCGGCATAGGTCTGATACCGCTTGCGCGACATCTCTTGATATCGATCAGCATATCAAAGCTGCCTTCTTCCTTAAGCTTCGACAATGCCATTTTTACGGCTGTATCGAAATCAGTAGCATTACCTGTGTTCATGGCAGTGCATTCCGCAAGAAGTATTTCCTCTGCGCCCGCAGCTGTTCTCTTCTCAAGTGCCGATACATCATCCACTACGCAGTCCGCAAATCCGTCAGCCTCAAGCCAGCATCCGACAAAGGCATGATCTTTGAGCAGTACGATCATCGGGCGTAATCCCGCCGCCTCAAGACATGATGCAAAAAGCAGAGTCATATCTATACAGTTACCCTGTAGCGTCCCCGTGACTTCATGAGGAAGTCTTATACGCTGTCCTGCAGTTTCAAAACTTGCAGGTGCAACTACGTAATTGATCTTCCTGTCACTTATGGCAGCAAAGATCGCCGCCATTTGCTTTTTGACATTATCCGGATTCTCTGTCTGATATGCCGTAAAAGCAGGATCCGCATTCCACTTTTTCAGATAAACCACGGCTTCATTAAGCACTTCCGCAACCTGAGGGATATTGGGCATTACAAAAGATGCCAGCAGCTCCGGCATTATGCCTGTCCCGGTCCACTGTCCCTGCGCCAGGAGCCCGATCGGTAATACTGTCCTGCCGACGCAACATTCTTCGGTCATTCCCTCCGAAGTGGTTTCGTTCGTGAAGACCTCTGCGATCAAGCGGCCTTCTGTCCTTTCCGTTAAAGAGAAAAGATATTCCGTGGAAAGATCCAGTCTGACCGGATTGATATCTATACTGCCACCGGCCTCGATCCTGTCTACTTTAACTCTGAGATCCGAAGCAAAAGCCGGATCTGTTTTAATCGAAAAAGTGAGGTTTTCCACAACGGTTTCTCCCGTATTGGTCAGCCTCACATTCTTGATCAGAGATATGTAGTTTTGCTGCATCGAATAATTAAGAACAGGTCTCGCATCTATCGCAATTCCTATTCTCTCAAGTTCTTCCATATCTATAATTCCTTTCCCGGATATTTCAATCTGCCCTTCCCGCTTTCATCCGTGCCTTATCGTCATACATTGCCTTATCCGCTTCCGCATATGTGGTCTCAAAATCCTTATGCCAGTCATGGAAACCTATGGCAAAAGAGAATTCCGACTCTTCCTGACGTTCACGCAATCTGTTGGTAAACAAGGCTATATTTTCTCTGGAGATATCTGTACACAGCACGCAGAATTCATCTCCGCCCACACGATACAGATAGCAATTGGCAGGAAGTATCGAGCGGATGACCAGTGCCGTTCCGCGGATGATCTTGTCACCTGCCTGATGTCCTTCCGTATCATTGACCTTCTTAAGATTGTTCACATCGATACTGTAGATATAAGTAATGTGATTCCCGTATTTCTGGGCATCAGCGAAGAAGCTGGTACGGTTGTAGGCTCCGGTAAGGACATCATAACGGAAGTATCTGATGTGTATATACAGATAGTAGAAGGTGATATTCATGGAAATAACACCGATAAGGATACCTCTGAGGCTGAAGGCAAACTCAACAAAGGTACCCAATACAGCAAGTATGGATTCCACAAATATGATAGTCGCCTCTTCGACATTGCCGTGTCGTATGAACATGGCCGCCATCCAAAAGCAGATCAGTATGTACAGGATAAGAGTAAAATGCGGCGTATATGCCAGGGGTCCTCTCATTATCCTGCCATCGGGTCCGTACCAGAATACAAGCTTTGTAAAGAATGCCAGGAAGGTTATGACAAGATTGATGACAGCCGGGATCACAAAAAGCTTCTTGTGCCTGATCGGCATGTCCCTCATTACTATGTTCACCAGCCTGTAGAGGATAAGGATCCTCACGTTATATCCCACGAACGCGGCAAAAACATGTGCAAAACCGGTACAGTGCCTGTCAAACTGGATGTAATCGATATTATCAAAAATAACGAGGATCATGAGCAGGACCAGCATCGGCCAGAACTTGACAGTAAGCTCATGTTCAAAACGATTGTTGATGATAAGGAATA
The DNA here is from genome assembly GCA_024697065.1 of Lachnospiraceae bacterium. GTDB lineage: Bacteria > Bacillota > Clostridia > Lachnospirales > Lachnospiraceae > NK4A136. The sequence goes on from JAILGE010000028.1 coordinate 53,107, forward strand.
GCAAAAGAAATAAGATCACCATCAACGGAAGAAAATTTAATTGTAATATAGTCTGCAAATGATAATCAATCATCTGAATTTATCCTAAAATGTAATCCCCGAATATAAACCGATGTCAGGCCAGGGCCCGTCACCTCTTTCCGATTTTATCATATTACAGCCATTTATTAAACAGAAAAAACCCTCATGTAAAGGGTTTTTCGATCCCGCAGACAGTGATCACCCTGTCTTTTGCGGTGAATTTAATATTCATATTCTTGTAGGATACACCCCAGACTCTGCCTTCGTCATGTATAAATGCTGTCCTTGGATCCTGTTTCAAAAGATCATATACCGCTCTCCTGTCACCTTCCGGTATCTCTTCTTCCATTTCCGGAGGAATGATAACTTCCATTTCATCTCTTACTTCCGCAGCGAATCCCGCTCTCGCTTCGGGATGAGCATCGGCATAGGCGATATAGGGCTTTATATCCAGTATCGGAGTGCCGTCTAACATATCCACTCCGGATACCCTTATGACATTTCCGTATTTTTCCTCACAGGTAACTCCCTCAAGCTTCACACAGGATAAACCTATGGGGTTTGGCCTAAAGGGCGATCTGGTGGCAAATACGCCCTTGCGTTCCCTGCCGCCCAGTCTCGGAGGGGTGACGGTTGCATTCCATTTTGTCCTGACATTTTCCGAGAATACAAAGCTGATCCAGAGATAATCAAAGCCTTCTATCCCTCTTAATATATCCGGATGCCTGAATTCCGGCTCAAATACGATCCTTCCTTCGGCATCCGGAACCAGCAGGCTTTGCCTGGGTATTCCGAATTTTTCCGGGAAACCGGTATAAATATGCGCAATGGGACGAAATTCGTAACTCTCAGGCATTTATTTCTCCTTAAGGATCTTCTTTAAAAACTGTCCCGTGTAGGAAGCCTTTACCTTTGCCACTTCTTCCGGGGTACCCTTCGCGATGACCGTTCCGCCCCCGTCTCCGCCTTCCGGGCCCATGTCGATGATATAATCCGCAGTCTTGATGACATCAAGATTATGCTCTATCACCACTACGGTATTGCCGTTTTCCGTAAGCTTCTGAAGTATGCTGATAAGCTTGCGTACATCTTCGAAGTGAAGTCCCGTCGTAGGCTCATCAAGAATATAGATCGTCTTGCCCGTGCTGCGTTTGGACAGCTCCGCCGCAAGCTTTATCCTCTGGGCCTCACCTCCGGAAAGTTCCGTGGAAGGCTGTCCCAACTTGACGTATGAGAGTCCAACGTCGTAGAGGGTCTGGATCTTATTCTTTATGGACGGCACGGACTTGAAGAATTCCAGGGCTTCTTCAACTGTCATATCCAATACTTCAAAGATATTCTTACCCTTATAGAGCACATCCAGAGTCTCTCTGTTGTAACGCTTTCCGTTGCAGACTTCACAGGGAACATAAACATCCGGCAGGAAGTGCATTTCGATCTTTACGATACCGTCACCGCTGCAGGCTTCACATCTTCCACCCTTTACATTGAAGGAAAAACGTCCCTTCTTATACCCCTTTGCCTTTGCATCGGGTGTAGCCGCAAAGAGATCTCTGATCATATCGAATACTCCCGTATATGTTGCGGGATTGGATCTCGGTGTCCTGCCTATGGGTGTCTGGTCAATGGCAATGACCTTATCGAGCTGTTCAAGCCCCGTTATCTTCTTATGATTTCCGGGCACTGTGTAGGCACGGTTTAGATTTCTCGCCAGAGACTTATAGAGGATCTCATTTATAAGTGAAGATTTACCTGAGCCGGACACACCCGTAACACAGGTAAATATCCCCAGAGGAATATCCACATCGATATTCTTAAGATTATGTTCCGTCGCACCCTTGATAGTGATGCGCCCCTTCGGCTCTCTTCTCACGGCCGGTATATCTATCTTCTTCCTGCCGGAGAGATACTGTCCGGTTATGGAATCCTTACATGCGATGATATCATCCACGGTTCCCGCCGCAACTATCCTCCCACCATGCGACCCGGCTCCCGGACCCACATCCACAAGGAAGTCTGCCTCTCTCATGGTATCTTCGTCATGTTCTACCACTATAAGGGTATTCCCAAGGTCTCTGAGACCTTTAAGCGCCCCCAGCAGTTTTTCGTTATCTCTCTGGTGAAGTCCTATACTGGGCTCATCGAGTATGTAGCATACTCCCACAAGTCCGGATCCTATCTGGGTCGCAAGTCTGATACGCTGTGCTTCCCCTCCCGACAGAGTGGCCGTTGCTCTCGAAAGAGTGAGATAATCAAGTCCCACTTCATTTAAGAAACCTACTCTCGATCTGATCTCCTTAATAACCTGATCTCCGATGAGATGCTGCTGCTTCGTAAGCTTCAGATCCTCAAGGAACCTCCCCAATTCTCCGATGGGAAGCGAAGTCATCTCGTAGATATTTTTATCGGATATGGTAACAGCAAGAGCCTCGGGCTTTAATCTCTGTCCATGGCATACACTGCAAGGTTCGATTGACATGAACTTCTCATATTCCGCCTTGGATGTCTCCGAATAAGTCTCCCTGTATCTTCTCTCCACATTCTTGATAAGGCCTTCAAAGGCGATGGGATAAACACCATACCCTCTCTGCCCCTGATAATGAACTTCCACTTCCTTATCCGTTCCGTAGAGAAGTATTGACCGTATCTTTTCCGGCAGTTCACACCAGGGAGTATCAAGATCGAACTTGAATTTCTTCACCAGCGCCAGGAGCAATGCATTGGTAAAGCTTCCTTCCTGATTTGCCGACTGCCATCCCAGTACAGCTATACAGCCTTCATTAATGGATCGTTCCGGGTCGGGTATCATGGATGCCTCGGTAAATTCCATCTTGATACCAAGTCCGGCACAGTTGGGACATGCACCGAAAGGATTATTAAAGGAAAATGTCCTGGGTTCTATCTCATCAATACTTATACCGCAATCGGGACAGGAAAAGGACTGACTGAAATTAAGTCTCTTATTCTCACCTTCACGGGCTACAACTTCTATCACAACCAGTCCGTCGGAAATGAGCATGACATTTTCCAGGGAATCGGCAAGCCGCTTTTCTATCCCCGCCTTTATCACAAGTCTGTCAACCACCACCTCTATGGTATGCTTGATATTCTTATCGAGGGTGATATCCTCTTCGAGTTCATACAGGCTGCCATCGATCTGGGCACGCACATAGCCGCTCTTTCTCATCTGCTCGAGGACTTTTTCATGTCTGCCCTTCTTGCCTCTTACAACAGGAGCAAGTACCTGTATCCTGCTGCCTTCATCCAGCCCCATGATCTGGTCCACCATCTGATCCACAGTCTGTCTCATGATAGGCTTGCCGCACTGAGGACAATGAGGAATACCTGCCCTTGCATATAAGAGCCTTAAGTAATCATAGATCTCCGTAACTGTTCCCACGGTAGACCTGGGGTTCTTATTTGTGGATTTCTGATCGATGCTTATGGCGGGACTTAAGCCTTCTATCTTATCCACCGCCGGCTTTTCCATCTGTCCCAGGAACTGTCTCGCATAAGATGACAGAGATTCCATATATCTTCTCTGTCCTTCCGCATAAATGGTATCGAAGGCAAGTGATGATTTCCCGGAACCCGACAGACCTGTGAATACAACAAATCTGTCTCTGGGGATCACCAGATCAACATCTTTTAAATTATGCTCTCTTGCACCTGTTATCCTTATTGTCTGGGAAGGCGGAAGCATCTTAAGAGCTTTTACTGCTTCCGAGTCCTTTATCTTTTCTGCCATTTCTTTCTCCGTATACTTTAACTGTGCTTTTCGCTTCTCTTCTTTCTCCCGCCGGGCCGCTTTCCTGCGGCATGCTTTTCCTTATATCCTCCGGATCTTTCTCTGTAGGACTTGAGTTCCAGCAGCTGATCCCTGAGCTCAGCAGCGCATTCGAAATTAAGATCCGCCGCAGCCCTCTTCATCTCCTTTTCGGTCTTGGCGATCATCTTATCTAACTCTTCATCGCTCATGGATTCCGGATCTTTCTCAAGAGAAGCCTTCGTAGACTCTATCGCTTTGCTTACCGCGATAAGATCCCTGACCGCCTTCTTGATGGTTGTGGGAGTGATATTGTGTTCCTCATTATATTTCATCTGTATCGCACGTCTTCTGTTGGTCTCGTCAATACAGATCTTCATTGAATCCGTGATGGTATCGGCATACATGATGACATGCCCTTCGGAATTTCTCGCCGCTCTTCCCACTGTCTGGATAAGAGATGTGGCTGAACGGAGGAACCCTTCCTTGTCGGCATCCAGTATGGCCACCAAAGTCACTTCCGGGATATCCAGACCTTCTCTGAGGAGATTGATACCCACCAGGACATCAAATACATCAAGTCTCAGATCTCTTATTATCTGGGATCTTTCCAGGGTATCTATATCGGAATGAAGGTATTTAACCCTCACGCCCACATCATGGAGATAATCCGAAAGATCCTCCGCCATCCGCTTTGTCAGCGTGGTGATCATCACTTTATGTTTTTGGGCAGTCTCTTTCTTTATCTCCCCCAGCAGATCGTCGATCTGTCCTTCCACAGGACGGACATCTATCTCCGGATCCAACAGTCCTGTCGGTCTTATGATCTGCTCGGCTCTCAGGAGTTCGTGTTCTTCCTCGTATTTGGCAGGAGTAGCCGAAACAAAAAGCATCTGATCTATCCTGGATTCAAATTCACTGAAATTAAGCGGTCTGTTGTCCAATGCCGACGGAAGCCTGAAACCGTAATCCACGAGAGTGCTCTTTCGTGATCTGTCTCCCGCATACATACCGCCTATCTGAGGAATGGTCATATGGGATTCGTCAACGATAATCAGGAAATCATCTTTAAAGAAATCAAAGAGACAATAGGGCGGCTCTCCGGGTTTCAATCCGTTTAAATGTCTTGTGTAATTCTCGATACCCGAGCAGACTCCGGTCTCTCTGAGCATCTCCACATCAAAACTTGTTCGCTCGAATATCCTCTGTGCTTCGATGAGCTTATCATTCTTCCTGAAGAACTCGACCCGCTCTCTCGCTTCCGCTTCTATGGCTTTACATGCCTCTTCCATCTTGTCCATGGATACAACATAATGCGATGCAGGGAAGATGCTGATATGCTCCAAAGTGCATATCGCTTTCCTGCTCAGACTGTCGATCTGGGTGATACGGTCTATCTCATCGCCGAAGAATTCCACACGGATTATCCTGTCACCGCCTTCCGCCGGATTGATCTCCAGCACATCTCCGTGTACCCTGAAGCATGCACGGTTCAGATCCAGATCGTTTCTCTCATATCTGATACCCACCAGTTCACGCATTACTTCATCACGATCCTTGGTCATACCCGGCCGGAGATTAACAACCATGCCTTCGTATTCCTCCGGGCTTCCCAAACCGTAGATGCATGAAACACTTGAAACCACTATAACATCTTTCCTCTCGGTTAGAGATGCTGTGGCGGACAGTCTTAATTTATCTATCTCATCATTTATCGCAGAGTCCTTCTCTATATAAGTATCCGTGGAAGGAACGTAAGCCTCGGGCTGATAATAATCATAGTATGATACAAAATACTCAACCGCATTTTCAGGAAAAAAATCCTTGAATTCGCTGTAGAGCTGTGCAGCCAGAGTCTTATTGTGAGCGATGACCAGCGTCGGCTTATTGAGCTTTGCGATGATATTAGCCATGGTAAAGGTCTTGCCGGAACCCGTAACGCCAAGCAGCGTCTCAAACTGATTCCCGGCTTTAAAGCCCTCTACAAGCTTTTCGATCGCCCGGGGCTGGTCGCCTGTAGGCTGATATTCAGAATGTAATTTGAAATTTCCCATATACCCTCCGACCGGATGTTTTACACTTTTTCCGGACAGTCAGCGCGCATTTATCGTACATATGTTCCTATTATATAACAAAATCATCGCCTGTCCCACTGTGAGACAGGCGAAATCTTTACCAAATATTTAAGCTTATGCCTCCGATTTTTCTATCACCGGATCACCCCGGATTCATTTCGTATAAAAAGTGTATGTATGCTTTCCTTTTTTCTTGGACTCATACATGGCTTTATCGGTTTTTTCAAAAAGATTTTCCGTATCCGTAACATCCCTTCCGTTTACTATACCTGCACTTATGGATATGGGCGGCAGTCCGTCATCGGTATTCTCAAGATCCCTTACTATCTGCTCTATCTTGGATTCTATAAGTCTTCGCTGCATGCCCGAAGAATGAACCATGAAAACAACGAACTCATCACCGCCTATACGGCAGATATAATCATCATCACGGAACACTCCCTTAAGTACATGAACAAGCTTTATCAGCGCTTTATCGCCGACCTCATGCCCGTAAGTATCATTGATACTCTTGAAGTTATCCACATCAAGCAGCATCATATAGGTTGTCTTAAGATCAACACTGGAGAGCATGATATCGTAGCCCGCACGGTTGTAGGCTCCCGTGAGTTCATCATGGGATGCCTTGTAATTGAGTTTCTCCAGGCTGTTTCTGTATCTCTCGTACATCTTGTTGTAGGCCCTGGCCAGATAAATGAACTCACTGGCCCCGGATTCGGGTATGGGATCATCCGATTTGATCTTTTCCACTGCCGTGAGAACAGGCTTGATCCCCAGCCGTGAAGCAAGTCCCAGCATAAATAATATTGATATAACCTGAACCGCAAGGACTGTATATACCAGTTTTACCTTACGATTCAGGGATGATGTTTCATGCTTTTCGACCGCCTCCATGAGCTTGTCGATCTCTTCTATGCTTTCATGCATATCCCTGCGGATAGCTGCCTTCTGTTCAAAATAATCATCGCTGAGTACGATCTCCGTTGCCCGCCTTATCTTATCTTCCTGATCGAGGGCGTCATCTTCCGGGCTGAGAACCACCTTATCCAAAACAGGATCATATCCGGTATATCCCATTGCATCGACCACAAGACGCATTGCATAATATTCCCGCTCCATCAATGCAACCGAGTTATCCATCGCATCCTGAAGATCGTTGAATGCAGCCTTGGTATTTTCATCTTCACTCATTTTTGCAAGGGCTGTTTCACGCCGCCTGGTTTCAAAAGCCTCCGTGAAATACCGGTCCATATATTTCCTGTCACAGCTTACGGTAAATCTCTGAACATTCTCGGTAAGATAGTCCGAAGCATCCATAAGTTCGTGCGCGGCATTTTCCATTTCATAATGCTTTTTCTGAGCCTCCGTCAGACGCTCAAATGAAGAAGCCAGAAGATAATCCGCGTACATAACGATACCGGACATGACAACCACTACCAGAATAAGACATAAATTTATATTTTTCAGTGAAATTGATCTGTTTCGATTAATTAACATATGCTTTCCTCATATTAAAAGCTTCACTCAAAGCCATGCATTCTTTCAATAAGGTTTAATTATATTGTTTTAATTTTAACTTTGTCAACGGAAGTTATGGGCATCAAATCTGTATTTTTTGAAATACATAAATATGATATAATCATCTATCGCAAAGTCCGAAATACAGAAATCCCAGGTTATAAATGAGCGATCAAAGCAACAAAACAACTGCATACTTCCACCTTCCGGGACTTTTTGAATTCTATGAATTCTATAAGGTGTTTTTACCTGTATATAAAGAACATCCCGAATTTTTCCATGATCAGTGCAGGATAGGTTCCGTCTATGGAGCGCCGGCCGACTGCATCTGGGGAGGCGGAAGAGTCGGATACGGAGACAATGATCCCATACAGGTTCTGGACCTCATGGATAAATATCATATATCCGCAAGACTTACCTTCAGTAATTCCCTGCTCAGAGAAGAGCATCTTAAAGATGAAAAATGTAACAGGCTCTGCAGGCTGTTTGAGAAATCTGCCTCTGATCATTATGTCAGTCCGGTACGAAACGGCATTATAGTTCATTCCGATATGCTGACCCGGTATATACTGCAGAACTATCCGTCTCTTTATCTGGTATCTTCTACAACCAAGGTACTCACTAACTTTGAAGATCTTCAAAGCGAACTGTCCCGTTCGGAATTTTCCTATGTCGTTCCTGACTTCAGGCTGAACAGATCATTCGACCGCTTAGCTTCTTTAAGTGAGGACAAAAAACGCAAAGTGGAATTTCTCTGCAATGAATGCTGCTATGTGGGATGCACCGACAGAAAAGCCTGCTATGAGAATGTCAGCAGAAAGGCTTTGGGCGAAGACTGTCCGGATCACATATGTAACGCTCCGGAGCACGAGGGCGGATACATGTTCTCCAAAGCGATGAAGAGTCCGGCCTTCATAAGTTCTGATGATATCAGGGATATTTATATCCCGATGGGATTTAACAATTTCAAGATAGAAGGACGAAGTCTTGGCAGCGCCCTTCTTCTCGAATTTATTCTTTACTATATGACAAAACCCGAATATCAGATCAATGTCAGAGAAATGATATATCTGGACAATACTCTTGATCTGTTTTAATTCTCCTTCCACGGCCTTACTCTGCCAAGCCACCCGTTCGCATTCCAGTACTTAAAATCGGTATATTCGGGATCCTGCTTGCCTAACTGCTTTTGCAGCATCCTGACAGCGTAAAACTTTGCCTTCACGACAATACCTGTATGGGCGGGCTTGGCAAAATCGACAGCGCTTATCTTTTCCGCAACACTGTTTAACTTCTTTTTGAATTCCTCTTTCCTCTTATCTCCGATCTTATTCCAGTCAATTTCCGACATCAGCCTGAAGCTCACGATCCTGATGCAGGAGATCCCCCACCAGGAGAGGCTGTCTTTAATATCCTTTGCAGTGGACTTTCCGCCGCCGCCCAGACACTGGGTGATTATCACTGCACGTTTTCCGAACATTTCTTTTGCAGGGCGGTGCGGCATCCAGCGATAACCGAAATGATCCAACATTGCTTTCATCGCACCGGTGGCATGATATACATATGCAGGGGATGTGAATACAAGGAGATCCGCTTCAAGGAGCGATCTCTCGATCTTCCTGACATATTCCGCATCCTTGCAAAGATCCTGACTGTTCCGGAAGCAGTTCGTACATCCCGAGCAGAAACCCGGGCAATCCTTTGGAAGATAATACTCCGTTATGTCCGCATCGTCCCTGAATCTCTCTAAGAATATTTCTTTTAATCTGTATGTTACGCCGTGTTTTTCGGTTCCGTTGATAACTGTGATCTTCAATTTACATCTCCTCTCACCCGTTTGAAATAAAATCATCCGCTTTTCCTTGAATACAGCCTGTTAAACTGCCTGATATGCGCTTCCAATGTTTTCAGTGCCTTTTTCTCACGCTTCGGGTCCCGGTCACAAATGGTGAGCAGCATATATATCGGCGCATAAAAATGCAGCGTCATTATCTCCGTATCCTCAGTCTGCAAAACACCTGCGGAATTCATCATTCCGAGAAGCATACCCTGATAGGACAACGGCTCATCCACATATTGTTTCATATATGCCGCCGCCAGCTTCTTATCGTGAAACTGTTCGATGGTAAGGATCTTGCGAAAACGTCTTGTGTAGTCATCATGTAAAAAATAAAGAAACAGACTCTTGCCCAGATCGACCAGTTCTTTTTCGGATATATGCTTATATATTTCGGCATCACTTGCGGCATCCGCCCCGTTTATCCTGAGCTCCCCCGCCTCTTCCAGAAAACGCCTGTTCATCTCTTCGATGATCGCATCAAAGATAGCCTGTTTATTTTTAAAATGTTTATAGAGGGATGGTGCTTTGATCCCCACCTTCGAGGCAATATCTCCGACATAAACATTTGCATATCCCTTTTCCGAAAACAGCGTCAATGCTTCATCCAAAATTCTTTGCTTTGTATCCATTTTGATTCCCCGCCGATCATCTCAGATCCTTTATGTAAATAGGCTAATTCAAATTAGCTGTATTGTAAGCTAATTTGAATTAGCCGTCAAGGATAAAATTCAGGCCGGCACTATCCGGCCGGCCGTTAATATCATTCAGTGCCTTTTCTTACAGCCCCTTTTTTGCATGCAGCCAATATGAGTAGAAGCAGGGCACGGCTACCAATATCGGAAATATTCCGAAGATCCACTGAGCCGGAACGACGCGTGTCAGACTCAGCAACAGGGTAAGAATTCCGCCGGCCATCCACAGGTATCCGGCAAAACGATGGGTTTTATTCCAATTCGCTTCATTTTCAAGTGTCCATCGTATCCTTATACCGACAGAATGATTCTGTCTTGATTTAGGCAGGTAGTTTCCGATTATTATGCACAGAAGCCCAAGTAATAATGCGGCTGCAAAAATAACATTAAGTTCATATCCCAGATTGACGGGATAGATGACCGCCGCGGTCCAAACAGAGATAACGGGAACTATCCAGATCAGGATTGTTTTCACCTTGGGACTGATATTCTTATTTTTGGGATCGCGGGAAGTAACATGGTATACAACCCCCATCATAGTTAAAAGAAATAACGGTATTCCAAACACTGCCATTTTCTTGCTGCTGAATCCGTTTGCCTCATTATCCAGTCCGAAATGTGTTGACATTACATCAGGCAGACGATTCCAAAAATATACACCGATCAGCATAGGGAGAAGCGTTACAATGCCCGGGATGATCAGGTTTTTACTGTTCATTTTCAACATCAGAATTACCTCCTTTAAGTTCCGAGATCCACAGCATGATCTCTTCCAATACAGTTGTATTTAACTGGTAGTAAATAAAGTTTTTTTCCCTGCTCTCAAAGATCAGATCTGCCTGCTTCAGCATTTTGAGATGGTAAGAAATCGTTGCGCCGGTCATATTAAAGTGCGATCCGATATCTCCGGCAGAAAGCGGTCCCTGTTTTAACAATTCAAGTATCTGTCGTCTCACCGGATCAGACAGGGCTTTAAACGTTTCCGCAAATGCCATTCCTAACCTCCTGTTATCCGAAAAGGTATTTAGATAATTATCTAAATAGAATATACTTTATCCGTAAAATAAAATCAAGGAGTATTTAGAAATTTTTCTAAATACTCCCTGAACACGGACCGGCTCCGATCCCCGGTTTAGATTTTTGCCGGATATGCTTTATTTTTCTTCAATGAACATTCCCGTAAGTTTAGGAACACCAAATCTGCCTGTGAACAGATCGCACTTGCATAAGAATTCATAGAAAACGTGTCTTCCCTGTCCTGACATTGATTCATAATTTCCCTGTCCTTTGGCAAGGATAACATCAGCTTCATCCAGGGCACGCTTCGCATCATCAGGCATCATATCGTAAACGGTTCCCGCTATCGCTTCACCATTTGATACAATATCCGCATACTTATCGAGTCCCGTATATTCCGCATCGGCCCGGGTCACATCATTTAAGACCTCACCTCCGCGTACCAAAGCCTTAACCTTTATCTTCGGAAATCTTTTCTTAAGCTGTTCTATCATGAGTTTATCAAGAACAACCTCTCCACAGTTATCGCAGACAAGAAGAAAATCCGAAGCCTGTTCGCACTCATTTACAAATGCTCTGTAGGTTTTCTCATCATCCTCGCGCATCCGTGTATCTTCAAAGAGCTTCAGAAATTCATCCTGATCCACATGATTCATAGCTCCAAAGTCAATATAATTACCTATCCTGGCCACGATAAGAGATTTTGCAAGGGGATCCTGCGAATTCACGATCTCTTCCCTGAGCTTGTCCTCCATTCCCAGTACCAGATCATTGTACTTTTTCTTGATATCCGAATAATCTGCGCTCTTTCCAAAATATTTTACATGTACTTTATTGAACAGATATACCATATAGGGACTGGTATCGTTTTCACTCCTGGAATCAAGCAATGCTTTGATCTCTTCAAGGTATCGTGAGTCGTTCGTCTTATTCTTTTGTTTATCATACAGGCATTTTGCACAGCTCTCTGAAATCCTCATTTCCCTCTCCCATGATCTATCGCTGTTATATTCCCGGGCATATCCTTCACGGACTCTGCTAATATCTGTTATGCACTTTTTCGGCAAAACACATCAGCTCTTTGACATCGATCACTTTGCCGTCATCCAGAACAGCTTTCCCGGACATCCGTCCAAATACCTGATGCTGATCCGAAACAACAGCCTTATAATCCAGGCAGGCTGCCCTGTCGATCACCGGCACAAAATCCATCTCAAATCTGCCATCTGATGATGTAAACTGCCACGGCTTCATATAACTGTCCTCAGGGATATGAAACTCTATATCATCCAGCTTATGGGCTACACCATTATAAAAGATCACATTTTCCGTCGCAGCGGAAGTATTACCGAATCCGTAACCGATATTGAATCCAAAGGAATTACCGTCTATATCACCGTTCCCTGAGCCCCAATACCATGTATTGTCATATGTCCATACTCCGCGTCCCCAGTCCAGAGTTCCGAAATCTGTTTTGGGATCGAACTCGTATGTTTTCCCGTTATATTTTATATATCCCGAAGCACGCATGCAGTTGATCTTCTGATTGTAATAGAAGGCATGACGCTTGTCCCATGGAGTAGCTATGACCATTGTATCCATATCCGGCTGTGCCAGGAGAATATCACATTCAAAAGGCTTTCCGTCGCAGAAATCATTAAAGCGGCATCTTATCCGTCTTTTGCCGGTTAATACATCAAACTTCATCTTTAACCGCTTATCCATATATTTTGTTGTCCCTGCAGAAGAATCGGCAGGCAGCCCTATCCTTCCCATGGGGAATGCATTCAGAACCGTCTCAGTATGTTCCCACGGCGAATCACCGAACTCTATCAGCGAAACCGACTGTAAGCCGATATAACCATCATCCGATATGGTAAAAGCTGCCGCAAAGGAACTGTTCAGTACAAGGTAATAATCCCATTCTTTGATACGCCACTTAGGCGCCCTGATCATTGATCTGTCATACTTCTGCACAAGCCTGCGTGACCATCCGGGTTCTCTGAGTTCCCCCTGTTCATTAAGCAGTTCCTGTTCATTGGTCACTTCATGATTTCTGCCTGTGATTTTCTTCATGATCCTATTCCTTTCGAAAACACTTTCATCAAGTGTCATAGCGATCCCCTCTTACAGACTTCACTTCAAATATCCCGGATCCATAGCAAATTTCCGAAGATCTTTGCCCTTACAGGTGCTTTACTTCTTTGGAATCTTCTCATTTTTTAATTTTTTCGATCATATTTAAAGGCATACCCTTCACTGATACATAATAATTTATCGCCAATTTTCAATTTATCTTTTTTCCTTACGATAAATTCCATTTTTCTCTCTGTTTCTTTTAATTTATAAGTTGTACTCCCGTTTTCGGTTGTAATGTTTTCTATCACATCAAACCAGCACTTGTATTTTCTTTTTAATATATCTCCTGTTATGACCAGACTGCCAAGGATCAGGAATAGAGCTATCGGCAATAACACAACGGGAACAAATACCAATAATGACATTGTATGGATCACCCTTTTAAGGATCAGTATCGATACTATTATCATTACAGGTACCGCTATATATGCCCACATCTGATAATATATTATTACATATTTTTTTACTGCTTTATGTATAGTATCATCCGGTTCAAAAAATTTTAATGTGTCATGTTTGCTTATTTCTTCTTCATCATCATAAACACATAGTCTTGAAATGAAATCTTCAAAATTCTTTGCCAAAACAAATGTATTGTCTAATTCATCTTCTATTGCGATCACTCTTGGTTCACCCTGCGAGCCACATTCGTTATAATCCAGATATATATTGGAGTGCCCGGAAACAGATGAGCAAATTGATATAAGATTCTCTTCAAAATCTGCTTTATTATCGTTTTGATGATTGATCGAATAATTTTTCTCGCCTATTCCATATATTCCTTCCAGATCCCAAAAACCATCTGTGTTTTTTATTGCCAGATAATTCTTTGCCAATAATCCACCATTATGTTTTTTCATTAAATATATATATGATTCCGGAAGTTTGAACCCTAATTCTTCTTCCGCTTTTTTGATCGCTTCGTCATCTAATGGTCCACAATCATATTTTTTGGCTTCGTCGGAATATACTCCCCATTCATCGCTTTCATTTTCATTAACTTCAAACCATATATCATCTAAATCAACATTCTCAAACATCCTGATCATCCTTTGCTTTCTAAATTAATATTTTTACTTCCCTTACTTTTCCCGTTCACTATCATTCCTGTCACACGATTAAGGATAAAAGCCAAGGGAAGCGCGATCACAGATACAACCAATGCGTAAAGAAAAGGATTCCTGATATGATATAAAGATCTTGCAGAATCCTGAATAAATGCATACGCAAAAAGTTCAACAAACATCGGATGAACCAGATAGATCTCCAGCGTAAAGCTTCCAAGAAACAATAAGAATTTATTCCCCACCTTTATCTTCATCCCGATCAGCATTACAAAAACAACAAATGAAAATGCTGAGATCACCTGACCTGTCAGCTCTGTAATGAAATGCGATAATTCATCAGCTTTAAATCCCAGAGCTATCATGACCGGGTAATAATAATTAGATGCGACAAATCCAACATATGTAATTACAAAAGATATCACAACCCAAAAAGGATATCCTTTTTTGAAAAATGAAATGATCTTCTCCTTATGTCTTGCAGTAATGATACCTGCGACAAACAGATGATGAGTATTGTACCACCAGGTTCCGGGGCTGAAAAACATGGAAAAAACAAAATAAACGAATGTGCCCGCAATAACAGTTGCCACCCGGATCTTATCATTTTTGATCAGATGAAATGAAAGATAGAATATCAGATACAGATAAAGAAGTGCAGGTATATACCATATATAACTATAGGTATTTATCCATATCGGCTTTTCGATCCACATGCCTTTGCTCTTCTCTACAAAATAGAAGGCGAGCCACATGACAACGGCAGGGATCAGGATCTTAATGATACGTTTATGGTATCCCTTAAAGAACCCCTCCTTTTGGCTGAAGGCCGTATACATTCCATAACCTGAGCAGAAGAAGAATACGGCAACACACAGATAACCTGCAAAAACGAAAAAATCAAGACCGTGAACTATCCTGAACGGTATCAGCCAGGGTGCACATGTTTTATGTGAACAATGATGCAATATGATGATCAGAGCGCAGAAACCCAGGAAAGACTTTGTCTGTGCAAAAGACAGCACATCTTCATTCCATTCCTTCCTTTTACAGATCTTTGCTCCCCAAAACAAGCAGATACCCAAGATCACAAATAAAACAGCGCTCATTTAATCCCCCCCTTTTAAGTATGTAAGTTTGCTATTCAAAAATCGCCTGCCCCTGCTTCGGGTCAGGCGATCACATTAATAATCGATCAATGTTCCGGCACTTCAGTCGGTTCCGGAGTTTGCGTTGCTTCAATTTCCTCCGGTGCTTCAGTCGCCTTCGCCTCGTTTACGCTTACAGATTCATAATCAATACCAAGCTCATCACTCACCACTTCCATGGCTTTTTCAAGCTGATTATCATATTCATTCTCAAGGTACGCGTCACGATCAAACTCAACTTCGATATCAGGCTTTACACCAACCTTATGAATATCATTTCCGTTAGGAGTATAATAATGACTCACAGTAAGTTTAACTGCTTCATCTCCAGATAATTTAAAGATCTGCTGAACTATTCCTTTACCGTAAGTCGTGGTACCGATAAGAGTTCCTTTACCGTAATCCTTGATCGCTCCCGACAGTATCTCGGATGCACTTGCACTGTTTCCGTTAACAAGTACCGCGAGAGGTATATCCAGCTCATGCTTGCCGTCACTTTCATATACTTCCTGTCTTCCGTACTTATCCTCGGTATAGACCACTTTTCCCTTAGGAAGAATCATGCCCGCGATATCCACAACAGCCTTTAAAGAGCCACCCGGGTTATCCCTGAGATCTATGATAAGACCCTTTGCGCCGTTTTTCCTGACCTCTTCCAGTGCTTCATTAAACTGCTCTACCGTTACAGCATCGAACTGGGATATCTGGATATATCCGATATCATTTGCCTTCATCTCGTAAGCTACCGTAGGAGTCTCGACCTTACGTCTGGCAACATCGAATTCAAGCTCCTCACGATTACCTGCCTCACCACGCATAATGGTCAGATGAACCGTAGTACCTTCTTCACCACGGATCCTGTCAACCACATCATCGAGCACCTGGTCGTATACATCCTCACCTTCTACTTCGATGATGATGTCGTCCTTCTTAAGGCCCGCCTCTTCCGCCGGGGTGTTCTTTATCACACCGGTGATACGAGGATACAGATATTCCTGATCTTTGAGAAGATATGCACCTATGCCATAGTAGATACCCTGGGTTTCTTCCTGCATCTTTATCCACTCTTCGGCATTATAATACTGTGCATAAGGATCTCCGAGAGCATCCATTATCCCTCTGTAGATACCTTCACTTAACTGATCATTGCTCACACTATCGATATATTCTTTATCGATGATGTATTCAAGCTCACCTATCTTATTTACAACCTTCGGATCTGAAAGGACCGATCCGTTGTTCGCATTTTCCGCTACCTGTTTCGCATCGGAATCGGATATTGCTTTTGGTTTGGAAGTATCAAAGAATATCTTGAGACTTAAAACAATGCATCCGATAAAAAGAAAAATAATGCAGGCTGTTAAAAATCCTGTCCAGAACCCGCTGCCGGACTTTTTTTCATTTTCCAACTTTATTGCCTCGATTCCTTAAAGATATCCCATGGGATCAACATAGTTGCCGTTAAGTCTCACACCAAAGTGAAGATGATTACCTGTAGATCTTCCCGTAGACCCCACAGCAGCTATCTTCTGTGCCTTGCTTACGGTATCTCCCTTTGATACATACAAAGCGGAAGCATGCATATAGATGGTGTAAAGACCGTCTCCATGGTCTATCATTATATAATTTCCCATACTCGATGAGTATGCTGCAGCAACAACTTTTCCGTCATATGCCGCAAGTATCGGTGATCCTCCAGGTGCTGCAAGATCTACTCCGTTATGGAATTTCTGAACCTTAAGAGTAGGATGCATTCGCCATCCGAAGGGATCGGATATCCTTGTGTAGGAAGGTGCAGGCCAGGCAAAAGCCCCTCCGTTGAAGTGGATCTTCGTTGCCTCATCCAAAGCAGCCTTATCGGCTGCAACCTGCGCTTCCAATGCCGCGATAATAGCATTCTGATCCGCTATCTCAGCATCATAATCCGCTATCGCATCTTCATTTGCTGCAATATCCGATGAATACTGATCTATCTGAGCCTTCTTCTCTCCGATCAGCACATTGATGTTTTCCTGTTCTTCCTCAGCTGCTGCCCTGGTCTCTTCCAGTACTTCCTTTTCTTCATCAATGACGCTTCTGCACAGCTCAACATTCTGTATGACAAGCCTGTACTCATCCAGCATATTCCTGTCATACCGGTTCAACTCTTCGATATATTCGGATTTATTCAACAGGTCTCCGAAGGAATCAGCATTGAGCAGCAGCTCGATATACATGCTCTCTCCGCTCTCATACATAAAGCGGATCCTTTCCTTCATGGCCTCGTACTGCGCATCAGCTACAGCCTGGGCAGCTTCAAGCTCGATCTCTTTTTGGGCAATCTCGGCTTCCTTAGCCTCAACCTGTTCATTCAGATTGTCTATCTTCCCCTGGAGCTCCGTCACTTCCGCATCAAGCTCGGTGACATAGTCGGTCATTTCTTTCTTCTCGGACCGAAGATTATTTACTATCGCCTGAATATTGGAACGGCCTGCTGCCAAGGCCTTTTTCTGAGCCTCAAGATCGCTTAACTGACCTTCCTTCTCATCGATACTGGCCTGCAGTTCCGCAACAGTCCTCTTGTCTCCTTTGTCATCATCGTCATCGTTATCGGCAAATGATGATGTCCCCGTAAAGAGAACCAGAAAACCAAAAACCCATATATATATGATCGCACGTATGATCTTTGTCTTCAAAAGCAATATCCCCGCCTCTTATCATCCGTCAGACTCTGAGTCTTCTTCTGACTGTAAAAAAGCTTCCGAAGAAACCTATGCCTATACCCACTGCCAGACAGACGGGGAACAGGTATGTAAATACCTGATCCACGGGTAAGAATTGCAATACCTCTTTGAGAACCGTAAATCTGTTCTGAACATAAAGAATTACCTTGTCATACAGAACATAGATGATAGCCGAAGGAATGATGGCGCCCACAGCACCTATCACTATACCCTCAATGACAAAAGGTGATCTTACAAAGAAATCCGTCGCACCGATATATTTCATTATGGCTATCTCTTCACTTCTTACAGAGATACCGATCATTACGGTGTTGGAGATAAGGAATATCGATACCAGAAGAAGGATCGCGATTATTCCTACAGATACATATGTGAGGAGGCTGTTGAAACTGCTGAGCATATTTGCGGTGATCTCGGAACAGTTAACCCTTCTTACGCCCTCGATACCTTTAAGGTAATTAACCAGATCTGCCTGCTGTGATACATCCTTTAAGTAGATCTCATAGTTTTCCGAATTTTCCAACGGGTTCTCCGTGAAGCCGTCAGAATACTCTCCGAGATATGAAGTTTTGAAACTCTCCCATGCCTGATCGGCAGACACAAACTCTGCCTTGCTTACTGCCGGATGCGCGATGATGAGATTACCTATCTCCGCGATCCTTTCATCACTTATGTCCTCGTTGAAGAATACTGTGACGGATACGCCTTCCTCTGCACTCCTTACCATATGTTCCAGATTATAGAATACCGAAAAACCTATACCAAACAGGAAAAGGCATGCTGCTATGGTCGCAACCGATGCAAGCGTGAACCATTTATTTCTGAAAGTGCTTGCAACGCCCTGTTTGAGCAGATATAAAAAAGTCCTAATCTTCATTATCGTAATTACCCTCTTCGATATCGCTTATCACTACCCCCTTCTTGATGGTGATAACGCGATGGTTCATGTTATTAACGATCTTGTCATTATGGGTAACTACAAGAACAGTAGTCCCCTCCTTATTTACCTGTTCCAGCAGATTCATGATCTCGATGGTATTTTTGGGATCAAGGTTACCTGTAGGCTCGTCTGCAAGAAGGATCTGAGGCTTGTTTACAAGCGCCCTTGCAAGTGCGACTCTCTGCTGCTCACCACCGGAAAGCTCATCTGTCCTTGCTCTGTATTTACCTGCGAGTCCTACCTTGCCGAGTATCTCAGGAACATTTTTGCGCATCTGTCTCGGAGATGCCTCAACAATACGCTGCGCAAATGCAACATTATCATAAACATTCCTGTCTTTCAGTAATCTGAAATCCTGGAATACAACACCCATGTTTCTGCGAAGCTTGGGAACCCTGCTCCTGCGAAGTTTGTCCAGCTTGAAATCTCCGACAGTAATGGAGCCTTCCGTAGGAAGTGTCTCTCTGAGAAGAAGTCTGATGAGCGTTGATTTTCCCGATCCGCTCTCTCCGACAATAAATACGAACTCACCTTTCTTAATGGTGATATTGACCTTATTGAGTGCAGGCGACGGCTTGTGCTCATAATACTTTGTCACATTGTCCAGTACTATGATATTATCCTTGCTGCTGTTGGATTTCTTTCTCTTTCTCCCGAGGAGTCCTCTGCTTTTCTGACTCTTTTCCGCATCAGAAAAGGCGCTCTGTTGATCGGAAGATGTTTTACCTTCCTTCAGAGCTTCCCTCTCTCGCTTTTTCTTTTCTTTCCTTCTTCTCTTCTTCTCCTCGGCCTCTGCCAGGGCGACCATTGTCTCGTCCATGGGAACCGTGTCACGAAGAGTTTTCTCAAACATCTCGCTGGGCTTTAACTGAGCCTCAACGTCATCTTCATCGAATATTCCGTCATATTCCGTGGATGAATCATATTCTTCGTCTGCATATTGTTCTTCATCCGAAGATTCCCCGGCATATCCTGTCACATCCGTATCTTCCGCGTTCTCATCACTTTGAAGCTCAGCTTCCGCATCGATACCGGCTTCATATGTTTCAGGTTCTGCATCTCCTGTTGCAGTTTCCTGAACATCGTCCTCATTATCAGCTGCATCCATATCAGCTTCAGCAGTGCCGGCTTCTTTTTCAGCAGCCTCTTTATCCGCAGCCACCTTTTCTCTCAGATCGGCTACCGCGGCTCTAAGCTCTTCAGAGTCTTCAAGTTCTCTCTTTTTCAAGTTGTCCTCCCCGTGTTGATCAGAAGTCCTTCGATTCCATATACTTCATGTACTTGACTACCATAAGAGCGATCTTGAATGTAATGGCATCTTCGAATACCCTGAGATCGAGATTGGTACTCTTCTGGAGCTTATCAAGTCTGTAAACAAGAGTATTTCTGTGTATGAACAGCTGACGTGATGTCTCGGAAACATTCAGGCTGTTCTCAAAGAACTTATTGATTGTTGTAAGTGTTTCCTCATCGAAGTCTTCAGGGTTCCTGTCTCCGAAGATCTCTTCGATGAACATCTGGCACAAAGGCATCGGAAGCTGATATATAAGACGTCCGATCCCCAGCTCGTCGTAAGATATGATCTTCTTTTCTTCGAAGAAGATCCTTCCCACATCAAGAGCCACCTTTGCTTCCTTATAGGAGCGGCTGACATCCTTTATCTCTTCTACGGGATTACCGTAAGCGATACGGACATTCTTCACGCCCTCTTTTTCAAGATATGCCGAAATATTCTTTGCAGTCTTGGCTACGTCTGCTTCGGTCTCGTCATCTGCCAGCTCTTCCACGATGATAACACTGTTCTCATCAACTGCCGTAACGATCTCCTTGGAACCTGTAAGTCCCAGGCAGTCCTTAACCAGCTCTACCGCATTGATCTCTTTATCTCTTCCGGTCTCGGCAATCAGCACTACTCTCTTCATATTGATCTGGAGATGAAGTTTTTTCGCTCTGCTGTAAATATCCACAAGAAGCAGATTATCAAGTAGCAGATTCTTAATGAAGTTATCCTTATCAAATCTTTCTTTGTAAGCTACAAGCAGGCCCTGCAGCTGGAATGCTGCCATCTTACCCACAAGATACGAGTTGTCGCTTCCACCTGAAGCAATAAGGATATATTCTAATCTCTGTTCGTCAAAGATCTTAAAGAAATGACAATTCTGAACTTCCTGTCCGTCAGCAGGGGATTTGACGAATTCCCTTACAGCATCCGAAAAATCACGGTTCTCCGAAAAAGTTGCTACAACAGCTTTTCCATCTGTATCCGCGACGCACAGCTCAGTGTGAGAGATTGACGTTATCCCGTCGATTGTATTCTGAAGAATCTGATTTGAAATCATACTTCACTATCTCCTTATACAAAATTGACAATAGTTCCTAACGCTTCTTAATAGTTTAGCAACAATTCAAAACCCATTTTAACTGATTTTCACAATAAAATCCATAGTGGCTCTGGGCGATTTTATAAACTTTTCACAATTTAGTTTTCAACAGCCACCCAAAGCGATGTATTAATTATACTTTTAGCCCTTTCATACAGCTCTTTTTGCCTTTCCCATGGCAGAAAGACTATAACTGCAGCGGCTTCCGCCTCATTTACCGCATTATACATATCATCGATATCCAGGGATTCATTAAGAATATAGGAATTGACTTCCGACACCAGATGATCGGTTTCCCGGGGTTGTTCATCCATCACAAAATAAGAGCTGCGAATCTCCTGTTCACGCTCTTCGCTGTCCGTGATGAATATCACTCCCTTTTGGGTTCCCGACAGATATTTAATGAACAGTCTGAGGTAATCCTCAGCCTTCATATGATTTTCCATTTCAGAATTGATACCGGTCATGTCATTCTGACCGCCGGAATAGAACACTGCAAGATCGGACGCTTCCAGCCATGCTGTTTTTTCTTCATCCGCATCCTTCATGGAATCGGATGATAACAGACAGACAATCCTGTTAAGTCCCGGTAACTCCAGCAGCCCCCTTGTCCGGTCAAGGCATTCTTTTAAAGGCAGATCTTCCAGATTCATAAATATACCTCAGTTCTCAGAGATCATATATCTGATCGATTATCATACCTCTCCCCACACGGGGTTATTATACCATAATCAGTCGGTGCTCGACATCCCTGTCTCGCGACAGCATAAGTTTACTTTTTGATGCCATTGACCTATAATCAGACTTAATCGGATATGCGATAAACCATCCGGTATCACTATGCATGTTAAGTATCGAGCATTATTTCAGGGGGCTGAAATGGATAGAAAGATTCTGGAAGAAGGCGGCATCGATTATGCCGACGGATTGGCAAGATGTCTCAATGACAGTTCGCTGTATGAAAGAGTCCTGGAAAAATTCCCTGCTGATAAGAGCTACAGCAAGATAGTCGAGTCACTGGCTGCCGGAGATGCCAAAGCAGCTTTTGAAGCAGCTCACACTTTAAAGGGTGTATCGGCCAATCTGGGATTGAAAGATCTGTATGATTCAGTTTTTGTTCTGGTGGAATCCCTTAGAAATGCTTCTGACATCTCAGGTGCCGAACCTCTCATGCCTCCTGTCGTATCTAATTACGACCGTGTGATCAGGGCATTGGAAAACGCACAGTGATCCGTTCTTTCCCTCTCTGAACCGCAACCCGTAAAACATATAATTCAGTATAAAAAAACCCGCGGAGATGATCTCCGCGGGTTTACTCATCTTCTGATCAATTATCAGACCGATCAGCCCTTTGCAGCCTTCTCAGCCTTGATAGCCTCAGTAAGCTTGGGAACGATCTTGTTAAGGTCGCCTACTACACCGTAGTCAGCTACTGAGAAGATAGGAGCGTCCTCATCCTTGTTGATAGCAACAATAAGATCAGACTCTTCCATACCTGCAACGTGCTGGATAGCACCTGAGATACCGATAGCAAAGTAGATCTTAGGTCTAACGGTCTTACCTGTCTGTCCAACCTGAAGATCCTTTGACTTCCATCCTGCATCTACAACTGCACGAGAGCAGGAAACTGTTCCGCCAAGTGCATCAGCAAGGTCCTCAAGAAGCTTGAAGTTCTCTGCAGATCCAACACCTCTACCGCCTGATACAAGAACCTGTGCGTCCATGATATCTTCTGTAGTGGAAACTGCCTTAACGATCTCCTTGATAGTAACGTACTTGTTATCAGGTGTGAATCCGGGATTGAACTCAACTATCTCAGCTTCAGCGCCCTTGATGGGATCGATCTTCTGCATAACGCCGGGACGAACAGTAGCCATCTGAGGACGGTTGTTCGGGCAAGCGATGGTAGCGATAGTATTACCGCCGAATGCAGGACGTGTCATAAGAAGCTGATTCTTCTTCTGCTCCTGACCGGGTACTGCAGTGATAGGGAAATCACCGATCTCGAGTGATGTGCAGTCTGCAGTAAGACCTGTCTGTACCCTTGCGGAAACTGTAGGACCAAGGTCACGACCGATGGCAGTTGCACCTACGAGCATGATCTCAGGCTTGAACTCATTGATAACAGCTGAAAGAGCATGTGCATAAGGCTCTGTTCTGTAATCCTTAAGCTCAGGATCATCAACAAGGATGACACGGTCAGCGCCGTACTCTGCAAGACCTTTGCAAAGATCCTTAACGCCTGATCCGATAAGAACTGCTGTAACCTTTGCATCAAGGGGAGCAGCAAGCTCTTTTGCCTTTCCAAGCAGTTCATATGCGATGGGGCTTGTCTCGCCATCTACCTGCTGTGCGTAGATAAACACGCCCTTATATTCTTCAAGATTCATTTATGATCTTTCTCCTTTCAATATGATGATCTGCATCAGATAGCATGCTTCTCGTTGAGCTTTCCAACGATATAGGAAACAGCATCGTCGGGAGAGTCGGGAACTACCTTTTCACCGGCACCCTTACGAACCTTATCGGAAGCCTTAGCGATCTTGGTAGGAGATCCTGCAAGACCGATGTTGGAATCATCAACATCCTTAAGATCATCTCTTCCCCATGTGGTGATCTCTGCTGCACATGCATCAAAGATTCCGCCGGGAGTCATATATCTGGGCTCGTTTAATTCAGCAAGAGCTGTTACAAGGCAGGGAAGCTTAGCTTCAACCATCATGTAACGGTCATCGAACTGACGCTTAACAGTAACGGTCTTTGCCTTATCATCAACCTTGATATCTTCTGCATAAGAAATTACAGGAAGACCAAGGTGCTCAGCGATCTGAGGTCCAACCTGAGCTGTATCTCCATCGATAGCCTGACGGCCTGTGATGATGAGATCATACTCAAGATTTCTTAATGCGCCTGCGATAGTTGTTGATGTTGCCCATGTATCTGCACCACCGAGTCTTCTGTCTGTTACGAGAACGCCCTTATCAGCGCCCATAGCAATAGCCTCGCGAAGTACATCTGCTGCCTTGGGAAGTCCCATTGTAAGAACAGTAACTTCTGCTCCATACTGATCCTTAAGTCTCAGAGCTGCTTCAAGACCTGCCTTGTCGTCAGGGTTCATGATTGCAAGCATTGCGGCTCTGTCAAGGGTTCCATCGGGATTGAATTTTACTCCGCCCTTTGTATCGGGAACCTGCTTTACGCAAACTACAATTTTCATATTATCCTTTCCTGCCGTACAATAACGGCATCCGTTTTTTAATCTCTTAAATTATTTAAGAATATTTGCAGAAATAACCATACGCTGAACTTCGCTTGTGCCTTCGTAGATCTCTGTGATCTTGGCATCACGCATCATACGCTCTACATCATATTCACGGATGTAACCGTAACCGCCGTGCAGCTGAACAGCCTTTGTTGTAACTTCCATTGCAACTTCTGCGGCATAAAGCTTAGCCATGGCAGCCTCAACAGAATATGAGATCTTAGGATTCTTAACATACTCATCCTTCTTTGCCGCAGCGCGGTAAACAAGATACTGAGCAGCCTGAACCTTTGTAGCCATATCAGCGAGCTGGAACTGTGTGTTCTGGAACTGAGCGATGGATCTGCCGAACTGCTTTCTCTCTTTTACGTAATTGATAGTTGTCTCAAGAGCGCCCTCTGCAAGGCCGAGTGCCTGAGCAGCGATACCGATACGTCCACCATCAAGTGTGTGCATTGCGATATTGAAGCCCTTGCCCTGTGCACCGAGGAGGTTCTCCTTGGGAATTCTGCAGTCTGTGAAGATAAGCTCATAGGTTGATGAACCTCTGATACCCATCTTTGCTTCCTTAACACCGAATGTGAATCCGGGTGTTCCCTTTTCAACGATGAATGCGGAGATCTCTTTCATGAACTTACCGCGCTTCTCGATCTTGCCGGTAACAGCGAAGATAACATAGATATCTGCTTCCTTACCGTTTGTGATGAAGCACTTGGATCCGTTGAGAACCCACTCATCTCCTTCAAGAACAGCCTTGGTCTGCTGACCCTGAGCGTCTGTACCTGCGCCGGGCTCTGTAAGACCGAAAGCACCGAGCTTCTCGCCCTTAGCAAGGGGAACAAGGTACTTCTGCTTCTGCTCTTCTGTACCGAATGTAAGGATAGGATCAGCGCAGAGAGATGTATGAGCAGAAAGGATAACGCCTGTTGTGCCGCATACCTTTGATAACTCTTCTACTGCCATGATGTATGTAAGAACATCACAACCCTGTCCGCCGTACTCCTTGGGAATGGGGATTCCGAGGAATCCGTACTTAGCCATCTTGTCTACTGTGGGTCTGGGGAACTTTTCTTCCTCATCAGTCTCCTGAGCAAGAGGCTTAGCTTCATTCACAGCGAAATCCTTAAACAGCTGTCTCGCCATTTCATGCTGTTTATCTAATGTGAAATCCATCTTGTTTTTATCCTCCGTAATTTTTATTTATTATTTATCTGTAGGAACCTTGCCGCCGTCAGCGTAGTTGTAGAAACCGATACCGGTCTTTACACCGAGCTTCTTAGCGCGAACCATCTTCTTGAGAAGCGGAGCGGGACGATACTTGGGATCTCCTGTCTCCTTGTAAAGAACTTCCATGATAGCAAGTACGATATCAAGACCTACATAATCACCGAGTTCAAGGGGTCCCATGGGATGATTAGCACCGAGCTTCATAGCTGTATCGATACCTTCGATATCGGATACGCCCTCAGAGTAAACGAAGATACCCTCGTTGATAAGAGGGATAAGGATACGGTTTACAACGAAACCGGGAGCCTCGTTAACCTGTACGGGAGTCTTGCCGAGTGCAACAGAGATCTCCTTAACCTTCTCAACGATATCATCAGGAGTATTAGCACCCTGGATAACCTCGATAAGCTTCATAACAGGAGCGGGATTGAAGAAGTGCATACCTACAACGGGCTTGGGAAGACCTGCGCCGATCTCTGTGATGGACAGAGAAGATGTGTTGGAAGCGTAGATGCAATTCTCGTTCTTTACGATGTTCTCCTGAAGCTCCTTGAAGCAGTTCTTCTTGATATCCATAACTTCAAGAGCAGCTTCAACAACAAGGTCAGCATCAACTGCGATGGTGTTAAGACCTGTCTTTATCTTTCCGGTGATGGCATCAGCTGCAGCCTGCTCCATCTTTCCCTTTGCAACTCTCTTGTCGAGACCCTTCTTGATCTTTGCAAAGCCTCCGTCTGCGAACTCCTGCTTGATGTCGCAAAGATATACGGTATCTACGGA
This sequence comes from Lachnospiraceae bacterium, assembly GCA_024697065.1. GTDB lineage: Bacteria > Bacillota > Clostridia > Lachnospirales > Lachnospiraceae > NK4A136. The sequence goes on from JAILGE010000028.1 coordinate 79,700, forward strand.
ATCAGCCTGCGCAAAAGTCTGTGCAATACCTGAACCCATTGTGCCGGCACCGATAACTGCTACCTTCATTTTATTTCCTCCTTAAAAAAGTTTGATTATTATAAGAGCATTAGCTCAATTTAACGTTTCTCTGTTATGCATTCTTGAATGCTACATGCTTAACCTTAGCAGGGTCATCCTTCTTGCGTAAGAAGTTTGCCATGCCTTCCTTCTGGTCATAGGACTCGAAGCAGTCACCGAAAAGCTTCTCCTCTATAACAGCGCCTTCATCGATGGAAACCTGAAGACCTTCGTTGATAGCCTTTTTGCAGTTTCTAACTGCGATGGGTGCGTTGCCTGCAATGGTCTGAGCCATCTTGAGAGCCTGCTCCATAAGCTCAGCCTGAGGATAAACAGCATTAACAAGTCCGATGCGGAGTGCTTCGTCAGCCTTGATATTTCTTGCTGTGTAGATCATCTGCTTAGCCATTCCGATACCTACGATACGTGCAAGACGCTGTGTGCCGCCGAAACCGGGTGTGATACCGAGACCTACTTCAGGCTGTCCGAATACGGCATTGTCTGATGCAAGACGGATATCGCAGCTCATTGAGATCTCGCATCCGCCGCCAAGAGCGAATCCGTTGATGGCAGCGATAACGGGAATGGGGAACTTCTCGATCTTTAAGAAAAGATCATTACCCTTCTTACCGAAAGCCTCACCCTCAGCCTTTGTAAGGGTGCTCATCTCGCCTATATCCGCACCGGCAACAAATGACTTGTCTCCGGCACCTGTAAGAACAACACATCTTACAGTATTAAGATCAACGGCATCAAATGCCTCATTAAGCTCATCAAGAACCTGAGAGTTCAGTGCGTTGAGCGCCTTCTCTCTGTTGATGGTGATAACACCGACCATATCTTTTGCTTCGTAGATTACGTATTCCATATCATCCTCTCATTCTTAACCTGAAACAGGCGGACAAATCAGTCCGCCTGCGAAATATATCAGTCTCTCTCAACAATAGTAGCGCATCCCATACCGCCGCCGATGCAAAGTGTGGCAAGACCCTTCTTTGCACCCTTAGCTTCCATCTCGTGGAGAAGTGTTACAAGGATACGTGCACCGGATGCTCCGACGGGATGTCCGAGTGCGATAGCTCCACCGTTAGGATTGAGCTGCTTGTCAACATCAATACCGAGGTCCTTACCTACTGCAACAGACTGTGCAGCGAAAGCCTCGTTAGCCTCGATGATATCGAAATCTTCGATCTTGTAGCCGACCTTAGCCATAGCCTTTCTTGTAGCAGCTACAGGGCCGATACCCATAACCTCGGGACGAACGCCTGCAAGAGCGCCTGCTACGAATGTAGCCATAGGCTTAACGCCAAGTTCCTTAGCCTTCTCTTCGCTCATAACAACAACTGCAGCAGCACCGTCATTGATACCGGATGCGTTACCTGCTGTTACGACTCCATCGGGATTGAGGGGCTTAAGCTTGGCAAGGCCTTCGATCGTTGATCCTGCTCTGGGGCCTTCATCTGTATCGAAGATAACAGTTTCCTTCTTCTTCTTGATCTCAACAGGAACGATCTCCTTCTTGAATGCGCCTGCTTCGATAGCAGCGCAAGCCTTCTGCTGAGACTTAAGAGCGAACTCATCAAGCTCTTCTCTTGTAAGTCCCCATTCTTTTGCAACATTATCGGCTGTTGTGATCATGTGGTAATCATTGAATGCATCCCAGAGAGCATCCTTAACCATGGTATCTACGAGACCACCCTGGCTCTGGCTGGGCCACATCATACGATAACCGTATCTTCCGTTGGGGATAGCAAAAGGAGCCATAGACATGTTCTCCATACCGCCGGCAACAACGATATCCGCGCTACCTGCCTGGATCATGTCAGCAGCCATGTTGATGCAGTTAAGACCTGATCCGCATACAACATTGACCGTAACTGCGGGAACTTCGATGGGAAGTCCTGCGCCTATGGAAGCCTGACGTGCAACGTTCTGACCGAGTCCTGCCTGGATTACACATCCCATATAAACCTGGTCAACCTTGTCTGCAGGAACTCCTGCACGGTTTAATGCTTCCTTGATCACGATGGATCCGAGCTTAGCGGCAGGCGTAGTTGAAAGTCCTCCGCCCATTGTGCCGATAGCAGTACGGCATGCGCCCGCAAGTACGATTTTCTTACCCATTGCTTTTCCTCCGTATAATAAATTTGTTAAAGGTTAAAAATAACATCACGCCGATCCGAAGTCGAAAAATGCGATTTTTTCGTCCGCAGTCAGCGTGAATATTCTAACATAGAGGGTATCTATTTGCAATAAAATGATTGCCCAAATCTTCTTTATTTTTGTGCATTTTAAGGCTTTTTTTGCCTTGTGTTTACATAACTTTCATACACGTTCACCGCACATCATTTTCTGCATACCATCACCATAAGTATGCCTCTCTTCAGGGAGATGAAGGCACTTTTTCCGACATCGGAAAACTCATTGCTCTCGCCGGTAAGATCGGCGGCATCGTGACTCAGTTCTATCCCGTCTGCCTCATATGCCACATCTTTAAGGACTAACCCGGTGCACTTTTCCGTCATGGAAAAAACAGACAGCCCGAAGCCTTCCACCGGATCCAGTTCCAAAGGATCCCCGCCTTCCCCCGACAGAAAATAAATCCTTGTATCGGATGACAGAAATGCGATGTCCGCACCGCGTCCGGCCGCATAAACTCCCACCTGGTAATTTGCAAAGGTATGATCCGCCCGTCCCCCCAGTCCGCAGATGATATCTATCTTTTGATAGCCGTGTTCCAGTGCGTATTTCACCGCAAGCATCGTATCCGTGTCATTTTTGGCGGTGGGATGTCTTTCTATCCTTACTCTCTCATCCACTTCACCGTCGAAAGAGTCAAAATCGCTTACAAGCAGATCCGGCAGCACTCCCATGCGAACCGCATGATGGTAGCCTCTGTCACAGGCGATGACGAAGCTGTAGGCTTTATCCGCCTCTCTGTCATTTTTCTTTGCATTGCAGTAAACCGCGGTCCCTTCCGGAGCCGCGGTCACCTTTATGCAAGTATCATCATAATCGCCGCCCGAGATTATCAGGCAGGCTTTCATATCTTTGTGTATACCGTTCAAATATATGATCCTTTACATTTACTCTCTGCGGTCATACTGCGCATCAGTCGCGTCTTCATCCCGCAGAAATCTCTTACAGCATGTGTGCTCTTAAATACTCGGGAGTCTCAGGCGAAAGGTATGCGGGAGCGATATCGAACATTGTCTTGGCGCCCTTGCATCCGTCATTGTTCATCCTGTAAGCGGCACGTGCCACTGCTGCCAGCACAGCTCCGGTGAATTCGGGATTGGATTCAAGCTTGAGTGAATATTCGATCACATGCTTTGTATCGCCTGTCTTTCCGGAATAGATAACGGAACCGCCGTGAGGAAGACTTGCATGATCACGCTTCATCTCTTCTTCGCTGATAAATGTTACTGTTGTGTCATAGTCTGCGAAGTAGTTGGGCATTTCCTTGATCTCTTTTTCGATCCTTGCCTTGTCAGCGCCTTCCTCAGCTACAACGTAGCATTCTCTTGTATGCTTCTGTCTTGTGGTAAGCTCGGGATCCTTTCCCTCACGTACTGCCGCAACGGATGCCTCTACGGGAACAGTATACTGTCTTGCATCCTTAACGCCTTCTATACGGCGTACGGCATCTGAGTGTCCCTGGCTTACGCCTCTTCCCCAGAAAGTGTAATCCTTGCCGTCGGGAAGAATGGAATGAGCATACAGTCTGTTAAGTGAGAACATACCGGGATCCCATCCGCAGGAGATAACACCGATCTTGCCTGCCTCCTTTGAAGCCGCATCAACTGCAGCGAAATGCTCGGGAATCGCAGCATGTGTATCAAAACTGTCTACCACATTGAACATCTTTGCATATTCCGGAGTCATCTTGGGAAGATCCGTAGCTGAACCGCCGCAGATAACGAGAACATCAATATCGGATGTCATATTCTTAAGATCATCCGCTTTATATACCTTAGCGCCGGAAACAGTCCTGACACCGGCGGGATCTCTTCTGGTGAATACTCCCACAAGCTCTTCATCCTTGCTTGCGAGCACTGCTTTCTCAACGCCTCTTCCGAGGTTACCGTATCCTAAAATTCCTACTCTTATTGCCATATACCAACAACCTGCCTTTCTTTTGGGTTAAATTATCATTCCCGAATATTTTACAACCTATTGGGATAATTTCCATAATTTTTTTATTTGATCACAAAAAAATCAAAGTCTGTGATCTGCCTCCACAGTATTGTGATAGAATGGGCACATGACTAAAGAAGAAGCGATAAAAGAATTACAACTGATACCTGATAAAGAAGGCTGTCTGACACTTGCGGAAGCGGCATCCGTTATCTTTACGGTCGATGAGACCGAATGGATACTTAAATACTACAACAAGCCCGAGGGCCGTTCTCTTACGGACCGCGGTCCGGAGAATAACAGATTCCCCCAATATACGGATGAGTATGGGATGTCAAAATATTGCACCGCACTTGACCTGGTGCTTGCCATGAACAGATTCAGAATAGACGAAGATATCTACAAAAGGATCTTCGACATGGCATACAGGACAACGGTGATGGACCTGGCCGTGAAATTCGGGATAAAGCATACCGGCACCACCATTGCCGATTTCAAACCCGATGAAGAGGATGCGCTCCGCTTTCCGCAGTATCAGGAACTGATACGGAATGCCGAGACCGAAATGGAACTCTTTAAGGACCAGATGGCTATAGATCACGTGCTCTGGTCTTTCCCCGGCGCATTTTCCATGACCATCGAGGATGTTATAAAGCACCGGGCGGACGAACCACAAAGACTTTGCGGCGCAGGTATCCCCAGAGAGCGTTACGACATGGTGCAGACCATCCTTGAAGGCACGGGAATATCTAATGCCGCCCCATCATCATCCGGGCAACGCATAAAACACATTTCAGGCCGTCCCTAAATTAATCCCCCGCCTCTCTTACTGTCGTTCTTCCCCACTGTATGTTCTCATGCAGCATGTCGAACCCGGAATCGACAATGACTATTATCGTCGGTCGCAATACACCGGGCGGGAGACAAATCACGACCACCTAAACGATACCCGCCGGTGAATAACGACCATCATTATAAAACCCCGAAGCGAAATGCCTCGGGGTTTCTATATAGTCTTATATAAGGCGATGTAAGCCGCCGGCTTAACGGATCATCAAACTTCAGGCTCGATAAGTCCGTAGGTGTTACCCTTTCTCTTGTAAACTACGTTTACCTGATCTGTCTCTGCATTGCAGAATACATAGAAGTTGTGTCCCAAAAGCTCCATCTGTACGCATGCATCTTCGGGATACATAGGCTTGATATCGAACTTCTTGGTACGGATGATCTTGATCTCCTCGTCATCCATGAAGTCCTTCTCAAGGTACTCTTTCTTGAAAAAGCCACCTTCCTGATGTTTGTCCGTAAGCTTTGTCTTATATTTCTTAAGCTGTCTCTCAATGATCTCTTCTACCAGATCGATGGAAACATACATATCATTGCTTACCTGCTCGGAACGGATGATGCTGCCCTTAACCGGGATGGTCACTTCGATCTTCTGACGATCCTTCTCAACGGACAGGGTTACATGTACCTCTGTGTCCTCGGTGAAGTACTTCTCCAGCTTTCCGATCTTCTCTTCAACGGCACTGCGAAGTCCGTCTGTTACATCGATATTCTTGCCTAAAATTACAAATTTCATACTCAGATCCCTCCTTGTCATTAAATGCGGTTCACACTTGAGGCTCACACTCCGCGGCGGATCATTTTCTTCCGCGGGCATTATTTTTATATCTGCGATTATACCATAATAAAGCCTTTTATACAACAAAGAGAGCTCTTGCGAGCTCTCTTTTAAAAGTCATTTCTTTCTGTCTCAGAATATTCTTCTGATAGCAAGCAGTCCTCTGTAATTTGCATTACCGATAACGATACCGGTGCGGGATGTACTTGCATGAACGATCTGGCCGTTACCGATATAGATCGCTACATGTCCGGAATAACAAAGGATATCTCCGGGCTGTGCATTCTCGAGGCCGCCCTCAACCGCTGTTCCTCTCTGACGGTCTGCCGTAGAGGAATGAGGAAGTGATACGCCGAAGTGTGCATATACACTCATTACAAATCCTGAGCAGTCTGTTCCTTCGGTAAGACTGGAACCGCCGTAATGATAAGGATTACCGACGAACTGGCATGCATACTGTGCAACTTCTGTTCCAAGTCCGCTTCCCGTGATACTGGGAACGCTGTAATTTGCGCCTGACTTATTGGAAGCGGTCTTCTTCTGTGAGCTTGCTCTTGCAGCTTCCGCAGCCTGACGTGCAGCCTTTCTGTCAGCTTCTTCGCGGGCAAGTCTTGCTTCTTCCTCTGCCTTTGATTCCGCATGAACAAAATCCGTTCTTAAATTCACAAATTCCTTGGATACGTATCCGTCACCCTCTTCGATGGAAACCTTGATCCAGTCATCGGATTCCTCAAGGACCACGAGTTCCTCTTCTATGGGAACAAGTCCGAGTACTTCGGAATCAACGGATGCCTCGGCACGTACCTTAAGTGTTGTGGTATTTACAACTGCCATTCTTGTGCCTACCTTCTTGGCAAGCTCTATGGCATCATCACCTGTCACACAATATTCTGCCTTAACATATCCCGTTACATTACCGGATGTAATCTTGTACCATCCGTCTTCCTCTTCGATAAACTGACCGGCAGACTTATCATAAAGCTTTCCGACCACTTCACCGTCCGTACTGGGAATATCACGTACATTTACAAAATCATGAACCTGAGCGATAACAAGACTGCTGAAATGCTCCGGATCTCTTGCAAGCTCCTCGGCTTCTGCCACAGCCTGTGCATCCTTTATCTCTTCCGCCATACCTTCGGCTTCAGTGATCGCAAGTACCGCACTCTCTGCTGCCGATCTGGCACCTGCATCATCCAGTACCAGAGCCCCTGCCGCACCTGCCGGTGTAAGTTCTGCCATTACTGTTGCGGGGGCCTTCTCTTCAAGAGCAGCAGCCGCACCGATAACCGGCATTATTTCTTTTGCTTCAACAACCGTCACCGGAGTACCTGCATCTGAACCTGCAGCCAGTGAAAAGAATGATGTCTGCATGCCCTGTACTATCACAGAAACGAATGCCACCGTTGCCATTCCCGTTATTAAAGTCAATCCGTGTCTTCTTTTTATCATACTGTTAATTATCTTCTCGATTTGTTACAAATTTGTTACGATTTGTTAAATATATCATCTGAAAAAAGTTTTGTCAACCAGTGCCCCTTTTTTGCTTATTCATACCTGTTCCCTCCGGGCGGTAATACGGATCCATAACAGCCAAATCCACCGATTTATTATGTCGTCCTTGTGCTATAATTCCGAGTGTTATATCTGTTTTTTCGGGTCATGTTCAACAGATGGCCGGAACCGATAACGGGAAGTGAATATGAAAGGAAATTCCGATGGGCTCTTCACTTGTATCTGAGAAAAAAACCGCGCTTGTGACAGGCGCTTCAAGAGGTATAGGCAATGCAACGGCTGCGGCTCTGGCTGCGGCCGGCTACGACCTTATATTAACGGGATACAGTCACCCGGATAAGCTTGAGACTATCGCACATGACCTTGAAAAAAGGTATTCCCGAAAAGTTACGACACATGTGGGAGACGTATCCGATCCGGTCTTCATAAAAGAAATGTTCTCTTCCATGGATCACCTCGATCTGTTGGTGAACAACGCCGGCATATCCTATGTCGGACTTCTTCAGGATATGAGCGATGAGGACTGGAACAGGACCATGGGTGTCAATCTGAACAGCATTTTCTACACCTGTCGAGAAGCGATCCCCGTGTTTTTACGCAATGATACCGATCCCGCCGGCCGCATCATTAACATCTCTTCAGTATGGGGCATTGTGGGCGCTGCCACCGAGGCTGCCTACTCCGCCAGCAAGGGCGCGGTCAACGCATTTACCAAAGCACTTGCCAAGGAGCTGGCTCCAAGCCGTATTCCAGTAAATGCCATCGCATGCGGCTTTATCGATACCGAGATGAACGGACATCTGAGTGAAGAAGAAAAGCAGGCCGTGATAGCGGAGATCCCCGCCGATCGCATTGGCCTGCCTTCTGAAGTTGCTGATGCTGTTGTACTCGCCGCTTCCGCTCCCGCCTATATGACGGGACAGATCATCACCGTAGACGGCGGCTGGATATGATGATCAGTGTGTTGAATAAAAGATCTTCTTGAGCATATTGAGGATCTGCGTATACAGCTCCGTCATCTCTTCGTGATGATCCCAGATAAATGTGATATCGCCTCTCTTGGCGGCTCTTTCAAGGCCGTATGCCATATCGGCAACATCCAAAGCTCCGATGGACTGGCTGGCTCCCTTTATGGAATGAGCCGTAACACCGTAGTTTTCCAGATCCTCATGTTCATAGAATTCATTCAGCAGATTAACAAGGTTTGAACCTGCATAGGTCTTAAGCAATTCTATATATCCCTCTACGTTCCCCGCACAGTTCTTTATTCCTGTATCCGTATCTATTCCCTCCAGCTTCTCCAGGAGTTCTTCATGAGAAAGTCTGTCCCAGGGGATACTGTTTTCAGCACGTTCAACCGCCTCCATGGATGTACCTGCCGGGAATATCTTATTATCCGGCAGCCACTTTTTAAGTATGGCACTTAACTGTTCCACCTTAATGGGCTTGGCGATATAATCATTCATTCCCATGGCCATGAGCTGTTTATCCACGCCCTTGATGGCATTCGCCGTCAGCGCCACGATAGGAACCTTCTTGGCATATGCGCTGTCTAACTGCCTGATCTTCTGTGTTGCTTCCGCACCGTCCATATACGGCATCATATGGTCCATAAAGATTATGTCGTAGGTCACCAGATGATGGGCTACCAGGTCTATGGCTTCCTGACCGCTCTCTGCCATCTTTGCTTCAAAACCGAAGAGTTTCATCAGTTCCTGGGCAACCTGTCTGTTAACCTTATTGTCATCGACGATGAGGACCTTGGCCTTGGGAGCCACGAAGTCCGCAGAATACTTACCGCTGGGGATTATATTTTCCAGTCTCTTAAATGTGAAATCATCAGGTGTTGCATCATGGATCTTCTGTGGGATGACCACCGTAAAGGTCGAACCCTTATTGATCTCCGATGTAACATTGATGACGCCTCCCATGGCATCGATGAGCTTTTTACATATGGCAAGTCCGAGACCGGTACCTTCCACATTCCGGTTTTTCTTGGTATTGATCTGACCGAAAGCAGTGAAAAGCTTTCCTATATTATCCTTGGCGATACCGATACCGGTATCGGTAACACGCATAGTAAGTCTTCCGATGGGTGTGGCGTAGCCCTTCTCTTCATCCCACCTGACCACCAGGGTGACGGACCCCTGATTGGTAAACTTTACGGCATTGTTTAACAGATTTATAAGTATCTGTCTTACTCTGTTGGCATCGCCGATAAGCTCTCTGGGGATATTCTTTCCTATATCCAGTACGAGCTGCAGATTCCTGTCACGTATCCTGAATTCGATGATGGTGACAACATCCTGAAGCATCTCGTTAAAATTATATGGCTCCTCTATTATCTCCAGCTTTCCCGCATCGACCTTGGAGAAATCAAGGATCTCATTGATGATGGAGAGCAGATTTTCCGAAGAACGCTTTATCATTGCAACATATTCCTGTTCCGTCTTCTCTCTGCTCCTGCCCTCAAGAAGCTCGGCCATACCGTAGATGGCATTCATGGGAGTACGGATCTCATGACTCATGTTGGCCAAGAAGTTGGACTTTGCCTCCAGCGCTTCTTCCGCAACAGCCGCCTTCTCTTCCATCTGCCTCTTATAGCGGTTGATGCTGTAGGTTATGAATACCATGGCAACACCTGCAAAAGCATACATGGTGATATAGGCAACATATTGGGTCATATCAAAGAAAGCAGTAACGATATCAGTCTGAAGTATCCCTATGATGATAAGGATAGCGGTAGATACGATGAAATATTCCGTCTCGATATACTGATCAAGGAAGAGCGCGATATTTATACTCATGGCAAGAAGCATGAATACCAGCATTGCCTCGGTATGAGATGCCGTACACATGTAATAGAAGGATGCCAGTCCGGAATACATAAGACACCTTATTACAACCTTCTCCTGTGTGATCTTGAGAGACAGGATAAATACCAGAAGCACCGGCAGCAGACCAAGTCCTACCAAAAGCGCACTCCGCAGTCCCAGTTCCGACAGCACGTATACCGTCTGCAATAAAACCGCACAAAGAAATTCCACGATAAAGATTATGACATTTGTCCTGAAAGGAAGCATCCCATTCTCCTGTCTGTTAATGACGACTGTATTTTCTAAGTTCCGGAAGTATCTCTTTTAACGCCTCAAGGGTTTTCTCAAGTTCATCCCATGTGGTATAAACCGAAAAACTGAACCTCAGCGTCGAATCCATCAGTTCCTTTTTAAGACCAATGGCCTGAAGGGTATCCGACAATGACACTTTATGTGTTGCGCACGCACTTCCGGCAGATACATATATCCCCTTTTCTTCCAGGGCATGGAGGAGAACCTCCGAGCGCACACCCGCAAATGATGCGCTGACTATATGAGGTGCAGACAACTTCTTCCACGTATCCTCATCGCCCTCCTTCGGAAGTGCAGGTCCGTTTAAAGATACGCCCTCTATACCAATCAACTCTTCACTGAAGCGTTTTTTCAGTAAATATAATCCTTCGGTTTCACCGGCAAGATCCTCATATACTCTGGCAGCAGCTGCAGCCATTCCGGCGATCCCGGGGACATTTTCCGTTCCGGAACGCATACCGTCCTGCTGACCTCCGCCAAAGGTGATGGGAGCAAGCCTGGTCTTTTCCGCTATGTACAGAAATCCCACACCCTTGGGTCCGTGTATCTTATGAGAGCTTACGCTGAGCAGATCTATGCCTGCCTGTTTCGGATAAATCATATCCTTTCCGAAACCCTGGACCGCATCCACATGAAAAGTAACTTCAGGATGTTTTGCCTTCAGATATCTTCCGATCTCTTCAAGAGGCTGCTTTGCACCTATCTCATTATTGGTATGCATTACGGATACAAGTATGGTTTCAGGAGTTATGGCTGCTTTGAGTGTCTCGAGTGATACCGTTCCCTCACTGTTTACCGGAAGGTAAGTTATGCTGCAACCCTCTTCCCTTTCAAGATATTCCATGGTCCTTAAAATGGCCGGATGCTCGATCTGTGTGGTGATGAGATGTTTTCCCTGCTTTTTCTTCGCATGTACCGTTCCGATAAGCGCCAGATTATCGCTTTCCGTACCTCCGGAAGTAAACAATATCTCTCCCGGTCTGCACCGGAGTATCTTGGAAAGTCTCTCCTTTGCCTGACGGATATAGGTCTCCGCTTCCATTCCTTTAATATGTGCACTGGAGGGATTGCCGTAATCCTCCGAGAACACCCGGTTCATTACAGTTACCGCTTCAGGGCAGACCCTGGTTGTTGCTGAATTATCAAGATATATTTCCATTACTGATCGCCGCCTTTATCATATTTCAGTTTCATACATAAGTATGGACAGGACTGTCATTCCCGCAGTCTCTGTTCTGAGTATCCTTCTCCCGAGGGATACAGGTACTATTCCCGCATCGGAAGCAAGCTGCACTTCCTCTTCGGTAAATCCACCCTCCGGTCCGATGAATATCCCAGCCGTTCGTGGCGGAATACTGCCGTCACCGGAGCTTTTTGCCAGTTCCTTTACCTTCTCCACAAAATCACGCATAGTACCCATCCCCTTTGCAAGCTCATAGGGAATGGCCGCGATATCAAGATGCTTTGCTTCTTCTACCGCTTCCCGCATTGTCATGGGAAGAGTGACTTCCGGTATACAGGCTCTTTTGCTTTGCTTGGCAGCAGCTTCGCTGATCTTCATCCAGCGCTCCGTCCTGCTCTTGGCTTTCCTGTCATCCAGCTTTACAACGGCACGGGCAGTTTCCACGGGAACAACTCTTGCTACGCCCAGTTCAACCGCCTTTTGAACGATAAGCTCCATCTTGTCCGCCTTGGGCATGCCCTGGAAAAGAGTGATCTTCACCGGCAGCTCCACTCCGTCTTCTTTAACAAAGAGCAGATCGCAGACGACCTCATTCTCGCCTATCTGACTTATACCCGCCCGGTATTCGTTGTCGTCCACACCGTTGCTTACGCTTATCTCTTCACCGATCTTCATTCTGAGGACATTTTTAATATGATTAACATCCTCTCCGGTAATGATTATCTTATTTCCCGTTATCTGTTCCGGTTCCACAAAAAAATGCTGCATATACGATCATTACAGGTATCATCAGCCTCTATAGATTCCTGTAACACTCCTCCATTCTCCCTGTGTGCCGATGTTTACGACCTCAAATCCATTGGCTTTCATGGTCTCTGCCACAGAATCCTCCCTGCCTTCGATGATACCTGAAGTGATAAAAATACCATCCTTCTTTATCATCTTTGTCACATACGGTGTCAGGGGTATGAGAACATCTGCGAGAATATTGGCTGTCACAATGTCGAATTTCTTTCCACCGTTGCTGTCCAGCACCTCAGCGCAAACCTGCTCATCTCCGATCACATTTCCGAGGATAAGCTTAAAATTCCCCGAGTCCTCAAATCCGTTTTGTCTGAGATTATCGGCCACAGCATCAACCGCACACGGATCAAGATCCGTGCCGGTCACTCTCTTTGCTCCGAACATAAGGGACAGTATCCCGAGTATCCCGCTTCCCGTTCCAACATCGAGGAGATCGCTCTCACCGGTCACGTACTTCTTAAGCTGTCGGATACACAGCTGCGTGGTCTCATGCATACCTGTTCCGAAAGCGGTACCGGGATCGATATGAAGTATCATCTTATCGCTGTCCGAAGGCTGAACCTCTTCCCATGAAGGGATCACCAGGATGTCATCGATATAGAAACTGTGAAAATACTTTTTCCAGTTATTGATCCAGTCCAGATCCTCGGTCTCCGAAACCTCAACAGCCCCCGATCCTATATCCATAAATTCTTTTGCATCTTCGAGGACTTTACGTATCGTCTCTTTATGCTGATCGGCAAGTGCCTTTCTTTCATCTTCTCCCTCAGGCGCTTCTACGAAAAAACTAAGATATGCCTTTCCGTCATCCTCACCCGGATCAAGCGGGATATCCACAAACATCTTCTCCTTATCAAGGGCCGAAAGGGGCTGTTTATCTTCGATCTGCGCTCCCTCGAACCCCGCATCATAAAGATCCGAAATAAGGATATCCTCTGCTTCTTCAACTGTCTCAACTCTGAATTTAAGCCATCTCATTATGAACCTCCACAAAGAAGATTTACTGATGTAAATCCTCTTTTATTTCCTGCCTTTCCTGTCATTTTCTATAAGTATCCTTAGTGCTCCCACTGCGGTCTTTATCGCATCACTCGTGTCATGGGCCTGCACGTTTGAGAGCCCCTTCTTCGCTCTCTCCTGATTTGCCACTACCAAAAAGCACGAACCTACTCTTACCCTGAGAAATGCTCCTGCGATGAACAAAGCAGCAGATTCCATTTCCGAAGCAAGGCATCCCATCCTAAGCCATGCTTCCCACTTATTCTGAAGCTCATAGCTTACCGGCATTATCTCCGGCTCATGCTGGCCGAAGAAGGAATCTTTACACTGCACCACTCCCACATGATGAGTAAGTCCCAGATCTCCGGCAGACTGTATAAGAGCATTCATTACATTAACATCGGGGACTGCCGGAAATTCTATGGGAGCAAATTCCCTGCTGGTCCCTTCATTTCTGATGGCACCGTTTGCTATAACTATGTCTCCGCCGCATACATCTTCACGCATTCCGCCGCATGTGCCTACTCTTATGAAAGTATGTGCTCCGCACTTTGCGAGTTCATCGATGGCGATGGATGCTGAGGGACCTCCTATACCGGTGGATGTTACACTTACTTTTTCACCGTTTAATGTTCCCGTATATGTCGTATACTCTCTGACATCTGCAACAAAATGCATATCATCGAACTGCTTTGCGATCATCTCGCATCGTTTGGGATCTCCGGGCAATATAACATATTTACCTATATCATCCGGACCAACACCTGTATGATACTGCTTGCCTGATCCCTCTGTGTAATCTACCATAAAACCTGCCTCCTTATTCGCAATCAAGATCCTCTGCTGTTATGCTGATAAGTTCTTCAACACTGCCTTTACTCTGTGCTACGATCCTGTTAGCCTGCTTTGTTATCACTTTTTCAAAATAATTTCTGATCTCACGTCCGTTGGCAAACTTGTCGCCCTTGCTGATAATAAGATCCTGTATATGCTGAAGTATAGTCTCGTGAAGCTCAGGTGCGAACCTGTAATCATTGCTGTCGCAGAACTTCTTAAAGATCTCATACAACTCATTATGAGAATAGTTTTCAAAAACAATATATTTATTAAATCTGGACCTGAGTCCCGGATTGGAATTCAGGAATCTTTCCATAGGCTCCGGATATCCCGCAACGATAACTATCAGATCATCTCTGTGATCTTCCATAAGCTTGAGCAGCGTATCCACCGCTTCCTGGCCGTAATCGTTATCCGCACCGCTTACCAGTGTGTAAGCTTCATCGATAAAAAGGATACCGCCTCTGGCTTTCTCCACGATACTTTCAACCTTTGCAGCAGTCTGTCCCATATATCCGGATACCATGCCTGCACGGTCGGTTTCAATGAGCTGTCCCGTTTCCAGAACTCCAAGTACCTTGTAGATCTCTCCTATCTTTCTGGCTATGGTAGTCTTTCCGGTACCCGGATTGCCGGTAAACACAAGATGCATCGACATTATAGGGATCTCAAATCCTCTGCTTTCACGCAACTGCTTGATACGTATGAAATTTACCAGATCATGGATGTCCTTCTTAACCGATTCAAGACCTATCATTGAGTCAACTTCTTTAAGAAGTTCTTCCAGCTTTGCTTCTCTTGTGTTCTCCAGTCTTATATCAAAATCTCCTGCAACTACCGAAGAGTTCTGTTTTACGGGCTCAGGTGTTTTCTTTTCTTCCTCTCTCACGTAATTAAGCATGTTGTTAATATAGGAATCAAGAGCATCAGTCTCATATCTCATCCTGCTTCCGTTACAACCGATCGCAACATTTCCCGCCTGCTCAAAAGCACGGGCAAACTCTCTGGTACACAGCAATATCCCCGGCGCCCCTCCTCTGTCAAAGCGTTCCTTCTCTGCCACCAGTCTTACGGTCTCCGGTACTCTCCTAAGGAAGCATCCTTCAACCTGACAGTCCTCATAAAATCTTTCCTTTAACCCCTCGGGGCTAAACATTGTCTTAAAAAAACTGTTTATGGTAATGAGTTCTGCCTTATCAAGCTCAGCATCAAGCATGGTGAGCAGATAAGTTTCCCTGATTATCTCGCGGTGAAACTCATCGATCTGCTTTCTCATACCCATGCGATCCAATAGCTCATCGCATTTCAATAACTGTTGTCCGATATCAATCATTTTTCCCTCTTCACCCGTATCAGTCACAGGCCTGACCGGATAGAATCAACTTTTGTATGCAATTTATCTTCCGGGATCTGATGGTCTCCGGATAGATCTGAAGATCAAAACAAATGCCTGTAAGTAATTTTATCATAAAAAACATCCGATTATTCAGTTGTTTCACCAATATATAACATATGTTTTTTCTTCTTAAGTCAGTGATATCGTGTTATAATATTCAAAATGATCAATTGTATATATAGGATTTGAAAGGAGTAACATGGACTATCAAAATTTTGTTGACAGTATCTGCGAAACGGCCTGTATATTATCCGTTAAAATGCTTCCCGACAGTGATGAAAAAATAATCGCTGTTTCAGCATGTAATTCTGCATTCGAGGAAATAATCAACTCTATCCCCGGTTGCGCGAACAAATCTTTTGTTCCCGATTCACCTTACGAAAATTATTTTCCCAAAAATTCTTCTATGGATGAGCAGACTATACAGGCTGCTATCCTGAAAGTGCCGGCTTCTCAATTCACTTCATTCGGAGAATCGGATGTTTGGGTAAATCTGACCTGGATCCCTCTCAATGATGATGAAGAAGAACCCGATACATTTTATTGCTGTCTCATTCTTGATCTTTCCGGGATCGCACAGCCGGAGCTTGCTTTCGGCACTTCAAACGGCCTCTCCAATACTTTGCTTGAGATCTGCAACAAGATGAATTATACAACCAACATGATCGATGCAGTAAGAGGACTGCTCTCGGATATTACAGACATTTGCAATACCGAAGTCAGATTTTGCGTATTGTCCAAAGATTCGGTAAATGAAAAAGCAATGATCATTACAGTAGAAGGTCAAAGCGATGTAATAGATGCCACTTTCGCGCAGAGCATGGGAAAGACACTCTATCAGGTGGCAGAGGACTGGATAAAAGATTTTGGAAATGATGACTGTATTCAGATCAGGAGCCAGGCAGATTTTGACAAATACAAAGAGATCGACCCTTCCTGGGTGGAATCACTTGTAAACTTTTCCGTAGCAGGGTTGGTAATGCTCCCTCTTATTTTCCGTAAGGAAATAATCGGATTCATATGGGCTTCGATATATGAAGGTTCAGATGCCGAAAAAGAAGATATGAATCTGATGAAAGAAATAATCGAAAAGGTAGCTTTTGCAGTGGCTAATGTGATAGCAAATTATCAACAGATCCAGACTGTGGAAGAGCTGGAATAAAGACTGAACTTCTGAATAAAGGTTTGTATAAAAAGTCAGGATCAAAATATCCGCCTCCGATATTTCGGAAGGCGGATATTTTTTAAGAACTTAGGAAATAAAAAAACCTCTCATTCTTGAGAGGTTTAATCTTTATATACTAAGGTGCCAGACGGATTTGAACCGCCGATCAGGGAGTTGCAGTCCCACGCCTTACCGCTTGGCTATGGCACCATATAAAATCATGACTCCGACGGGAATTGAACCCGTGTTACCGCCGTGAAAGGGCGATGTCTTAACCGCTTGACCACGGAGCCTTATTACGGGTACTTTGCTTGCTTAAGCATCCCCAGGTGTGAACTCTCATTCACTGATCCATTC
>JAILGE010000041.1 GCA_024697065.1 Lachnospiraceae bacterium
ATAGAAAAAGACCCGTCAAGGTCTTTTTCCAATCATCACTATTCAATTATATTCCGATATTATGTTCTAACAATCATCTCGACAAATCTCAATTTGTCGTTCAGCATTGTATTCCGATATAAGCGGTTACGACTCATTAACAATTTTTCCTGTCATGTGCTCGGGAGTGATTGCCAAACATTGTACCCTGGGAAAAGCATTGGTCAATTCCTTCTGAAGATATTCCTCATCATCGGTAAACTTTCTTGTAATGGCTATACATATCTCTCTGGCCTTTTCTTCATCTTCAACAAGACTGATTCTTCCAAAGACAATGACGCTTTTTATATTAAGCGCCCAGTCTCCTTCCTTGCGGAAGCCTTCGTCACAGACGCAATAGCTTGCCTTATCACAGGCCTTTATCGCGTCGATCTTGTGACCTTCTCTGGCACCATGGAAATAAATCTTTCCATCTTCTTCGCAGTACCAATGATCAATCGGAATGCCGTAAGGATACCCATTATCCCCCATAAGTGAAAGAACGCCTCTTTTTGTATTCTTCAATATTTCGATGCACTCGGCATCAGAAATCTGCTGCTTGAATCTACGCATCTTTCTGAACATTACAAACACCTCTTTTTTTCTAAAAACTTAAGCCCTGCTCTTTACATAAACTTTGGATAACAGCATGATCAGTCATACTTTTTCCAGATAATGTACTTTTCCTCCCCGGCTTTCCGGACTATATTATCCTTTTCCAGCTCTTCCAAAACCTTTATAACTGCACTTATCTTTAAGTTGATCTCCGGGTTCTCATCCAACAGTTCTTTAACAGATATTCCTGTCTCAGACCGTCCTTTTTCAGATGCAGCAATGAGTACATATACTAATGACTTGTTGGAATTTCGAATGTTTTCCCGATAGAAGTCACGGATTATTTTACAATCCTCAGAATTATACTGCACAATATATCCAAAGATTTTAGAGAAATATCCCGGCTCGGTATTAAGTACTTTTTCCAACAAAAGACAATGTTCCGGCTGTGGTTTTTTAAATCCTGATATCTGCACCCATTTTTTTGCAGATTCAACGACATTTCCCATACCGCGGTATTTTTTTCCTATTTCCTTCCAGACATCCGTATCCGGGCTGTTCTTAAATTTTGATCTGTTTTTTGCGGCGATATAAGCTTCTAAAAACTCATTTGCCATTTCTTCTTTCGTTACATTTTTCATTTTCCAATCGTTATGGACCACAAGTCCATTTTCCTTATGTTATGATTTCTGCAGGTTCAGAAAGGAAGTCTTCTGAACAAATAAAAAATAAAGGAGGATCTTATCATGAGATCTGTTACATTAACCAAAAATGAAGGGAATTATTACGACAAAATTCTCGCCAAAATTGCACAGCTTCCTGTCGGTATTTCTTTTACACCTGCCTACTTATTCGATCCGGATCCTACTTCTTCCAGGCTCTGCAGAAAATTATGGTATGATGTCAGTAATAACAGGATACCTAATCTGAAATCCGTAGGCTCTAAATCCTGTGAAGGTTATCGGACGGTATAGCTTTTTAGGGTAACAACACACATCCTGTTTTGTGATGTGTGTTGTTATTGGTTTAATTAGTTTACTATCAATCACAGCATTTCAAATGTTTCCATCATGTCATTAAGAAATTTATTTCTTATTTTTTCATCCACCTCCAAAATCGAAAGATATGGGTTTAAATCTTCCAATTCGACCAGTAATAACTCTCCGTCTTTTGTTCTGCATGCATCTACTCTCTGAATACCATGCGTTACTGTATTCCATTTAATAAATCTTCCGGCAAATGCCATATCTTCATCGGTGCAATTATATTCTTTTAATATCCATCGTTTCGATTTTTCAGGAGCATATAAAGCATATTCAAACTTGTCATCAATAAAATAAAATGAAACTTCATACTGAAAATCAATTGCCGGCTGTATTAACATGGTTCCGGGACAAATGTTACGCCCATTAATTTCTTCAAGTGTAACAAAGTCTAATCCAATGGAATCTGCTCCATCTTTCGGCTTTATCACAAATAAATCCGATTTTGGTAAAATACTTATATCATCCACCGAATCAATTGTAGGAATAACCGGATATTTTTCAGCTGTGAGCTCCAATAAGTATTGTTTGCCCTTCATATCCGCTTTTCCATCAAATGAATTGAATGTTTTTAGCTTCTTTTCAGATACACGATTAAGAAAATCAAAATAAATATCTTTATATCCAATTACACTTCCGGTATTTCTAAAGACAACAATATCCGCATAATCCTCATAACTCACCGCACATTTTGGATGACACAATACAACATCATATTTACTCTTAAGCTTGTCAGTTATATAAATATCCTCTTCAGAATAATTTCTTCCTTTTGCTTTGTAAGACAAATCTGTCAAATATAAAATCTTTTTCAAAATAATATATCCTTTCGTTCTTTCACTCAAAAAAACTTATCTCATTAATCGATTCTACTGTAAAATAATCATTACTTCTTTGGTATGATTGAATTTATAACCACTATTCCTTATTCTATCCATTGTACTCACATAAAACAATGGCGTTTTCACGCCCCTGCCTACTGCTATCATAGTATTCATCTCTCCGGTCTGAGATTATTCCTTTTGAGATTCGGACCTTGCTGCTCCTTCCTCTGATCAACTATCGCCTGGCTTTCTCTTAGCTTTTGTAAAATGCTTGTTTTAGCCTTTTCAGCTATCTCAGGCTTCTTGGTCTTGTCCCACCACTCCTTGAATGTTTTGAAGGCTCTCGGCACACAAAAAAGACCCGGTACATTGTACCGAGTCTTTTGAAATCTGCAATAGCAGATGATTATCTCTTGGAGAACTGGGGAGCACGTCTTGCACTCTTTAAGCCGTACTTCTTTCTTTCCTTCATACGAGGATCTCTTGTAAGGTAACCGGCCTTCTTAAGAACAGGTCTGTTCTCTGCATCCTCTTCGCAAAGTGCTCTTGCGATACCGTGACGAATAGCGCCTGCCTGTCCTGTGTATCCGCCACCCTTAACAGTAACGATCACATCGAACTTGCTCTCTGCATCAAGAGCTGCAAGAGGCTGCTTAACGATAACCTTTAAGGTCTCAAGACCGAAGTACTCATCAAGGCTTCTCTTGTTTACTGTGATATTTCCCTTACCGGGTAAAAGGTATACTCTTGCGATAGAGCTCTTTCTTCTGCCGGTACCGTAGTATTTCTTAACTGATTTCTTAGCCATTTCTTATCTCCTTTCGATCCCGATCAAAACTTAAGCTCTTCAGGCTTCTGTGCTGCATGCTTGTGCTCAGGACCTGCATATACGAAAAGCTTCTTGTACATTGCATCACCGAGAGGTCCGTTGGGAAGCATTCCCCTTACAGCGTCCTCGATAACACCTTCGGGATTCTTAGCGAGCTTCTCACGAAGAGTCTGGCTCTTAAATCCACCTACGTAATCGGAATGTGTGTAGTAGATCTTGTCATCAAGCTTCTTGCCGGAAACTTTGATCTTCTCTGCGTTTACAACGATAACGTAATCACCTGTGTCAACACTGGGTGTGTAAACAGGCTTGTTCTTGCCGCGAAGAACCTTGGCGATCTCGCTGCAAAGGCGTCCTAATGTGCATCCGTCCGCATCAACGACGTACCACTTTCTTTCAACCGTCTGCGGGCTGGCTAAATAAGTCTTCATTGATCATTCCTCCAAAATTCAGGGCGCATATGACCCACGCCTCTTTTCAGGTTAACAGACCGTTTGAGAATACGGTCCTTATTGATAATTTATCCTGTGAGCTCACTGACTGCATGATGTCCGGGCACGCAGAGAGGTCGCCACAGAGTGTAATTATATATCTACAGATCTATGATGTCAACGGTAAATTTGAGGCAAATGACATCGTCCGGAAGCTTTGACCTCTCCGGAAAATGGCATCCTCCGGCGATGTGACAGCATTATCAATCCGCCTTGATCTTTGCTCTCACCGTGTAGTATTTTCCTTTTGCAAATTCATCCTTGGCTGCTTTGACGGCTGCATCCACAGCCTGATTGATCAGAGGCTGGTAGATCTCCTGAACCGTGAGCATCGCATATTTTTTAGCCTGCTCATTGGCATATGCGTCGGCGGTAAATGCGTCATTGAGCAGTATCTTGGCCTTCATCTCGTTATTTTTGGTCTCTTCAGCCGTAAACTGGATATCTCCGAATGCCAGCAGTCCCCTGGATTCATCGTAGATCTGAGTATGTTCAGGCTCGAAGATCACCTCAAGCGAAGGCTCCGGGATCATGATGGTGATGGTATTTGCATCGTCATCTACGATTATGTCATCTTCTGTTATCTTAGAGAGATCCACTGTGTACTGAGCATGTCCGTGATAAATGACAACCTGGTTTTTTTCAAAGGCCTGAAAATCAAGAAATCCGCTCTTGGTGATGGTGGCCGGAACCTCCGCATCCTGCTTCATGACGATCAGTTCCTTCTGCTGTGCGCTGTCTCCGAGTATCACGTCACCGAAATCCACGGAAACCTCATAGGGGGAGCGTATCTCGTCTTTTAATTCCTGTATGCTCTCATCATATGCGGCCTTCATCCTTCTATATCCGATGAGTATCGCTATGGCGGCGATCAGGACAAGTGCCACATAGATTCCCGCCTTTATAAGCATTTTTTTCCACCAGGGAAGGCGATGTCTTTTTTTCTCCCTGTCGTCTCTGTCGTAATCGTCTCTCATGCGCTTCCCTCCTTTTACGGTGCTAATCCTGTGTTTGCTCTTCCATCATGACCGACGCTTTCTGCAAGCTGTGAGTCGATCGATGATCTTTTGATCTTATGGCGACAGTTTTTTGCCATGTGCGCTTTACATCCCAATATCGCTTACCCTTTATCTCCAGGGTGTGTCACCTGCCGTACCTTAAGCCTTTCCCGTAAATTCATATCCCACCAGTGTCAGTCCCTCAGGCGGTGCTGTGGGACCCGCGGCCTCCCTGTCTCTTGCCTCTATTATATCAGCAACCTGCTCGGGTGCGATCTTTCCTTTTCCCACTTCCATGAGGGTCCCTGCGATTATCCTTACCATATTGTAGAGGAATCCGCTGCCGGATACGCGTATCACGATATCCCTGCAGACCGGTGCTTCGGGATCTTCATCCGTATCGAAGGGATCGTCCGTTTCCACAGTGAGCTCATACAGTGTCCTCACAGTGGTGGGTGTCTGAGCTCCGGCACTGCAAAAGCTGGCGAAATCGTGGGTTCCTATAAAATATCCCGTTGCCCGCTGCATCTTCTCTACATCAAGCTTTGCGTAAGTCCAGTAGCTGTAGAGCCTCTTTTGCGGCAGGTTAAACGGAGCGTTATAAATGCGGTACTCGTAGGTCTTGATGGTATCGCATTTCCTTGGATGAAAGTCTATAGGCACTTCCTCGCCACACAGGACCCGGATGTCCTCCGGGAGGCTTCTGTTTAAGGCATAGGGTACTTTTTGTGCCTCTATTCTGGAATGGGTATCAAATACCGCCAGATTACCGTAGGCATGCACTCCGGTATCGGTTCTGCTGGCGCCTATTACTTCTATCGGCTCCTTGAAGACGGAACTTAAGGTGTCATTGAGGACTCCCTCTATGGTCACCGCACCGGAATTCTGCTTTTGAAAGCCATGATAATTGGTTCCGTCGTATGCGACGGTAATAAGGATACGTCTTAAAGGCCCCTGTTCTTTTTTCTTATTCTCTTTTTTCTTCTGTTCTTCTTCCAAATCTGTTTCCTGTGATTTTATCACCGGGTGACGTTCTGCCGGATCTCACCGGCGGTAGCTTTTATGAATTTCACCGGTTATCTTTTGCCGGATCTCACCGGCGGTAGCTTTTATGGATTTCACCGGTTATCTTCTGCCGGATCTCACCGGTTATCTTTTGCCGGATCTCACCGGATGAACCTTTTACCGGATCTCACCGGCGATGCCTTCTATTGAATCTCACCGGCGATGCCTTCTATTGAATCTCATCGGCGGTGCCTTCTATTGGATCTCACCTGCAGGCTCATGATATATTTCGTTTTTATTCGGGTACTACAGTTTTACACTTCCCGTGTAATGGCCGATAAGTATTACTGCCATCAGATATACCACGGATATAAGGAATGCGGCCACATCTCTTTTGGCGTATCTTAAGGGTTTCATCTGTGTGCGGCCTTTTCCGCCGTGATAACATCTGGCTTCCATCGCCATGGCCAGATCATTGGCGCGCCTGAAAGCCGATATGAAAAGCGGGACCAGCACGGGTATAAGACTTTTCGTCTTCTTTATGACATTTCCGCTCTCGAAATCTGCGCCTCTGGCAAGCTGTGCTTTCATGATCTTGTCCGTCTCATCCACAAGTATGGGGATGAAACGCAATGCGATCGACATCATCATGGCGATCTCATGAACCGGTATCTTTACAACCGAAAGCGGCTTCATAAGGCTTTCCATGGCATTGGTAAGTCTTGTGGGCGTCGTGGTAAGTGTCATTATATTTGATCCGAACACCAGGAATACCAGGCGGACCGACATATATACAGCTCGTTCCAGACCTTCCTTTGTCGCTTCTATCTTCCAGACGGAGAAGATGACTTCACCGTCGGTGAAAAAGATATTCATTATGGCAGTGAACAGCAAAAGGAATCCGATAGGTTTAAGGCCTTTCAGGATGAACTTAAAAGGCACCTTCGAAAGCAGCGTCACTAAGATCAGGAATACTGCCGCCAATGTGAAAACATATGGATTTGTAAATATGAACAGGCTTATCAGATATACGAATGTTATTATGAGCTTCGTACGGGGATCCAGTCTGTGGACCGGGGACTCCGCCTGATAATACTGTCCGAGTGTTATATCGCGCAGCAATGTTTCTACCTATCCCAATGCTTTTAAAATCTCATCTCTTGCTTCCGGGATCGTCAATACATTTGTATTTACGTCTATCCCGGCTTTTTTCAGCTCCCTCATCACATATGACATTTCCGGTGCCGCAAGTCCAATCTCATCAAGTTCATCTATGTGGGAGAACACTTCGTGGGGTGTTCCGTCAAAAAGCTTTTTTCCTTTTTCTATTACCATTATCCTGTCGGCATACTGTGCCACATCCTCCATGGAATGTGATACAAGAACTATGGCCATCTCGCCGTCCGCTCTGAGGGAATCGATCATGGTAAGGATCTCATCACGGCCCTTGGGATCCAGTCCCGCCGTCGGCTCATCAAGCACCAGCAGTTCCGGTTTCATTGCCAAAACTCCTGCTATGGCCACTCTTCGCTTCTGCCCGCCGGACAGATCGAAAGGCGAATGATAAAAGCATTCATCCGGGAGCCCCACCTTCTTGATGGTTTCATAGGCAGTAAGCTCCGCCTGTTTTCTGCTCATACCGATATTTTTCGGTCCAAAGCAGACATCCGCAAATACAGTTTCTTCAAAAAGCTGATGCTCCGGATACTGGAACACCAGTCCAACCTTGCTGCGGAGCTTCTTTCTGTCATAGCCCTTCTCAAAAACATCCTCGCCCTTGAAATAAACTGTACCCGATACAGGACTCAAAAGAGCGTTAAGATGCTGTACAAGCGTAGATTTTCCGGATCCAGTGTGGCCTATGAGTCCGATGAACTCACCCTTTTTGATAGAGAAGCTCACGTCATCGAGGGCACGTACCAGATGATCTGTACCTCGGCTGTATTCATAGACCAGGTGATCCGCTACCAAAAGCGGCACTCTGGGATCTTTAGAGCTGTTTTTTCCGTCGGGATCCGGCGTATCTGTTTCGGGATACTTTTTACGGTTCTCTCCGGATCCTTCAGGGCCATATTCTTTTCCTGTATCTGTATTATTTTTTCTCTTGAATAATGACATCAGATCCTCTCCCTTTTACGAAGAGAAATATATTTTTTCAGTTCCTCAGTGAGCTCCTCGCGGGTAAGTATCCCGTCACGAATAGGGATACCTTTGTTTTTCAGCTCCCATGCAAGCTCTGTCACTTGAGGGACTGTAAGTCTCAGTTCCTTTAATTCCGATACTCTGCTGAATATCTCGCGGGGAGTACCGCTCATGGCGATCTTACCCTTATCCATTACGAAAACGCGGTCTGCATTGACCACTTCTTCCATATAGTGGGTGATTAGTATGATCGTTATCTTCTCAACATCATTTAATGCCCTGGCAGCCTGTATGACCTCAAAACGTCCCTTTGGATCCAGCATTGCAGTCGGCTCATCAAAAACAATGCATTTTGGGTGCATTGCTATCACGGAAGCTATGGATACGCGCTGCTTCTGTCCGCCGGACAGCCTGTTGGGGGATTTATGCCTGTACTCATACATCCCCAAAACCTTCAGGCTCTCTTCCACCCTCTGCAATATCTCTTCCGTAGGTACGCCAAGATTTTCCGGTCCGAAGCCTACTTCCTCCTCCACCACCTGGCCTATTATCTGATTGTCGGGATTTTGAAAAACCATTCCCGCTGTCTGTCTGATCTGAAGCAGGTTATCTTCGTTGCTGGTATCCAGTCCATCGACAACTACAGTACCTTCCGTGGGAAAAAGCATTGCATTTACATGCTTTGCAAGGGTTGATTTTCCTGATCCGTTATGTCCCAGTATGGCTATGAATTCGCCCTGTTTAACAGACAGGCTGACGCCGTCGACGGCAGTAGTTATGCCTTCGACATTTCCGTCTTCATCCCTGCGGATATATTCAAATGTCACTTTGTTGATGTCTACTAATCCCATTTTTATGTTTTAACACGGAAAGATAAAAATTATTCGGAAGACTATGATATCACAAAACCCCCGGGGTTTTATCCACGGGGGTCAAAATCTTATTTCTGTGGCTTTGGTATTATACCAGCTCGATGACAACCATCATCGCAGCGTCACCCTTACGAGGTCCGATCTTAACGATTCTGGTGTAACCACCCTGTCTGCTTGCATACTTGGGTGCGATCTCATCAAACATCTTAGTGCAAAGATCGATCTTCTTGGTGTTCTTCTTTCTTCCTGCAAGAGCTGTAGGAACACTTGTTGCTCCGTAGAATACCTTGAGCATCTGGCGTCTTGCATGAAGTCTTGAAGGAAGATCCTGCTTGATCTCCTTATCGATCTCATCGTAAACAGTAACCTTCTTACCATCTACAACTTCCTTAACACGCTTACCATCAGCATCTTTCTGAGCAACCTTTGTCTTAACTGTTACTGTCTCGAAGTTATCCTTCTCCTTTACAGCAAGAGCAATAAGGCTCTCTGTAATCTTCTGGATTTCTTTAGCTCTTGCTTCTGTTGTAGTAATTCTGCCGTTAAGAACGAGCATTGTTACCTGATTTCTGAGAAGAGCCTTTCTCTGATCTGATGTCTTGCCTAACTTTCTGTACTTAGCCATTTTCTTATCCTTTCGACAGCGCCCATCGGTCTTACCTGTCAAACTATTGCGGATCTGTTTCCCGCGTTATCTGTATACGCTCCCGGCGCACTTCGGGCTTATCCGGGAACGCTGTTAAATTAAGATTACTCTACTTCATTACGAAGGTGAAGTCCAAGCTCCTTTAACTTAGCAAGTACTTCGTCGAGTGACTTCTTACCAAGGTTACGAACCTTCATCATCTCATCGGGAGTCTTGTTGATAAGCTGCTCAACCGTATCGATGCCTGCTCTCTTTAAGCAGTTGAAGGATCTTACTGAAAGCTCCAGCTCGTCGATGGACTTTGTAGTAGGCTGCTTCTGCTGGATCTCAGTCTCATTGGTAAGAACCTGAGCCTGCTTACCCTTATCGGAAAGGTTGATGAAGAGCTTTAAGTGCTCGCTCAGAACCTTTGCTGCAAGGCTGACTGCTTCATCGGGAGAAATGGTACCGTTTGTGAAAACTTCAAGTGTAAGCTTATCATAATCGGTAACCTGTCCTACACGGGTATTCTCAACGTTCATGTTGACACGCTCAACCGGTGTAAAGATGGAGTCTACTGCGATGCTTCCGATGGGGAAATCATCTCTCTTATTCTTATCTGCGCTTACATATCCGCGACCCTTGGAGATAACCAGATCCATTTCAAATCTGGCATCCTTGCCGCTTAATGTAGCGATTGTCTGATCTGTATTGACGATTGACACATCCGGGTCTTCAATCTTGATATCGGAAGCCTTTACAACTCCTGCTCCTTCAAAATTGATATGCGCTTTCTTGGGTTCGTCATTATCGCTGTCATCTCTGATCGAAAGGGACTTGATGTTCATAACGATCTCGGTAACATCTTCCTTCACGCCGGGTATTGATGAAAACTCATGCAGTACACCGTCGATCTTGATCTGACTTACTGCTGCTCCGGGAAGGGATGCAAGCATGATGCGCCGAAGCGAATTGCCGAGGGTGATACCATATCCGCGCTCAAGCGGCTCAACGACGAACTTGCCGTATTTCTTATCATCTGAGATCTCAGCAATCTCAATATTCGGGCTGTCAAAATCAAATTCTAACATTTATGACCCTCCTTAAAAGTCGAAAACTGTTTATGAAGATTAAATTACTTGGAATATAATTCGACGATAAGCATCTCGTCTACAGGAACATCGATTGCTTCTCTGTTGGGAAGTTCTTTAACTGTTCCCTTCTTTGCTTCATAATCAACTCCGAGCCATTCAGGAACGATCCTGCCGCCTGTTACCTCAAGAACGTCCTTATATCTCTGCAGTCCCTTAGCCTTCTCTGTAAGCTCGATAACATCTCCTGCCTTAACAAGGTATGAAGGAATGTTGATCTTCTTTCCGTTTACAAGAATGTGCTTATGTGTAACTACCTGACGTGCCTCTCTTCTGGTACGTGCGAATCCAAGACGGAATACAACGCTGTCAAGTCTGGACTCAAGAAGGATCATAAGGTTCTCACCGGTCATACCCTTCATGCGATCAGCTCTCTCGTAGTAGTTACGGAAAGGCTTTTCAAGAACACCATAGATGAACTTAGCCTTCTGCTTTTCCTTAAGCTGTGTTCCGTATTCGGAAATCTTTCTGCCTGCTCTGGGAGCACGGATAGACTCGTTAACTTTTCTGTCGAGTCTCTTGTTGATATTCTTCTTTGCTCCGTCTACTTCCTTGTGCCACTCGTTTGTATGAGTGTACTTCTCAACGCCAAGAAATGCCGGATCAAGACCTAAAGCTCTGCATCTTTTTAATACAGGAACTCTGTTGATTGCCATTGTTCTATATCCTCCGATAAATTAACTGATATCTAAACTGCTGCTTTATTCGTCACCTTGTGACGGCGGTCATTATACGCGGCGTCTCTTAGGCGGACGGCATCCGTTATGAGGAACGGGTGTAACGTCGCTGATGCTCGTAACCTGAAGTCCGTTTGCTGCAAGCGCACGGATAGCTGACTCACGTCCTGAACCGGGTCCCTTAACAAATACATCTACTGTCTTAAGGCCATGGATCAGCGCCGCTTTTGTAGCGGTCTCAGCTGCCATCTGGGCTGCATAAGGAGTAGATTTCTTTGAACCTCTGAATCCAAGACCACCGGCTGATGCCCAGGAGAGTGCATTACCTTCTGCATCTGTCAGAGTAACGATAGTGTTATTGAAAGATGCCTGGATATGAGCCTGTCCATGTTCAACGTTTTTCTTGACACGCCTAACTTTGCTCTTTTTAGAAGCATTTCCATTATTTGCTGCCATTTTAAACTAACCTACTTTCTTTGAAATTCTTAAAGGAAGAATCATTATCTGTTCTCCCCATGAACTGTTACGACACCTTCCGGATATTATTTCTTCTTTCCGGCAACGGTCTTCTTCGGACCCTTTCTTGTACGTGCGTTTGTCTTTGTCTTCTGACCACGAACGGGAAGTCCCTTTCTGTGACGAACGCCTCTGTAGCATCCGATTTCCTGAAGACGCTTGATGTTAAGTGCGATCTCTCTTCTGAGATCACCTTCGACTATCATATCACGATCGATAACTTCACTGATAGCCTTAACTTCGTCGTCTGTAAGATCCCTGCAACGTGTATCAGGATTAACACCTGAAGCCTTAAGGATCTTGTCTGCGCTTACTCTGCCGATACCGTAGATATAGGTAAGACCTATCTCAACGCGCTTGTCTCTCGGCAGATCAACACCTGCAATACGAGCCATTTCTAAATTCCTCCGATTGAGTTGTGGTGAGTGTTCCTTTTCCTTATATATCAGGAATATGGTAGCAGGAACATCTATTAACAGTTACTAATTGATTGGGCGGCGCAAGACTCCTTTCGGTGGAGAGCCATTCACTTCCGGGGTTTCGGAAATGCTGCTGTTATCCTTTGACTGACAGAATAACTACCCGCCGGCAGTTTCTACTGCCTTGTCCCTGGACTGACGTGTAAGGATCAGTCTTCGGGTATCAACCGTAAATGCACGGCGTCACCATAATACGCCTCACATTTATCGATAACCGGCTTCACTTTTGACGGAAAGTGAAACCGCAGCCGCTTCACTAGCTAAACACAAATAAAACGGGACTATCAGCCCTGTCTCTGCTTGTGCTTGGGATTCTCACAGATGATCATGATCTTCCCTTTTCTTTTGATTACCTTACACTTGTCACAAATAGGCTTTACTGATGATCTTACTTTCATGGCATTACCCTCCTTTCAGAAAAGTCCGTTTTTTAGTATACTACTCAGTTTTTTCAATTGCAAGGACTTTTTTACTTATTTCTCCAGGTGATACGTCCCTTAGACAGATCATAAGGTGAAAGTTCTATCGTCACCGTGTCTCCCGGCAGGATCTTAATATAATTCTGGCGGAGCTTTCCGCTGATATGGGCTAACACCTCATGCCCATTCTCAAGCTGCACGCGGAACATTGTGTTCGGCAGCTTCTCTGTTACCGTGCCTTCGATCTCGATAACGTCTGTCTTCGACATATTATCCTGTTTCCTCCTGATAAGTTAACTTATGTTTTATAAAACTTTTGCTGATTACCGGCCCTATACCAGAGATAAGATCTCAGGTTCTCCGTCGGTGATGAGTATCGTGTTTTCATAATGTGCGGCAGGTGATCTGTCTTCGGTTACTACCGTCCAGTCATCATCAAGCCAGTCCACATCGCCGCGTCCCAGTGCTATCATGGGCTCAATGGCCAATGTCATTCCCGGTTCAAGCTTCGGACCTTTTCTCTTCATATGGAAGTTGGGGATCTGCGGTTCCTCATGAAGTGAAGTTCCTACTCCATGTCCCACAAGGTCTCTTACGATCCCAAAGCCGAACTGCTCGATATAATCGGCAATGGCATTTGATATCTCATAAAGATGATTGCCGGCTTTGGCTTTCTTGATACCCTCGAAAAAGCTGTTGCGGGTCTCATCGATCAGCTTCTGT
The DNA here is from genome assembly GCA_024697065.1 of Lachnospiraceae bacterium. Taxonomy (GTDB): domain Bacteria; phylum Bacillota; class Clostridia; order Lachnospirales; family Lachnospiraceae; genus NK4A136. The sequence goes on from JAILGE010000041.1 coordinate 13,368, forward strand.
ACTTCCGGTGCGATCTTTCCAACGGCATATGTTCTTGCCGCATCGGAATGATATCCCTTATAGATCATTCCGGCATCGATGGAGATTATATCGCCTTCCTTAAGTATTCTTTCTGCCTTCGGTATCCCATGCACAACTTCTTCGTTGATCGATGTGCAGATATTTCCGGGATAACCTTCATAATTTAAAAAGTTTGAAACACATCCGCAGTCTTTTATGAAACGTGCTGCGGCTCTGTCAAGATCGAGAGTCGATATTCCGGGACGGATCATCTTGGCGAGTTCATTATGCATCTCACCAAGCATCCTGTTGGACTCTCTCATCAGCTCGATCTCTCGTGCAGACTTTATTGATATAGACATTTAAATTGCCTTCTTTCAGTCAAGTATGTTAACTATAGCAGCGAATACTTCCTCGCTGTCAACTGTACCGTCCACATTCTTAAGCACGCCCTTTTTCTCATAGAAATCAATAAGCGGCTGTGTCTGCTCATGATATACCTTAAGACGGTTCTTTACTGTTTCTTCTTTATCATCGTCACGCTGTACAAGTGCAGCACCGCACTTATCGCATACACCTTCCTGCTTGGGAGGGATATGAACGATATGATATGTTGCTCCGCAGGACGGGCATGAACGTCTGCCTGACATACGGCGAACGATGTTCTCATCGGGAACATCCACATTGATCGCAAAATCGATCTTGTCATTTAATTTGATAAGCTCCGCATCGAGGACCTCAGCCTGAGGTATTGTGCGGGGGAATCCGTCGAGAACGTATCCCTTTGCGCAGTCATCCTGAGCAACTCTGTCCAGGAGAATGCGTACCGTGAGTTCATCGGGAACGAGCGCACCCTTATCCATGTATGACTTTGCTTCTTTTCCGAGTTCAGTTCCATTCTTGATGTTTGCGCGGAAGATATCACCTGTTGATACATGAGGGATATCGTACTTCGCTGCGATCATCTTAGCCTGTGTACCCTTACCTGCGCCGGGAGCGCCGAGCATTACAATCTTCATAAACATGCCTCCATTCCTTAAACCCAAAGGACACTATGCTGCGGAGGAACCGCTGCATAGTGTTCTCAGATGTATAGTATATTTATTTTTCAATCATGAATCCGATCATGAATTCAAGAAGCCCTTATAGTTACGCTCAACCATCATCGTCTCTACCTGGTGGATAGCCTCGAGCACTACGCTCACGATAATGATAAGGCTGGTTCCTCCGAAAGTAACCTTTGCTCCGAACAGACCGTTGAATACGATAGGTATAGATACAACGATGAAAAGTCCGATAGCGCCGATGAAGATTATATACTTCAGAATATTATTGAGATATTCCGTTGTCGGCTTTCCGGGTCTTACTCCCGGGATAAATCCGCCGCGCTTCTTAAGGTTGTCCGAGATGATCATGGGGTTAAATGTTATCGCTGTATAGAAGTAAGCGAAGAACACTGTAAGTACCACATAAATCAAAACACCGAGGGTGTATTTCGGATCTTCTTTGTCAAACCAGTAGGATGACTGAAGTGTCTTAAACACATGCATCCAGATTCCGGATGTGGGCTGTCCCTTGCCTACCATCGTCGCGATGACCACCGGGAATTCCATGATGGATGATGCGAAGATTACAGGCATAACACCCGAAGTGTTGATCCTTAAGGGGATATTGCTTGTATTACCTGTTGCCGCGATCCTGCTCTGATTGCTCCTGCCGTTATAATGAACGGGGATCTTTCGGATAGCATCGTTAAGCATTATCGTAAGTACGATAGTGAGCAATATAACACCGATTATGATGATAGCTGCCACTATTGCTTTACCTACATTGGAAGCCGTGAATACAAACTGATCAAAGAGACCCTTGATATCACTTGGTATTCTTGATGCGATATTGAAAACGAGGATAATGGAACTTCCGTTTCCGATACCTTTCTGAGTGATCTGCTCGCCCAGCCACATTACGAATGCAGCACCTGCTGTAAGTGAAAGTGTAACTACTGCGATGCTGAATACGTCTCTCTTTTCAAGAAGTCCCTGATTGCCGAATCCGATCGACATTCCGATACCTTCAAGAAGAGCAAGCACAACTGTTGCGTAACGAGTGATCTCTGAAAGCTTCCGATGCCCGTCTTCCTCTCTGCTCATTTCTTCAAGAGCAGGAATGGAAAGTGTCAGCATCTGGATAATGATTGATGCCATAATGTACGGGGTGATACCCAGAGCAAAAATTGACATCTGGGTAAGGGAACCGCCGGTAAGCGCATCGACGAAGCCAAGTGCTCCGCCGCTGGCTTTAGCGAGTTCATCGAACCATCGTATTATCTCAACACGATTAACACCCGGTACGGGGATCTGACAGCCAAGCCTTACGATAAAAAGGGCGAATACAGTATAAAGAATCCTTAAGCGTACATCCCTGATTTTTAAAGCATTGACTATTGTTTTGAACATTAAACCACCTCTGCGGTGCCGCCGTTTTTCTCGATCTTCTCTTTAGCTGATGCGCTGAATCCGTTAACCTTAACATCAAGCTTCTTTGTGAGTTCTCCGTTACCAAGGATCTTAACGCCATCGCGTGCGTTCTTGATAATGCCCTTCTCAAGAAGTGTATCTACGGTAACAGCTGTTCCGTTATCGAAAACTTCAAGCTTATCTACATTGATAGTAACGATATCAAGTGTATTGATGTTCTTGAAGCCTCTCTTAGGGATACGTCTGTATAAAGGCATCTGACCACCTTCGAAACCGATTCTCGGTGCTCCGGAACGAGCCTTCTGACCCTTATGACCCTTACCTGCGGTCTTTCCGTTGCCTGATCCGTGTCCGCGGCCTCTTCTGAAGTTATCGCTATGCTTAGACCCTTCAGCAGGTCTTAAATTTGATAATTCCATTATAATAGTCCTCCTAAACCGACCTTAAGCCTCTTCTACCTTCAGCATATAACCGACCTGACGGATCTGTCCTCTGGTCGCATCGTTATCCGGCAGGGTAACGGTCTTGTGCATCTTTGAAAGTCCCATGGCTTCCACTGTCCTTCTGTGCTTCGGAACTGCACCGCAGGGTGACTTCACCAAAGTAACCTTTAATGTTTTCTCTGCCATTTCCTTGTCCTCCATCTATCCTGTACTTAAGCTCTGATATCCTGAACGGACTTGCCGCGCATGATTGCGACTTCCTCCGGGCTCTTAAGCTCAGCCAGGCCTGCGATTGTAGCCTGTACAACGTTCTGCTTGTTGTTTGAGCCGAGAGACTTTGTACGGATATTCTTGATACCTGCCATATCGCAGACGATACGTGCGGGACCACCGGCGATGACACCGGTACCCTGAGGAGCTCTCTTCATAAGAAGTTCAGCTGAACCGTACTTACCGATCTGGTCATGTGTGATACTGTCATTCTCGTCACGAGCTACTGTTACAAGGTGCTTTATAGCATCCTCTTTACCCTTACGGATAGCTTCAGGGATCTCGGCAGCCTTACCGATTCCGGCACCTACGTGTCCGTTGCCGTCTCCGACAACAACGAGTGCTGAAAATCTCATGTGGCGTCCGCCCTTTACAACCTTTGTGACACGCTTGATGGAAACAAGCTTGTCATTTAACTCAAGTGCGCTTGCGTCAATAATCTCATTTTTCATGCTTGTTCCCCTTCCTTAGAACTCTAATCCGGCTTCTCTTGCAGCATCTGCAAGTGCCTTAACTTTGCCGTGATAGAGATATCCGCCTCTGTCAAATACTACTTCCTTGATACCTGCGTCAAGAGCACGCTTAGCAACAAGCTTTCCTACGAATACTGCAGCGTCCATATCATCTGTGTGATTAAGCTCAGCCTTTGCATCCTTCTCGACTGTTGAAGCAGAAACAAGAGTCTTGCCTGCTGCATCATCGATAACCTGTGCATACATATGGCTGTTGCTGCGGAATACGGAAAGGCGAGGTCTTTCTGCAGTGCCGCTAAAGCGATTGCGTAATCTGTCATGCTTCTTTACGCGGATTTCCTGTCTTGATTTTTTGCTGACCATCTTCTGTCGCCCTCCTTATTTCTTACCGGTCTTGCCGACTTTACGTCTGATCGTCTCATCAGCATACTTGATACCCTTGCCCTTGTAAGGTTCAGGTCTTCTCTTGTCTCTGATCTCAGCCGCAAACTGACCAACTTTCTCTTTATCGCAACCCTTCACGATAATGACGTTCTGTCCTTCGACAACGGTCTCAACACCTTCGGGATCTTCCATCTCTACGGGATGAGAATATCCAAGTGTGAGGTTAAGCTTCTTGCCGGACTTGGCTGCTCTGTAACCTACACCGTTGATCTCGAGCTTCTTCTCGAAGCCACTTGTAACACCTACAACCATGTTGTTGATAAGTGTTCTGGTCAGACCGTGAAGAGACTTCTCTCTCTTTAAATCGTTCGGTCTTGTAACCTTGATTTCGGAGCCCTCAACCTCGATCTTCATATCGTTGGGGAATACTCTCTCAAGTGTTCCCTTGGGTCCCTTTACAGTCACTTTGTTATTTTCTGCGATAGTTACCGTTACACCGGCAGGAATCGCGATTGGCATTTTTCCTATACGTGACATGCCCGTACCTCCTGTTATGGATTCATATTAACTGATATTGATCAAAAATCCGCTTTGGTCTTTTCTCATAAAACCGACCAGCGGCGGGTTTTGCATAATTTTGCAAAACCCATTTTGTAGTAAAATTACCAAACGAATGCGAGAACTTCTCCGCCGACATTAAGCTTTCTTGCTTCCTTGTCAGTGATAACTCCCTGGTTGGTAGAGATGATAGCTACACCAAGTCCGCCAAGAACTCTGGGAAGCTCATCCTTGCCGGCATAAACACGAAGACCGGGCTTAGAGATTCTCTTGATCCCTGTTAATACCTTTTCATTCTTGTCTGCGCCGTACTTAAGTGTGATGTGGATGTTCTTGAAGTTTCCATCATCGACAACATCATATTTTCTGATATAGCCTTCATCCAGAAGGATCTTCGCGATAGCGAGCTTCATCTTGGATGACGGAACATCAACCGTATCATGCTTTGCAGTATTTGCGTTACGGATTCTTGTAAGCATATCCGCAATCGGATCACTCATTGTCATCTTGCTTGTCCTCCTTCTGATTTACCAGCTTGCCTTCTTAACGCCCGGAATCTCACCCTTGCTTGCAAGTTCACGGAAACATATTCTGCAGATTCCGTACTTCTTGAGAACTGAATGAGGTCTTCCGCATATTCTGCAGCGCGTATATGCTCTGGTTGAGAACTTCGGTGTACGCGATTGCTTAACCTTCATTGACATTTTTGCCATTGAAACTATTCCTCCTTAGAAATTGACACGCTGTCAGCCTTACTTCTCAAAAGGCATACCGAACAGCCTGAGTAACTCTCTTGCTTCCTCATCGGTCCTTGCGGTCGTTACAACGATGATATCCATACCTCTTACTTTGTCGACCTTATCATACTCGATCTCGGGGAAGATGATCTGCTCCTTGATTCCGAGTGCGTAATTTCCTCTGCCGTCAAAGCTGTTGGGATTTACACCGTGAAAGTCACGAACACGCGGAAGAGCGAGGTTAACAAGTCTGTCAAGGAACTCGTACATCTTATCGCCGCGGAGTGTTGTCTTGCATCCGATTGCAAGGCCTTCACGGATCTTAAAGTTAGCGATGGACTTCTTAGCCTTTGTTACAATGGCCTTCTGTCCTGTGATGGTCTCCATGTCAGCAATAGCAGCTTCCATAGCCTTGGCATTTTCCTTAGCCTCACCGACACCCATATTAATTACGATCTTCTCGATCTTGGGGATCTCCATCACATTCTTGTAACCGAACTTCTTTGTCATGGCGTCCATGATCTCGTTCTTGTACTGATCTTTTAATCTACTCAATGTTCTGGTCTCCTTCCTTAATCGATCACATCACCGGTAGACTTGGCAACACGAACTTTCTTGCCGTCCTCGGTTATCTTGAATCCGATCCTGGTCGGCTTTCCCTTGTGAACATACATCACGTTGGAAATATCGATAGGTGCTTCCTTCTCGATGCGGCCGCCTGTCTGATTCTGTGCTGAAGGCTTAGCATGCTTGGTCACTTTGTTAACGCCTTCCACAAGAACTTTGCCTTTTTCGTGGTCGATCTTAAGGACCTTGCCTTCCTTACCCTTGCTTTTTTCCGTATCACCTGCGATAACCCTTACGGTATCGCCGACTTTAATTTTTGTCATAGCCTGGTCCTCCTTATAATACTTCCGGAGCGAGGGAAACGATCTTCATGAAGTGCTTCTCTCTGAGCTCTCTTGCTACCGGCCCGAAAATACGGGTTCCGCGCGGAGTATTGTCATCCTTGATGATGACTGCCGCATTCTCGTCAAACTTGATGTATGATCCGTCTTTGCGGTGTGCACCTTTAACAGTGCGAACTACTACAGCTTTAACAACTTCACCCTTCTTAACAACGCCGCCGGGTGTTGCATCTTTTACAGAAGCAACAATCACGTCGCCGATGCGGGCATATCTTCTGGTAGATCCGCCGGAAACACGGATGCAGAGAAGTTCCTTTGCGCCGGTATTGTCAGCGGCGACCAGCCTGCTTTCCTGTTGTACCATGATTTATCTCCTTCCGAAATCCATAAATAAGCTTATTTAGCTTTCTCAACGATGTTTACAAGTCTCCATCTCTTATCCTTGGAGAGAGGTCTGGTCTCCTCAACCTTAACCGTATCGCCGGTATGGGCTTCGTTCTTTTCATCGTGGGCTTTGAGCTTGTATGTATTCTTAATGATCTTGCCATAAAGCGGATGCTTTACGTGGTCTTCAACGGCTACAGTAATGGTCTTATCCATCTTGTCGCTGACAACCTTGCCGATACGTGTTTTTCTTAAGTTTCTTTCTTCCACGGTCTTCTCCTTTCTCCCTTAAGCTTCCGCCTTGATCTTACCGTTCATGACTGTCTGGATGCGCGCGATGTTCTTGCGTACTTCCTTGATCCTTGCGGTGTTGTCAAGCTGGTTGGTAGCGTTCTGGAATCTTAAGTTAAAAAGTTCTTTCTTAGCGCTGACAAGATCGTTGTTCAGTTCTGCTGCGGTCTTGCCTTCGAGCTCTGCAACATATTTATTTGTCTTCATTTAGCTGCACCGCCTTCCTTCAATGATGCTTCAAGATCTGCCTTGGAAACGATCTTGCACTTGCAGGGAAGCTTGTTAGCTGCAAGACGAAGAGCCTCTCTTGCGTCTGCCTCAGGAACTCCGGCGATCTCATAAAGAACGCGTCCCGGCTTAACAACTGCTACCCAGAATTCAAGGGAACCTTTACCTGAACCCATTCGAGTCTCAGCAGGCTTTGTGGTTACCGGCTTATCAGGGAAGATCTTGATCCAGGTCTTTCCGCCTCTCTTGGTGTAACGTGTTAACGCAATACGGGCAGCCTCGATCTGATTGGACTTGATCCAGCAAGGCTCTGTGGCAACAAGACCAAACTCACCGTTGCTGATTGTATTTCCTCTCATAGCCTTTCCGGCCATGGTGCCGCGGAACTGCTTGCGGCGCTTAACTCTCTTCGGCATTAACATTATTTATCGCTCCCTTCCTTAGAAGACGCATTGTCTCCTTTATTTCCCTTTGCAGGAAGTACCTCGCCTTTGTAGATCCAAACCTTTACACCGATCTTACCGTAGGTTGTATCTGCTTCAGCGAAACCATAGTCAATGTCTGCACGTAATGTCTGCAGGGGAATAGTTCCGTCACTGTAGAACTCGCTTCTCGCAATATCGGCACCGCCGAGTCTTCCGGAAACGCATGCTTTGATACCAAGTGCACCTGTTATGGAGTTGCCTCTGTTATCCTTCTTCATTGTTCTTGTCATGCAGCTCTTTACTGCACGTCTGAAGGATACACGGTTCTCAAGCTGAGCTGCGATGTTCTCTGCTACAAGCTGAGCATCAGCATCCGGCTTCTTAACTTCCTGAACATCAAGGGAGATCTCCTTGCGTCCGATCTCTTTCTGAAGAGCCTTCTTTGTAGCTTCGATTCCTGCTCCACCCTTACCGATCACAACACCGGGCTTCTGTGTGTAAACAACCACTTCAGCCTTCTCACCCTTACGGGAGATCTCGATCTTGGAGATACCGGCAGCATAAAGCTTCTTCTTTAAGTACTTACGGATCTTGTGATCCTCTACAAGGTAATCTGCGAACTTGTCTTCGCTGTACCACTTGGAATCCCAATCCTTGATAACACCGACTCTTAAGCCGTGAGGATTAACTTTCTGTCCCATACTTACTTAGCTCCTTTCTCGTCCAGAACGATCGTGATGTGGCTTACTCTCTTTTCGATCCTGTAAGCACGGCCCTGCGCCCTGGGATGGATTCTCTTCATTGTCGGTCCCTTGTTTGCAAAGCACTCTGCCACATAGAGATTATCCGGATTCATTCCGTTATTGTTCTCTGCATTTGCGATTGCAGAATCAAGAAGCTTCTTGATGAGTGAGGAAGCATATCTCGGATTGTACTCGAGGATAGCCTTAGCTGTTGTTACATCCTTTCCTCTGATCGCATCAAGTACGAAACATGCCTTCTGTACCGAAACTCTCGCATAAGATAACTTTGCTGAGGGCCTCGTATCTTTCTGTGCGTTTCTCTCTCTCTTAATTTGAGATCTATGTCCTTTAGCCATAGTTTACTTTAGCCCTCCTGTTAATTCTTGACTGACGTCTTCTTATCTTCAGCCTTGTGGCCGCGGAAAGTACGTGTGGGAACGAACTCGCCGAGCTTATGGCCTACCATATCTTCTGTTACATATACAGGCACATGCTTGCGTCCGTCATATACCGCAATCGTAAGTCCCACGAATGAGGGGAAGATTGTGGAGCGGCGTGACCAAGTCTTGATCGCCTGCTTCTTGCCTGATGCATTCATAGCGTCTACTGCCTTGAGTAAACTCTGATCAGCAAAAGGACCTTTCTTTAATGATCTTGCCATTTGTCTGCCTCCTTATCCGCGATTACTTTATTGCCTTGCCGTTACGTCTTCTGACGATCAGCTTGTTGGAATGCTTCTTAGCCTTTCTGGTCTTAAGACCAAGAGCGGGCTTACCCCAAGGGGTTGTAGGACCGGGACGACCGATACCTGTCTTACCTTCACCACCACCGTGAGGATGATCATTCGGGTTCATAACCGAACCGCGGACTGTAGGACGAACACCCATATGACGAACACGTCCGGCCTTACCGAAGTTAACGAGGTTGTGCTCACCGTTTCCTACTACACCGATGCTTGCACGGCACTCGATGGGAACCATTCTCATCTCGCCTGAAGGAAGACGAAGTGTTGCATACTTTCCTTCCTTAGCCATAAGCTGTGCACCGTTACCGGCAGCTCTTACCATCTGGCCGCCTCTGCCGGGCATGAGCTCGATGTTGTGTACCATTGAACCGATGGGGATCTCTGATAACGGGAGGCAGTTTCCTGTACGAACTTCAGCCTTGGGACCGTTCATGATCTTCATTCCGACTTCAAGGCCCTGGGGAGCTAAGATGTAGCTCTTTACGCCGTCTGCGTAGCAGATAAGTGCAATGTTGGCTGTTCTGTTAGGATCGTACTCTATGCTTACTACCTTTGCGGGGATATCATCTTTCTGACGCTTGAAATCGATGATCCTGTACTTCTGTCTGTTTCCGCCGCCGTGATGTCTGACAGTGATCTTACCCTGGTTATTTCTTCCGGCTGTCTTCTTCTTGGATACGAGCAGGCTCTTTTCAGGTGTCTGCTTTGTGATCTCTGAGAAGTCGGAACCCGTCATGTTTCTTCTGGACGGTGTATATGGGTTGTATGTCTTAATTCCCATTTCTATCTTTCTCCTTTTGATGTTTATTATCACACTTTACTGTGTTTATCCGGATCCTTGGAACGGATCCCTGCGCTTTAGAGTCCTGCGAAGATCTCGATGTCCTTGCTGTCCTCTGTGAGAGTAACGATAGCCTTCTTGATCTTTGCTGTCTTTCCTGTTACTGCTCCGCGCCTCTTATTCTTTCCTTCCTGATTAAGTGTGTTAACTTTGGAAACCTTAACACCTTCAAACATCTTCTCAACAGCTTCCTTGATCTGTGACTTGTTTGCTTCAGGATTTACAAGGAACGAATACTTCTTTAATGCCATACCGTTCATACTTTTCTCTGTTACGAGCGGCTTTAAGATGACGTCATAATACTTAATATCTGCCATTATGCGTATACCTCCTCGATCTTAGCGACTGCGTCCTTTGTAAGAACGAGCGTACCGGCCTTCATAACATCATATACATTGATAGTCTCGGGAAGAGCTGTCTTTGTATCTTCGATGTTTCTAGCGGAACGGATAACTGTGTCATCCTTGCTTCCCATAACTACAAGAGCCTTGTCAGCCTTAATGTTCTTGAGAACCTCGGCAAATCTCTTTGTCTTGATCTCGTCAAGCTTGATCTCATCTACTACTACAAGCTGTGACTTCTGAACCTTATCTGTAAGAACGCTCTTTATAGCTGCCTGCTTTTCCTTCTTGTTCATCTTGAGAGTGTAGTCTCTCGGAACGGGAGCGAATACAACTCCGCCGCCCTTCCACTGCGGTGCTCTGATGGAACCCTGTCTTGCGTGGCCGGTTCCCTTCTGTCTCCAGGGCTTTCTTCCGCCTCCGGATACCTCAGAACGTGTCTTAGCCTTCTGAGTTCCCTGTCTGGAGTTTGCAAGCTGCTGAACGACTGCGAGGTGTACAAGATGCTCATTGATCTTTGCGCCGAATACTGCATCGCTTAAGTCGATCGTGCCTACTTCTTTGCCTTCCATATTTACAACAGATACTGTAGCCATTGTAAAATTCCTCCTTTCGCTTAAGCTTCTGCTTTCGTTGTTTCTTTGATGGTGATAAGAGCCTTCTTTGCTCCGGGAACAGCGCCCTTTACAAGGAGCAGATTCTTGTCAGCATCAACCCTTACTACTTCAAGGTTTCTTACGGTAACTTCAACAGCTCCCATATGTCCGGGCATGTGCTTGCCCTTGAATACGCGGCTCGGTGAAGAACATGCACCGTTGGAACCTGCATGACGGTGATACTTGGAACCATGCATCATAGGTCCTCTGGACTGACCGTGACGCTTGATGGCGCCCTGGAATCCCTTACCTCTTGAAATAGCGGAAGCATCTACCTTGTCGCCTACAGCGAAGATGTCTGCCTTGATCTCCTGAGCAGGAGCGTATTCGGATGAATTCTCAAAACGGAACTCTCTTAAATACTTCTTGCAGTCAACGCCGGCCTTCTTGAACTGACCCTGTCCGGCTTTGTTAACACCGTGACGGTGGAACACTTCCTTCTTGCCCGCCTTGTCTCTGTTGACTGTCTTCTCCTTGGCATCGCCGTATCCAACCTGAACAGCATCATAGCCGTCGTTCTCTACGGTCTTAACCTGTGTTACAACGCACGGGCCTGCCTGAAGAACTGTTACAGGGATAAGTGCGCCGTCTTCAGCGAAGATCTGTGTCATTCCGACCTTTGTCGCTAAAATAGCTTTCTTCATACCTTTTATTGCCTCTCTTTCTTTCTTTTGTCCGGATCTCATGGGAAATATCTTTCCCGCCCTTCCTGCAGGGTGACGGCCACTTTCATGCCATCTGCGATCACGGTTTTGTCCACTAAGCGGTATCTCTGCGGCTCCGCTTTGCTGCTGCAGCGCCGTATGCTACGGATACATTGAGTTTAGTAGAGGTTTCTGTTACTGCATCTTGATTTCCACATACACACCCGCAGGAAGATCCATCTTCTGTAAAGACTCAGTGATCTTCGATGAGGGATTGAGAATGTCGATGAGCCTCTTGTGAGTTCTCTGTTCGAACTGTTCTCTTGAATCCTTGTATTTGTGGACTGCACGAAGGATCGTAACAACTTCCTTCTTTGTAGGAAGGGGAACGGGACCGCTTACAGCTCCTCCGTTCTTCTTTACGCTGTCGATGATCTTCCTTGCAGCAGCGTCGATCAGCTGATGATCATACGCTTTCAGGATTACTCTCATTTTCTGGTTTGCCTGCATAAAAAAAGTCTCCTCTCTGTTTTTTACAAGCGGCGACTGTACACATTTGGATTTGATGTCTTTCTCCTGACCGGGCATCTTATCCACCCTCCCGTGTGTGTCCTGCCTTTTCTTTAAAAAAGACGCAGAACCACGCGTCGTTTCCGGATCTCTCCGGACGGTTCCTATCTGTACAGTGACTTGTCGTCAATATTTTTGCGGGTAAAACTTATTCCCGCTACTGACATTCGCTCAGCGGAAAACCCGTCATTCCTTATTATTTTCGGTCTGACGGCAACCTCACGCTTCACAGCTATCATGTCACAGCAAGGGCTATTATAAACCAGCATCTGACAAATTGCAAGAATATTTTTTAAAAATTTCGGCGCTTTTCCGTCTGCTTTATGTGCACTGTGACGGAAAAGCTGTAACGCCCACAATCTATGGTGTTTCGGCATATACATGTGTATAGTAGTCGTAGTTCAGCACCGATTTACAGAATGTGATCTTATTCTTTACTAATGAAGAAACTCCCGCAACATACCCATCCGGGATGACCACCTGATCGTTTACCGGAGTAAAAGTCTTCTTCGCCGCATTGTATGTTCCCAGATCCGTCTTCCAGTCATAATTGGTATTGAAAGCCACCGGAAGGGCATCGGAAAATACGTCTCTGCCGGGATAGAGTCTGGAATCCCAATCTGTATCGAAAAGATTGCAAAGTGTCGGAAGGAGGTCGATGGATGACGCCGGAGTGTTCACCTCAATAGGCGCATATTTTTCCAGCATCCCACTCCAAATGATAGCCCGGTTCCTGTCCCTCTCTTCATAGGTAGTTACAGGATATCCGTACAGTTCCGACAGATAAGGCATATTTCCCAGCGAAGCATCCTTATCCAGCCCGTAAGGGAAATGATCGGCATTGATACATATTACAGTGTCATCCGCTATCCCCTTTTCCTCAAGAGTTTCTACTATATAAGCAACCGCATTCTCCAGTTCCAGATTGGCAGCCAGATATGCCATTACTTCTTCCGAATACTGAAGACCCTTCGCTTCGCACCATGCCTCAACAGCATCCCTGTTCTTCTTTGACATGGCATTGGTTCCGAAAGTATATCCGCTATGCCCGCTGACAGACATATAATATACGGAAAAAGGCTGATGATCGATGTACATGGGAAGAGTTCCTTCCATCATCTCAACATCGCTTTCGGGCCACTTCTTCCCGACAAACGCCTCCATGCCGTTACCCATTCCCATGAAACCCTCGCTGTAGCCCAGCTTATTATGAGTTTCGTTCCTGTGATAGTAGGTATAGGATCCGTTATGGAAAGCCATACCGTAGTAGCCTTCTTCACCCAGCATGGCACCTATATTGGTATGGGTACCGTTGGCCGTGATAGTACGCACGGAGCTTCCGCCCGATGTAGGAAGAAGACCGAAGAGCAGCTGGTACTCTCCGCCGGTGGTTCCTGCAGTGGACTGCTGGTAGTAATCATTAAAATTAATACCCTTTGTTGAGAGTCTGTATAGTGTAGGTGTGAGATCCGGGTCTATCACATTGGGTCCGGAAAAAGCTTCCGCACAGATGATGATAAGATTTTTCCCCTTAAACATCCCCGTGTAGGGATTCTGTCTTGAAGGCTGGAGAGAAGCAACATATGCATCCACCTCACCAACCTTGCCGCCTGCTGCCGCAAGCGCATTGAAATCTATATCGGAAATGCTGTACCCGTAGGATGCAGGATCCATGGATGCTCCCGCACCGTAAACCGGAAGAAGGCTCCCCATATCACCCGAAACGGCATTTCCGGATACAGAATCCGAACCGTAATAAGATATGCCAAATTCATTAAGGCTGCCGACACCCGCCGTAACATCCACATCGTCTCCGGCAGTTTTGGGCACATACCCGTCTGCCGCGATCGCAGACGCCGGATCTCCTACTCTCGATATCCCGGAAACTTGTCCATCCCCGGCGCCGCCGGTCTTACTGTTGAAATTTGCACCGTTTGAGGAAGATGTCGCTGCCCGGGACACAGAGGTCTGCCCCGTTACTCCTGCAGAAAAGCCTCCCGAGTAAAGACTTCCCGCACCCATCCCGGTCGGATCGGCAACTGATGCCGTAAAAGTATCGTATCCCGTTTCAAATTCCGGTCCCGTCGTTCTGGACGCTACGATATTTTTCACATCAAGTCTCACGGCCGTTCCGAGCCCGAAATCCGATACAGCAGCTTCAAAATTGTACTGATCCGTATAAGCAGACGAAAAGATCCCGTATCCGAGTATCATTACCAGCGCACCGGCATAAGCCGCAGCAGCACCGGTAAATGCGATCCCCGAACCGCAGGCCGCTTTAAGCCCGCCCTTCCCGAAGATACCTCGCCCGGATAATATCCGCGTTATCTTCCTGCCCAAAATAAACCAGAGCACAAGTGGTATCGCAAAAAGAAGGATATGCATTATGCCGTCCGTGCAGAAGATAAGGGCTGCGATATCGCTCTTGAAGCCGCCCAGCGCATCCGTAGCCGCATTAAAAATGGTATTGATATCATAAGCAACTTTGAATTCCCTGCAGATAAGGAATTCTATAAGGAAAGCAAAAAATAATACCGTGAGGATCACGGGAGATAATACAGCCGTCACCTTTCTCGGGAAAAGTGAAATGATAGAAGCCGTAAGAAATCCCGCGCTTAAGGCGAATAACCCCATCACGGCAAAAGAAAGCGGAGCATGTATACTCTCCACCGCAAGTTTGAATACTGTCTCTGTGAAAAAAAACGAAATTGAAAAGAAAAGCGCAAGAAAAACCGTGCCCTTAATATGAGCGCCCGGTTTCTCGGAATGACCGGCCGGCTCAGCATCTTTTCGCTCATCCGTCACAGAAGTCTCAGCTTTATCAGACTTCTCGGTCTTGTCGGTCTTGTCGGTCTTGTCTGACTTATCAGCGTTCACTTTCCGGTCGGCCTTCTCATTTTTCTCAACCTTGTTTGCTATTCCGGCCTTGTCAGTCGTATCCGCCTTATATGTATGATCTCCCTCAGGTGCAGTTGCGACACTCTCATCCATAGAAGAAGCCCGGAAATCCTGTTCTGCATTAGCTGCTCTCAGCGCTTTATTTCTTTTAGCCTCAGCAGCTCTGTATGATCTTGACCTCTTCTTTTTCTTCTTAACACTCATTATTTTTCTCCGCGAACCTTTTCACCGGTCCGATCCGATGCTGCCTCAATAGCCGGTCAGCAGCATGGCATTATATCTTAAGCACGCCGGCCTGTTTAAGCATACGACTTATCCTGTCATCATAGGAAAAGTCCGCCTTTACTCTCTCGTATCCGCCATGCGAAATGCGCTCACGCTCATCATCGTGACTCAGATAATATCTGACCTTTTCCAACGCTTCTTCAGCGCTGCGATACATCACGGCTTCTTTCCCTTCTTCAAAGTTTTCTGCCACTTCCGGACAAAATGATGATAAAACAAATGCATGACATCCGCATACATCAAGTATCCTTAACGGGATCCCCGATACATTTTCCCTGAAGATCGGACAAAGGTTTACTTTGCTGGATTTAAATACCTCCGGCATCCCCTTTTCATAGGAGACCGGCCCATGGAATTTTACATCCGGAAGCATGCTCTTATAGTCAGCTTCAGGATCCGTTGTATAAAGATGCGTATCAAACTGCTTCGAAAGAACGCGCAACAGCAAAAGTCTGTCTAGATGCGTTACATATGTGGATGCAGCATAAAGCAGCTGTTTTCTCGTGGGGCGTAGTACCAAATCCCCGTCCGCCTCATATGTATTGCTGATCTCCTGCGCAATGCCGTCGGTTATAAATTCTTTAAGTATATTCCGGTCATAGGTCTTAAGCTGCAGGTCAGTCAGTGTCTTGAAAAACTGTTGCTGTTCTTCGGTCATCCTTGACATCAGTACCGGGAGTGTGGAACTGTAGAGCCTGCCCACCAGGGAGATATCCTTATTTCTGCACTCAACCTTTACGGCATCCCACTTGTCCGTATCAACCGCCAGTGGCATATGCCATACGGTATCAAGTCCCTGTGATCTGTAGTCTTCCACATCATCTTTGGAGAAAAAGAATATATGATTGGTGGGATGATCCATTTCTTCCAACGACGCCAGATTTGGCGGGCTGTCATATGACCATGCTATGTAAGGAATATTCTTCTTATAACATACCCTTGCGATCAATGGGAGGAAATTGGTCGTGAATACGCAGTCAAAATCCGCATCATCAAGGAGCTTTTCAAAGGATCTGCAGAATTCATCATTATGATACCGGTCGCCTTTACAGACCTCCGGATCATTGACTCGTCTGCAGTTAAATCCCATCCCGCGCATATGACGCTCTATATCATCATCCGTATATGAGCCAAGCCATGTATATAAGAGAATATTCATCTGTTAAATGTCTATTTCTTTCTTAATTTCTTATCTGCTTTAAGGCCCTCGATAGCCGTCCTTAAAGCCTCAGATCTTGTGACTTCCATTGTTTCGCAATATGCTTCGAGGAGTTCTCTGGTCTCCTTGTCCATACGAAGTGAATAAGTAAATTCCTTGTTGTTGGTTCCTCTGGGTCTTCCTGTTCTAGCCATTGTATTTCCCTTCTTACAAAAAAAATCATATGCTGCGCAAAAAGCGGCAGCACATGAATCATTATAATTATTGCGTTACATCAAGTCAATTTGCACATCTATATTATTCCGAACTTTTCTTTGTACTTTGCCAGCTCAGCTTCGGCTGCATCAGCTCGAGATTTTTCAGAATCAGCACGTGTTTTTTCTTTATCAGCGCGGCGACGTTCAGCTTCCGTGTTGGCGCGTTCTTCTTCACGGCCTTGTTCGCGGCCCTCTGCACGGCCCTCTTCTTTCAGCTCGCGTTCCATTTCCCAGCTCTTCATATATCTGATCCCCACATCTTTCTTATGTTTGGTGGCCTTTACGATATCATCCAGACGCCTTGTTGTTTCGTCTGTTATATTTTCCTCAGTACTTCTTCTTATATATTGTAATAGATTTTTCAGCTTTATGTCACTCTCATCCGCATTCTCGGGAAGTTTTCCGTCAGTATAGAGATAGATCCTCCTGACCCCGTCATCGTACGGAATATCAGGATGTGTCTTTAACATACTTTTGGCTTCATAATACATATCTCCCCTGTCAAAAGGATCATATGAGAGGATAAATATTATCACCACCTCCGGAAGCTTCTCGTACTCTACTCCGGTATTTACGATCTGAACATCTATCAGATCCGAATAATAGCGACATCTTTTGGTAAGATAATCCTTTTTGGATTTCCTTTTATCCGGTTCAAGGTCATGAACCATTATATCCGGACCGGCATTACTGTCACCTGTTTTTTCAGTTATATAAGCATCCAGTCGTATCCCCTGAGCTTCCTGTGATATGCCGGGGATCATTTTCTGCGGAGTGAAATTAACTTCGCCGATGCGTCGCTTTAACACCTTCTCCAGTATGATACGGCAGACTTCCTCACCGGTTTTCTCGTCGTATAACATCTCATAAAAGAGGAAGTCATCGATGACATTCATCTCCTCCAGGGGAGTGATCAGCCTTTTACCTGCAGTTGTTTCTGTTTTGTTCATTCAGTCCGTCTCCTTTCAGGAACAGTTTTGCAGGAGACGAAAAA
>JAILGE010000005.1 GCA_024697065.1 Lachnospiraceae bacterium
AATTTAATCCGCACCTTGATTCAAACTAACAATTAATCTAAATAGATCATATATACATCCGCTTCTTCTCCCTCAAAGGTAAAACTTCTCTCATATTTCCCACCGTTTTTCGTTATTGTCTTTACAGACGCTTCATTTGAACGTTCTACAGAAAGCTGGATTTTACCCATTCCGATTTGACTTGCCCGCTCCAGAATAAGCTTCAGCATTTCGGTCGCATATCCTTTTCGACGTTCAGATGGCCTCACGCTGTATCCGCAGTTCCCAAAATCCTTAAGGAAATCATTTAACTCATGACGAAGATCGATGATGCCAACGATGTTATCATCCTCATCAAATGCAAAATATGTGTCTGTTACCACCCATGCCGGGTTTACGGTATCGGGTGAAATATTATCTGTAACGGATTTAAGCCACTCATCATATGAGTCCGTCTGATCTAAGAGTTCACTTCCGTTTATGGTTGTCTCTCCGTTTTCAATAAACTCCTGCTTAAAGGCAACTGCCTTTGGTTCATATTCTTTGATAGGTCTCTTAAGTGTTATCATTACTACTCTCCTGTAAGCTGCTTTCTGATTCATAATACGGGGAACAGACTTTCCTGCATATCTATCCATGATTCCTGCGGTACTTCATGTATCTTATCACCGTCCATATAATTTCCGATCAGGAATGGTGAATCCGGATCATGTAATCTGTTCTGTGCATATATTACTGCCGGTTCAGCGTTCGCATAGCAATATTTACAAAGATGAAGACAAGTGTTGTACGCTCCTATATCACAAGCCAGATAACAGGCACATTCAGCTCTGGCACCTTTCTTCTTTGGCGCTGTAAGTCTTTTGCCGATCGCATTTTCATAATCTCTGATCTTCATACATCCGCTGCAGTCAGCTCCGTACTCCGTCAGTTCATTTCCTTCTGCACACGGCTTAACGGTCATGCCACATTCCGTCGCGATCCTTATTATCTCCTGTCCGAGCTTTAATCTGTCAGTCTGAGGAACTTCTCTTGCCTCCGGGAAATTCTTTCTGACCTTTGGATACAGATCTATAAAACTTATCACCACAGTCTTCGTATATCCCTTCAGACTTTCTGCGATCTGTTTGAAAGCATGTAAATGATACTCCGATGAATATTTATCCGATAAAAGAATAGGGTCATATCTCCAGCCAATAGAATCCACTCCTACCGTATCGGAAAGTATTGTGAAATCCTCTATCAAACGATGTTTATCCGGAACATTCGGCTCGATATCCCGCCCATATGGCGTGATTGTTACAAACCAGTATTGCCCAAAATCCTTGATCAGATCCATATAAGGAAACATCGGTGCAGGATTCTTTGTACAGAATCCTATCACATCGACTACGGACGGATCCAGCCGGTACCTGCTCACCTGATTCGGATTATAAGGATTTCGAACACAGACAAAACCTTCTTTTATTCTGTTTGAAAACCATTCCGCGTAAAAAGCCGGTATATCTGTTCTTTGTCCTGTATTAATGATCATATTTTTCCTCAGCTTACAGCTTTGATCAACTGAACCAATCCTTCCATGGATCTTGTAATACGCTTATCCTTATGCACAAAAACCTGTGAGAAAACAGTAAGATCATCTCCGGCCCAGTTTAATTTAACAAGATTTCCTCTTTTCAGCTCTGACTCAGCTGTCATTTCCGGCATCAAAGCAACGCCGTGTCCATTTGCCGCAAAGGCTTTCAAAACTTCTTTACTGCTTGTTTCCAGCACAATATCCGGGCTCAGATCATACTGCTTCATATCACTTAGGAACATATTTCGAAAACTGCAATTATGCGAAGTAAGCAGCATAGGGACCTTGTTCAGATCACGTTCCCTTATCTTTTTCTTTTTTGTCAGTTCATGTCCGGGACATGCATAAAATCCCAGGAATTCCCGCTGTTTATGCAGCAGTTTAAGATTCGCATCTTCGATAGGCGGATTCAGGGTATATGCCAGATCAAGTTCTCCTTTTTTCAGCAGTTCCGGAAATGTATCATGCATGATAAACGAAAGCCCTATGTCAACCTTTGGAAATCGCTTTTTAAACTCCATCAGGATCTGCGGAAAACGGTTATAGCATAAGGATTCCGAAACCCCGATCTTCAGTGTTCCTGAAGGCTCATCCGCTTCAGGTACTTCAAGATGTATCTCACGTTCCAGCTGAAGAAGCTTCTCTGCATAATCTACAAGGCGCTCTCCCGCAGAGGTCAAAACTATGGTCTTCCCTAAGCGTTCAAACAGCACGCACCCGAGTTCTTCCTCAAGCTGTTTGATCTGCATCGTTACAGTCGACTGCGCATATCCCAGCTCATTTGCCGCCAATGAAAAACTGTTCATTTCCGAAATTTTTACAAACGTTTCTAACTGC
>JAILGE010000006.1 GCA_024697065.1 Lachnospiraceae bacterium
GGCATTGTAAGATCGGTATCAACATACTTAAGAGCGTAGTCAGCCTCGATAAGGAAGATATCAACCTTGTCATCAGCAGATGCGTCAACATTGCCGGGAAGAGTTGCATCCAGATTGTTCTGATAAGCATTATCATCAGAAGGAGTTACATTGAAGTTTACGGTAACACCATTGTAGGTACCACCCTTGGTAGCATCTTCCTTGTCATTTACTTCATAACCGGGAAGGTGATCCATCATACGACGAGCGAACTCATCATTCCAGCAGTAGATATTGAGAACTGATCCTGTGTCCTCGGGAGCGGCTACTGCTTCATCAGCTGCTTCATCAGCTGCATCGTCTGCTGCTGCATCGTCTGCTGCTGCATCGTCTGCTGCTGCATCATCTGCTGCTGCATCGTCTGCTGCTGCATCATCTGCTGCTGCATCGTCTGCTGCACTGTCATCTGCTGCTGCAGTATCAGCTGCAGGCTCACTTGTCTCGCTTCCGCCGCCGCAGCCTACCAGTAAGGAAGCTACCATAGCGGTAGAAAGCAGAACGCTTAAAACTTTCTTTTTCATCTTTTGTCCTCCTCTTAGAAAAATGTGAAAAAGTATTGGTTAATTAGTTTCTTTGCATTTATTTATGAATACCACCGAAGTGATATAAATGCCTCTGTCAAAGCTCGGGATTCTTTGCAAAAGTCTCTCCCTTTACAAGCTTGCCCGTAACAACTATCGTTTCCCTTTCCGCCGGCGCCGTGCCCTCTATCAGATTAATAAGCTTTTTGGCCGCTCTGCTGCCCATCTCTTCTGTGTCCTGTCTGATGGTCGTGAGTCTCGGCTGTATCTGTGCCGCAAGTGATATGCCATCATACCCCGCAACCGAGATGTCATCAGGGATCCTCATCCCCATGCCCCTTATAACATTAATTCCGCCATACGAAGCATAATCATCCGGAAAAAGTATACAGGTAGGAGGCTTTGGAAGGGATAAAAGTTCACTGGTGACCATTGCCGTCTGCCCTATATCCCTGTATTCGGAAGCAGCTATATATTCATCCCTTACTTCAAAACCGAACTCTTCCATCTTGTCGCGATAACATCTGACCCTTGCCCTTGTTACCGCCGAATCCTTGCCGGTGATATATGCTATCCTCTCATGTCCCAGCTCTCTGGCGTAATCCATCAGCTGAGCTATACCGGACTCGTTGTCCGAAAGAATACACGTCTTTGTATCACATTCCCTGTCTATAGCCACTACCGGAATATCACTTGCCAGAAGCTCTATAACCTCCGGATCCTCGAAATTCACACAGGCTATGACCACTCCGTCCAAAGCTCTGTATCTGCTGTGTTCAAGATAAGACATGTGATTGGGACGTGACTTATTGCAATTTAAGAATGTGATGTCATATCCTTTTTCTTCAACGCTTCTCTTAAAGCTGTCCAGTACATGTGCAAAAAAATCATGTGTCAGACCGCTGTGAGCCTCTTCAACGAACAACACTCCTATATTATAGGTTTTGTTTGTCTTAAGCGCTCTTGCAACCGAGTTGGGAAAATATCCCATGTCGCGTGCCACTTTACGGACCATTTTCTTGGTATCTTCGCTTATATCAGCATGATCATTCAATGCCTTACTCACAGTCGCCACGGAAACTTTGCATGTGGCAGCTATGTCCTTCATTGATACCATTTTGCCCTCCAAACAATCGCCCAAAAGTCACTTAATCGTTTTCTAAAAATCAATATACAACACTTTGGACAGTTTGGCAACAGCTTTTTCGTACTTTTTGTACAAATTCAACACAAAAAGTTTTTGAACGCCGTACACATCCCGTTTACAATTTATTCACAATTTGTTTTGCATGATATTTATATCATACGCATGATGTTTGCGCAAGAAGATTTTTGTGTTAATTCTGTGTCCTTATACATGTAACCTCTTGCACTCTGTCAGTGGCATGAATTATAATCATTTCAATGATCTGATCATCAAAGGAAAAAGGAGCCGGAAATGATAATACTGAATATACTGTTACTGTTGGCAGGTTTTGTTGCTCTTATAAAGGGCGCAGACTGGTTTGTGGACGGAAGTGCCGCACTTGCCAGGATCTTTAAAGTCCCGGGAGTCATCATTGGCCTTACGGTCGTTGCAATGGGAACCAGCGCCCCCGAGCTTGCGGTCAGTGTATCCGCGGCGCTTCAGGGTTCCAATGAGATCGCTCTTTCCAATGTTGTAGGTTCTAACATGTTCAACCTTCTCATGGTACTCGGCATTTGTGCCCTGATCCATAAGATCCCCGTTGATGATAAAATAATCAGGCGGGACTTTCCCCTGAATATTCTGATCACTGTTTTCGTTCTGATCTCAGTAGGCAAAAGCGCATTGCCGTCTGTCACAGGCAAAGCACTTGACATGAACACTCAGGCCGGACGTGTAAGCCGTGCAACGGGCATCATTCTTCTTATCATATTTGTATGCTATATAATCTTTCTGATCATGGAAGCAATCAAAAATCCCGAAACCAAAGACGAAAACGGTAAAAGCTATCCCTTTATCAAATGTCTTGCGCTTATAGTGATCGGAATAGCTCTGATAGTAGGCGGAGGACAGGCTGTTGTCTATTCCGCAAAGGAGATTGCAAGAGTCGCCGGAATGTCGGAAACACTCATAGGTCTTACAATAGTCGCTGTCGGGACCTCCCTTCCGGAGCTGGTCACCTCTATCGTAGCCGCAAGAAAGGGCGAGACCGGAATGGCTGTCGGTAACGTTGTGGGATCCAACCTTTTCAACCTGATGCTGATTCTCGGAATCTCTTCGGCAATACATCCCATGGATGTAAACCTCGCCTCGGTATGCGATCTGGCGATTCTTACCGTCATCACCATTTTCACATACATATGCAGCAGAAACGAAAAAAACATCAAACGGGGCGAAGGCCTGATCATGGTGATCCTGTACGCTGCATCCATGGTGTTCGCAGCTCTGAGATAAAAAGCCGCAGCCGCATGTGCTGATCTGCAATCACGAAAACAAAGCCTGCTCTGCTTAAATAACACCACGCAAAAACAGCCGGTCATATGACCTGCTGTTTTTTACTCATTTTATCTGATCCGTTATCTGCCAATATCCGGCAAAAACTGACCCCGGATATTTCACCCTGCGGATCCCTGTAAGGTTCAGCCCATGGTAACAACCACTTCGTAGCTCTCCTTGCCCTTTTCGTAAGGAACCACGCATCCGTCAACAGCCTTTCCGTCGACTGTCATTGATGCAACGCCCTTCTGAACATTGGAAGGATTCTTAACGGTGATGTTGTATGTTCCCTCACGGAACTTACGCGTGATGGTAAAATCACCAAATCCATCGGGAACACAGGGATTGATCTGAAGTCCCTTATGTGTGGGGTATACACCCAGGATATACTGAGAGATATTTGCAAAGGTCCATGCAGCAGTTCCGGTAAGCCATGAGTTCTTACCCTCACCGTGGAATTTTGCATCGCGTCCGGCTACCATCTGGGAATATACATAGGGTTCGGTACGATGTATCTCGGAAAACTCCTCAACATATGCAGGGCAGGTCTTCTTATAGATCTCAAACGCCCTGTCTCCGCGGCCGACTACAGTCTCGGCAATGGATACCCAGGGATTATTGTGGCAGAAGATACCTGCATTTTCCTTGTATCCCGGAGGATAAGAGGAAACCTCTCCCAGCTCCTCATGATATCTTGTATATGCAGGCTGCAGGATCATGATACCGTATTCGGTATCAAGCCTTTCCTTAACGGAATCAAGCGCTTTGACTGCCTCGCCGGTCTCCACACCGACACCTGCCAGTACACAGAAGCCCTGAGGCTCGATAAAGATCTGTCCTTCCTCACATTCCTTACTGCCGACCTTGTTACTGGAGGAATCATAGGCACGTACAAACCATTCACCATCCCAGCCTGCCGTAAGGAGAACCTTCTTCATCTCCTCAACCTCAGCCTTTGCTCTGTCTGCCTCTGCCTGATCGCCCATAAGCTCACAAAGATCAGCATATTCCAAACCGTATTTTACGAACATACCGCCGATAAATACCGACTCAGCCACGGGGCCCTCAGAAGGACCAAAGGTCTGGAAGGACTCTCCCGGATGAAGCGAATGACAGTTAAGGTTCAGACAGTCATTCCAGTCAGCACGGCCGATAAGCGGGAGCTTATGCGGACCCTTATGTGTTACGGTATAGTTAAAGGATCTCTTGAGGTGATCCATAAGCGGCGTAGCCTTGGATTCGTCATTATCAAACGGTACCATCTCATCAAGGATCGTGGTATCACCGGACTCCCTTACATAAGCACTTGTGCCTGCAATGAGCCAGAGCGGATCGTCATTGAAGCCGGAACCGATATCTGAGTTGCCCTTCTTGGTAAGCGGCTGGTACTGATGATATGCACTTCCGTCCTCAAACTGCGTGGATGCGATATCAATGATCCTCTGACGTGCACGCTCGGGAATGAGATGCACAAATCCGAGAAGATCCTGACAGGAATCCCTGAATCCCATACCACGGCCGATACCGGACTCATAGTAGGATGCGGATCTTGACATATTGAAGGTCACCATGCACTGATACTGATTCCAGATGTTGACCATACGGTTAACCTTGTCATTGCCTGTCTCAACTTCATACTTGGAAAGAAGATCGTTCCAGTAAGTTGTGAGCTCGTTGAAAGCTTTATCGACATCAGCATCGCTCTGATATTTTGCAAGAAGTGCATTAGCGGGAGCCTTGTTGATGATGCCGGGAGCTTCCCATTTTTCCTCTTCGGGATTCTCACAGTAGCCGAGTACGAAGACGAAGCTCTTTGTTTCACCGGGCTCAAGAGATACGTTGATCTGATGAGCGGCGATGGGGAACCATCCTGAAGCAACGGAACCTGTGCAGGAACCTGCTTTAACGGCCTGAGGATCGTCTGCACCGTTATAGAATCCGATGAACTCTTCACGGCTTGTATCGAAGCCGTCAACCTTGGTATTTACGGAATAAACGGCATAGTGATTTCTGCGCTCTCTGTATTCTGTCTTGTGGAAAATGGAGGATCCGACGATCTCAACTTCACCTGTTGAAAGGTTACGCTGGAAATTACGTGAATCATCATCAGCATTCCACAGACACCACTCAACATAAGAATAGAGATGAATGTCCTTCTTGGAAGATGTCGTATTTGTGAGCCTGATCTGTGAAACTTCCGCATTCTCATTCATGGGAACGAAAGTAAGAAGATCAGCCTGTACTCCGGCTTTGGAGGACTTCCACTTGGAATAACCGAGACCGTGACGGCACTCATAAGAATCAAGCTCAGTCTTCATGGGCTGCCAGCCGGGATTCCAGATGGTGTCGCCGTCTTTGATGTAGAAGTATTTTCCGTTTGTATCATACGGAACATCATTGTAACGGTATCTTGTCATACGGAGGAGCTTCGCATCTTTATAGAAAGTATATCCTCCGCAGGTATTTGAAATGAGTGAGAAAAACTCGTTGCAACCAAGGTAGTTGATCCAGGGAAGCGGAGTTTTGGGTGTTGTGATGACATATTCTTTTGCAGCGTCATCGAAGTAACCAAACTTCATAATTATTTCTCCTTTACATTATCTTTTGCCCGATCTTCATCATGATAAAGACCGTTGACCCATTCCATAAAATTATACTTAATGGGATTGGTGATTACAAGTTAACAATTGTTCGAAATGTTGTAAGATAACGTTTTCCGGGCGTTTTCCGTGGAATTTTTCATGTGGAAAAAATCACATTTTTTTAACTGAAGGATCCGTATCTGCGTGCTATAAATAATGTGAACGGGATATGGACCGGGAAGAGCCGGAATGCAGAGAAAAGGATTATTATGTTATAATCTACAAGTTGAGCAGCAACAACCGTAGATAACCGATCGGAGGCTTGAATGAAATGTCCGAAATGCGGCGGAGAACTGAGATTTGATCCCGCCATTCAATTATTAAAATGCGATTACTGCGAAAGTACGTTTATTCCGTCAGAAGTAAATAATGAAGCTGTTCCGAATGCCGATGAACATACGGAACAGGCAGACATGACAACTGCAGATGCCGCAAAGAAAGATCATATGGCAGATGTGACGTCTGCCGAGGATATTGTTACCAATACCGGTATTGAAGCAGATGATGTTAAGAAACAGCAGGAGAATGTTAAAGATGCGGAAAATCCGGAACTTAAACTGATAGAGTATACCTGCCCGAATTGCGGAGGTACTCTTTATTCAGTGGAAGAGTCCGTTAACGGATTCTGCAGCTATTGCGGATCGCAGGTGATGCTTCAGTCAAGATTTTCAAGTATGAAGCCGCCAAAGGGTGTCATTCCCTTCAAGATAGATAAGAATAAATGCAAGAGCCTATATGAGCAGCATGTAAAAAAATCATTTTTTGCACCCAAAGAACTCAAGGATCCGGCGTATCTCGAACAGTTCCGGGGAATATATATGCCGTATCATGTCTACAATGTTGATCTTAAGGGTCCGATCGAGCTGACCGGTAAGAAGGAATACAGGCGCGGAGACTATGTATATACAGAATCATATGCATGTCACGTGGATCTTGACTGCTTTTTTCACGGACTTTCATATGATGCTTCATCATCCTTCGATGACCACTTCAGTGAGACAATAGCTCCTTTTGATGCTCACAGTATTGTTCCCTTTGAACCCGCATATCTGACTGGCTTTTATGCCGATATGCCGGATGTTGACGCCGAGTGCTATGCAAAGGATGTCACTACATTTGCCGTTGATGAAGTATATAAAAAAGTGAACAGGGGGTGGCCTGCCGGAGTTACCATTAAGAGCGATCAGAGGGGCAGGATTCCGGTACATATGACACCCAGAGATATTTATACATCCTTCTTCCCTATATGGTTCTTATCCTACAGAAAAGGAGACCGTGTGGCATATGCCGTAATAAACGGTGAATCGGGTAAGATAAGCTGTGACATGCCGGTAAATACCAAAAAGTTTGTAGCATTTTGCTTCCTGTTGGCGATACCGATCTATTTATTGCTTGCTCTGTTTTTGCCTGCTTTTAATCCGACGAGCATGATATCTTTGATACAGACATTGGGATGTATATGTGCCATTGCAATGTATTGCAATGTGTCTGCGATAATAACCAGAGAAAAGCGACTTGACGATAGGGGATATATGTATAAATATTCCCAAAATGATAAGGATATTATGGATGCTCTGAAAAAGAAGGAAGAGAAAGAACAAAAAAAGAAAGAAAGACGTGATACCAAAGCATCAGATATGATAGGCATCATCGTAGGTTTAGTGTTCGTTTTGGGCCAGTTTATCTTCGTGGCATTGTGTGCCATAGGTTTTATCGGATATAAAGTTCTAAGTACCGGAATGCTCCAGCCTTTGCTTACGGCATTTTTTGTCTGGCTGTCATTCTCAAGAGCAAAGCAGCTTACAGAGCCGGCTGTCATTTACAAAGGTGGTATCCCGTTGCTTGTGGCGGCACCTCTTGCATTGATCTTTTCGCTCATAGCGCCTGCGGCAGATCCGTTATTCTACGTATCTGCTGCGATAATAGGTATCGGAGTGATCATCGGACTGATCTCCGTAGTGGGTATGAAGAATCTTTTAAATACAAGACCCTTGCCCCAGCTTGCACGTGAGGGAGGTGATGCAAATGCGCCGGTTTGATCTTAAGAGAGCATTCGGATTTATTGTTGCCATATTTATATTGGCTTTATTACCTCTGCAGGTTCTTGCAAAAAGCAAAGATAATTCGTATACCAACGATGATACAGGATATGAAGCTTATATTGATGACTCTGAAAACCTTCTGGAAGATTATGAGATAAGTGATGTATTATCCTCCATGAAGAGTCTGACTGATGAAGGTAATGTGGTATTTGTTACTACCAGCTTAAGGGCGGGACAGGCCGAGAGTTTTGCGGAGGACTATTATCAGGACAGATACGGGACAAAAGAACCCGGCATCATTTTCCTGATAGATATGGGTGACAGGCTCTTATTGTTACAGGCTCATAACGGCCTTGACTATAAGATCACTTCAGGTAAGGCCAATTCCATTGTGGATAATGTATATACATATGCCGGTGACAAGGATTATGCCAAATGTGCGGAGTCAGTATTCCAACAGTGCGGAAGCGTACTTGCAGGGCTGAGGATTGCGCAGCCTTTTAAGTATATAAGCAGTATATTTATCGCGATCATACTTGCATTTTTACTTGGATTCTTTATACTTTGGCTGATCACATCCGCGACTCCCGCATCGAATAAGGAAATAATCAATGGATTGTTTTCGCAGCTTAATATCTTAAACAGAAATGCTGAAAAGACATCTGTTTCCAAGAGATATTCACCCCAAAGCTCGGGAAGCAGCGGAGGAGGCGGTGGCGGACACCACAGCGGCGGAGGCGGTGGCGGTGGCGGACACCACAGCAGCGGAAGTCATCATTTCTGATAATACTCCTCTGACTTTTGTTGCAGTCATAAAGTTGATCAAAGATATGATAGTGTTTTAGGAAGGTAACAAGAATGGATAATGGTGGACATTCTTTTTCTCAATCCGAGGTAAAAGATGATGCCGGGCAGAATATAGATGCTTTTATTCCCGTTGATACAACGCCTTTAGGCGGGGTGATTTCAGACGGGATCCCCGATGAAATTCTTAGCGAGACTTTCGGTGCGTCGATAGACATATCTCATGAGATAATATCAGCGCCGCCTACAGAAACAGCTAATGATGAAAAAATAGATGTAACCACGGAAGCAAGCTCTGATGGAAATATTGATGTAACTGCAGAAGCAAGCACTGATGAAAGCATTGATGTGACCACAGAAGCAACCACTGAGGGAACTATTGATGCAGCCACAGAAGAAGCCACAGAAGCAGCCACAGATGCATCCACAGAAGCAACCACTGGAACTATTGATGCAGCCCCAGAAGCAGCTCCTGAGGGAACTATTGATGTAACCACGGAAACTAATTCTGAGGAGTCTATTGATGTACCCGAAGATGTTCAACCAGCCGAAGTGGCCAGTAGAGAAACCGAGGAAAGAGAGAAAAAGCAGAAGGCTGAAGTGGAAGGTAGCAGCGATGATATCACGCTGGTGGAGTTCAAGTGCCCGAACTGCGGAGGGACTGTTTATTCGGTAAAAAACTCCATTGATGATTTCTGCAGCTACTGCGGTTCGAAGGTAATGCTTCAGTCAGGCTCATCGAACATGAAGCAACCGAAGGGGGTGATCCCTTTCAAGATAGATAAGGATAAATGCAGGAGTATTTATGAGAAGAAGGTAAAGAAGTTATTTTTTGTTCCTTCGGAGTTTAAGGATCCTCAATATTGTGAACAGTTTCGCAGTATCTACATGCCATATCATGTTTTTGATGTAGATGTAAAAGGACCGTTGAATCTTTCTGGTAAGAGGCAGTATAGTCGAGGCGATTATGAATATACGGAGATTTGTAATTGTCACGCAAATATGGATTGCTATTATCATGGGATTTCTTTAGATGCATCTTCAGCCTTTGATGATAATATGAGTGAGGCCATAGGACCGTTTGACTCTAATGAAATAGTTCCGTTTGAAGCTTCGTATCTGAAAGAAGGATATGTTTTCAAACAGGATGTGGGATATGAGTGTTATGAATATAAAGTTAAGACATTTGTGCTTAATGAAACCTTTAATTCTGCATTTTCAGGATGGGAACGTGGAGTAGTCCTTGATGAACATCAAGAGGGGAATATCCCTATTCTTATAAAACCGGAGAATATATATACAGCGTTATTCCCGGTATGGTTGATGACTTACAAATATGGTGATCGTATAGGCCGTGTGGCTATAAATGGCCAAACAGGTAAGATAAGCTACGATATGCCTGTAAGTATAAAGAAATACGTAATTTTTTGCTTAACGTTGGCAATACCTGTTTATCTTTTGTTTTTATTTGCAGTGCCCACCATGTATCCTTCAAATCTGATCGCATATATTCATATACTCGGATGCTTATCCGCATTTCTGGTTTTATTCAATGTGTTTGCCATTGTGAAGAAGGAACAACATTTAGATGATGATGGCTACTATTATGAAGATACATCTCAAAAAACTTTTTTTACAAACAAATGGAGGCAAATTGAAGAGAAACAAAAGAAGAAGATAGAAAAGGAAATGAATAATACGTTGGCTGCAGGATCTATCCTCACAGTTTCAGTATTGTGTATCGTTCAATTAATAGTCTTGATTCTTAAGTTGACGACAGATGCTATTGTGTTCGATGTAATACATTTAAATATTGTTCAATCAATTATTATTGAAGGATTAATGTGGGCAGCTTTTGTAAAGGCTAAGGAGCTTGAAGAATCTGATATCGTTTACGAAGGCGGAATACCTTTGGTTGTGGCAGCACCGCTTGCAATTCTGCTTTCGGGAAATGCGCCGGTATCGAATTCGCTGTATTATGTATCTGCAATCGTAATCGCTATCGGAGTTATTATTACTTTGGTCTTAATAGCGGGGATGAAGAGTTTACTGTATACCCGACCGATGCCTCAAACTAAGATTGAAAGGGGAGATACGAATGAGTCGGCTTAAAACCGGAATATTGTTTGTTTTATTAGTCGCGGTCTTAGTTATCACATTATTACCGCTTAGGGTGGTGGCAGGAAATTCAGGATACACAAAAAAATATACGAATCCTGATACCGGATATTATGCGTATATTGATGATCGGGAAGGATTCTTTGACTGGTCCCGTATGGATCGTGTTATGGAGGCCATGAAAGGATTGACGACAGAGGGAAATGTTATATTTGTCACTGACAGTCCGTGGAGCGATGATGTGGAGAGTTATGCCGACAGATATTTTATGGACATAAATGGTCCGGTAACCCCGGGCATCATTTTAGTGATTAACTGGAAGGGGACAATTAAGATTCTGAAGGCTTATAATGGATTTGAAGAGAAGATCTCCGACCAAAGGGCTAAGTCCATCGTGAATGATGTTTATGATTATCCGGGGATATTAAGTAAAGCAACAAATGCAACCTTGATTTTTGAACGATGTGAAAAGGAACTGACAGAATTAAGAATAGGCAGGACTTTTAAAAATACGATCGGTATCTTTTTCTCCATTATAATTGCTTTTCTCTTGGGTGGGGTGATACTTGATGTTATGATGTTTTCTTCGAAGCCATCAAGAAAAAAGAAGCTTAAAAGTATGTCATCGTCAAAAAGTATCAACGACAGAACAGTTATTGTAACTGAAAGATTTGAAAAATATTCGCCCAATAGATAGCTGAGACAGCCGTCACAGCAGCGGAAGTCATAAAACTATTTTAAATTAGTAAAAAATATTTCTGGAAAGTAAAAATGATTTCCAGTAAGCTAAAGTCACTAAAAGTAAGATGTTAAAGAAAGGATTTTTAAAATGGCTAAAACAATCACAAAAGACATGCTTATCCCCGAGATTCTTGAGATGGATCCCTATATCGCAAATATGCTTATGGCGCAGGGAATGCACTGCATCTCATGTTATGCGGCAGCCGGTGAGTCGCTTGCGGAAGCAATGTTTGTTCACGGCTACAGTGCCGATGATATCGATGTAATGGTAAATGAACTCAATGATTATTTGAAGCAGAAGGAAGAGTACGAAGCTGAGAATGATGCTGAGGCAAGAAAAGCAGCTGGAGTTGAACCTGCGGATGCTTCAAGTGAGAACGTATGAAGACATATGAACTTATAGCACCCTGCCATTTCGGACTGGAATCGGTGCTCAAAAGAGAGATAACGGATCTGGGTTATGAGGTCTCAGAAGTAGAGGACGGAAGAGTCACTTTTCTCGGAGATCATGAAGCTCTTGCAAGAGTTAATATCGGATCCAGAACAGCAGAGAGGATACTGGTAAAGCTGGGAAGCTTCCATGCCGAGACTTTTGAGGAACTCTTTCAGGGGACCAAAGCACTTCCCATAGAAGAGTGGATCCCTAAGGATGGGAGATTCTGGGTGGCCAAGGCTGCCAGTGTTAAGAGTGCTCTTTTCTCACCCTCGGACATTCAGTCCATAATGAAAAAGGCGATGGTAGAGCATCTTAAAGAAATCTACAGGACTGAGTGGTTTGAAGAAAGCGGCGCTGATTATCCAATAAGAGTTTTCCTTAAAAAAGATGAAGTGACAGTTGGGCTTGATACTACAGGTGAATCCCTTCATAAGCGCGGATACAGAAAGCTTACGGCGAAGGCTCCCATAGCGGAGAATCTGGCAGCGGCACTTATCATGCTTACACCCTGGCATGCAGACCGTGTGCTGGTGGATCCGTTCTGCGGAAGCGGTACATTTCCTATAGAAGCCGCACTTATGGCTGCAAATATCGCTCCGGGAATGAACAGAAAGTTTATGGCAGAGAAGTGGACAAATGTCATTTCAGACAGCTTCTGGAAGGACGCCAGAGAAGAAGCTGCAGACATGATAGACAGAAGCGTGAAATGTGATATACAGGCTTATGATCTGGATCCCGAGATGACCAAGATCGCCAGAGCCAATGCGGAGCTTGCCGGCGTAAAGGACATGATACATTTCCAGACAAGGTCTGTTGCGGATCTTTCACATCCTAAAAAATACGGATTCATAATAACCAATCCGCCCTATGGAGAGAGACTGGAAGAGAAGGCGGAGCTTCCGGAATTATATAAGACCATAGGGGAAAGATATGCCGCGCTTGATTCATGGTCGATGTTTATGATCACTTCATATGAAGATGCGGAAAAATATATAGGCAGAAAAGCCGAT
Source organism: Lachnospiraceae bacterium (assembly GCA_024697065.1). Classification (GTDB taxonomy): domain Bacteria; phylum Bacillota; class Clostridia; order Lachnospirales; family Lachnospiraceae; genus NK4A136. Next base: position 12,815 of record JAILGE010000006.1, read on the forward strand.
AAGAACCGTAAGATCTACAACGGAATGCTTAAGACATATTTTTACAGTTTTATGGGCCCCAGACCGCCCAAGCGCACAAGGAGTAACGATCAATGAGAACTATCATATTTGCAACAACCAATGCCGACAAGGTAAAAGAGATCGATGAGATCATGCAGGGAACGGATACACAGATCCTGCAGATGAAAGATATAGGATTTGATGAAGATATAGACGAGACGGGAACCACATTCACCGAGAATGCAGCCATTAAGGCAAAAGCCGTTGCGGATTACATCGCAGATAAGAAGAAAGATTTCATGGATGCTATAGTTATGGCAGATGATTCGGGGCTTGAGATCGATGCTCTGGGAAAGATGCCGGGAGTTCAGTCTCACAGATGGCTTGGAGACAGAACTTACACTCAGGCTATGCAGGACATAATCGATGAGATAAAGGATGTTCCTGAAGAAAAGCGTACAGCACGTTTTGTCTGCTCGATCGCAGCAGCACTCCCCGGAAAAGAGGATGCGATAACTGTTCTTGAGACTGTTGAAGGAATGGTTGCTCACGAGATAGCCGGTGAGAACGGATTCGGATATGATCCTTTCTTCTATGTGCCGGAATTCGGATGCACCACGGCACAGATGACTTCCGAACAGAAGAATCAGATCAGTCACAGAGGCAAGGCTGTGAGAGCGATGAGAGACAGACTGATAGAGTTAAAGTATATTGAACTCGTATAAAATCCCGCATAAATATTAAATTGGATATAACAAAAGCGGCATACGTTTTTGACAGTATGCCGCTTGTATGTTATAAATGATGTTGCATGGTCGCGGTTGATCCGGTCTCATGTGATCACATCGAGGTGTGGCTCAGTTTGGTGGAGCGCCTGGTTTGGGACCAGGAGGCCGCAGGTTCGAATCCTGTCACCTCGATTTTTTTATGCCCATTTTCTTATTTCAGTACCTTTTCTGTCATCTCGGGATCCATGTGACCGTCGCGGTGCATGGAGAATTTATCCATAGGATAGTTCTCAAGATTATCAAGGATCTTTCTGCCGTCTGCTTTGCTGAGCAGGGTAGCTCTTGCCTTCATGACTTCCTGAGCAGTCTTATATCTTGAAGGTCCGCCTACACAGCCTTCGGGGCAGACCATACCTTCGATGAAGTCTTCGGGAAGTTTTCCTGCCTTGAGGAGAAGGAGTGCCTTGCGGCATTCGTCACCGCCGGCTGCCTTGCGAAGCTTGATCTCATCGGTTCTCTCACCGCGTTCCATCATGCATTCGAGAACAGCATTGGCAACACCACCGCTGGATGCGAACTTCTTTCCGAAGATGGTGGATTCCTGATACTCTTCTTCCACAGGTTCAAGTGTCACATCCTTGGAACGGAGCAGTGCTGCGAACTCACCGAATGTGATAACGTAATCGGCATTATCGGGAACGCTCTCGTCACGTGATTCGGATTTCTTTGCGATGCAGGGACCGATGAATACTGTGACGCAATCGGGATGCGTAAGTTTTAAGTAACGTGAGATTGCACACATGGGTGAAACAATGGATGACATATTCTCACGGAACTGATCCGGGAAGTGCTTCTTTAAGAGGTTGATGAAAGCAGGGCAGCAGGAAGTAGTCATCTTGCGGCCTTCTTCCTTTGCTTCTGTCCACTCGAAGGACTCATATGCAGCAGTCATATCTCCGCCGAGACCGACTTCAACCATATCGGCAAAGCCCAGTTCCTTTAAAGCCTTGCGGATGGAGGCCATGGTGATATTTTCTCCGAACTGACCTTCTATTGCAGGGGCTGTCATAGCAATGACTTCTTTCCCTGCGAGGATAGCTTCGATGATCTGAACAAGATATATTTTTGAACCGATGGCACCGAAGGGGCAGGAGTGTATGCAGCGTCCGCAGTTGATGCACTTGGATTCATCTATTTTGCAGATACCATATTCGTCATAGGTGATGGCATTGACCGGACATACCTTTTTACAGGGACGTTCCAGATGAACGATGGCATTATAAGGACAGGCACCGGCGCACATTCCGCATTCCTTACATTTGGAAGGGTCGATATGCATGCGGACATCACCGGGGTGGATAGCGTCGAATTTACAGCTTGCCTGACATGCTTTTCCGAGACAGAAACGACAGTTGTCAGTAACGGAGTATGCGGAAAGGGGACATTCGTTGCAGGCTGCATAGATTACCTGAACTACGTTGTCCGAATCGGGATTGTCCGATGTGTTCTGACCGCAGGCGAGACGGATACGCTCTCTTACGATCTCTCTTTCTTTATAAATACAGCATCTGAAACTCGGCTTTGGGCCGGGGATAGTCTTCATGACGAGATCGTTTTTAGTCTCTTCATTAAGATTTCCTGCCCAGGCGAGTCTGCAGACTTCTTCCGCAATATCGTGTTTTAATCCTACGATACCTTTATCGTTTGTGACCATATTAACTTCTTCTCCCACATTTTTATTGAATTTCATTATAACATTTATATATTTTTCTTGTTGAAATAATGATAATTTTTTTTTAAAATGACTTTTTGTGTGTCACAAATGAGTGACGACTGAAGGAAAAAAGAGAGGAACGGCAATGGATAAAGTAAAAACCAAACCAACGGAAGAAAAGCTCAAACCGAAGCTTTTCTCGGTAATGAAGAACTATTCAAAGGAGCAGTTTGTTAAGGATGTCGTATCAGGTATCATTGTTGCGATCATAGCTCTTCCGCTTTCAATTGCGCTTGCACTTGCATCGGGAGTAGGTCCTGAGCAGGGATTATATACTGCTATAGTAGCGGGATTTATTGTTTCCTTCCTCGGAGGAAGCAGAGTTCAGATCGCGGGCCCCACGGCTGCTTTTGCGACAATAGTAGCGGGAATAGTTGCTGCCGAAGGCATGGATGGTCTTATCATTTCCACCGTAATGGCCGGTATCATTATGATAATCATGGGTCTGTGTCGTTTCGGTGCCCTTATTAAATATATCCCCGGAACCATTACATCGGGATTTACATTTGGTATAGCAGTCACGATCCTTATCGGACAGATCAAGGATTTCCTGGGACTTACTTTTCAGAATGCTCCCGTTGAGACATTAGATAAAGTAGCAGAGGTTTTCAGGTGTATCGGAACGATTAATGTTCAGGCACTTCTTATAGGTATACTTTCGCTTGCCATTTTGATCTTATGGCCCAAGAAGTTAGAGAAGATTCCGGCGTCCCTTATTGCCGTTATCATCTGTTCGGCCATTGTTAAACTTACGGATATCAATGTTAATACCATCGGTGATCTCTATGAGATCTCTTCCAGACCCCCTCAGTTTGTTTTACCCGAAGTTACATTTGCAAGGGTGAAGGCTCTGGTTCCCAATGCATTTACCATTGCCATCCTTGCCGCTATCGAATCACTTTTATCCTGTGTTGTATCCGACGGTATGATAGGATCGAGACACAGATCGAATATGGAGATAATCGCACAGGGTACCGCAAATATAGCATCCGCACTTTTCGGAGGAATACCTGCAACCGGTGCTATCGCAAGAACTGCGGCCAATGTTAAGAACGGCGGACGTACACCTGTTGCCGGAATGGTCCATTCAATAGTTGTGCTTGCTATCCTTTTGATACTCATGCCTTATGCTTCGCTTATTCCCATGCCTACCATCGCAGCCATTCTCTTCGTGGTTGCCTATAATATGAGCGGCTGGAGAAATATTGTTTATACCGCAAAGACCGCGCCCAAGAGCGATATAATGGTACTGTTCGTAACACTTATCTTTACCGTAGTATTCGACCTTGTGGTTGCCATCGGCGTTGGTATGGTACTTGCAGCTATCCTCTTCATGAAGAGAATGGCAGATGTTACGGAAGCGCATGCATGGGTTGATGTGGATGATGAAGATACGGATCCGGACAATATCCTTCTTAAGAAGATCCCTCAGAATACAAGAGTGTTCGAGATCAACGGACCTATGTTCTTCGCGGCTCACGATAAGTTCAAATATATGCTTGATGACGAGGATATAGATGTTCTCGTAATAAGAATGAGAAACGTACCTGCTGTTGATGCGGCAGGAGTAGAGACTCTCGCTAATATAGTTAAACGTTGTGAGAAACATAATGTAAAAGTCGTATTCTCACACGTCAATGAGCAGCCGGCACATGCTATGGAGAAGGCAGGACTTACCGCGAAGATCGGTAAAGAGAACTTCTGCAGCCATATCGATACGGCTTTGATCAGGGCTGAAGAGATAGAAAAAGAAATAAAAAAGAAATAAACAATAAACACAGTTAACTTAAAATGTCTTGAGATAAAATGATCAGGTGTGTAGAATTATATCCTGAAAGAAGCTGATTAGGAGGCATTGGTTATGAATACAAATGTTAAGAAATTGACTACGGCGGCTGCGCTTCTGGCAATCTGTATAGTAAGCCAGTTCTTCAAGAATACAAGTGTTTTCATTACCGGCCCCATCATCAATACGTGTATCATTATCTGCGTACTCTCATGCGGATTGCCCTGGGCCATTTTGTTATCCGTTGTTACGCCTGTTACGGCGTTTCTTATCACAGGAGCACCTGTGATGAAAGCGATTCCGGCGATAATGCCTTTCATAATGGCCGGTAATGTGCTTTTGGCTCTTGGTGTGTGGTTCTTTGCAAGGAAGAAAAAAACAAGCGTTAAGGTTCTTGTTGCCGGTGTTGTCGGAAGCATAGTAAAAGCAGTTTTTATGGCTCTGACCATATCCTACGGTTTGCTGATCGTAACACCGCTTCCGGAGAAAATGCAGCCGATGCTTCCGAAGCTGCAGTTCACATACTCTGCGGTACAGCTGATAACAGCTCTGATAGGAACGGTACTTGCTGCAGTTATCTGGATACCGCTGCAGAAGGCCGGCAAAAATCCCGAGTAAAACCGAAAAAGAATCTTAACTAAATCTGTTAAAAAATGTGCCCTCCTTACCGGACAAGCGGTAAGGAGTTTTTTTATTGATAGATATACAGGCTACCCGGGAAAAACAACTTGACAAATAATCAAAATGATAATAACATCTGAGTAAAGAAAATATCAAAATGATAATAACAAAGCAAAGGAGGCCCGGTATGATCAGATTTAAGAAGTTTGAACAGAATGAATATGCAATACTGATAAGGAACGGTAAGGTTGTGAAGGCGGGCGTCGGAATGGCGGTCATCTATGATACGAGATTATGCGGTGTTCTTGTTATGCCGACAACGGCATTTAACCAGAGTGCTGCTTTTGACGATATCCAGACAGCTGATTATCAGCAGTTAAACGTACAGTGCGATCTGGTTTACAGGATAGCGGATTATAAGAAAGCGGGAGATATATTCGATTTCGCATATACGAATGAAGGAGTCTACCGCAGGAAGCTCGTTGATACCAGAGCTCAGATGGCAAGACAGGTGGCAAATGTCCTCAAGACGGAAGTGATAAGGTTCATTAGAAATAAGAAGCTCAGAGAGGCAGTCATCTGCCAGGATGAGCTGGCTAAGTGGCTGGGCACAGAACTTGCCGCAAATGAAGTTCTTGAGGATATGGGCCTTAAGATAGTTGCTGCAGCTGTTCTCGGAGTCACACCGAGACCGGAGACCGCTAAGGCGCTGGAAGCGGCGGCAAGAGAGCAGATACTTAAGGAGCAGGATGATGCGATCTATGTAAGACGTAATGCGGCTATTGAACAGGAGCGTATAATAAAAGAAAATGAACTTAATACCGAACTTAAGGTTATTGAAAAACAGCGCGAAAAGAAGGAACGGGAGCTTGCTACAGAGCGTATGACTATCGAACGAAGACAGGAGATAGAGCGTATGCAGCAAAAGCACGAACTGGATATAGCTGCTGAAAAGATCGAAGCCGATATCAAGAACGAAAATGAAAAGATCAAGCTTATTGATATCAAGGCAGGTAATGACAGAAAGGTAGCGGATACAAAGGCATATGAGAAAGAGATAATGCTGAAAACTCTGAATGTGGTCGATATAGAGATAGTTAAGGCGCTTGCTATCGCGGGAATGGATGGTAAAACCTTAATAGCCAAGGCTTTCAACGATATAGGTGCAAGAGCTGACAAGATAGAGAACCTCAATATCACACCCGATCTGCTGCAGAACCTGATGGAACGCTAAAGGAGATCCGATAATGGAAAGAGGAATGAGAAAAGTCGTAGTCGTAACCATGCGGACAAGACTTGAAGAACTTAAGATCAGGTATAATACGACAGAACAGGCAAAGTTCTATATCGAACACATGGGACAGGCTTTTGACGACTATATCGCGGAAGATGAAAAATACAGGGAAGCGGTGAAAGCTGTCAGCATGGCTGCAGAGAAAGACTGCAGGCTTCAGGTCATAGACAGATCTTTTGTCCCCAATATGATATTTGGTGTGGATGATATAGTCGTATGTGTAGGAAGAGACGGATTGATAGCAAATACCATGAAGTATCTTGACAGGCAGCCGCTGATAGGTATCAACCCGGACCCAGCAAGATGGGATGGTGTGCTGCTTCCATTTGAAGCGGAAGAAGCAGGGGATATACTTCAAAAAGTATATGCGGGAGCATTCAACGAAAAACGGATCACCATGGCAAAAGCCGTATGTCATGATGGACAGGAAATGCTGGCAGTCAATGATCTGTTTATCGGATGCAAAAGTCAGATATCTGCCAGATATACGATATGGGACGGTGAAAGGTCTGAAAAACAGTCTTCAAGCGGTATAATAGTTTCAACGGGATTGGGATCCACAGGATGGATGAAATCTGTCATAACCCAAATGTGTATGATGGCAAAGAGCTTTGGTATAGACGGATTGTCATATACTCCTGTAGGATGGGAGGAAGACAGGCTCCGTTTTGTTGTAAGAGAACCGTTTCCCAGTGTGGCTACCAAAGCCGATATTGTCTTTGGTGATATCACAGATCAAAAGGGCATAAGGATCGTATCGGATATCCAGACGGGAGGCGTGATATTCTCGGACGGTATGGAAGAGGATGCCATAGAATTCAATTCCGGCAATGAAGTAAATATCGGAATAGCTGAGAATAAAGGACATTTGGTGACAGCATGACCGGCAGGAAAAATAATATTAAATTATCAAAGGAAGAACAGCAATATCTGAAGGAATACAGGATAAGTGACTTTGAAAGGCCTTCCGTAACCACAGATATCGCTGTTTTTTCATGCCTTAAAGATGATGAGGACGAAGACAACCGCAATGCTCTAAACTTCAGGAAGGATCCTGATGAAAAGCTTTGTATCCTTCTGGTAAGAAGAGGACATTTCCCTTATAGGGGCTATTGGGGACTACCCGGTGGATTTATGAGACCCGATGAAAGCACGGAAGTAACAGCTCTCAGAGAACTCAGATCAGAGACCGGAGTTGAATTTGCATATCTCCACCCCTTAGGGGTCTACAGCGAACCGGGACGGGATCCAAGAGGATGGATCATTTCACATGGTTTCTTTGCGCTTATCGATAAAGACGAATACAGGATCAGAAATGAAAAGGATGCATGGGATGCCAGATGGTTCAGTATCAGGATGAGGATGAAGAAAAAGGGAGAGTACGAATTCACTTTTTCATCGGATATCGACATCAACTCAGATGAGGAGCCGATAGTATTCAAATGCGTGGTAAAAGAAGATAAAACCTTTGTAAATCATCACAGCAATGTCTCTGTGGAGGTGCTCGAAAACGGAGAACTTGCATTTGATCATGCAAGGATGATCTTTGATGCCTATATGAAACTCAACAAAGAAGCCGGACAATACGGGAAAATAATATTTGATCTGATGCCGGAGAAATTTACTCTTTATTCCCTGCAGAATATCTACGAGATAATATTGGGAAAAAATCTCATAACTCCGAATTTCAGGAGAAAGATAGCACCGCTTGTGATCCGGACGGATGAAGAAGTGACAGGCGCGGGGCACAGGCCGGCCAGACTGTTTAAGAGGAATATAAAAGTTTTTCTGGAAGATGATTAATGCGCATTGTATTCTCATCCCGCCGTTCGTGGTGGGATGTTTCCGTTGGATAATTGTGGTAGAATCAATATAAATTTATGATACTTGATTTTGCTTAAGGGGGTTTTATGGAATTAAGAGTGATCGAAGGTTTACTCATTCCTTTTCTTGGAACGACATTAGGTGCAGGATGTGTATTCCTGATGAAAAAACAGTTATCTATCAGGATACAACGTATACTGACAGGATTCGCGGCCGGAGTTATGGTGGCTGCATCCATATGGAGTCTTATCATCCCTGCACTTGAGCAGGAAGCGGATAAAGGAAGGTTATCTTTTATTCCTGCAGTGATCGGATTCTGGCTGGGTATAGGATTTCTTCTCCTTATCGATAAACTTACTCCGCATCTGCATATGAATAATGCTTCCGAAGGACCGAAGAGCAGTCTGAGCAGGACGGCAAAGATGATACTTGCGGTAACGATCCATAATATTCCGGAGGGAATGGCAGTCGGAGTAGTATTTGCGGGATGGTTAAACGGAAATGAAAAAATAAGTGCCGCCGGTGCTCTCGTACTTGCCATCGGTATCGCCATACAAAACTTCCCTGAAGGAGCAATAGTATCCATGCCGTTTTGTGCTGAAGGGAATTCAAAGCCCAAGGCTTTCTTTTACGGCGTATTATCGGGCGCGGTAGAACCGGTGGCAGGAGTGATAACCATAGCGCTTTCTTCGCTCATCATTCCCGCACTTCCTTACATGTTATGTTTTGCCGCGGCTGCTATGATGTACGTTGTGGTGGAAGAGCTTATTCCGGAGCTGTCCGAGGGAGAACACTCGGATCTGGGAACCATATTCTTTGCATTGGGCTTTACGCTTATGATGACTCTGGATGTTGCCCTGGGGTGATCCGCAGAGTGACCGGATGATAACAACATAATATTGACGATTTTTGCCGCAGGATTTTGTTTAATCCTGCGGCATTTTTATTTTTTATGGCGATTATAGGTTTTGCTTATATATGGGTATAGCATTTACGGATTTGCTTAATCCCTTATTTTTGCGGATTATTAAGGTGAAAATTTTGGGAGGTAGAAAGATGTCGAAAAATAATTTAAAACTTCCGGCAGTTGAGATCCGTGAACTCAGAACAAACTCTATCACGGGCTATGATGGAAATGCAAAGGATCTTGTTGAAAAAGCACACAGCACCGGGCTGAAAGATATAGAACGAGGATTTCAGCAGTGCGCAGGTTGTTCTATAACCAAGGCGGCCTGTATGACGGTTCTTATACAGGATGCTGCTGTTATAGAGCACGGCCCCATAGGATGTTCAACCTGCCTGCATGATTACAACTTCACCTACATGGTAAACGGAAAACTTCGCGGAGTAGGCGCACCTACACAGAGAAAGATCTTCTCAACAAATCTTCAGGAGAAGGATACTGTATACGGCGGCACAAGAAAACTTGAGAAGACGATCCATGATGTATATGAGAGAACTCATCCGAATGCGATATTTGTTTTATCAACATGTGCATCGGCCATCATCGGTGATGATATAGAAAGTGTTTGTGATGCGGCTGAAGATGAACTCGGCATACCTATCGTATCGATCGTATGTGAAGGCTTCAGAACAAGAGTATGGACCACAGGTTTTGATGCCGCATATCACGGAATAGCAAGAAAGCTTATCGAGAAATCGGATAAGAGAGATGAAACCAAGATCAATGTTATCAATTTCTGGGGCGGAGATCGATTCACCGACTGGTTTGCTCCATTCGGATGCAAGCCCAATTATATTACACCATTCTCTACAGTTAATACACTGAAACACTCGGGAGATGCGGCAGCAACGGTTCTGGCCTGCTCAACACTGGGCTCTTACCTGGCAAACGTGCTTGAGACGGAATTCGGTGTTCCTGAGATCGAGACTGCACCTCCTTACGGAATAGCGCAGACCGACAGATGGTTCAGAGCATTGGGAAAGGTTCTTCATAAAGAAGATATAGCTGAAAAGGTTATCGCTGAGAAGAAAGAAAAATATATTCCGAAGATCGAAGAATTGAGAGAGAAACTCAAAGGCTTAAAGGCTTATGTAACAGGCGGCGCAGCCCACGGGCATGCACTTCTTTCGGTGCTGGGTGAGCTTGGTATCGAAGCGGTAGGAGCATCCATCTTCCATCATGATGCGGTATTTGATTCCAAGAGGATCGAGAACGACCAGCTTAAGGAACGTGTCGATGACTTCGGTGATGTTAAGCATTACAGAGTTTGTTCGAAGCAGGAATACGAGCTTGCCAATGCACTCGGAAAACTTAAGCCGGATATCCTCCTTTCAAGGCACGGCGGCATGACACTTTGGGGTGCTAAATACGGTATACCCAGTCTGCTGGTGGGAGACGAACACTTAAGCATGGGATATGAAGGCATCCTGGATTACGGTGAGAGAATACTCGATACCATCGAGAATGATGAGTTTGTAAAGAACCTCCAGAAGCATGCGATCAATCCATATACGAAATGGTGGTTGATGCAGAATCCCGATTATTTTTTCGAGAAGTAAATTAGGAGGTTAGAGAAAACAGTTATGGCTAAATTTGAAGGATATATAGAACAGCCCAGGTTTTCCTGTGCGATAGGAGCTCTTCAGAGCGTAGTGGCAATTCCAAAAGCGGTACCGATCCTGCATTCCGGACCCGGCTGCGGAGACATGGTAGCAGGCTTCTTTGAAAGAAGTAAAGGATATGCCGGAGGAGATACATCACCCTGTACCAACTTCACGGAGCGCGATGTCGTATTCGGCGGAGCTGAGAAATTAAGGAAGATCATAAAGAATTCATATAAGGTTTTGGAGTCCGACTTACAGGTTGTAATGACCGGATGTACAGGTGGTATCGTAGGTGATGATATAGAGTCTGTGGTACAGGAATTCCAGAATGAAGGGAAGCCCATAGTGGCTGTTGATACACCGGGCTTCAAGTGCAACAACTATGTATCACATTCCAATGTAGTTAAGGCGATCATCGATCAGTATGTTGAACTTCATGAGGATGATAATCCCGCAAGAAGCGAAGCTAATACAGTCAATCTCTTTGCATCACTTCCTTATCAGGATCCTTTTTGGAAGGGCAATTTAAGAGAGTATAAGAGGTTACTGGAAGGACTCGGACTCAAGGTACATGTTCTCTGGGGTCCGGAGTCAGGCGGAGTAAGTGAATGGAGAGAGATACCCAGAGCAAACTTCAATATCCTGGTATCTCCCTGGTACGGCAAGCCTATCGTAGATCACTTAAAGATCAAATACGGTCAGGATTATACATGGTTCCATTCCATCCCCATCGGAGGAAATGAGACCGAGAAGTTCCTCAGACAGGTATTGGATTTTGCTGTCGAGAAGAAAGCAGGCATCGATAAGAAGAAAGCGGAGCAGTTTATCAAAAAGGAGATCGATGCTTACTACGAAGAGATAGACAATCTGGCAACATTCCTTCTGGAGTTCAGATACGGACTTCCCAATCATGCACATATCTTCAGCGATGCGGGATATGTTGTGGGAATATCAAAGTTCCTTCTTCATGAGACAGGTGTAGTGCCTAAGGAAGTATATGCGATAGACAATACACCTGAAAAGTATCAGCAGGATATACTTGCCGACCTTGCAAGTACCAGTGATAAGAAGGTGATCCCTCTTCGTTTCGAGCCGGATGCGGGAAAAGCGCAGAATGAAGTGCGTCAGCTCAGTCATAAAGGAAGAGGAATAATCCTGGGTTCCGGATGGGATAAGAATCTTGCAAGAGAGAAGGGATATGATTTCCTTTCAATCGCAGTTCCGAGTCCTGTAAGACTTGTGATGACAACCAATTATGTCGGATTTTCCGGAGGCTTAAGACTTATTGAAGATATATACTTTACAGCCCTCCAGAACTATTCGTAGATCGTGGGAGGTCAGACATGAGGATAGGAATGGCAACAACAGACGGAGTGTATGTGAATGAACACTTCGGAAATGCTAAATACTGGGATATATACGAGCTTGATGAGGAGTCTGAATTTGTGGAGACAAGAATGGTCCGCTCCGGATGTAATTGTCATGATCCTAAACTGTTTGACGATATGCTTAAAGCACTGGATGATTGCGAAGCACTATTTGTTTCCAGAATAGGGGAAGTGGCTGCAAATTATCTTATGAGTCAGGGCAAGCGGATATTTGAGGCATCAGGTCCCGTTGATGGTATTTTGGAACAGCTGCAAAACGGGGAGGTTTTGAAGAAAAAATGAGTGTTACCCTAGATGAATTACAGAAAAGACATCCCTGCTTTGCGCTGGGAGAAAAAAATAATGCGGGAAGGATACATCTTCCCATTAGTCCGGGATGCAATATAGGATGCAGATTCTGTATAAGAGACTTTAATGATACGGAAGACAGACCCGGAGTTGCTTCCGGAGTACTTAAGCCGGAAGAGGCAGTGGAAACGGTGCGAAGAGCTGTTGAGCTCATGCCTGAGATACAGGTTGTGGGTGTTGCGGGACCCGGTGACTGTCTGGCAACGGATGCGGCACTTCAGGCATTCAGACTGATCGGGAAGGAATTCCCGGATCTGATCAAATGTATGAGCACCAACGGTCTGCTGCTTAATGAAAAAGCAGATGAAGTGATAGAAGTCGGTATAGATACACTTACGGTTACGGTCAATGCGGTCGATCCGGATATCCAGAAGCAGATCAATGAATTCATTATCTGGAAAGGAAAAAAGATCGAAGGAAGAGAAGCGGCAGAGATACTTATACATAATCAGCTTGAAGGGATCAAAAAAGTAGCGGCTGCCGGAGTTACCGTAAAGATAAATACCGTACTGGTACCGGAGATCAACGGTGATCATATAGCGACCGTTGCAAAGACTGTGGCTGAAAGGGGAGCGACAATTTATAATATCATCCCTCTCATACCGCAGCATCAGTTAAAGGATTGCAAGGAACCTACCTGCGAAGAACTCTATGCTGCGAGGAGAGCGGCAGAAGAATACATAAGCGTATTCAGGCATTGTCAAAGATGTCGGGCTGATGCGGTGGGGATCCCGGGAGGTCGGGATATTTCCAAGCAGATATATTTAAGAGAATTACATTTAAGTGACACATTCAGTCACGGCTAAAAAAGGAGAGAGAAAAATGAATGAGTCGATCAGACAGGTGGCAATTTACGGTAAGGGCGGAATAGGAAAGTCTACCACAACCCAGAATCTTACTGCAGGACTTGCAGAGAGCGGAAAGAAAGTTATGGTTGTAGGCTGTGATCCTAAGGCAGATTCAACAAGACTTCTGCTTGGTACACTGGCACAGAAGACGGTTCTTGATACCTTAAGAGAAGAAGGCGATGATGTTGAGCTTTCCAGTATCCTTAAAGAAGGTTTTATGGGAACAAAGTGTGTGGAAAGCGGCGGACCTGAACCCGGTGTAGGCTGCGCAGGACGCGGTATCATCACATCCATAGGACTGTTGGAACAGCAGGGCGCTTACACAGATGATCTGGATTATGTATTTTATGATGTACTCGGAGACGTTGTATGTGGCGGATTCGCAATGCCGATGCGTGAAGGTAAGGCAAAAGAGATCTATATCGTAGCATCAGGTGAGATGATGGCTCTTTATGCAGCAAATAATATTTCAAAAGGTATTGCTAAATATGCAGGTAAAAGCGGAGTAAGACTCGGTGGTATCATCTGCAACAGCAGAAATGTTGACAGAGAAAAGGATCTTCTCAGAGCTTTTTCCAAGGAACTTGGCACACAGCTCATCTACTTTGTGCCCAGAAATAATATCGTTCAGAGAGCCGAGATCAATCGTAAGACTGTTATCGAGTATGATCCGACTTCAACACAGGCTGATGAATACAGACAGCTTGCTAAAGCTATCGATAATAACGATATGTTCACTATACCTACGCCCATGACGCAGGAGCGTCTGGAGCATATCCTTCTTGAGTATGGTCTCATGGATTCTCTTAAGGATTATGTTATCTGATAAGATCAGATCGTAATATTTTGAAATGAAGCAAAGGGCATGTAAGACAGACAGTCTTATATGTCCTTTTGATATGTCATCTTCGAAAAATGAGAATATGGGATATAATGGATACCGGAAGAGGATATAACTCTGTAAGGGGGTGACTGAATGCCACATATCGTGAATAAGAGAAATGAAAACAGGGTAAAGCTTTACAGGAAGGTTAGGTTCACCAGTTCCTGGGGAACCATATTAACATTTCTGATCCTCAGTCTGATCTTCAGTCTTATGACGATCTTTCTCATGGGATTTATCTTTCAATACATTTTCGAATCAAAATTTGCAGGCGGATTGAGACGCCTTGAATACATCGCCGAACTCTATGACAGTTGCGGTGACAGTGAGAGCTTTGATGATTATATCAGTTCGATTAATGAAGATTTTTTCATAAAGGATGATTCCGGCAAAGTTATTTTCAGTCATGGCGATATAACCTGCGGAAGCGAAGGCACCATTGTATTTTTGGCCGACGGAGATGAGACATACAGAGTCTATCAGGATACCGAGAACGGTTTGCTCTATCCGACGAAGAAAGGAAGGATCTCATTCGACTTGGGAAGCGTATTGGATTTCTGTTCTGAAGTCATAGCTGATACTGATGATGATATCTTATTTCCGATATGGGTTGATATCCGAAGTGATGAGGATAGCGAAAATACCCTTGTGGGAAAGGCTTATCTGACGTTAAACAAACGAGATTCCATACTGATACTTGAACTGACATTGGGAGTGATCTTAGTTTCAATACTGATATTCTTCATAATGCTGGTACATATGATAAGCAGTATGATCAGCTATTATCGTGTGGTAAGACTGTTCTATTCGGATCCCGTAACTTTAGGCCATAACTGGATCTGGTATGTAAGATACGGAGATGAGAAGCTTCAGAGCTTTATTTCGCGTAAAAACTCATATGCGGTAGTTAATCTCGTATTTGTTAATTACAGGAATTACTGTCTGTGTCACTCCATATCCGAAGGAGACAGCATCCTCGCAAATATGGATAAGGTTTTATCAGGTAAGATCCGAAAAACAGAATTATGTGCACATGCATCAAGAGCTGAATTTGCACTTTTACTGAATTATGATGATGAAGCTGCTCTGAAGACCAGACTTGAAGATATCGTAAGGAGTCTTCAGAGTATGGATAAGGAGCATAATTTTGAGTTCAGGGTCGGAGTGGACCTGGTACCTGTTGTTCAGAATGATTCCGGAAAATTCATAAGAAGAAAAGGATGCAGTATCGAGAAGGCTTATATTGATGCCTGCTCGGCAGTGGGAAGTCTTGAAGAAAAAGAAGAATTGGGAATACGTTTCTTTGATAACGCGCTCCTTGAAGAAAAGAAATGGGAAGATGCGGTAAATGAGCGACAGAATGTGGCTCTGAAGAATGAAGAATTCAAAGTATATTACCAGCCTAAGTATGATCCAAACACAGGCAGGATGAGAGGCGCGGAAGCGCTGATCAGGTGGATAACTCCGGAGAATGAGCTGATCAGCCCGGTAAGATTTATTCCCATATTTGAGAAGAACGGATTTATAACTCAGATAGATCATTTCATGTTAAGGCATGTTTCAACGGATCAAAAAAGGTGGCTGGATGAAGGATATGATTGTGTGCCGGTATCGGTAAATGTTTCCAGGGCACATTTTTCGGAAAATGATCTGGCTGAACAGATAAGAGATATCGTTGATGAGGCGGAATGTCCTCACGATCTTATTGAGATAGAGCTGACCGAAAGTGCATTCTTTGACGATAAGACAGCCATGATAGATACCATCAGGAAATTGAAAGAATATGGTTTTGCCGTATCAATGGATGATTTCGGTTCCGGTTATTCTTCTCTGAATTCCCTGAAGGATATGCCGCTTGATGTATTAAAACTGGATGCGGAGTTCTTTAGAGGTGAAGGAGAGGGAGAACGTGGTAAGAAGGTTGTCAGTGAAGCCATAAAGCTTGCAAAGATCCTTGAAATGAGGACCGTTGCGGAAGGTGTGGAAGAAAAAGAACAGGTTGATTTCCTTGCGGAACTTGGATGCGATATGATACAGGGATTCTTTTTTGCAAAACCAATGGAAAAGGGTGAATATGAAAAACGTATGACCAGACAACCAGAAGGGACAGATGAAAACAATGAGTGATGAATTTAAGATAAGAGATGTTGAAGAAAAAGATGCGGCAAGACTTGTTGAGATATATTCGCATTATATAACAGACACTGCTGTATCTTTTGAATATACAGTACCGACAGTTGAGGAATTCGCAGAGAGGATACGAAAGATAAAGGCAAAATATCCGTATCTCGTGTGTGAGAAAAACGGCGTGGTATTAGGTTATGTTTATGCAGGAAGATATAGTCCCAGAGAAGCTTATAACTGGACAGTTACAACATCCATTTATGTGGCTAAGGACTGCCACAGACAGGGTGTAGGTGCCATGCTCTATGATGCACTGGAAGAAAGATTAAAGGAAGCGGGAATAGTTAATCTCCTGGCTGGCATTGCATATTGCGAAACTGAGGATGAATATCTGACACATGACAGTGTTAAGTTTCACTTAAAGTCCGGATATGAACAGGTTGCACGAATAAAAACAGTGGGAAAGAAATTCAACAGATGGTATGACCTTCTGTGGATGCAAAAACGAATATAGATATATATTTTTAAAGCCCCGGAAAGGGGCTTTTTTTATTTGCTTCATGTGTTTTTTGATGCTGTTATAACCGCTGATTATTGCGGGATATATTTTTTTGGACTAAGACGAATGATGCATAAGATGTTAGCATGTAAATGGGAACGAAAGATGATCGAAGGTGATTATTGATGACTTTACAGCAATTAAAATATGCGATGGTTGTGGCAAGGACAGGTTCCATGAACAAGGCTGCGGAGAGTCTCTACATATCTCAGCCTACGCTTACCAATACTATAAGAGGACTTGAAGAGGAGACCGGTATCACACTTTTTAACAGGACAAATAAAGGTGTGAATCTTACCAGCGAAGGCTCGGATTTTATCTTCTATGCAAAAAAAGTATGTGATCAGTATGAGCAGCTTATATGGCGCTATGATGGAAAGGGAAATACCAGGAAAGTGTTCAGTGTTTCCACACAGCATTATGCGTTCGTATGTGAGGCTTTTGCCGAAGTTGTTAAAGCTTATGATGCATCAACGTTTCATTTCTCGATCCTTGAGACTACAACACCGAAGACGATAGAAGATGTGAGCAGTCAGATCAGTGAAGTCGGTGTGCTTTTTTTAAGCGACTTCAACAGAGTGGAATTAAACAGGATCTTTGTCGATAACGGACTTACCTACAAGAAGATAGTAAGTTGCAGATTCTATGTTTATCTGGGCAAGAATCATCCTCTTGCGGACAGAACGATGATTGATTATGAGGACATAATCAAATACCCTCTGATCACATATGAACAGGGGAAAAACAGTCCGTTATACATGTCGGAGGAGATTTTTGCGGAGCAGGATTACCCGTATTCGGTGAAAGTTTCCGACAGAGCTTCCATGCTTCAGATAATGAAAAAGCTAAACGGATTCACTTTCTGTTCGGGTGCCGTGAAGGGGGCTGTTGGATGGAGTGATTATAAAGTGATCCCTTTAAGAGAGAGCGCTCATCTGCCATACAGTTCCATGGAAATAGGTTATATACATAAAGATGAACTCAGTGAGATAGGAAAGAAGTTCATTGACGAACTGTATAAAGCCGCCCCTGCGGAAGAACATCAACCGGAAGGCCCGGACAGCCCGGAAGCGGATACATCAAACCCGGACAGACCGGAAGCGGATGCATCAAACCCGGATAAATAATGACCGGATACATAAGAACACAGATCATGACTTTGAACAAAGTTATGATCTTTTTTTATGAGAGAGTATCCTCAAAAACCGATTGTTAACCAACATATTATTAGTGGTTGACAATCGGTCGGATGACGTTATATATTAGTTATGCAATATAAACGGATACCACAAAAAAGATATGTATCCGTAAAAAGGAGTGAGCAGGAAGAATATGAAAAAAACAAACAAAAAGGTCTTAAGGATCTGTTACATTGCAATGTTTACGGCGATAATCTGTGCCATATCGCAGCTGCCGGGGATACCTATGCCGGGGGGCGTTCCTATGACGTTACAGACACTGATAATCCCTCTTGCGGGTGTTATTCTGGGACCGCTGGACGGAATGGTTGCTGCACTTATATATGTTTTACTGGGGGCAGCCGGTGTTCCGGTATTCTCTGGTTTTTCCGGAGGTATAGGCGTGATAATGGGTGCCACAGGCGGTTTTATCATCTCATTTCCGATCATGCCGCTTTTAGCAGGTCTTGGAGAGAAGCTTGGAAGAAAGAAGGGGAATGCTGTTTATTTTACATGTATCTATGTCGGACTTGTGATCGGAGCAGCGCTCAACTATCTGATAGGTACGATGTGGTTTGCCGGTATCTACCTCGGCGCGGTTAATGCAGAGAATATGGCCGCAGGATTTACAGCATGTGTGTTACCTTTTATCCCCACAGCTGTGATCAAGGTGGTATTGTGCGGTATCATAGGAGCTATCATAAGAAAAGCTTTGGTAAAGGCAGGACTTATCAATGACAGAGACTGATGAAGAAGTGATCATTCTCAGACCTCATCATCTTTTGTGCACACAGGGCTATAGCGGTAACGGCTATAGCCCTGAATTTGTAGAACATATGAATGATGTGGTGGAACGTTTAAGACACGGAGATGACAGGATAAAGATCACATTCTCGACGGACACATTATGCTCATGCTGCCCTAATAAACTGGGGGAAAACAAATGCGTATCTCAGGATAAGGTAAAATGGTTCGATGACAAAGTGATAGAATACTTTGGAATAGAGGAGAAGGAGTACCGGTATCGTGAGATCATCAAAGAGATAGACGGGAAGATGACAGACGGGATGATGGATGATATCTGCATGCGATGCAGCTGGTATCCCGTAAGCGCCTGCAGAAAAAATATTATGTCAAATAAGTGATATCCTGTTGACAGAAGAAAAATGTGAGTATATAATCCAAGCTAACGTGTATTAGCTGAATGGGGATTCGATGACTACAAAAGACAGGATATTGGAAGAAGCATTAAGATTGTTTTCGGAGAAGGGATATGACGGCACCAGCGTGGAGAGCATAGCTGAGGCTGTAGGGATCAAGGCTCCGTCACTTTATAAGCATTTTAAGGGGAAAGAGGAAATCTTAAACTGCATCATTGATATTTCGGAGAAGAGATATTCCGAGAATTTTGGAACAGCTCACAGCAGCTGGGAATTACCTGAATCTAAGGAAGCGTTTATTAAGGTAAGCAAAGAGAGATTCAGATTTACGCTTTTCGATCCGAATATAAGAAGGATAAGGATCTTCATGACCCAGGAACAGTTCCGCAACAGGAGAATGGCTGAGATCACAAACCGCCATAAGATGGAGGATGTTCAGAATATCTTTAAGAAGATTCTGACGGAAATGATGGAAGCAGGAATTGTCAAAAAGGACGATCCGGAGCTTCTTGCGATTGAGCTTGCATCACCTGCGGTACTGTTTATCTCAAAGGGAGACAGGATGCCCGAGAGCAGGGAGGAGCTTCTTGAACAGTTCGAAAGGCATGTGAGACACTTCTGTGATGTGTACTTTATTAAACAATAATGCCCGCTTTTTCTTTGGCTCAAAGCAATTTTTTGCCATCCTTTTCTGCTGATGAGCCGAAGATAAAATATAGGATTTCGTATTATTTGTTGTTGCATAACGAAATCCTGCCATGTTGGAAAAAGGCTTCGTATATCGAAGCTTTTTTCTTTGTATAAAAAACCGGGTCCGTAATTTCGGATCCGGTTTTTTAAATCCTGATGTAATCGTAATAAAGATCATCCTGCGTAATTCTTAAGCTCTTCCATCTGCGATAATATATCGTCTACGATCTTTGAAAAATCATTTACAAGCTCAACGTTCTTTCTTGTGGTGGAATATGCTTCCTGAGAGCTTGCGGTTATCTCTTCGCCGGTGGCGGAGAGAGTAGTGACATTACCGATGATGGTATTGTTGGCCTGTACAAGTTCCTGCATCATACGGTCGAGCTCACGGACATGATCCGTTAAAACCTTTGTACGTTCATTGATGGTTTTGAATTTGGCAGTTGCTTCAGTAGCTGCTTCATTTTCCTTCTTGGAATTCTCAACATTGATATTAACTTTTTCGGTCATAAGCTCTGCATTTGCGGCAAGCTTATCGATAAGGGAGGTGATGTTTTCCGTTTCCTTCTTGGTCTGCTCGGCAAGGTTGCGGATCTCTTCTGCTACTACACTGAATCCTCTTCCTGCTTCACCGGCTCTTGCCGCTTCTATGCTGGCATTGAGAGCGAGGAGATTGGTCTGGGAGGATATTCCGAGGATGATATTGGTGATACCGCGGATCTCATTGGAGTTGGCAAGGAGCTGTTCGGAAGCGTCCTCCATTGCCCGGGAATTAACGATGGAACTATTCACCTGTCCAAAGAGTCCTTCCATAATGTGAGTACCGTCATCGAGAGCGGATTTGGCATCTTCGGTGATGGTAAGCATGGCTTCAGTTCTGGATTTTGTAGCATCCATGATCTCCTGGATGTCTTTTGTTTTGGAGGTCTGTTCAACCAAAGCCTCGGTATTTGAATTTATACCGGTTACTATGTTATTCATAGACTCGCAGACTAAAGAGGTTACATCTGTTATTTCACTGAGGCTATCTGACATCTTGCCGGAATTTTCTTCTACGGAATGGATCACTTCGATTATCTTTTCGGTTACCTGTTCATTCTTGGCAGCAGCCATTGTAACTTCTTCTATTGACTCATCGAAGAAGAGACGGAGTTTCTTGATGCCCTGGATGGAAACAATGGATACGATTATTGTAATGATCGCTTCGATCATTACTTCTTCAATGACATCATCCATGGAAGCTGCGGCGGAGACAGTCATTATGATCCTGAGGATATTCGTGACTATAAACACGATACTGGTATAGCGCATTGCGATATTATCAAGAGTGAGTGTCAGAAGCAGGATATAGGGAAGAAGGTAGGGAAACATTTTTCCCGAAGATCCCATGACCATCATCAGGAAATATACGACGCAGAAAACAGCGCTTACGAAACGGGCAAAGAAGATATCGGCATGCTTGATCTTAAACACAACAATGCCGCTTATAAGCGCAATGATAGCTGCTACTGCAGGTATGATGCAAAAAATGGGAGGAACTTTTGTCGGACTGTCGGCAGCGGTAAGCTGTGAAAAGTTGCCCACTGCAGCAAAGAAACATGCGATGATGTGGGAAAGCAGGAACAGTTTGTTGATCCGGACTAAGTGTTTTTCTCTCATAAGATAACCCCTCCAATTCTCAGTTTCGACAAGAAGTATGTTAAGTTAGTTTAGAAGTATTTACAGATATTTATTAAAAAGCTACAGCTACAATAGATATTCTACTATATTTTATGTGAAAAATGTATAGAATCTGGATATGCACTTAAGAAAAAACAGTGATATCGCATTATCATCTTCTTCATGAAACAGCTGCGATAAAAACTTCCCTTACTGAAATTCAATACTTTTGTTTGAAACCGGTTTAAAGTAAAATGCATAGTATGGGATAATTTTAATGTTTTAACGGGAGCGATTACCAAATGGACGGACAGATATTATTGTGGTTACAGGATAATCTGAGAAATCCTGTATTGGATGCTGTATTTGTTTTCTTTACATATCTTGGAAACGCAGGGATAATCTGGGGGATAGTGGCAACTGTCCTTATTTTGATCAAGGCTACGAGAAAGGCAGGGGTGTGCTGTTTTATCGCATGTTTCATGGTGGCTATATTAAACGAAGGGATAATAAAACATCTGGTGAACAGGCCCAGACCTTTTACCGAGATTGACGGGCTTTCCATACTTATCAGAGCTCCGGGTTCTTCTTCCTTTCCGTCGGGTCATACTGCGACGGCATTTGCAGTAACGACGATACTTTTTCTTATGTTGCCGAAGAAGTATTCCTTTATCGCACTTGTGGTGGCAGGCTGCATTTCTTTTTCACGAATGTATGTCGGAGTTCACTATCCAACGGATGTGCTTGGAGGATTGATTTCGGGGATAGTATGCGGTTTTATGGGATTCTTTACGGGCTCACATATATATGATCGTTCGGTTGACAAAGGAAAAGATAAAGAAGAGATTAAAGGTGAAAGCTGAAGCGATAATATGACCAGAGATACATTAAAATATACACTTTTAAATGCAGCATATTTTGCTGCATTTTGTACTATACATGCGTATGCCGCAGTCTATCTTCTTGCTAACGGCTTCAACAATACGGAGGTGGGGATATTGCTGGCAGTTGCAAATATCACATCGGCCGTCTTTCAGCCTGTCATAGCCGGAATAATAGATAAACCGGGATTCCTGACAAATAAGAGATTTATACTGATCTCGGTAGCTGTTATTTTTGCCGGATGCATTATCCTCATGTGTGCGCCGGGGAAAAAAATGATCATCTTTTTGATATATGCATTGATCTACATGATCCAGTTCGCATATCAGCCTGTCATGACTGCTTTATGCTTTGAATATCAAAAAGCGGGATGCAATATCTTTTACGGCCTCGCCAGAGGTCTTGGGTCCGCAAGCTTCGCGGTGACTTCTCTGATAATAGGTCCTGTTGTTGAGGAAAAGGGAATAGCTGTTCTTATGTGGGTCAGCATAGCTGCAATGCTGATCTCTGCGGTGGTGATGATCTCTTTCGTAAAACCGAAGGAAAGCGGGGATTCCGGTGAGGCCGGGGTTCAGGCCGGCGGAGAAAGATCTGCTGCTCATAACTCTCTTTCTTCTTTTGCAAAGACATATCCGGCATTTATATTGTTTCTTCTGGCTACGATCTGCTTTTTCTTTGCCCACAATATGATCAACGATTTCATGATACAGATTATCAGGGACCTGGGCGGAAAGGAGACAGAACTCGGCATAGCCAATTTCCTCCAGGCCATACTTGAGCTCCCTGTAATGGCTCTTATCGGTCTCATTCTTAAGAAGATCTCTGCTGAAAAGCTTCTTATCATTTCGGGCATCGCCTTTTTTGTAAAGATACTGATACTGGTATTTGCAAACGGAATGCCGATGATGTATGTCAGCCAGTCTTTTCAGCTTTTTGCATATGCGGTATTTATCCCGGCTGGAGCGTATTACGTGAGCAGTACCATGGAGGAGCTTGATCAGGTAAAGGGACAGGCCTTTATCACGAGTGCCATAACAATAGGCGGAGTTTTTTCAAATTTTATCAGTGGCTATATACTTGATCATTTCAGTATAAAAGTTATGCTGGTTACCGGAAGTGCGGTATGTGCCATAGGAGTAGTGATAGGTGCGGTAGCCATGACAAAGCTGCCACACCATGTAACAGGTAAAGTAAATTAATGACGGAAAAAGTTGTATAATATTCAAAGGTTATATTCACAGACAGGATCGGCTTTTATCCAAACAGGGGGTTATCATGGGTGATAAGAATGTGGCTGATTACAAAGTTGAGGATGTAGCAAAGTTTTTCCTTGAGAATGTGGACGCGGCTATTGTCGTTGATCCGTCGACGGACAGTTATAATACAATAATAAAAAAGGGATTTTTGGAGAAATATCTCAAAGAAAGCGGGAGTTATCATGATCTGATTGTCGATCTTTGGTTTCATTTCAATGATTCCAATGAGAAGGTATCCGATGATTATCAGGTATTTGTGGATAATACCGGAATCTTTAAGAAGAAGTACAGCAGGAAATTGAAACTTTTTCTCGGAGATGAAGAGGAAGCTCATCTTGTTCAACTGGTTGTCTATCCATTGTCCAAGTCGGATAAATATTTTTTTATCCTGGATGAGTTCGATGATGACGGATCGTTGCAGGAATCACTTACCAACACCAAGATCAGTACCATACAGAGTTCATATCTCTTCTCTATGTATATAGATCTGGTGAATGATACCACCAGCAGTATAAATGTTACCGAGATCTCGGATGATGTTATAAATTATAATCTTAAATATTCCGAGTGGAGATTAATGATCGTTAATATGATATGGCCGGAGGATAAGGAACAGTTCCTTCGCCGTACGGATCCGGAATATCTTAAGAAGAATTTTTCAAGAGGACGTACAGCATCATATGATTGTATGATGCAGAATCTTGAAGGAAAATACATCTGGGTCAAACTGATCTTCAGCAGAGCCCAGACATATTCCGATGATGATTACAGATTTGTATTTATGGTTCAGGATATCAATGAAAATTCCGTTGAGATCCTGTCTACTCTCAAGAAGTATGAGGCCATGGCTATAACGGATCCTCTTACGTCCGTATTTAATCATGGTGAGATAGAAAAGCAGTTAAACAACGCTCTGTCGCTTCGGAAGAATGATAAAGAAGCGGTATCTGTCCTGATGGTCGATCTGGATATGTTCAAGAGCATTAATGATAATCATGGACATGCAGTCGGAGACGCCGCTTTGAAGGATTTTGCAGGGATATTGAGGGAAATGGCAGTTCCCTGTAAAGCGTTGGTTGGCAGATGGGGCGGTGAGGAATTTGTTGTTATTTGCTACGGAAAGAATGCCAAAGAGGCATATGCATTGGCGGAAAATATCCGGAAAAAAGTTGAGTATTTTGAATTCCGGGATATTGGACATATCACCTGTTCTATGGGCGTAACAGAGCTTAGGGATGATGATACCTTTGAGGAAGCTTTCAACAGGATAGACAAGGCGATGTATGATTCTAAGCAAAACGGAAGAAACAAGGTGACGCTGTTATAAGCGATTTATCAGTACTATATTTTTTACCTGAAGATTAAGGAGGTTTTAAGTTAATGAGTGATTATGTTCTGAGCTGTTGCTCTTCAAGCGATCTTTCCAAGGAGTATTTCAAAAAAAGAAATATACCCGTTGTATATTTTCACTTTGAGCTTGGAGGAACTCAGTATCTTGATGATATGGGAGAGTCTGTTCCGCCAAAGGAATTGTTCAAAAGGATGCTGGACGGTGAAGATACCAAGACCAGTCAGGTCAGCATGATAGAATATGAAGAGTTCTTTGAGCCTTTCTTAAAAGAGGGGAAAGATATCATCCATGTTACACTTTCCAGCGGGCTCAGCGGGACCATCAATTCCGCAAATCTTGCGGCTGAGAATCTTAAGGAGAAATATCCCGACAGGAAGATATATATAGTTGATTCCCTCGGAGCTTCCAGCGGATACGGATTTCTGATAGACAGCATGGCTGATCTCAGAGATAAAGGTATCAGCATAGATGAGCTTCTTAAATATGCCGAAGAAAACAGATTGCATGTTCATCACTGGTTCTTCTCAACGGATCTTACTTTCTATATCCGCGGCGGAAGAGTATCAAAAGCAGCGGGAGCCATCGGAACGGTCCTCGGGATCTGTCCTTTGCTCAATATGGACAGTGACGGCCTCCTTATTCCCAGAGAAAAAGTTCGCGGCAAGAAGAAGGTAAGCCAGAGAATAGTTGATAAGATGGCAGAGCATGCGGATAATGGAAAAGATTATTCCGGCAAATGTTTTATATCACATTCAGATTGCCTTGAAGATGCGCAATATGTTGCAGATCTTATTGAAAAGACATTCCCGAAGCTTAATGGCAAAGTTGATATTTATCCTATAGGAGCGACCATCGGAAGTCATACCGGCCCCGGAACCATCGCGGTATTCTTCCACGGGGATCTCAGAGTGAAGTAAGTGAAAAAACAGGAACAGCCGAACTGAGTAAAGGACCGTTATGCGGTCCTTTTTCATTGGCTTAAATCCACAATTGATTAGATGATCAGCAGTACAAAAAACTGTGAAAAAAGAATGAAATCGGATGTATTTCCTGTACTGTATTCCGTACATATATTGCTTTAATGCTCCGGATTGTGCATACTGAGATAAGATTAAATTGTATACAATTCGCAAAACGGAGGAATCATGAAAAACAGACAACTCGGAAAAAGAATTGCGATGACTTTATTTGGTGTCATCATCTGTTCCATAAGTGTAGGCATATTTAAGATCGCTGAGCTTGGTGTGGATCCGTTCCAGTCGTTTATGGCGGGGCTGGATTCGCTGATCCCCGTTGATTTTGGCACGTTATATATGATAGCCAATGCGGTGCTGCTTTTGTTTTCCTTAATCTTTGACAGACACTACATCGGTATCGCTACATTCATCAATCTGTTCCTGCTTGGATATATAACAGATTTTACGCATAGATTCTTACAGACTGTGATCGTTAACCCCGGCATGCCTGTAAGGATCGCATGTCTTGCAATAGGCGTGGTGATCATATGCTTCGGATCCGCTTTCTATATGACTGCAGATCTCGGTGTTTCCACTTATGATGCGGTTGCGCTTATCATAAGCAAGACCTGGAAAAAGGGAAAATTCCAGTATGTGAGGATCATAACCGATCTTGTATGTGTCATAGTGGGTGCAGTTCTTTTTCTGGCTGCAGGCAATCCTGTTGGAAAGATTCCCACAATCGTCGGAGTGGGTACGATAATCACTGCATTTTTCATGGGGCCGCTTATCGAGTTCTTCAATGTGCATATCGCCCGTCCTATCCTAAACGGTAAGGGGGAGAACGGGGATGAAGAAAAGACTGAGGATGTTGCAAGTGAGTGATCTGTATACAGATCGTGAGATATAAAGAAAATCAGACCGCATCCACAGAGGTGCGGTCTTTTTTTGCCCGTTTCTTGCACAAAGCGGGCGTATAAAGTATAATTTTCATATGTGTGTGCACGTCGAAAGGAGTCTGCAAAGTGATAGAAGCAGTCAGTTGCGGCGGTGTGGTTATTTTCAGAGGTAAGATTTTGTTACTGTACAAGAATTACCGTAACCGGTATGAGGGGTGGGTGCTGCCCAAGGGTACAGTAGAACCGGGTGAGGAATATCCTTATACCGCGCTTAGAGAAGTAAGAGAAGAGTCGGGAGCAAGAGCTTCCATAGTGACTTATCTTGGTAAAAGTCAATATACGTTTAATGTTCCGGAAGATACCGTTGAGAAGGACGTTCACTGGTATCTGATGAAGGGCGTCAGTTATTACAGTAAGCCGCAGAGAGAAGAGTATTTCCATGACTCGGGTTTCTATAAATACCATGAGGCCATTCATCTGCTTAAATTCGTTAATGAGAAAACCATTCTTGAGAAGGCATATGAATACTATCAGAGCCTTTATCGTGCAAGACTTTGGGGGAACTGATGATAGAATTTGATCCGGTTTTGTATGTCAGTCCGGGGCTTAAAGATCAAAAGGCTGAGATCTGTGAAAAGCTGATGTGCGGGGAAACTGTTACCGGGATTTATATTATTTATCTCAATCTTAATACGGGACTTCCGGAAGCGATACCGTCGTTACAGATCGGACAGAAATATTATGAAGAGCATCGTACTCACATTGTGGGACTGGCTGAAAGTTATGAGATCACTCTTCATTATCTGGCAAATGCGGCGAGGGAACGGTACGGCTTATGAGTATTTTTCTGACCGTTCTTAAGATAACGGGAATAGTTCTGGGAAGCTTGCTCGGACTCATACTTGTATTGATACTGCTGCTTTTGTTTTATCCTTTTCACTACAGACTTAAGGCCGAAAAGCATGAGGAATTCAAGGCTCAGGCAAAAGTATTCTGGTTGTGGCATATAATATCTGTCACCGCTGATTACAATAAGGAACTGAAGACGTATATCAAAGTGTTCGGGATAGATATCTACGATCTAAAGAAGAGACGTGAGGAAAAAGCCGAAAAAAAAGCAGGGAAAAAATCGGGAAAAGATTCGGATGAGGTTCTGACTTCCGAAGAAGCCGAAGCTTTGAGAAAAGAGAAGTCCGGAAACGAAGAATACAAAGTTAAAGAGCCCGAAGTCAAAGAGACGGATATCAAAAGAACCGGTGACAATAAAGCGGATGATGAAAAACTCATCAAAGATGAGTCCGTAAGCGAAAAGAGTTCAAAGTCTTCGAAAAGGGGCAGGCAGAAAAAACGAAAGAGAAAGAAGATCACTTTCGGGCAGTTCCTTGACAGGCTTGAGGATAAGATATTTGACTTTATTATAGATCTGCCGGATAAGGTTGCGGCGTTCTGGGACAATATCACAGGCAAGATCGAAGAGTTCATTGGAAAGATAGATTATTACGACAGACTGCTTGGAAGTAAAGGCGCGGAAGAAGTAATTAAGATGACCAAATATCGTGTCGGAAAGATACTTAAGCCTTTTATCCCGAAAAAGATAATGTGCAGTCTTGATTATTCGGACGAAGATCCCGGAAATGTCGCAAAGATGTGGCAGTATTATGCGATGTCGATTCCCTTAAGGGACGGTATCCCCGGATATTTCGATATGAATGCTGTTCAGGGTGAGCAGAATGTAGAGCTTGACCTGACTGTCAAAGGATTCTTTTTCCTGGGACCTATTCTGTGGCATACGGCCCTGCTGGTCCTTAATAAGAAATTTAAATTATTTATCAAACGCCTTAAGCGGGAGGAAAGTTAAATGGCTGACAATAGTATTACTAATGTAATGGACGCGATGATGAAAAATATGGATCATCTTGTGGGAACCAAAACTGTTATCGGTGAATCGGTAAAGGTTGGAGACGCAGTGATCATTCCTCTTGTTGATGTTTCATTCGGTGTGGCGGCAGGAGCTACAAGCAGGGATAAGAAGAATGCGGGAGCAGGCGGACTCAATGCTAAATTATCACCCTCAGCAGTCATCATGATACAGGACGGACATGCACGTATCTTAAATGTTAAGAACACAGACTCCGTAAGCAAGATAATAGACCTTGTTCCGGAAGTGATCGACAAGTTCAAAGCAAGAAAAGCGGTTACGGTTGATGAGGATGAGGCTGCCAAAGCCGCATTCCCGGATGAAGCCGATGACAAATAAACAGATCGATACAGATACCATATGAAAGAAAACGACGCGGAAATATCCGCTCTGGTGAGCAAAGAGGATATACAGGATTA
This sequence comes from Lachnospiraceae bacterium, assembly GCA_024697065.1. Lineage (GTDB taxonomy): Bacteria > Bacillota > Clostridia > Lachnospirales > Lachnospiraceae > NK4A136. The sequence continues at coordinate 41,928 of JAILGE010000006.1, forward strand.
TAAGCGCAGGCTTTTTGCAGAAAAAGTCATGCTTTCATCCGAACGCGCCGAGATCGCGGAAGAAAGAGAGGCTCTTAACCGTGAGCGTAAGGCCATAGCAAGAGAGCGAAGGCAGCTCGAAAAAGAGACCAAGCAGCTTTCTGCCAAGATAGGGAGCCTGAGGGAATCTGCAGAATATGAGAGGAAAAGGCTTAAGAGCGAAGCCAATCTCCTGGACGGCAAGCAGAAGATTATAGAGAGAGCCTACAGATCGCTGGATGCCGACAGGCTGAGACTTAATATCGAATATGATACTCTTCACAGAGAAAGGGAGAATCTGAGGCGGCTTACCGAGAAGTCCTCCAAAGAGATGGAGGTATACGCCACGGGGTTATTCTTCAGAGGCGTGAACAATCAGGTGGCTCTCAAGAAGAGATATAAGGATCTGATGAAGATATATCATCCGGATAATATGGCGGGTGATCATGAAATCATTATCAAGATCAGGGAAGAGTATGAAGATCTTTGCAGAAGGTTCGGAATGAATGGAAGAAGGGCATAAAAAAATCTCCGGAATATCCGGAGATTTTTTATATCTGTGAACTCAAAGTTTAGGCGCGCTCTACAGTACCGCTCTTTAAGCAGGTCGTGCAAACATGCAGACGCTTAGGCGTACCGTTTACCATGCACTTAACACTCTTGATGTTTGATTTCCAGATATGGTTTGATCTTCTGTGGGAATGACTCACATTGTTTCCAAAATGAAGTCCCTTTCCGCAAACATCACACTTTGCCATGGCTAACACCTCCCTTAGTATCAATTACATTAATAACGCTAATCTACAATCAATAGTATAACGGTATAGTTACAACCGCAACAAAAGCTATTCTAACAGATGGAAAAATGATTTGCAAGAGGAAGTTTCAACGTCGTTGCAAAGGACATCCAAATCCTTTATAATTATCGAATGTTAAATGAGGAAAACACCCGTGGGGTGTTCGCATCATTAAGGCAAGGAGGGAAACTGCATGAATAGTTCCATTGATACACATTTGGGCAGCATACAGATCAATAATGATGTTATAGCCAAGTATGCGGGTACGGTTGCAAATGAGTGCTTCGGTATTGTCGGCATGGCAAGTGTAAATATGAAGGAAGGTCTGGTCCGCATCCTTAAAAAGGACAGCGTGGACAGAGGGATAAGCGTTAGGACTAACGGGGGGAAGCTGATACTTGATTTCCATGTGATAGTTGCTTACGGAGTGAGCATCATTGCAGTAACGGAGAACCTTATCAGCAACGTAAAGTATAAGATCGAAGAATATACCGGCCTTGAAGTAGAGAAGATCAATATCTTTGTTGAAGGCGTCAGGGTTATTGATTAAGGAGGAATAAGCTAAGTGGCTGTTACCGGTTTAAATCCCCAGATACTCTCGCAGATGTTTCTTGCGGGGGCGAAGAATCTTGAGGCAAAAAAAGATCATATCAATGAATTGAACGTATTTCCGGTTCCCGATGGTGACACAGGTACCAATATGACCCTTACCGTTATGTCGGCGGCAAAGGAAGTAAATGCACTTGAAGATCCTACGATGGAGACCTTTTGCAAGGCTGTATCCTCCGGATCATTAAGAGGAGCAAGAGGTAATTCCGGCGTTATCTTAAGCCAGCTTTTCAGAGGCTTTACCAAGGTTATAAAGACCTATGATGAAATAGATATCGCAGTTATATCGGCAGGCTGCGACAAGGCTGTGGAGTCTGCATATAAGGCTGTTATGCAGCCAAAGGAAGGTACGATACTCACAGTTGCCAAGGCGATCTCCGAGAAGACCAATGAGATCTTCGAGCGCGGTGAACAGGATGTGGAGGTACTGCTTAAGGAAGTTATCGCTCACGCAAAGGAAACACTTGATCATACTCCCGAGCTTTTGCCTGTTCTCAAGGAAGCGGGGGTCGTGGATTCAGGTGGTGCGGGACTCGTAGCGGTTCTCGAAGGTTTCTATGACGGGCTCCTTGGCAAGGGCATAGCTTTTTCAATGGATGATGAGACTAATGAGGCAGCCGGTGAGACCCGCAGATTTGAGGAAGAGAAGAAGAAAGAACCCAGGTTTAAGTATCTCTATCATACTTCAGTGGCTCTTGTACTTGAAAAAGGTGTACGTACTCCGGATGAACATGAAGTTCTTAAGTTCCTTTCCGATATCGGAGAAGATGCTGCGATCACTATTGAAGGCAGCATAGTCAATATCACGGTAAATACAAATGATCCGGGATTTGTTCTTCAGAAAGCTCTTAAATTCGGTGAGCTGATAGATGTAGTTGTAAAGAACAGAAAGAACCCCGAGCCTGTTAAGGCCGCTGCGGAAAGCGCGAAGACAAGTGCACCTGTGCCTGAGGTTCAGGAAAAGGAAGAACAGCTTCCTCCCAAGGATTGCGGCTTCGTAGCAGTTTCTGCAGGTGACGGACTCGCAGGTATCTTTACGAATCTCGGAGTTGATGTGGTCATCTCCGGCGGACAGACCATGAATCCCAGTACGGATGACATCCTTAAGGCTGTTGAACGTGTTAATGCTCCCGTGGTATTCGTATTCCCTAACAATAAGAATATAATCATGGCGGCAAATCAGGCTCGTGACCTTTCCGATAAAAAGGTTATCGTTGTTCCTACAAAGACTGTTACTCAGGGTATCACGGCGATGATCTCATATGTGAGCGGTGCCACTCCCGAAGAGAATGAACAGACAATGCTTGCTGATATCGCAAATGTTAAGACCGGTCAGATCACTTATGCCGTAAGGGATACATCAATTGACGGAATAGAGATCCACTCCGGTGACTATATGGGAATCGGTGATAAGGGCATTCTCTCCGAGGGCAAAGATATAAAAGAAGTCATGAAGGAAATGATGAGCAGGATGACCGATAACAGCTGCGAAGTGATCAGTATCTACTACGGTCAGGATGTTAAGGAATCAGAGGCTGAGGAGATGAAGAATGCGGTTGCGGAACAGTTCCCTGATGTGGATGTGGAACTTGAATGCGGCGGACAGCCTGTTTACTACTATATCGTTTCAGCTGAGTGATATAGAGATATAGATCAAAAACTGTCGGTCCTGCGGTATTGGTAAATATACCGCAGGATTTTTTATTTCGGGAAGTGTTATAATAGCGCTATGGCTTTAAGAGATCTGATAACGTCAATAAAGGGTGTGGGTCCTAAGACCGCAGAGGCTTTCGAACTTGCGGGTATAAGGACTGTCAATGATCTTCTTCATTATTTTCCGAGAAATTATATATCGGTTCCGGACATTTCTCCCATAGGAGATCTGTCTCACGACGGACGAGTGGTGATAAAGGGAACTATACGCGGCGGATGCAGCATTTTTTCAAACCACGGTAAGACTATATTGTCTTTTGAAGTGGCGGATGTAAGCGGAAGTATCAGAGCGTATGTTTTTGGAATGCCATATCTGAGAAAGAATTTCTATCAGGGCAGGAAGCTTATCCTTTCGGGAAATGTGACGCACAAGGGCGGAAAGCCTATGATCAGCCAGCCAAAGATCCTGTCCGAAGATGAATATGAAAAGATGCGTGGGACCATGATCCCTGTTTATCCTGTCGGTAGCAGACTTACGGGAAATACGGTATCCAAAGCCGTGAGTGCGGTGATAGGAGATGCGGATGAGATCAGGGAATATCTTCCGGAGGATATAGTAGAACGCGAAGGTCTGTCAGCTATATCAGAAGCCATAAAAAAGATGCATTTTCCGACAACAATGGAGGATGTATATGCTGCCAGAAAAAGGCTGGCTTTTGATGAATTCTTCCTGTTTTTGGCGAAGATGAAGCTGCTTAAAAAAGGCCCGGAAAAGATAAAGAGTTCTTATGTGATACAGGATAATGGTGAGGTAGAAGAAAAGCTTTTATCAAGGCTTCCCTATGAGCTTACAGGAGCGCAAAGGCGTGCCGTAGAGGATATCTTACGTGATATGGGAAGCGGCTTTGCCGCAAACAGACTGGTGCAGGGAGATGTGGGAAGCGGAAAGACCATAGTGGCTCTCGCGGCAGCGTATCTTGCAACAAAAGCAGGATATCAGGCGGTGATCATGGCACCTACGGAAGTGCTCGCCGCACAGCATTACAAAGATGCGTTATTCATGAAAGAGAAGTATGGGCTGGAGTGGAATCCGGGATTATTATCGGGATCGTTAAAGGCGTCAGAGAAGAAGTCGTGCAAGACAAAGATCTCTTCCGGTGAGATCGATCTGGTGATAGGAACCCATGCGCTTCTTGAAGATGATGTCATATTCAATGATCTTGCATTGGTCGTTACCGATGAACAGCACCGGTTCGGAGTAAGACAGCGCATGACCATCATGGAGAAGGGGGCGGTGCCCCATACCGTGGTAATGAGTGCTACTCCCATACCGAGGACTCTGGGACTTATTTTATACGGAGACATGGACGTTTCAGTTATAGATGAGATGCCCGCCAGACGCCTGGAGAAGAAAAATGCGGTAGTGGATAACGGATATCGTGAGAAGATCTATCAGATGATCGTAAAGCATGTCCGGGACGGAGAGCAGATATATATAATATGTCCCATGGTCGAGAGTGCAGATGCGGCTGAGTTCGGACTGGATGAAGGTAATGAAGAAGATGCCGGTGACAGCGCTGAATCGCAGGCTCTTGCCAATGTTAAAGACTATACAGAGAAGCTGAGGGGTATACTTCCTGCGGACGTTCGTATCGACTCGCTTCACGGGAGGATGAAACCCAAGGAGAAGAATGATGTGATGGCGAAATTCGCAGCACACGAGACAGATGTACTGGTGTCCACCACTGTTGTGGAAGTAGGCGTGAATGTTCCGAATGCAACTGTCATGGTGGTGGAAAATGCAGAGCGCTTTGGGTTGTCGCAGCTTCATCAGTTGCGGGGCCGCGTGGGCAGAGGCGATAAGCAGTCCTATTGTATATTTGTTGCGGGAAGCGGAGACAAGGAAATAGGAAAGCGTACCAAAGAGCGACTGGAAATATTGAAAAAAACAAATGACGGCTTTAAGATCGCCGAGGAAGATCTGAAACAAAGAGGACCGGGAGATTTTTTCGGGCTCAGACAATCGGGTCTGCCTTATTTTAAGATCGCGGATATCTATACGGATGCGGAACTTTTGAAAAGGACAGGATCCATACTGGAACAGATACTTGCGGGATCAGAGGATTCGCTGGATCGTCTGAAGGAAGCATTGAGGGTAAAAGAGAACCTGAGCTACGTGGATTTCCACGGAATATGTCTGTAAAATAATACTTGTGTGCAAATCATTTAAATATATATGTTTTTGCAGAAAGTGATTCGAGACGGAGAAATAAAATGGCTGGAAAGAACAAACTAAATCCCATAATCAAATGTGACTATCCGGATGTGGATGTCATAAGAGTGAATGATACTTATTATATGATCAGTACGACAATGTATTTCATGCCCGGAGCAGAGATACTCAGATCCTATGATCTGCTTCACTGGGAGCATGCGGCATATGTCTATGACAGACTTGATTCCACTCCCGGACAGTGTCTTGAGGGAGAGGAGAATATCTACGGAAGCGGTATGTGGGCTGCAAGTTTAAGATATAACAGGGGAACCTATTATGTCTGCTTTGTCTGCAATGATACGGGAAAGACATATCTGTACAGGTCAGAGAGTATAAGCGGACCGTGGATCAAGTCAAATATCAAAGGCTTCTTCCATGACTGCTCACTGCTTTTTGATGATGACGGAAAGGTATATATCGCATACGGAAACAGAAATGTCTACGTGGCCGAACTGAATGAAGATCTGACTGCAACTGTGGATGCGGATGATGAGAGTAAGTACGATCCGGAGGATAAAAGCTGCAGTTACGGTAAGCTTGTGGTAAAGGATGATGATGATGCAACCCTTGGATATGAAGGTTCTCATTTTTATAAGATAAACGGAAGATACTATCTTTTCTTTATCCATATGCCAAAGTCGACCGGAAAAAGAACGGAAAGCTGCTTTGTATCCGAGTCCCCCATGGGAGAATACAAAGGCGGGGATGTATGTGATGATGATATGGGATTCCATAACAGCGGTGCAGCTCAGGGAGGGATAGTCAGTACGCCCTCGGGCAAATGGTATGCGATACTTTTCCAGGACAGCGGATCCGTAGGAAGGCTTCCGGTGCTGATCCCTGTTTCATGGGAAAACGAAATGCCTGTATTCGGAGATAAGGGAAAGATACCGGATTCATTTGAGATCGAGGATCTTAAGCCCGGCTATGGATATACGCCATTAACCGGAAGTGATGATTTTAAAAATGATACAAACGATATTGAAAAGTCGGGGAGCTTTGGTTTCTTAAGCAGATGGCAGTTCTCCCATGAGCCGGACCTCGGGCTGATAAAGCATGATGAAAAAAACGGAACTGTAACTGTAACGACAGGGAAGATAGCGAATAACCTCGTACAGGCTAAAAATGTTCTTACCCAGAGAACCCATAAGCCGGATTGCTGTGCAGAGATCACTGTGGACGGATCGATGCTCAAGGACGGAGATTATGCAGGACTTTGCCTGCTGCAAAGTTCATATGGGTTTATATCTCTTACAAAGAGAGAAGGAAAGATTTATATTGTGACAAAGAAGCGCTTTATTGATAACGGCTCCTTCTGGGGTGAGCGTAATGATAAGGATCCGGGGGAGGAGACTGCGCAGATTTCGACGGAAGGGTTTTCAGACGTATCAAAGATAACTTTCGGATGCGAAGCGGATTTTGAAGATATGAAGGATGTTGCTGCCTTTTATTATTACGACAGCGAGGGTAAGAAGATATATGCAGGGGGCGAAGTAAAGCTTAAATTCCTCCTGGATCATTTCACGGGAGCGCGTTTCGGGCTGTTCGTTTATTCCACAAAAGAGACGGGCGGAAGTGCGGAATTTTCTGATTTCAGAATGTTAAGATAAAGTTGTGGACTGATTTGTACGATATATGAACTGATGCTATAATTTCATGATAAAAAAATATTTTCTGGAGGAATGACAATGGGAATAATAGGTAAACTCATAGGTGACGTTTTCGGTTTTATATTATCACTTGTGATCGGAGGTGTTTCGGGCTGGATCGCAGGAAGGATAATGAAGAGTGAGCACGGATGGCTGGTAAATATCCTGCTCGGTGTAGTGGGTGGTGCAGTTGCCAGTGCTCTTTTCGGATTGATCGGTATCAATTTCGGTAATATCATCGGATATATCATATGTGGTGTTTGCGGAGCCTGTCTGCTGATAACCATTGTCAGACTGATCAAGAAATAAATATTTTTGGATAAATAATAATCATATCCCGCATGAAAAGGTGTTAAGGCTTGTGCCGTCGCCTTTGATGCGGGATTTTTATATAACAGGATCGTTTGTTTACTTACTGTGTCTTGACAGATGTAAGCGCTTACATTAGAATCTGAAATGTAAGAAGAAATATAAGGAGGCTGTTCTTTATGGATCTTAAACTTAAGAAAGCAGAAGAATGTACATATGATGCGGTATCACTCGGAGAAGTCATGCTCCGTCTCGATCCCGGTGAGGGAAGGATACGTACCGCAAGATCTTTCAGAGCATGGGAAGGCGGCGGAGAATACAATGTTGTAAGAGGTCTTCGCAGATGCTTTGGGATGAAGACCGCAGTTATCACGGCATTTGCAGATAATGAAGTCGGAAAGCTCATGGAGGATTTCATACTGCAGGGTGGTGTAGACACATCCCTGATCAAATGGATGAAGACCGACGGTATAGGCAGAGTTTGCAGAAACGGGCTGAACTTTACAGAGAGGGGCTTCGGCATCAGAGGCGCTGTAGGATGTTCAGACAGAGCAAATACCGCTATCTCAAAAGCTACTCCGGCAGATTTTGATTTTGATCATATTTTCGGAGATCTTGGAGTAAGATGGCTCCATACAGGCGGAATCTATGCGGCTCTTTCCGAGCGGTCATCCGAGACTGTTATCGAAGCTATCAAGACCGCTAAGAAGTACGGAACAGTGATCTCCTATGATCTTAATTACAGACCTTCCATGTGGAGCGCCATCGGCGGCAAGGAAAAGGCACAGGAAGTTAACAAAGAGATCGCAAAGTATGTCGATGTTATGATCGGTAATGAAGAGGACTTCACTGCATGCCTCGGATTCGAAGTCGAGGGTAATGATGAGGATCTTAAGACTCTCAATCTTGACGGATACAAGAAGATGATCAATAAAGCTGCAGAGACATATCCCAACTTCAAGGTTGTGGCTACCACACTTCGTACTGTTAAGACTGCGACGGTTAATGACTGGAGCGCTATCTGCTGGGCAGACGGAGAAATCTATAAGGCTAAGGATTATAACGGCCTGGAGATAATGGACAGAGTAGGCGGCGGAGATTCCTTCGCAAGCGGACTCGTATTCGGACTTATGGAGACAGGTGATCCCGAGCAGGCAGTTAACTACGGCGCGGCACACGGAGCACTTGCAATGACAACACCCGGTGATACCACCATGGCTTCAAGAAGCGAAGTAGAAGCTATAATGGGCGGCGCCGGAGCAAGAGTAAAGAGATAAACGGAGCGTATATCATGAATTCTGAAAAGACTAAAAAAGTATTGGAACAGTTTTCTGAAGTCGGGATCATCCCGGTAGTTGTATTAAATGATACAAAGGATGCACTTCCACTGGGTAATGCACTTATGAAGGGCGGATTACCTGCAGCTGAGGTTACATTCAGAACGGATGCTGCCGAAGAATCCATAAGGATCCTGAGCGAGAATTTTCCCGATATGCTGGTAGGTGCGGGAACAGTGCTTACGACAGAGCAGGTTGACCGTGCGGTGGCAGCAGGTGCGAAATTCATTGTGTCTCCGGGACTTGATGAGAAGATAGTAAATTACTGCCTTGAAAAGGACATCCCTGTGTGTCCCGGTGTTCAGACACCTACCGAGATCACTAAGGCTGTTTCACTGGGTCTTGATCATGTGAAATTCTTCCCCGCAGAGCCCGCGGGCGGACTCAAGATGATCTCTGCCGTAGGAGCTGCTTTCCCTAATGTGAAGTTCATGCCTACAGGCGGAATCAATTCAACGAACGTTAAGGAGTATCTCCCAAGCTCCAAGATCTTCTGCTGCGGCGGAAGCTGGATGGTCAAGGGCGATATGATCAAGGCAGGTGATTTTGAGACTATCGAGAAGCTCACTGCAGAGGCTGCAGGCATTGTGAAGGAATTCAGGAAGTAAAACAATGCGAATTGTACAGTGTCTGTAGTTGTGATATATTTCTCTCGTGTTACTTGACGATGTTCAGGAGAAGACTCACAATGTTTACAGAACAGTAAGTAATCGTTTTATAATGTTTTGTTGATCTAATACCGGGAAGATAAGAGCTTCTTATCTTTTCGGTATTTTTTTGCTGAAAGCATCGTTAGTGATAACGGTGCTTTTTTGGTATAATATCATTGTGCTTATCATTTTTGAAAAATGATGGGAAATGGGGGGGTTGCACAATGGATTTTCAAAAGATCGTAGACAGTATGACAACAATGACCTGTGTGGTCTCGGTAGAAGTACTTCCTGACGGAAAGGTCGGTAAATACCGTATCGTAACAGGCAACAGAGCATATATCGATTCTATTGAAAAGCCTGCTCCGGGCACAAAGATGCTCACGGATGTTTTTGTTCCGAATTCCGAATATACTAATTATCTTACCAGGGATCTTAATTTCGAGGATTTCTGTTATCGTTCCGCAGTTGAAAAGAAATGTCTCCATTCTTACGCTCATCCGGACAGGCTGCCGGTGTGGTTTAATATGCTGTTCATACCGCTGGATTCAGAGGGGGATGATCTGCATTACTGTCTGTATATGATGGAGATCAATTTTGAGCAGGATACCGAGAATATGTCCAATATCTCTTCGGGTACTGCTACTTCTGTTCTGGATACCTGTATACGTCTCAGGGGAACCAATGATTTCAAAGCGACGATGAAGGACGTGTTGAAAGGAATTCGTGACCTTTGCGAGGCCGAACACTGTTGTATTCTGATCATGAACGATATGGAACGCAGTTGTTCTGTTCTGGGCGAAGCTTTTGCCGATAATTCAAAGTTGCTTCCGATGGAACACTATATCAATGACGATTTCTATGATATCGCTGAATCCTGGGCAGGAACCATTGCCGGCAGTAACTGTCTGATCGCCAAGAACGAACAGGATATGGAAGTGGTTAAAGAAAGAAATCCCGTATGGTATGAATCACTTACAGCCGCAGGTGCTTATAACATCGTTCTCTTCCCTTTAAAATCACGAAATCAGCTGATGGGTTATATGTGGGCTCTGAATTTTAATTCCGAGAGATCTGCCAAGATAAAGGAAACACTTGAGGTAACTACGTTTATCATCGGTTCGGAGATCGGAAATTATTTACTTGTAGACAGGCTGAAGATGCTCAGTTCCAAGGACCTGCTCACAGGAGTCATGAACCGTAATGAGATGAACAACTATGTTGACAGACTCTGTCATGCTGAGGAAAAAGAGCAGACAACGGTCGGCGTAATTTTTTCGGATGTTAACGGTTTGAAAGAAGTAAATGATCTGGAAGGACATAATGCAGGCGACAGACTGCTCAAGAATGCTGCCAATGCCCTTAGAGAAGTGTTTGATGAAAAAGATATCTTCCGTGCAGGCGGAGATGAATTTTCCATTATTCTTACCGGAATAGATCAGACTGAACTTGATACGAAGATCGAAGCCATACGAAAGGCTTGTGAAAAATACGGAAACGTAGTATTTGCCATCGGAGGTGCCATCGAGGAAGACAGCAGGAATGTCAGGATGGCATTGCGCAAGGCTGATGAGAACATGTACGAGGACAAACGCCTTTACTACGAGAAGCATCCGGAAAAAATGAATGAAAAAAGGCATAGGGCCAAAACGGAAGAGGAGCTGGATGAGAAATTCCGTGAACGCACATATTTCCGTGAGATGAACTATGACCAGCTTACCGGACTGCCGAGCATGACTTACTTCTTTAAGCAGGCAGAGATAGGGCGTAAGAGCATGCATGAGCGGCAGATAGCGTCCGTGCTGGTATATATTAATCTTAGCGGTCTTCGTTACTTCAACAAGCGTTACGGTTTTGCGGAAGGCGACGCACTGATAAAGGAATTTGCAACACTTTTGGGTTCGCTATTCGGTGATGAGAACTGCAGCCGTTTCGGTCAGGATCATTTTGCGCTCTATGCCGAAGAGAACGGAGTTGAACAGAAGCTTAAAAAACTGTTCAAGGAAACAAAAAGGATCAATAGCGGTCGATCTCTTCCGGTACGTGCAGGTATATATAAGGATTCCATGGGACTTGTGGAAGTGTCTCTTGCCTGTGACCGCGCGAAATACGCATGTGACATAAAAAAGGATGATTCAAACTCCACCTTCAACTACTACGATGACAGGATGCTCTCCCGTGAGATCAACCGTCAGTACATCGTGGATAACCTTGACCGCGCCATAGCAGAGAACTGGGTGCGTCCTTTCTACCAGCCCATAGTACGCGCCATCAATGGAAAAGTCTGTGATGAGGAAGCGCTTGCAAGATGGGTCGATCCGGAGAAGGGAATGTTATCACCTGCGGATTTCATACCGATCCTGGAGGATACAAAGCTTATCTACAAGGTGGATCTGCATATTTTGGACGTTATTCTGGAACGTATCAAAAAGCAGCAGGAAAAGGGAATCCCTACAGTTCCGATTTCCCTCAATTTATCCCGTACCGATTTTGAAACATGCGATATCGTAGAAGAGATCAACAACCGTTTCTTAGCTTCCGGTGTATCAAAAGATCTGATCACAGTTGAGATAACGGAAAGTGTGGTTGGTGAGAATTTCAATTACATGAAGGAACAGGTGGAGCGTTTCCAGAAACTGGGCTTCAAGGTATGGATGGATGACTTCGGAAGCGGCTATTCTTCACTGGATCTGTTACAGGAGATGCAGTTTGATCTGATCAAGTTCGATATGCGTTTCATGCGTCAGTTTGATACGACACCCAAGTCCAGGGTGATACTCAGCGAACTGATGCGCATGGCACAGAGTCTTGGTATGGAGACCGTCTGCGAAGGTGTGGAAACTGCGGAACAGGCAGCATTCCTAAGAGAGATAGGATGCACCAAGTTGCAGGGATATCATTTCTGTAAGCCCATACCTATTGAGGAGATTTGGAGCAGGCTTGAAGCCGGAAACGGAAGGGGATTTGAGGATCCCGATGAAGCCGATTATCAGAAAATAGTCGGCGCCATCAACATGTATGATCTGAGTTCGATATCAGGCGATATTAACGAAAGAGAAGAACAATACTTCGACACCATGCCGATGGCTGCAATTGAATATGATAAAAAAATGATCAGGGTTGTCAGATGTAATAAAGCCTATCAGAAATTTATCATGCGCTTTTTCGGTATTGACAGATTAGGAGAGGAAGACCCACTGGAGTATATCAACAAAACAGGAGGAGGCGAGTTTGCGGCTGCAATAGAACGCTGCGATAACGAAGGGGGGCGCGTACTCCTGGAAGAGAGGCTGAAAGACGGTACAGTGATAAAGACCATGATCCGAAGAGTTGCGGATAATCCGATCAATGCTGTATCCGCCTATGTTGTTGCTGTGCTTGATATAACGGCTGAGCAAGAGGAGACTCTCAGCTTCGCAAGTGTAGCAGAGGCGCTGTCTTCAGACTACATTTATCTGTATCATGTTGATATGGATACAGAAGAGTTCGTGGAATATACGGCAGACGGAAGCGGAAGAGGACTTACACTGGAACGCCGTGGCAATGATTTCTTCGCGGAAAGCCGCAGGGATATAGAGAAGGTGATATATGAAGCGGACAGGGAGTCGATTCTGGAGGCCTTTACCAGGGATAATATAGTTCAGGCTCTTAATGAGCAGGGATCGTTCAATTTTACATACCGTCTGATGATTAACGGGGTACCAACCTACGTGAATATGAAGCTTGCAAGAATGAATGGTGATGATAAGCATATTGTCATAGGTATCAACAACGTTGACAGCCAGATGCGCCAGCAGGAGATGCTGGAACGTCTGAAGGAAGAACAGATCACTTATTCCAGGATATCGGCACTGATGGGCGATTTTATCGCGATATATACCGTGGATCCCGTCAGCGGCAATTATATGCAGTACAGTGCAACGAAGGAATTCTCGGATCTGAATACGTCCAAAGTAGGAACGGATTTCTTTGCGGATTCCAGCAGGGACATTATTGCTGTTATCCACCCGGAGGATCTGGATTATCTTAAGAAAAATCTTACTAAGGAAAAGATACTTAACAGGACGCAGAATGGAGAAGTTTTCAAGTTGCATTACCGCTTAATGTTAAACAAAGAACCTGTGAAGGTAACATTAAGAGCCGGAATGGTACAGGAAAAAGACGGACCGCAGCTTATAGTAGGTGTGGGACGTTCAAGCGAAGAAGAGCGATGATACAAACAACAAAGGCACCGTTAATGAACGGTGCTTTTATTATCCGGAAAGCATAGGTTGATGATATAATCAGAATGTCTGTGTCTTATTCTGAAGAGAAAAAATGATATACGGAAAGGAAGCAGCTCTATGATATTGCTTATTATATTGGTGATCCTGGCGATAATACCCGGCGTGGTATTGTTACTTATCTCCGGAAAGATGGACAGGGTGGATAAGGAGTCACCGGGAATACTTGTTTCGATACTCCTGATGGAGCTTCCTTTTATTCTGGCAGCAGCCCTCCTTGAATGTCTGTTTGATGATCTGATACTGACCGGATTATTTGGATTTGATGAGACAAATGTACTTGGCATATTGATAAGATGCTTCCTCATAATAGGACCCGCAGAGGAATTCTGTAAGTACATGGGCGCCAGGATCCCTACCTGGAGCAGTCCGCAGTTTAACTGCAAATACGACGGTATTGTTTATTGCACCACATCAGCCATGAGCTTTGCAATCATTGAAAATATCCTTTATGTGGCAACATCGGGGTCTTTTGTTACTGCGCTCTTAAGAGCGGTAATGTCGGTACCCGGACATTTTATGTTCGGTGTATGCATGGGAATATTCTACAGCAGAGCTAAGATTGCCCAGGTTAAGGGGGATAATGCGGGAAAGAGCAGGAATATATGGCTTGCCCTTATTATTCCGGCAGTTTTCCACGGATTGTATGATTCATTATGTTTCCTGGCGGTACCTTTGGCTGTGTCGGCAGAAGCGGCGGAAAGCGATGCAGAGATCGTCGCTGCCTTAGGACTGCTGCTGCTTCTTCTCGGTGCCATGTTCGTACTTATCATAGGGATCTATGTATTCCTGTTCATTACTCTCAGAAAAGAGTCAAAGTCCGATTATTTCTTTGCACCGCCCATGCCGGGGTGGGTGCCTCCGCGTTTCAGGAAGAAGTAGAAAATTACCCCTTGCATCACGAAAAAGGGAATGATAAAATACGAACGTTGCGTAAAAATCATGCGCGGACGGGAGTGCCCCGTACCGTAAGGTGCCCGGATAAACGGGTTTGACCGCGCAGTAGACAAACCACGGAGGTAACAAAATGAGTGTTATTTCAATGAAGCAGCTGCTGGAGGCCGGTGTTCACTTCGGACATCAGACCAGAAGATGGAACCCTAAGATGAAGCCTTATATCTTCACCGAGAGAAACGGGATCCACATCATCGATCTGCAGAAGACAGTAGGCATGATCGACAACGCTTACAACGTAATATCAGATATTGCGGCACAGGGCGGTACAGTTCTTTTCGTAGGAACAAAGAAGCAGGCTCAGGAAGCTATCAAGTCTGAGGCAGCACGTTGCGGAATGTACTATGTTAATGAGAGATGGCTCGGCGGTATGCTGACCAACTTCAAGACCATCAAGTCCCGTATCAAGAGACTTAACGAGATCGTTAAGATGAGCGAAGACGGAACATTTGATGTACTTCCCAAGAAGGAAGTTATCGAGCTTAAGAAGGAATGGGACAAGCTCGAGAAGAATATCGGCGGTATCAAGACTATGGATCGCATCCCTGATGCTATCTTCGTAGTAGATCCCAAGAAGGAGCACATCTGCATTCAGGAGGCTCACTCACTCGGAATCACTCTCGTAGGTATCTGCGATACGAACTGCGATCCCGGCGAGCTTGATTACGTGATCCCCGGTAACGATGATGCTATCCGTGCCGTAAAGCTTATCGTAGCTAAGATGGCAGATGCTGTTATCGAAGGCAGACAGGGCGAGGAGATCTCACCTGAGGAAGCTGAGAGCGCTGCAGCAGAAGCTGAGGAAGCTAAGAACGGAGAGGTTTAATTAACCGTTCATTCATAAGAACATCAGATATGCCGCCTGATATTCAAGCGGCATATTTTTAAAGAAACGTATATCAGAATAAAATATAAGAAAGGAAGATCATAATTATGGCAGCTATTACAGCAGCAATGGTTAAAGAGTTACGTGAGACAACAGGCGCAGGCATGATGGAATGCAAGAAGGCGCTTAATGAAAAAGACGGAGATATGGAAGGCGCTATCCAGTGGCTCAAGGAGCACGGCGCTGTTAAGGCAGAGAAGAAGGCAAGCCGAATCGCAGCTGAAGGTCTTTGCGCAGTAGCAGTTTCTGCTGACGGTAAGACTGCAGCAGTAGTTGAGGTTAACTCCGAGACTGACTTTGTTGCTAAGAACGAGAAGTTCCAGACCTACGTTAAGAAGGTAGCTAATCAGGCTCTTGCAACAAGCTCAGCTGATCTTGAGGCTTTCCTTGAGGAGAAGGATATCGATGATGCTTCCAAGACTGTTAAGGAAGAGCTTACAGATATGGTAGCAGTTATCGGTGAGAAGCTTGATATCAGAAGATTCAAGAAGCTTACAACAGAAGGTACTATCGTTTCATACGTACACGGCGGCGGTAAGATCGCAGTTCTCGTTGAGGGAACAGGTGCAGAAGGCGATGCTGTTAACGAGGCTCTTAAGAATGTAGCTCTTCAGGTTGCATCCATGAATCCTCAGTACATCAGCAGAGAGGATATTTCTGCTGAGGAGCAGGAGAAGATCAAGAATACCGTTATCGAGAGCTCTCTCAATGATGCATTCTCACTTCCCAAGCCCATCCTTAACAAGCTTCTTGAGAAGGCTGTTAATGACAAGGTTTGGAGTGCAGAGGATATCGCTGCATACGAAGAGCAGAAGAACAATAAGTTCCTTCCTAACTTCATTTCCGCAGAAGGTAAGCAGCAGCTTGCTAACCTTGCAGTAGCTGATAAGGCTGCCATCTCCGGTGAGAAGATGTTCGCAGGTGCTGTTGACGGTCGTGTATCCAAGCAGATCAAGGAGACTACTCTTCTTGAGCAGACATACGTTAAGGCTGAGGATGGCAAGCAGAGCGTTAAGGCTTACCTTGCTTCCGTATCCAAGGATCTTGTTATCAAGACCATGGTTCGTTTTGAGACCGGTGAAGGTATCGAGAAGAAGCAGGAGAACTTTGCAGAAGAAGTTGCAAAGCAGATGCAGTAATCTACTTTATAAAAATATTAAATGCCGCGGGAGAATTTCTTCTGCGGCATTTTTTATATAACGTTTTCGTTTTGTAAAGTACCACATAGCCGTTCTTTTTTACTGTCAACCGCACCATATTGAGGTTAACTTTGGGCAATGTTACGTAACCTTGACAGAGCGCGAAGTAAAGACGACAATAGGGTTTGCGCCTTTTATGGCACAGGTATATTTTAGTAAGATTTTGAAAGGCAGTATTAAGGAAATGCAGGTTAACTCTGAAGTAAAAACAGAGAGGGGAAAAAACGAAAACAGACGTGATCCGGCGGCTAGACGCAAGAGGATACGTCGTCTTAAGATGCTTATTGTCGGGATAGGTGCGATACTTGTGATCATGCCTACCGTTTTGTCTCTTATTGCTCTTATGCAGATACGCACCATAGACAGGAGACTGGGAGAGACACAGAGTGTACTTATTGAGATCGCAGGACGTCTGGAGAGTGTTTCTGCACCTCAGGCAGTTGCGGAGGAAGATCTTTTAGAGGCTGATTCCGAAGAAGAGGAAGTAACTGTATCTCAGGATATGCTTTTATCGGGAGGACCTTTATATGGGACTCTTAACGCCGATGAGAATGGCATAGATGACTCCGTCTATTTTGATGAGAATATAAAGAAAGTATGTCTTACTTTTGATGACGGCCCCAGCGAGCATACGGATGAGATACTTGATATACTTGCGGAATATGACGTGAAGGCAACATTCTTTGTTACGGGACACGAAGGAATGGAAGACAGATACAGACGTATAGCCTGTGAGGGCCATACTCTCGGAATGCATTCATGGTCGCATGATTATACTAATATATATTCAAGTGTAGATGCTTTCTCGGATGATTTTGAAAAGCTTCATTCATATCTTTATGATGTGACCGGAGTGGACAGTAAATTCTTCCGTTTTCCCGGAGGAAGCAGTAACAAAGTCAGCCAGGTCCCCATCTCTGATTATATAGATTATCTTGAGGATGGAGGTTATTCATATTTTGACTGGAATGCATCCGCCGAGGATGCGGTAAAGGGAACAAAGAGTTCAGATCAGATCGTTAAGGAAGTCCTCGAACAGATAGAGAACAGGGATACCGATACGGTCGTGGTACTGATGCATGATGCTCCGGGCAGACAGACGACAGTCGATGCACTGCCTGAAATTATAGAGGGAATACAGGCTATGGGAAATACGGTTATTGTGCCGATAACCGAAAAGATTAAACCTGTAAGGCACGTGGAGGAGCAATAAAAAATACAACAAGGGAGAGGTAAAGCATGAGTTTTTTCCAGGATCTTAAAGATGATCTTTCTGAAGCCGTTAACGAGCTGATGATCAACGAAAATGAAGAGGAAGAGCTGAAAGAAGAAGTTTTTGAAGATCCCGCTGACGATGATGACAGCGTGATAGACGAAGAAACAGAAGAGGTGGGGGATACACAGACAGATGATCTGTTAGCTGAGGCAGATCTGTTATTTTCTCCCGAGGAGATAGCTTCGCTGGCAGGAGAAGCTGAAGCAGGATCGAGTGCCGGAGAGAATCCTGAATTGAGTTCTGAAGAGCTTTCTTATGAGGAGAGCTCACTTGGAGAGGAACAGGTTGAAGCAGATCCGGTTGAAGCAGAAATTCCGGTGGATACTGCAGAAGTTGAAATGACTGCAGTTGAGAATGAAGAAATCGCAATCCCGGAACCTGAAGTTACACCGGAGATAGTTGATATTGTCGCACATCCTGTTGGAAGTGTGACCACAGTCGAAGAAGCATCTGTTGAAGAAGCCTCCGTTGAGGAAGCACCCGTTGAAGAGGCTTCCGTTAGTGAGGAGTCTGTTAAAGAGGACGTCGTTAACGTGGACTCTGTTGAAGAGCCTGCTGTTGAAGCGGCTTCTGTTGCGGAGACTCTGGTTGAAGAGACTACGGCTGAAGAGACACCCGACAGTGTTATGAAGCAGTCATCGCTTTTAGGAGATATCGATCTTAACAGCATGCTTGAGTCGATCCAGAGCGAGCTGAATGCACAAAAGGATTCTATGGAGACGGAAGAAGAGCTTTCTGCCATAGTTGAGAACTCCGTTAAGGAAGAAGCTGGAAATGATGCATCCGGAGAGGATGAGGATAATATTGAGGGACAGATGTCTCTTGAAGAAATGTTTTCGGGAATACCTGCCGTATTGCCGGAAACAGAAAGCGATAAAGCGGCTGAGGTAATCGAGCCGGAAAAGGAAGCTGTTGCAGCAGATACGACAACTGAAGACGAAGCTAAGAAACCTGCACCGGAAGCTAAGGAGCCTGAACAGGCAGTGAAGGAGTCGGCACCGGAAATAAAGGAACCTGAATCTGAAGTGCCGGAAGTGAAGGAAGAAAAGAAGCCTGCGAGAAAGAGTACACGCAGAAAGAAGGCTTCCACAACAGGAACTACATCTGCGGCTTCCGCGAAGGCAGCTGTGAATATACCTGATGATCGCGTTCTTTCGGACGAGACTGCACAGCTTCTTGCGGGAGTGAAGATAACCGGAAATATCATTTCCGACGGCAATATGGAGCTTGGAGGAGAAGTCGAGGGTGATATAGATATCCTCGGCAAGATCAATGTATCCGGAACGGTATGCGGTAATATCAAGGCCGGTGAGATCTATGCGGAAGGTGCAGAGATCAACGGTTCCATAACATGTGAAGGTTCCGTTAAGATCGGCCAGGGTGCTGTTATCATCGGCGGTATCAACGGAGCATCTGCGGTAATTGCCGGTGCCGTTAAGGGTAATATTGACGTAAAGGGCCCTGTTATCCTTGCGGATACAGCCATAGTAATGGGGGATATCAGATCGGCTTCCGTTCAGATAAGCAACGGCGCAGCCATCGAGGGTATGTGCTCACAGGTATATGCAGAGGTTAATCCGGGAACATTCTTTGCGGATTTTGACAAAGCTAAAAAATGATCAGTGACAGGAGAAAAGAATAAATGTCAAGAATACTTTTAAAATTAAGCGGTGAGGCACTTGCTGACAGTGCAAGACATTATGATGATGAAGTGATCTTAGGTATCGCAAAACAGGTAAAGACACTTCTTGATAAGAAATATGAGATCGGTATAGTCATCGGCGGAGGAAATTATTGGAGAGGCCGTACAAGCGAGAATATCGACCGTACCAAGGCAGATCAGATCGGAATGCTCGCTACCATCATGAACTGCATCTATGTATCGGAATTATTCCGCTCTGCCGGGATACAGACAA
The DNA here is from genome assembly GCA_024697065.1 of Lachnospiraceae bacterium. Classification (GTDB taxonomy): domain Bacteria; phylum Bacillota; class Clostridia; order Lachnospirales; family Lachnospiraceae; genus NK4A136. Next base: position 61,739 of record JAILGE010000006.1, read on the forward strand.
GGATCTTTACACCTTTCATGTGTTCTTCGTTTACGGAGCTTTTCTCCAAGGATGAGGCTGTTAAGAGCATGAAGGAAGGAAAGGTATCCTTCTTTGCGGGCGGAACCGGTCATCCGTATTTCTCAACCGATACGGGAGTTGTTCTCAGAGCTGTAGAGGTGGAGTCTGATGCTATTTATCTTGCTAAGGCCATAGACGGAGTATACGATTCCGATCCGAAAAAAAATCCGAATGCCAAGAAGTATGATACAATATCCATTGATGATGTGATCGCTGGAAATCTTCAGGTGGTTGATATGACAGCATCGATCCTTGCAAGAGACAACAAGATGCCTATGTATGTATTCGATCTTACCGAAGAGAACAGTATCCTGAATGCAGTATGCGGTAAGTTCAACGGAACAGCGGTTACTGTCTGATCAGTCAAACATCAAACCGAAACCAAAGTAAAGAGAGGATATCACTTATGGACAGCAGACTCAGTACAATGCAGGAGAAGATGACAAAGGCTCAGGATTATTTGAAGTCAGAGCTTGCTACTATCAGAGCAGGAAGAGCTAATCCTCATGTTCTTGATAAGATCAGAGTTGATTATTACGGAACACCCACACCTCTTGCACAGGTTGGAAATATCACAGTTCCCGAGGCACGTATAATTCAGATAGCACCCTGGGAGAAGACACTCCTTAAAGATATCGAGAAGGCCATCCTTGCTTCGGATGTAGGTATCACACCTTCCAATGACGGATCTGTTATCCGTCTTATATTCCCGGAGCTTACTGAGGAACGTCGTAAGGAGCTTGCAAAGGATGTAAAGAAGAAGGGCGAAGAAGCCAAGGTTGCAGTCCGCAATATCAGAAGAGACGGCAATGAAGAATTCAAGAAGTTAGCCAAGACTGAGATTTCAGAGGATGAGATCAAGGATCTCACGGATGAACTTCAGAAGATGACGGATAAATTCATCAAAGAGATCGATGTTGTGATCGAAGAGAAAAACAAAGAGATCATGACAGTCTAAAGGAGCTTGAGATATGAATACACCCAGACATCTGGCCGTAATCCTTGATGGAAACGGGAGATGGGCCAAGTCAAAAGGTTTGCCGAGAAATGCCGGACATATCCAGGGCGCCAAAGTAGTCGAGGAAATGTGCGAGATCGTTTGGAAGCACGGTATAGAATATTTTACTGTCTATGCTTTCTCGACAGAGAACTGGTCCAGACCGGAAGAGGAAGTTTCTGCTTTGATGAAACTCCTTCGTGAATATATGAAGAACAGTATAAAGCGTGCCATGAAGAATAACATGAAGGTACGCGTCATCGGTGACAGGACAAAGCTTGCTGCGGATATCGTTGAGAGCATAGAGAAGCTGGAAACCGAGACTGAGAATAATACCGGACTGAAGTTTACCATTGCCATAAACTATGGCAGCAGAGATGAGATAAGAAGAGCTGTAAAGCAGATAACAGAGGAGGCAGCCGAAGGCAGAATAAAACCTGAGGATGTAACTGAGGAGCTTATTGCTTCGAAGCTTGATACAGCGGGATATCCGGATCCGGATCTGCTCCTTCGTACCAGTGGAGAGCAGCGTATCTCCAACTATCTTCTGTGGCAGTGTGCTTACAGTGAGTTTTATTTTACTGATGTGCCGTGGCCTGCCTTTAACGAAGCAGAGCTGATCAAAGCGATCGAAGCATATTCAAACAGAGATCGCAGATTTGGAAAGGTCTGAATTATTTAGACCTAATATACAATACTGGGAGGACATGGCTTGAAGACAAGGATCATAAGCGGGATCATGGTCGTTGTAATCATGCTTGCGTTGGTTTGGGCCGGTGGAGCGGTTCTGACTGCAGGACTTTGCCTGATATCGTCGATAGGTTTTCTTGAGATGACGAAGGCGCTGGGCATACGTGATAAATCGGGCAGGATTCATATACTGGAAATAATAGGTGTCATCGCCAATGTATTTTATTATGCATTGATCTATCTTAAGGCATCATACGGATATTTAATGCTGTACGTGATGCTGATTCTTCCGCTTTTCATGATGATCACTGTTTTTACGTTCCCGGGGAACAATACAAAACAGGCTATCAGTGGGTATTTTTCATTTGTGTATGTTGCAGTCATGCTTTCTTTTGTTCTCATGACAAGACTTGTTACGGGAGAAGAGGAAGGCTTTTATACCAAAGGATTCTATGCTGTCTGGATGACGTTCATTTCGGCATGGGGATCGGACACCTGTGCTTATTTCTCGGGAGTACTTTTAGGAAAACATAAAGCTTTTCCGCGTCTTTCACCCAAGAAGTCGGTGGAAGGTTGTATAGGAGGAGTTCTTGGAGCAGGGTTCTTCGGACTGCTTTATGCTTATGTCCTCAGATTTGCGGGGCATGTCATACCGGGAGGATGGCTCATATATCCTCTGCTTGGTGTGGCCGGAAGCATTCTCGGTCAGATTGGAGATCTGGCTGCATCAGCGATTAAGAGAGATCATGGTATAAAGGATTACGGAAAGTGTATACCGGGGCACGGCGGGATACTGGATCGTTTTGACAGTATCATATTTACCTGTCCCATGATATATCTGCTTACGATCACATTCCTTTGATCGATGGAGGTTTATGTTGGAAGCTGTAACGGAAAATAAAAAGAGACTGGTAGTGCTTGGTTCCACAGGTTCTATAGGAACACAGACACTGGATGTGGTAAGAGCATACAGCGACAGACTTGAAGTGACAGGTCTTGCCGCTTACAGAAGTGTAGATAAGCTTGAAGAGCAGATCAGAGAATTCAGACCCCGTTATGCGGTCATGTATGATGAAAAAGCTGCGGAAGATCTGCGCGGCAGAGTTGCGGATCTTGATGTTGAGATCTTATCGGGAATGGACGGCCTGACAGGCATTGCATCCATTGAAGAATATGACATACTTGTTACTGCTATAGTGGGAATGATCGGAATAAAGCCGACTATCGCGGGAATTAAGAATCATAAGACCATTGCTCTTGCAAACAAGGAAACACTTGTTACAGCAGGGCATATAATCATGCCTATGGCTAAAGAGGAGGGAGTCAGCATCCTTCCTGTTGACTCGGAGCACAGTGCAATATTCCAGTCACTTCAGGGATCGCCGAGAAAGAGCCTGTCAAAGATATGGCTTACATGTTCGGGCGGACCTTTCAGAGGCAGGAAAAAAGAGGAACTCGTTGGGATAAGGCCTGAAGATGCCTTGAAGCATCCTAACTGGTCCATGGGGAATAAGATAACCATCGATTCGGCAACCCTTGTGAATAAGGGACTTGAAGTGATGGAAGCAAAGTGGCTCTTTGGCGTTGATTATGACAGGATAAATGTGCTTGTACATCCCCAGTCGATAATCCATTCAATGGTTGAGTACAGTGATGGTGCTGTTATAGGTGAGCTTGGCCTTCCGGATATGAAGCTGCCCATCCAGTATGCACTTTTCTATCCGGACAGACTGCCCATGAATACGCCGAAGGCTGATTTCTATGAGATAGGCAAGTTAACATTCGAAAAGCCTGATCCCGAAACTTTTGAGGGATTTGCGCTGGCGCTTAAAGCAGCAAAGACCGGCGGCAGCATGCCTACGGTTTTTAATGCAGCAAATGAGCGCGCGGTAGGGCTTTTCCTTAAGAATAAGATCACATTTACCGGTATACCTGAGATCATAGGCCGATGCATGGAGAATCATAAGGTTATCAATGCACCTGATGTGGATCAGATCCTGGAAGCCGAGCGTGAGACTTATGAGTTTATAGATTCGCTGAAAGACAAACTGTAAAATGAATTCACCTGTACTTACAATCATATCGTTTCTTATAATCTTTTCCGTGGTTGTTATCAGCCATGAGTTCGGTCACTTCCTGATCGCAAGATTAAACGGGATCAAAGTCAATGAGTTTTCGGTGGGAATGGGGCCCGCCTTATACAGGAAGAAAGGGAAGAATACGGAATATGTGATCCGTTTGCTCCCTTTCGGCGGAGCCTGTATTTTTGAAGGCATGACCGGTATGGAAACGTCCGGTGATGACGAAGAAGATGATGTAGATTCTGAAGATGAGAAAGATGAGAAAACGGAAGATAAAACCGTAACCTTCAAGCCGGGAGATTTCAATGCGGCTCCCGTATGGGGACGTATCGCTACGGTTCTTGCAGGCCCTGTTTTCAATCTGATCCTCGCATATCTGATCGGCCTTTTCATCGTATGGTTTTGCGGCGCGGATCTTCCGGTAGTTGCAAAAGTGAGTGAAGGTATGCCTGCGGCTGAAGCCGGTTTTCAGGCAGGAGATGAGATAATCAGCATTGACGGACACCGCACTTTGCTGTGGCGGGAGATAATGATCCGTTCCGTATTGAGTACGGGTAAGGAGATGCACATCGTATACGAGCGTAACGGTGAGAAGCTTGAGACAACTCTTATTCCCGTGTGGTCGGGGACCGATGGAAGATATTATATAGGTTTCGCCGGCGGATCTGAGGTTATCAAATGCAATAACCTTAAAGTATTTAAGTACAGTGCCATTGAAGTTCGTTACTGGCTTGATGCTACGATGCAGAGCCTTAAGTATATGATCACGGGGCATGCCAAGCCTGATGATCTGGCAGGTCCGGTGGGCATAGCCAATGTCATTGATGATACGATCGAGGATACCAAAGAATACGGTACTTTCACTGTGATACTCAATATCGTCAATATTGCGCTTTTATTGACGGTTAATCTCGGAGTGATGAATCTCCTTCCGCTTCCCGCACTGGATGGAGGCAGACTTATCTTCTTATTCTTTGAAGCTGTATCGGGCAGGAGAGTACCGCCGGAAAAGGAAGGCTTTGTCCATATGGTAGGTATCGTGCTTTTGATGATACTTATGGTATTCGTGCTCTATAATGATATAACAAGATTTTTCCGCTGACGGTATTCTTCCGTCATTGAAGCTGCGGCATCGCCGCGGTATATTCCCGTAGAAATCAAGAACTGCAGATCAAACAACAGACTCCGTGCGGTCTGTTTGTTTGCGTGCGTGTATAAGGAGGATGTTTTGGCTTTTTATTCTATCCTTTATGAAAAGGGAAAAAGAGAAAAAAACGAGGATACTGTTGCGATCCATAAATTCACAACCATCGATGGAGAAGTGATAATGGCTTTGGTATGTGACGGCTGCGGAGGTATGGATATGGGAGAGTGCGCCAGCGGATATATGACTGAATGTATTGAAGACTGGTTTTATTCCGACCTGCCGGACAAGGTCAGACGCGGCACAGGGAGAAGAGGCATGGCCCGAGACCTTAAGAATCTGATATTCAGAGCCCACGAAGAGATACGACGGTATGGTGCGGGCCTGGGGAAACAGCTTGGAACGACGCTTACTTTGTTCATATCGGTCAATAGCAGATATCTGATACTTCAAAGCGGTGATTCGGCGGCGTATTCAATATCCAAAAGGTCGGGATGCCTGACAGCAAAACATGCAAAAGGAGGAAGGCTCACAAGATGTATCGGAAGCGGAAAGTATAACGCTCCGTCACTGACACTTGGAAAGATAAGAGCCGGGAGTGCATTTTTGTTAGTGAGTGACGGAATGTGTCATACACTGGAAGGAAGAGATTATTCCGGCGCACTCATGCCGCAGAAGATAAAAGATGCTGATGCGGCATCAAGAGGTTTAAGAACATTGGCAGATGCGGCAATGCGTCGGGGCGAAACGGATAACATATCGGCAGTTTATCTGCATTTTTAACGGGGCATGATCATGAACAGAGAACAAAAGAAATATAAACCGGGGGACCGGATCGGAAAATACATACTCATGGAGGAACTGGCTTCCGGGGGACAGGGGGTGGTTTTTCTTGCTAAGGGAAAGGTTATACGGCAAAAATATGCTGTAAAGATCGTTTACGGCAGAAAGGGAGATGAAGGGAGAAGACGTTTGCGGGCTGAAGCGGGGATGCTGTCATCACTTTCGGACAGCAGGATACCTTACCTTGCGGACTTTATAGAGACGGATACGGCATCTGCACTTGTGATGGAATATGTGGAGGGAACCACCCTTACCACTTTCCTGCGCACTCATGCCCCTGTTACGGAGGAGAGGGCGCTTGAATTACTGGAAGATGCCGCATCTGTAGTAGCATGGCTCCATTCCAGACAGCCGGCAGTGATCTTCAGGGATATAAAGCCGGACAATTTTATGATGACGAGTGACGGAGAATTGCGGCTTATCGATCTGGGGTGTGCTCTTAGCGGATATGGGCAGGTCAAGGATGATGTTTCTTACGGAACCGTGGGATATGCGGCACCGGAACAGCTTGCCGGTAAGGCCGTGACTCCCGCATCGGATATTTATGCGCTCGGAGCTCTTTTTTCCTATATGGTGACGGGATCGGATCCGGTCATACCTCCCTTTAAACCGGCAGGTCCGGAGGAGTGCAGGTTTACAGTATCGGAGGGATCGCTGGATATCCTGAGACACAGTCTTGCTCCTTCACCTTTTGTCAGATACCAGAATGGAGAAGAGATGCTCGATAAGATAAAAAGGGTAAGGAGTGAGCTGGCCGGGAAGAACGCCGGACCGCTGTCACGTAGGATTTTATCTGTTCTTTACAGAGCTGCCATAGTGATATCCTGTCTGGACGTGGCTCTCTTCGACGCTCTTTTGCTTAAGGATTGGGTGGAGAGATTCTATGATTATCCTTTGATATTTGAGTATATCCTGAAAAATATCTATCCGACACGATTTATTCCATGGCACATGGGGTTTATGATAACAGCTCTTCTTTTTATTCCGCTAAAGAAAGCGATCGGATATATCATCATGCGCAGGGAGCGTTATGTGGTCAGCAGGGACTGGGCGGTGCATTATACGTCGAAACAGGGCAGGGGATTGTGAGAAATGTATACAATTATTGTCAAGTCAAATTAAGCACTTCTTTTTCAATGATTTTTCATCATAATGCGTACTTCCTGCCGGCAGGAGCGAAAGGTATAATATCACTTGGTATGAATTACATTTGTGAAAGAAGGTATATATATGTTCAGAGATAAAACTAAAGTTATACATATCGGTGACCGTGTGATCGGAGGGGGTAATCCGATCCTTATCCAGTCAATGACCAATACACCTACGGAAGATGTAGAGGCAACTGTTGCCCAGATCCTTGAGCTGGAAGCCGAAGGGTGCGAGATCATCCGCTGTACTGTTCCGACCAGGGCTGCGGCAGATGCGATACCCGAGATCAAGAAACAGATACATATCCCCCTCGTTGCGGATATTCATTTCGATCACAGGATGGCTCTTGCTGCCATTGAAAACGGTGCGGACAAGATCAGGATAAATCCCGGAAATATCGGTGGGCCGGAAAAACTCCGTACTGTGGTTGCCGCTGCAAAGGAAAGAAATATCCCCATCAGAGTAGGTGTAAACTCAGGCTCGCTGGAGACAGATCTGGTTGATAAATACCATGGAGTCACAGCTGAAGGAATAGTGGAAAGTGCCCTTGATAAGGTGCATATGATAGAAGATGCGGGCTACGATAATATGGTCATCAGCATAAAGTCTTCGGACGTTATGATGTGTATCAAAGCTCATGAGCTTATAGCGGGAAAGACACCGTATCCTCTTCATGTGGGCATCACCGAGGCCGGTACACTCACCAGAGGAAATATCAAGAGCTCGGTAGGACTGGGCATCATTTTAAATCAGGGTATCGGTGATACCATAAGGGTATCTCTCACCGGAGCTCCCATAGAGGAAGTGCGTTCGGCAAAAGAGATACTTAAGTGTCTGGGACTTAGAAGAGGCGGGGTTGAAGTTGTCAGCTGTCCTACCTGCGGAAGGACCAAGATAGACCTTATCGGCCTTGCGGGACAGGTTGAGGAAATGGTCAGGGAAGTTACTAAGACGAAAAAGCTTGATGATATCAAGGTTGCTGTTATGGGCTGCGTTGTAAACGGCCCCGGAGAAGCTAAAGAAGCTGATCTCGGTGTCGCAGGCGGAGTGGGAGTTGGTCTTTTGATCAAGCACGGAGAGATAATAAAGACACTTCCGGAGGCAGAGCTTTTATCTGCACTTAGGTATGAGCTTGAGCACTGGGGAGAGTAACCGGAATAATGGACAGAAAATTCTCTGAAGTATTTGGAGACCTGGGACTCAGAAAAGATATCAGCGATTTCTTTTCCGATGTTACGGTCTCCAGGGTCTCTAAGGTTTCCGCCAGGAAGCTGCTTAGAGTATATATCACTTATGACAGGATGATAATGAAGGACCGTGTCATCGCCCTTGAGGCGGAGCTCTCCCGTGTTTTATGCAATGACGGGGACTGGCAGGTACAGGTCTGTGAGGATTATCATCTCTCATCTCAATACAGTACCGAGTATGTAGTAGACAACTACTATCCTTCGGTATTGATGGAGATAGATCGTCATGACAAGATGATACATACGGTTTTGCGCAATTGCAAACCGGAAGTGAAGGATGGCAGGCTTATCGTTTCACTTCCGGATACTTTTGTTGCGCACAAAAGAGAAGAAGAAATCTGCAGTATCTTCAGTGATGTCTTCCAGAACAGATTTCATCTGCCGCTCGAGCCGGAGGTCAGATATGTGGAGGCAAAAGAAAGCCTCTATCACATAGAGAATGAGAAACGCGTTCAAAACGAAGTGGCTTCCATAGCAAGCCGTGTAATGGAAGCTGAAGAACAAAAAACACTTGAGGCAAAAGAGGAAGAAACGGAGGCTAAGGAAGATGCTTCCAATCCGTTCCTTACTGTTTCGGACGGCAGGAATAACGAGAAGAAAGCCGATGCGGCTTCGGATAAGCCGGAGAAAAAAGATGCTGATACGGCGCCTGCGCCTGCTGAAAAAGGAACGAAACCCTTGACTCCCGCAAAGAAAGATTCTTCGGATAAGCCAAAGGAAAAATCTTTTGGTAAAAAGCAGGATTTCTCTTCTTCGAAAGAAGGAAGAGAAGGCAGAGGCGGAAGAGGCAGAACTCTTAAGATGAGTGATAATCCCGATGTTATCTACGGAAGGGATTTCGAAGGCGAGACCATGACCATGGAATCCATCTTAGGTGAGACTCCGGATGCTATCATCCGTGGTGAGATCATCGCCATAGAGAGTTTTGATTCCAAGAACGGGTATAAGATCACCAAGGTTACAGCTACTGACTATACGGATACGATGAGATTTAAGGTGATACTGCCGGTAGAGCTTGGAAACGAACTGCTGCAGACTCTGAAGCAGGGTATCTTCGTAACCGTAAAGGGACTTGCTCAATATGACAACTTCGATAAAGAGGTTGAAGTGGGCAATATCGTAGGTATCAAAAAGATAAGCGACTTCAGAAACAAACGTGCCGACTTCAATGAGTTCAAGAGGGTCGAGCTTCATGCTCATACCAAGATGAGCGAAGACGGTTGTCTGGATATTGCTAATCTGATCAAGACTGCCGCGGCATTCGGCCATAAGGCGGTTGCCGTTACGGATACCGGAACAGTACAGGCATTCCCGGATGCTGCAATAGAACAGAGCAAGATAAAATACGGCGATGATGTTCTGCCTGATGATAAGCTTAAGATCATTTACGGTCTTGAAGCCTATATCGTGGATGATACGATCTCTGCGGTTGTTAATGAGAGAGGGCAGAGCTTACAGGATACCTTTGTTGTATTTGATATAGAGACCACAGGTTTTGTTCCTACCAAGAATAAGATAATCGAGATCGGTGCCGTCAAGGTTACAGCTGGTGAGATTGTTGACAGATTCTCCGAATTTGTTAATCCCGAGATACCCATTCCCATGGAGATCACGGACCTTACAAGCATCAAGGACAGCGATGTGATGGGTGCCGATACGATAGAGGAGATCCTCCCCAGGTTTTTGGAATTCTGCAAGGGCAGTGTACTTGTAGCACACAATGCCAAGTTCGATACTTCCTTTATCCGTTACAATGCAGAGAAACTGGGGCTTGAATATGATTTTACACATACGGATACCATTGAGATCGCAAGACTTGTGATGCCAAGACAAAAGACTTATCAGCTTCACAAACTTGCCGAAGCACTTAAGGTTCAGACACTCCATCATCACAGAGCCGTGGATGATGCGGAGATGACGGCAGGCATATTTATCAAAGAGATAGCTCTCCTTGCAGAGAAGCAGGTGACCACGCTTGCGGAATTAAACAGGCTTGGCGGTCTTACGGATGATAAGCTTGCGGATATGCATGCTTCACGTGCAGTGATACTTGCAAAGAATGAAGTAGGTAGACGAAATCTCTACAGACTGGTATCAATGTCTCATCTGAGATTTCTCGCAAGAGCTGTACCCAAGATACCCAAGAGTATGCTGGACAGCTTAAGAGAAGGTCTTATAGTCGGAAGCGGAAGCACTGACGGTGAATTGTTCCAGGCACTTATCAATGAAAGACCGAGTGCGGATATATCCCGTATTGTGGATTATTATGATTATCTGGAGATCTTCCCCGCGGGAAATGCACAATATATCATCGATGATGACAAGATGCCGTCGGTAGATTCGATCCGGGATGTCAGGGACTTCATGAAGAGGATCGTTGACCTTGGAGAGGAACATGGCAAGATAGTATGCGCCGCAGGTGATGTTCACTACCTCAATGAAGAGGATTCGATATATCGCACCATTGTGGCAGCAGGCAAGAAGAATGTCAGGATAAGGGATCTGTCCGATACCATGTATTTTCATACCACACAGGAGATGCTGGATGAGTTCTCCTATCTGGGTTCCGACAAAGCTATGGAGACGGTCATCCTCAATACCAACAAGATCGCTGATATGTGCGATCCCATTGCACCGGTAAGACCTGATAAGTGTCCGCCGGTCATCGAGGATTCGGATAAGACACTCAGACGTATCTGTTATGATAAAGCTCATTCCATGTATGGAGAAGAGCTTCCGCCTATAGTATCGGAGAGACTTGAAAGAGAACTCAAGTCCATTATAGGTAACGGATATGCCGTTATGTATATCATCGCTCAGAAGTTGGTATGGAAGTCTGTTGAGGACGGTTATCTCGTTGGTTCCAGAGGATCCGTTGGTTCTTCCTTTGTAGCGACAATGGCAGGTATCACTGAGGTTAATCCTCTGGCGCCGCATTATTACTGCGGCAAATGCAGATATTCGGATTTTGATTCGCCTGAACTTAAGGAATATGCCGGACGCTCGGGCTTTGACATGCCGGATAAGATCTGCCCTGTTTGCGGAGAGAAGCTTATCAAGGACGGCTTTGATATTCCTTTTGAGACTTTCCTAGGATTTAAGGGAGACAAGGAACCGGATATCGACCTTAACTTCTCCAGTGAATATCAGTCTAAGGCTCATAAATATACGGAGGTTATCTTCGGATACGGACAGACGTATCGTGCAGGAACCGTAGGTACGCTTGCGGATAAGACAGCGTACGGTTATGTTAAGCATTTTTTTGAGGACAGGGGAATAACCAAGAGAAGTGCAGAGCTGGACCGCCTCTCTAAGGGCGTTATGGGTGTGCGTAACAGTACGGGACAGCATCCGGGCGGAATAGTAGTTTTGCCGGTGGGAGAGGATATCAATTCCTTTACACCAACACAGCATCCCGCGGACGATATGGAATCGCCGATCATAACAACGCATTTTGATTATCATAAGATCGAGCAGAACCTTTTGAAGCTGGATATTCTGGGACATGATGATCCCACAATGATCAGGATGCTTCAGGATCTGACAGACAGGGATCCTTTAACTATCCCACTTGATGATCCGGAGGTTATGGAACTCTTTAAGAGCACAAAGCCCCTGGGGATCACTCCCGAAGATATAGGCGGTACGAAGCTGGGAACCCTTGGTATTCCGGAGTTCGGTACGGACTTCGCCATGCAGATGCTTATAGATACCAATCCCCAGGCCTTTTCGGATCTGGTACGTATCGCGGGACTTTCTCACGGAACCGATGTATGGCTTGGCAATGCGGAGACGCTCATTAAGAACGGAACAGCTACGATATCTACCGCTATCTGTACCAGAGATGATATAATGACTTATCTGATCGGAAAGGGATTAGAGCCCGAGGAATCCTTCAAGATCATGGAGAATGTCCGTAAGGGTAAGGTTGCAAAAGGCAAGGCGGATAAATGGCCGGAGTGGAAAGCGGATATGATCGCGCATGATGTACCGGACTGGTATGTCTGGTCCTGCGAGAAGATCCAGTATATGTTCCCCAAGGCCCATGCAGCTGCTTATGTCATGATGGCATGGCGTGTGGCTTATTATAAGATAAATTATCCTGCTCAGTATTATGCGGCTTTCTTCTCCATCAGATCCAAGGCTTTTGATTATGAGCAGATGTGTCAGGGAAAACAGCATCTTGAATATTGCATGGAGGAAGTGACCAAGAGGCTTGATTCAAAAGAATCATCGCCCAAGGATAAGGACAGCCTCCGTGATATGAGACTGGTTCAGGAGATGTATGCCCGTGGTATAGAATTTACAAAGATAGATCTGTATCAGTCCAAAGCAACGGCTTTCAGGGTAATGGACGACGGCAGGATAATGCCTGCTTTTGTGGCGATAGACGGTCTGGGTGATACCAATGCGATCCAGATAGAAGATGCGGCAAGAAGAGGTGTGTTTACCAGTAAGGAAGACTTCAGACAGCGGACCAAGACATCTCAGACTACCATTGAAAAGATGACGGAACTCCACATTCTTGACGGACTTCCCGATTCAAATCAGATCTCTATTTTTGACCTTTTGGGAAAAGGTTAAAGATGATATAAAAATATAAAAGGATGGTCTTCATGGAGGTAAGAGAATGAAGTGCTCAAAATGTGGAAGAGAACTTGCACCGGATGAAAAGTTCTGCGGAGGCTGCGGTACCATCGTTGGCGGGACGGCGGAAGTACAGACGGCAGATACTTCAAATCAGGCAGTTACAACTTCCGGATCAGTAACTGTTCAGGCAGAGAATCCGGGAACGGAATCTGTTGCAACGGAAAATGTTGCAACAGCAGAGAATGCAGCTTTGACCTTTGGCTCGACGGGTACCTATATACCTGCGGGATCCTCAGGGGAGGGCTTCAGTTATACTCCGCCCAGAGAGCCGGAGAATAAGCCCAAAGAACCTGCAAAGAAGAGAAAGATCGGAGGGCTTATCGCTATTCTTGCGGTATCGGTTGTTGTTATCGCAGGTGTAGCCACAGCTGTATTTGCAAAAGACTCGATAATGAGACTTATCAAGTCACCCGAGGATTATACGAAATATGTGTTAAGGAACAATCTCATCGGGAACAAAGCTTTATCGGAAATCTATAATTCAGCGAGTTCGGGCAAGGGCTATAACAAGTCAACCGTCAAGTATTACATGAATGCATCGGATGATGCGCTTGATGATCTTTATACTGCGCTTGAGGCGGATGATGTTGATATCGACAGAGATGAGCTTGAATTTGCCAGGGAGATAGCACTTACGCTCGATACCCAGGCTGATAACGGTAAGTTTAGTATTGGAACGGATATCGTGCTGGGCGGGAAGAGCGCCGTGACAGCTGATGTCATCTATGACACAGACGGAGAAGAGATCTATTTCAGAAGCAAGGAACTGAATGAAGATTACGCATACTATGTTTTTCAGGGTGGCCAGAGGAATTATACAGAACAGGAAATCCAGCAGATGCTTTCCCTGATCTCTCTTTACAATGAAGACCTTCCTACGGCACAGGATATGTCTAAATATTGGGATAAATATATGGGCATAGCCATAGATCAGATCGACGATGTTGATGAATCAAGAGAAACGATGACAGCCGGGGATATATCCCAGAAGATGACGGTTCTTGAGATCAAGATCGATGATAAGCTTTCAAAGGCGATCGCTGTTGAGATACTTGGTGAGCTTAAGGAGGATGATGAATTCAAGGAACTCATCGTGAAATCGGCAAGAACCTATGAGCCGGTTCTCTCAACCGGCGTCTATAGTAGTTATATAGATATGGATGATATTGAAGACGAACTGGATGACTGGCTTGATGATGCTTATAAGGAAGCCAAGAATATAAAATTCAAGGACAAAGCGACTCTGGAACTGTATGTATCTGACAGAGGAAAGATACAGGGCTTAAGATTTGCACTTGATGATGATGAATTCTATTCTCTTTATACGCAAAAGTTCGGTAAGTTCGGTTCTGAATTAAGGCTTACGGAGGATGATGACGAAGTATTGAAAGTTGTTGGAAACGGCAAGGTATCCTTCGGAAAGATAGTAGGAACATTTGATGTGGAAATGCCTGAGGAAGATGTCGAATTTACGCTGGGCGTAGAGGGATTCAATATCAAGCAGATGGCAGCAGGCAATGTTTCCGGTACTGTGACTCTTGATCTGGGACAGTTTTCCAAGGAACTTAAGCAGCTGGATAAAGAGGAAAATGCCGGCGGCGTGATCAAAAAACTTGCGGATTACACATTAAGTCTCAGTATCTCGTCAAGCAGCAAGAGTGCAGATGTTAAGTATGCGCTGAACAAGGATAAGGAAGAATATCTTTCTGCAGGCTATTCGGTAACCATGAGTAACGGTGACTCAATAAGTATTCCTTCCGGAAAGGGATCTGTTCAGATCGAGAGCGAGGATGATTTTATCGAATATCTGAAGGATTGTGATTTTGACGGATGGGCTGATAATCTGGAGGATTGCGGTCTGCCTGAAGAGGCAACGGATGCTGTAGGCGAGGTTTCCGATCTGTTGGATCAGTATTACTGATATTTACATGAGGAAAGCCGTATCGTGCATTTTCCGGTGCATGATACGGCTTTATTAAAAATAATCAAAAAAGTCCTTGCATTTTAAAACGGGTTGTAGTAAGATAAACGAGTTGAGTTAAGCATGGCTCGTTGGTCAAGAGGTTAAGACGCTGCCCTCTCACGGCAGAATCAGCGGTTCGATTCCGCTACGAGCTGTAAAAATAAAAACCGAAAGTCTTATAAACAAGGCTCTCGGTTTTTTTTGTTAAAAGGACCGTCAGTTGTTGAGGAATAATGGGTAAAAAACTTATAGAAAAATATATCAGGGTAAGGGCAGGATTCATGATCTTTGGCGGTATCGCGCTGAGTATCGTTATGGGTGCGATCCTGTATTTTTTGATCCGAAGCGGTTCCTATGGTATTAAGTTATGTATAATTCTTGAAACACTTATCCTGGCAGGGGCCCTGATCATGTTCCTGGGCATCAGACAATCGGTGGATCCCTTCAGTGCAGATGAAGTGAGACGTAATCCCGAGATCTTTGATCAGGCGGAAGAACTCTTCGGACATGAGATATATAAAGATGAGTTTATCGCAATGTCGGAGCGTGTTATCGGAAGCTCAGAACGTAAATTGCAGATGGCATATAAGGATGAAGTCTTACTGATATATGTCTTTACTCAGAAAGTTAACGGTATGACCCAGTCAAAACTTCTCAAACTGGAAACCGTTGCAGGGACCATAAATATCGATATCATGGGCGAAAGGCCAGAGAAGGTTGATGAGCTGATCCGTCGTATCAGCGTAAACTGCCCTTATGCAAAAGCCGGAAATACACCGGAGAATATCGAATATCTTAATTATGCCCGCGAGAGATGGAAGAAAAACCGACGGATCGGTAATGCATAACAGGGCATTTTGTATAGTTAAAAAGGCTTAATTTATTACCATTTTTAAGCGTTTTATGATACAATCAATATTGGGTTTGTCACCCGCGAGTTTCCCGGCAATGAGATGATCTGCAGTGATCATTTCATTGTGGAAGTAATACTGGTCAGGCATAAGTGAGGAGAACGGATGGCAGGAAAGAGAATTACTATCGGAATGATCGAGGAATTCTTTGTAGATGAACTCGACGGAGAGAAAGTATTCAGATCACTGGAGCGTGCGGATTTCATATTTTTGCGCTGCATCAAGAAGCTCAGTGAAGAATCGGAAGACGGACGTGTATATTTAAAAGAGCTCGGAACGGCTATGGGAGTTACTATGCCGGAGCTTTCACGGATGATCAGTTCCATTCAGGATAAAGGATATGTTCTGTGGAAGACGAGCGAAGATAAGTCCAGGACGTATGTGCAGCTGACGTCACGTGCTAATCGCAAGATCGAGAAGGAACTTGAAGATATGCGTGAGGTCTTTGCCAGGATCAAACGTGTGATCCCTCATGATGAACTGGAAATAACACTTGAAACGGTAAGGAAGATAGCTGAAGTTATACGTGAAAAAGACTGAGACATGATTCTTTGGGAAGAATTGGGGTGTTGCAATGGATCTTGATCACATCGATGAACGCGAGTCACGTGTTCTTTACGAATTGATTCAGTTTATTAAGAAAGAGAGTCAGATAACGGAGGTTGATTCTCCGGAGGATCCGGTTCTGGTCAATGAGCTGGCGGGATTATTAAGACTGGCTAAGATAACCGTGACTGAGTATGCTTCATTGTCAGATGAGAAGCTTGAAAATCCCTCTGCTGTTACGGAGATTTATGATAACGGTAAGGCGGGAGAAGAGGCTTATATTTTCAAGGAGCATCTTAATGACAATTCGATCGTCAAAATAATGGTTTATTCCGAAAAAGATGTTGTTCTTTCGGATTTCGAGCGTGAGATCGTAGAGATATTCTGCACCAATCTTTTTATCGTTAAGAGCAGGATCAGGCTTATCGACAGGCTGATCCGTGCCGTGTACTATGATCATCAGTTGGGCATATACAGTTTTGCTTATGCCGAGAAGGTGATCAGTCAGGTACTTCAGACAAGTGAAGCATCCAAGTATGCGGTGGCTTTTTTTAATCTTTTCAGATTCTCAAATGTTAACGAACTTCTTGGAAGACGTCGGGCGGATGAGGCCATGCGCAGCTATGCCAGAGAGTTTGAAAAACTCTTCACCGAGCCGGAGATCGTATGGAGAGTCGGTGGGGATACTTTTGGTGCGATTTTCAGGAAGGAACATATGGATGCCTTCCTGCAACTGATACAGGGTAAGCGTATCCGTTACGGCAGAGGGGCCGGGGAAGAACTGGTTATCTCCGCGGCAGCCGGCATATATCTGATCACGGACAATACGGACAACAGATCCCTTGTTATCGATTCAGCTATGGCGGCCATGACTTCCGCTAAATTCAACCGTCATGTCAGATATGTTTTCTTTGATGAAGGATTGGGCAAGGAACTTGAGCATGCCAGAAAAATAGAGGCCGGATTCGAAAAGACGATCAATAATCATGAATATTTTGCAAAATATCAGCCGAAGGTCTCGCTTGACGGAAACAGGCTGATGGGTGCGGAAGCACTGTGCAGATGGGAAAGCGATGGTAAAGAAGTTCAGCCGGTTTCGTTCATACCCGTATTGGAGAAATCCATCAGGATATGCCAGCTGGATTTCTATATGCTCGATCATGTCTGCAGGGATATAGCGGAGTGGATCAAAGAAGGACTCGATCCCGTAAAGGTATCCGTGAATTTCTCCAGAAAGCACTTAAGCAATGAGCATTTTGTGGAACAGCTCATTTCCGTGATCGATAAACACTCGGTGCCGCATGAACTTATATCCGTTGAGTTTACGGAGACCTCATCCGATGAGGATTTTCAGAAACTCAAGAAGGTTATATTTGCGCTCAAAGAGAAAAATATCGAGGCGGTGGTAGATGACTTCGGTATAGGTTATTCGTCTTTGAGTCTTATCGCCCAGGTTCCTTTCAAGGAGCTTAAGATTGATAAATTCTTCGTTGACAAGATCACGGATGAAAAGTCCAAAAACACCATAATGATACGCAATATAATCAATATGGCTCATGATATGAATATGATGTGTATCGCGGAAGGTGTGGAGACCTCCGATCAGATTGAGGTGCTCAGGAGATACGGATGTAAGAACATCCAGGGCTATTATTTTGACAAACCTCTTGATAAAGCGGAGTTCAGGAAGAGACTCGTTGATCCGGTTTATAAGACGAAAGAGTGATATTTTTCAAAGTTTATCTTGCGATTTTTATATGGCTTATGTAAGATGATTTTAGTTAAGTCTTGCTAGTCTGAAAGGAAATCTTAAAATGCTGGAATCTCTCAAGAAAAAAGTTTTTGAAGCAAACATACTGCTTCCCAAATATGGGCTCGTTACATTTACATGGGGAAATGTTTCCGAGTACGATCCGGAGACAAAGCTCTTTGTCATCAAGCCCAGCGGCGTTTCTTATGAGACCATGAAGCCCGAAGATATGGTAGTTATGGATCTCGACGGAAACAAAGTGGAGGGAGAACTCAATCCCTCATCCGATACACCTACACACCTTGAGATCTACAAGGCGTGGGGAGATAAGATAAAGGGAGTGGTTCATACTCATTCCTCCTATGCAACGAGCTTTGCCCAGGCGGGAAGAGGGATTCCCTGTTACGGAACGACTCATGCGGATTACTTCTACGGTGAGATCCCCTGCGTCAGATGTCTGACAAAGGAAGAGATAGAAGATGCATACGAGGAAAATACAGGTCACCTGATCGTTAATGAATTTGCAGCCATGTCTAAAGATCCGGTGGCAGTACCTGCGGTACTTTGTAAGAATCACGGAGTGTTCGCATGGGGGAAGGATTCCATGGATGCGGTTCACAATTCGGTGGTTACCGAGGAGGTTGCCAAGATGGCACTCAGATGTGAACTGATCAATCCGGACGTGAAGCCGGCACCCCAGGAATTACAGGATAAACATTATTACAGAAAACACGGCGCAAATGCTTACTACGGTCAGAAAGGCAGCAACTGAAGGTATGAGGAGGATTATGGCACCGTCGATTCTTGCGGCGGATTTTAAGAATCTTGGACAGCAGATCAAAGCATGTAAGGACGGCGGAGCTGAGTATCTCCACATAGATGTGATGGACGGTGTTTTTGTCCCTCAGATATCCTTCGGAATGCCCGTTATCAAATCCATACGTTCTTCCACGGATCTGGTATTCGACGTACACCTTATGATAGTGGATCCGTTACGCTATATCGATGAATTCGCAAAATGCGGAGCGGACGTGATCACTTTCCACCTTGAAGCGGCCGAAGATCCGCGGGCGGTGGCTGAAGCAATACACAATGCGGGAAAGAAGTGCGGGATATCCATAAGACCCGGAACTCCGGTTAGTGATGTATTCCCTTATGCGGATGTCTGTGACATGATCCTTATCATGACGGTAGAACCGGGATTCGGAGGACAGAAATTTATCGAGGCCTCCTATGAGCGTATCAGGACGCTGAGAAAATACCTTGACGATAACGGACATGACAATGTCGATATCGAAGTAGACGGTGGTGTTCGGCGCGAGAATCTCGAAAGCATACTTGCGGCAGGAGCCAATGTTATAGTTGCGGGGTCGGCGGTCTTCTCCGGGGATGTCAAGACTGACATTGAGATACTGATAGCGGATTTTGCACAGGTTTAAATACGACAGATAAATTGACAAATCTCTCCGGAAGGCTTAAAGTAAAGTGGATTTATAAAACTGTTTTACTGAACATTGAGCTATTTGGTGGGGAGAGTGCCTGATGAGCAGACAGATTAATCTTACAGATGAAAGACGGAATGATACCAAGAACAGGATCTTCCGTCTTTTTTATGAGTCTAAAGTTCCTTTGAGTAAGCAGCAGGCGGCAAATAAGATCCATTGTTCAATGCCGACTCTGTACAAAAATATGGGAGAGCTCCTTAATCTTGGGTATATCGAGGAGGCAGAAACCTTCGATCCAAGAGGAGGAAGACCTGCGGTGGGATACCGGGTGAATGCGGATTGTTTCTTTGCCATAGGCATCTCGATATCCGCCAATCACCTGAGATTTCTTGCGGTCAACATCAAATACCAAGAGCTGGGTTACAGGAAGATCCGAACGGATATAAAGGATAAGGACGCTTCCAGCCTTATGAGCACGGAGCTGGAATCATTTATCGACGACAATTCTCTCGATCGCGAAAAGCTTTTGGGGGTTGGGATCGTTATCCCGGGAGTGGTTGATTCAAACAGCGGATCCGTGCTTCATTCACCGACACTCCAGACCAACAGGCTCAGTCTTGATGATCTAAAGAAGAGTATAAGATATCCGGTATACTTCGGAAATGACAGTACCTGCGGCGGTATCGCAGAGATGCTCTCCATGTCCATGGACCTGCGTTCCGGAAATTACGTTTATATCTTCATGGAAAACGGCGTGGGCGGTTCCATATTCCATGACGGAAAGCCTTATATGGGCGATAACGGCAGGAGCGGTGAATTCGGACATATGTGCATTGTTCCTGACGGAAAGCCGTGCAACTGCGGCAAAAAGGGATGCCTTGAAGCATATTGCAGTGCCATGCGCATAAGCACGGAGCTGGGGATCAGCACGGAAGATTTCTTTTCCGGCCTTGAAGAAGGTAATCCGAAATACAAAATGATATGGGAAGATGTTCTGGCAAAACTTGCCGTTGCCATCGATAATCTGAGGATGGCATTTGACTGTCCGGTGATCATCGGAGGCTTCCTGTCGGGATATGTCGAAAAGTATCTTCAGGAGTTAAAAGCACTTGTCAAAGAGAGGAGTATCTTCGACAGTGATGCGGATTATATCATCATAGAGAAGAACGGTGACAAGACAGGAATGACGGGGGCTGCGACATTTTTTATCCAGCAGTTTATTGAATCGGTTTAAGTCCAAAAAGTGCTTAAATTATCATTGACCCAACTTTTACCAAATGATATTATAAAACTGCTTTATTTATCAAATAAAACCTGTTTTTCAGGCATGTGCGAGAGGAGAAAAAGGTGAAGATTTATTCAGTAACAGATCCGGAATTCTGTGAATACGGAAGGATCGCAGACGGCTATGACACAGCGGAGATAGTTGAAGGACTCGAGAAGTTCACTCCCTGCCCGGATGGCGTTGAGTATGTTGCCAAGGATCCCAAGATCCAGGAACTTGCAGCATCCAGGAAGATCGCAACCGGCCTTTACGGCGGAAGACCTGCTCAGTTCGGATGGTGCAACGGACACAATACCAAGCTTAACTGTGTAGAGTATCACAGAGCAAGCGAGTTCAATCTCGGAACAGAGGATTTTATTCTCCTTCTTGCAAGAAGAGCGGAGATCGTTGACGGCAAGCTTGATTCTTCCAAGGTGAAGGCATTCCGCGTTCCCAAGGGAGTTCTTGTGGAAGTATTTGCCACCACTCTTCATTATGCACCCTGTCACACTGATAAGAACAAAGGATTCAGAGTTCTGGTTGTTCTTCCTGACGGAACAAACGGACCTAAGCCTGAGCTTCCTACGGCTTCATGGGAAGACGGACTTTTATTCGCAGCAGACAAGTGGCTTATCGCTCATCCCGAAGCATCCGAGGTCAAGGACGGAGCATATGTGGGAATTACGGGTGAGAATATCGATATAGCAGACAGCATCTGAATCACTGATTCTCAATCAATCAAAAACAAAGAAACACAAAGGAGATCAAGAACATGAACAATTTACCTGAAATGAAGATCGGTATCGTAGCAGTTAGCCGTGACTGTTTCCCCGCATCACTTGCAGAGAACAGAAGAAAGGCTCTTGTAGAGGCTTACAAGGCTAAGTATGATGCCAAGGATATCTATGAATGTCCTATCACCATCATCGAGAGCGAGATCGATATGGTCAACGCTCTTGAGGATATCAAGAAGGCAGGATGTAACGCACTTTGCGTATTCCTTGGAAACTTCGGACCTGAGATTTCCGAGACACTTCTTGCTAAGCACTTTGACGGACCTAAGATGTTCTGCGCTGCTGCTGAGGAAAGCCAGGGAGACCTTATGGACGGAAGAGGAGATGCTTACTGTGGTATGCTCAATGCAAGCTACAACCTTGCACTTCGTAACACACGCGCATACATCCCTGAGTATCCTGTAGGAGATGCTGAGGATTGCGCTAAGATGATCAATGATTTCGTTCCTGTAGCAAAGGCTATCTACGCTCTTCAGAACCTTAAGATCATTTCTTTCGGTCCCAGACCTATGAACTTCCTTGCATGCAACGCTCCCATCAAGCAGCTTTACAACCTTGGTGTAGAGATCGAAGAGAACTCCGAGCTCGATCTGTTCGAGTCCTTCAAGAATCATGCAGGAGATCCCAGGATCGATGCTGTTGCCAAGGAAATGGCTGAAGAACTCGGAACCGGTAACAAGATCCCCGAGGCTCTTCCCAAGCTTGCTCAGTACGAGCTTACTCTTAAGGATTGGGTAGAGAAGCATAAGGGATACAGAAAGTATGTTGCACTTACAACAAAGTGCTGGCCTGCTTTCCAGACACAGTTCGGTTTCGTTCCCTGCTTCGTAAACAGCCGTCTTGCCGGTCAGGGTATGCCTGTATCCTGTGAGGTTGATATCTACGGCGTACTTTCCGAGTTCATCGGACAGGCAGTAAGTGATGATGTTGTTACTCTTCTTGACATCAACAACTCTGTTCCCAAGGATATGTACGAAGAGAGCATCAAGGGCAAGTTTGATTACAAGCACACAGATACATTCATGGGCTTCCACTGCGGTAATACATGCTCAAGAAAGCTTTCATTCCACGAGATGAAGTACCAGAAGATCATGGCTCGTAACCTTCCGAGAGAGGTGACTAACGGAACTCTTGAAGGAGATATCGCTCCCGGCGAGATCACATTCTACAGACTTCAGAGCACAGCTGACGGAAAGATCAGAGCATACATCGCTGAAGGTGAAGTACTTCCCGTTGCTACCAAGTCATTCGGTTCGATCGGTGTATTCGCTATCAAGGAGATGGGACGTTTCTACAGACACGTTCTTATCGAGAAGAACTATCCTCATCACGGCGCTGTTGCTTTCGGCAAGTTTGGAAAGTCTCTGTACGAGGTATTCAAGTACATCGGTGTTCCCGTAGACGAGATCGGTTACAATCAGCCTGAAGGCGTTAGATATCCTACAGAGAATCCCTGGGGCTGATCTCTGATCAGGTAATAGTTTTATCTATGGCGGCGTGACTTTATGACACGCCGCCGTTTTAATAGGAGTGTATATGATCAGGGAAGTTAAAACAGAAAACGGGATCGTAAGAGGTATTGAAGCTGCCGATCCCAGATATACGGCTTTTAAGGGAATACCCTTTGCGGCTCCTCCGGTAGGAAAGAACCGCTGGAGAGCACCCAGGCCTTGTGAGAACTGGAGCGGTGTTAAGGAATGTTATCGCTTTGCGCCCATATCCATCCAGAATACGCCGGGGCTGGGAACAGATATTTACTGCAGGGAATGGCATGTTGATCCGGATATAGCAATGGATGAAGACTGTCTTTATCTTAATGTCTGGACAGGTGCAAAGCATCCTGATGAGAAGCTTCCTGTTCTTGTATGGTTCTTCGGCGGTGCATTTCAGTGGGGATATCCTGCAGAGATGGAATTCGACGGAGAGAGGATCGCAAGAAGAGGGATCGTGGTGGTAACAGTCAATTACAGACTAAACCTCTTTGGATTCCTTGCTCACCCCGAGCTTACAGCGGAGGATCCCGAGGCACCTACCAACTTCGGTCTTCTTGATCAGCAGGCGGGCCTCAGATGGGTTAAGAGAAACATTGCGGCTTTCGGAGGAGATCCTGATAATATAACCATAGCAGGACAGTCAGCCGGCGGAGGCAGCGTTATGGCCCAGCTTTGCAATCCCGCAAATGAAGGGTATTTTCAGAATGCAGCCGTACTTAGCGGCATTATTCAAAATCCCTATGATCACTCGGGATTTTGTACTGTTCCAATGGATCTTGCTGAGCAAAACGGAAAGAGATTCCTTCAGTCACTGGGGGTAGATTCCATAGATGAAGCAAGGAAAATACCTGCACGGGAATTACTCGCAAAATATGATGAATTTGTTCCGGGATTTGAACTGTTCTGTTCATTGGAAAAACCGCACAGAATGTTTCCCGTTATAGATAATAAATTCTGTTTCGGGAATGCCTATGACGAATACCTTGCAGGCAGACATGTTAAAGCAAGGCTTCTTACAGGTAATACCGAAGATGAATTTCCTGCTTATATCATTGCCGGCTCTGAGGCAGAATTTGAAGCAAAAGCAAGAGAACGTTTCGGAGACAGAGCAGATGAATTTCTCTCGTTTGAGGAAGCACACCGTAAGACGGGAGATAACCTGTATGGTTTCGTAAGCAGCATTGAGAGTCCGGTGAAGAAGCTGGCACTCAGTGCGCAGGAACGGGGCGAAGATCCTGTATATTATTACAGGTTCAGACCTGATATTCCGGGGGATGACAACCCGGGAACATTCCATTCCTGTGAGTTGTGGTTTTTCTTTGAAACCCTTGCCAAGTGCAGCAGGCCTTATGTCGGAAGACATTATGATCTTGCCAGACAGATGTGCGATTACTGGTGTAATTTCATAAAAACCGGTGATCCTAACGGAACCGGCAGTGATGGCAATGAGCTTCCGAAGTGGAATCCGTATACTAAGGAAAAAGAGGAAGGGATGGAGTTTACATCCGAGGGGGCGATACCTGAAGTGGGAGAAAAGGCATTTGTACGCTTTTTCATCAATGAATAAAAGATATAAGGAGTACTGATATGAACGGAGCATATTACACAGGAAAATACAGGAATCGTTTTGCTGAGATCGGCATTCCCGAGGAAGAGATCGAGAAGCGTAAAAATGAGATCTTTGAGACCATATTCCACGGACCCGAAGGTGAGAAGTTTTACTTTGAGGTCGGCGATGATATGGCATTTATGGAAGATACGGGTAATATAGATGCACGTACGGAAGGCATGTCCTACGGCATGATGATGTGTGTCCAGATGAACAAACAGGATGAGTTCAACAGACTTTGGAAATGGGCCAAGAAATATATGTATCTTACCGAAGGCAGAGAAGCCGGATATTTTGCATGGTCTGTATCTCCGGAGGGAAAGAAGAATGCGGACGGAGCTGCTCCGGATGGAGAGGAATTCTTCATTACCGCACTTTTTATGGCTTCCAATAGATGGGGAGACGGAGAAGGCATATTCAATTACAGAGCAGAGGCAGAGAAGCTTCTTGATGATTGCATCAATAAAGGAAACAGAGGCGAGGGAAGAAGTATGTGGGATCCCGACAACAAGCTTATCCGTTTTGTTGCAGGTGTTGATTTCACAGATCCCTCATATCATCTGCCTCATTTCTATACATATATAGCTGATCAGACTTCCAATAAGGAAAATGCAGCTTTTATGCGTGAAGCCGTTACTGCCAGCAGGGATTTCCTTGCTATCGCCTGCCATCCTGTGACAGGTC
Source organism: Lachnospiraceae bacterium (assembly GCA_024697065.1). Classification (GTDB taxonomy): domain Bacteria; phylum Bacillota; class Clostridia; order Lachnospirales; family Lachnospiraceae; genus NK4A136. The sequence goes on from JAILGE010000006.1 coordinate 87,059, forward strand.
TTAATCCTGAGTACAGTTCTTTCGAAGGTACCAAGATAATCACACCCTGGGATGGTTTATCTCACGGTGATTATTTCTCTGATGCCTACAGGACCGGCGCCAATATTGCTCTTGATTATTCATGGTTTGAAGCTGACGAGAGAGAGCTGGAGCAGTCAAAGAAACAGATCGATTTCTTCTGCAATACCATAGGCAAGGACAACTGGGACGGTATATTTGCTGTAGACGGTACCGTACTTGAGGGTAAGGCACTTCATCCCGTAGCGATAGTAGCTACCAATGCTCAGGCATCTCTTAATCTTGAAGGCGAAGATGCAAAATATTGCATCAGGAGATTCTGGGAAACACCGCTCAGAAAAGGCGAGAGAAGGTATTATGATAATTGTCTCTACTTCTTCGCATTCCTTGCTCTCAGCGGTAATTACAGAGCAAATTGGGATTGATCGGGATTAAATCTCTCAAAAACCGATAATAAAAAAGGTACCGCCATCAGCGATACCTTTTTTAATTCTTATCATTATCATGACGGTGTATCTCTCTTTTTAATCCGTACATGATACGGTCAGCCGCCCGGATATATTCCTGAAGAGTTTTTTGTTTTGCGGGATCGGTTATCACGAAGCCGCAGCTGGCGGTGATATTGTAGGGCCTGGAGCCGTTGTTATTACTTTCATCGAGATAGTCCATGATGGATTGCTTGATGGAGGTGGCTTTATCGGTATCACAGTCGGAACCTACTATCAGGAATTCATCTCCGCCGTAACGGATGGCGAGCCATCCATCGGGGATGCTGCCTGTGATAGCTTTGGTTACAGCCAGTATCGCTTTGTCTCCGTGGAGATGTCCGTATTTATCATTTATGAGTTTCATATAGTTGATATCAACGAACATGATGGCCATTGATATACCTTTTTGATTACAATCATCGAAAAGGGGAATGGCTTTTTTCTCATAACAGAATCTGTTGAAAAGTCCTGTCATGGGATCCTTGTCATAAAGAACGGAGAGTTCGTTATTTAAGTACGACATCCGTATGCTGACACGCAGGAAATGTATAGCCTGTTCGATCTTCTCAAGATAATCGAATATGGAGAACCTTCCGGTGGTAAGCCTTGAATCATCAAAGAATACCATGTAGCCGTAATTGTATTGTTCTTTGTGAAGTGGATAGAAGAAGAAACGATGCTGTTCCCGGGACTGTTTCCTGTATCCGGGGATCAGATCATGAGAATTCTTTCGCTTCAGATCCACGGCTTTCCCGTCTATGAGCGCAACGATGGGGTCCAGCTTCTGCTTGTAAGTTTCATCGAACATCTCTGATTCATCGGTGTTTATCTTCTTGAGATAATCCCAGTGGAACATCATCAGGAAATTGTCTCCGGTAAAATGATGGTTATGAGTATAATATTCGGTTAAAGAAGCCTTAAACGATTCGATGTTCGTTGATGTGGTTATATGCAAAAACAGTCTTCTTTCTTCACTGTCGAGTCTGTGAAGCTCTGAAGAATGCGTATAGGATCTTTGGCAATAGGTGCGTCTGATATTCTCGTATTTGACATTATTCGTACATCCGCAGCTTTCACAGCAGATAAAATCCGAATTCACGTAAACTTCTTTTTCTGTCGGGACATCATTTATCAGATCGAATAAGAGCGTGACGGCTTTTTCACCCACCTTATCATAATTGGGTGATACTGTGGTGATGGTGGGATAATAGGATTTGCCGGCTTCAATATTATCGAAGCCTGTGACGATCACGTCGTTGGGAAGGTCATAGCCAAGATCCACAAGCTTGGCGGCAACAGCTAAAGCCATTATATCATTGGCGCATATAAAAGCATCGGGGACACCTTCATCTGATTCGGAATACTTCATTGCCACCTCTGCGGCGATAATATTATTCCAATCAGCATAGTAGATATCCTCATCCTTTAATTCCAGACCATGGGCGTTCATAACATCCCTGGTCGTACGGAGTCTTATCTGATTCTCAATATGATTTCTGCTTCCGCCGATATAAACAGCGTGCTTAATATCATGGACTTCTATCAGATGGGTGACAAGATCAGCCATACCGGTTTCATTGTTTACGCCAACATAGGGAATATCGGGGATCTGAAGACCGATACTGACGATAGGTACATCATGAGCCTTGGCATGATAGCAGATCTTTTCTGCGGTCTTATCCGAATTGAGAAGATTGGAGAATACTATGGCTCCGTCAAAATCCTCGATATCAGGAAGTTCATAAATATTCAATTCTCCACGGTTAAGCGTATCATAACCGTTATAAGATGCGTGTCCCACAAAGATATAAGAATCAAAATCTTCTCTCCCGGCAACGGGAGACATGCCACTTAGCGCATCTCTCAATGCGCTCATGTTCCATCCGTTTCCGAAAATAGCGATTTTTTTCTTATGTGTCATTATATAACCCCTGACCGGATGATCCGGAAAAACAGTAACCAGAGTATAATTATAACATATAGGGGTTTAGTTATAAAACGCTGCGGGCACGGGAAAACAAACAGAGCAATTATTGCAATCAAGTGGGCAACAAATGAAGAATGAAAGCGGTTACAATCGTAATATAAAGAGTGGTAGTGGCTTTAAACAAAAAAGCAATTTTTGAGAAAGGAATCATATTATGAAGATCAGGATTACTGCAGACAGTATAAAAAACAATGATCTTGTATTTGTTCATAAAGAAGATGAACTTCCGGGAGTAAAGAGAACGGCCGGTTATGTATGCAAAGATCTGGAAGCGATTTTTTCGGCAACGCCGGATGATAAAACAGAGGACTATATTTTGCCTGAAAATAAAGGTGTTCAGGGGAATGCGGAAGGAGCGCCCGACCTCGGCAAAATATATTATATGACGGAGAAGGCCGGTGAGGCCGGACTGTCTGGCCGCAGGGAATGTTACAAAATAGAAGTGGCATCCGGAAGTAAAGAGGGGACGGTGGATCTGTATATCACCGGAAGTGATAAGAGAGGAACGATCTACGGACTCTTTAAGTTTTCCGAACTGTGCGGTATCTCACCTTTTATCAACTGGGGAGATGTCCGTCCCGTAAAGACAGATGAATTATATATTGATATATCGGGATCATTTGAATCCCGTGAACCTTCGGTCAGATTCAGAGGATTCTTTATCAACGATGAGTGGCCGGCATTCGGTAACTATGTAAATAAGCGCTTTGGAGGATTTAACAGTAAGGCTTATGAGAAGATATTTGAATTGCTCCTCAGATTAAAGGGAAACTATCTGTGGCCTGCAATGTGGTCTGCACAGTTTTATCTGGACGGCCCGGGGCTTGCAAATGCGGAACTTGCCGATGAGATGGGTGTTGTAATGGGCGCATCACATCATGAACCCTGTATCAGAAACGGCGAGGAATACAAATATGTGAGAGGGAAGGATTCGATCTACGGAGATGCCTGGGATTTCAGAAAAAACAAGGAAGGCATAACCAGATTCTGGGAAGATGGTCTTAAGAGATCCGGCGGGTTCGAAACCGTAATAACTGTCGGAATGCGAGGCGAAGCAGACTCCACGATACTCGGAAAGAATGCAACTCTTAAAGATAATATCGATCTCTTAAGGGATGTACTCAAGACTCAAAACGAACTTATCGGCAAATACGTGAACGAAGATCTGGATAAAGTGCCCAGGATGTTAGCTCTATACAAAGAGGTGGAACCCTTCTTCTACGGAGATAAGGATACGGAAGGTCTGGCCGGAGATCCGGAGCTTGACGGCGTTACACTTATGCTTTGCGATGACAATCACGGCAATCTGAGAACGGTTCCGGATGAATCCATGAGAGGCAGAAAAGGCGGCTTTGGTATGTATTATCATTACGATTATCATGGCTCACCGGTTTCCTATGAGTGGACAAATTCATCCGCCATCTCCCGTACCTGGGACCAGATGACCAATGCTTATGAATCAGGGATCAGAGAACTCTGGATAGTAAATGTGGGTGATATATATTCCAATGAATTTCCTCTTTCATATTTCCTGGAAATGGCATATGACTATGAAAAATGGGGAATAAGCAATGAGAAGAGCTATATGGAATATACCGATCTTTTTGCTGAAAAGATGTTCTCCGGATATACAGATGAGAATACCTGCAAGAGGATCTCGGCGCTTCTTGAAGGCTATACCCGTATCGCTCACAACAGACGTCCCGAGGCTATGGATGATACCATCTATGCACCGGTAGCATACGGTGAGAGAAAGACACTTGATGAGAAGTGCAGACAGTTAATGGATGAGGCGGAGCAGATCTATAAGGATGCATCAGAGGAGATGAAGTTCCCCTTCTATGAATTTGTGTATTATCCTGTGATGGCTAATTTAAACCTTCAGAGGATGTGGCTGGAGACCGGATATAATCATTATCTTGCCAAGATCGGTGCGGCTGCGGCAAATGCAAGTGCGGACAGGATCGATGAATTTTATGAAGCTGACAGGAAGATCGTGGATGAGCTTCATACCATTCATGACGGCTGGTGGTACGGCATGGGGCTGTCGGAACACATCGGTTTTAGAAGATGGAACGAAGAGGAGTGCAGGAATCCTGTGACACACAGACTGCATCCCGCCAATAAGAACAGAGTGATAGCAGTGATCCCCGAGACGGGGGAATATACTGAAGGAAGTGTCTGGACAGGGAAGACGCTGATACTTCCGGATCTTGTCAGATATGGTAAAGAAAGTGCGGAAATATATCTTTATAATTCCGGAGCGGGAAATGCATGGTTTGAGCCTGCTTCAGTGAGCGATCTCTTAAAGATATCCGTGAATGCAGAAAAAACTGCGGGAAATGACGGAAGATATGAGATACCCGGATGTGGAATGACTGTACTCAACGTTACACTTGATAAGAGCAGACTTACAGGTAGTGAGCCTGTTAAAGGTAATATCAGGATCCTCGGAGAATATTCCGATATCAGGATAGAAGTGCCTGTTGATCCTGCCTTGTATCAAAATGACAGTGAGGAAGCCGCACATGTATTTGTTTTCGAGGATGATTACATCTCCATCGAAGCAGATCACTTTACCGGGAAGACAGCCGCAGGCGGCAGAGAATACAGATGTCTTGAGCGCTTTGGCAAGACTTCGGCGGGAATGAAGATACTCCCTGCCTTCGGTGAGTGTGAGAAGAGCACGGAGGTTCCTAAACTGTATTACGACTTTGAAGTTAAAGATGCGGGAAGCTATGTGATAAGGTTCCTTATAGCCCCTGTGAATCCTCCTTACAGAGACAATAAGCTTGATCTGAATTATAAGATAAATAACGAAGGAGCTTTAAAGGCGGATTTTGTAGCGCAGGATTTCAGGGTTACCGACGGATGCCTTGAATGGGAGCAGGGTGTATTGGATCAGATAAGATTCAGTGAAGTGAAGTGTACTCTCAAGTCCGGAAGGAACAGACTTACTGTCTGTGGCGGTTCGGCGGCTGTTGTTCTTGAGAAGATCGTTATCAGAAAAGAAGAGTCAAAGCCTGCTTATTCATATCTTGAACCGACAGAAACATATTTCAGATGATAGGATATTTGATCAAAGTTCGATGATGCGGATGCATTTCCTGCAATTGGGAATGATTATCAGCTCATTATGGTCGCTGATCAGGAACAAACGCCGGGAGGCACTGTCATAGTCAATGGCTATGATGGTGCCTTCGGCTTTTTTGTATCCGTCTTCTTCTCCGGAGATCAGTGGAGTCTCGGTCCATTCATTTCCAAGAACAGATCTGAACAGTACGGGATGGCCGTCTGCAGCCATGCCTGCTGCTGCATATCCATCGCCTGCACGTATCCCACAGGTGAAATGAGTCTCGGGATAAGAATCCTTATATTTCGAATTGAAATCAAAAAACTGACCTTGAATGAACAGGCGGCCTTCAGGGTCTGCATATATCGCCGGTGCATTTGTGTCAGTTATTTGATGTTCCATTTATTTTACGGTAACAGGTACCGTTCCTGTCATGGTCTTGCCCTTGTAGGTAACGTCTGCCGTGATGAGTGCGGTGCCGGGAGCGACAGCGGTAACAAGACCGTTCCCGTCGATCGTTGCGACAGAGCTGTCGGAGACAGAATAAACGGGGCGGATGGCTGCATTTAGTACTCTTGCGGTATCAAGTGCTACGGCAACAGTGTTTACACATGCAGTTTCGCCTGCGTTGATGATGGTCCTGTCGATCTCTGTTGTTACGGCAGCCAAAGGAGCGTCCCATACACCTTCAATATGTACTGTCTCGGTAAGAACGATATCGCTGCTGCTCTTTGCAAGTTCGATGACGTAATCACCGGGTTCGACTACCATCCTGTTCTTAAGATTGCTCCAGAAAGCAAGCTCGGATACGGGAAGTTTGATTACTGCTTTTTCGGATGAGCCTGCTTTTACAAAGACTTTTGTGAAACCTTTAAGCTGTCTTGAAGGTTTCTTATCATGCATGTTCTCGGGTATGACCTTGCGTACATAGAGCTCTACGATCTCCTTACCGTCATATTTTCCGGTATTATTGATATCCGCAGTGATCACCATGGTGTCATTGGCATCGAAGGAGAGAGTTTCTGTGCCGTCACCGTCCTTTGAGATCTTCATACCGGTATAGTCATAATCCGTATAGGAGAGACCGTATCCGAAGGGGAAGAGGACATTGCCCTTGAAGTATTGATAGGTACGTCCCTTACCGTTTAATGTATCAAAACGATAGATGCCGTAATCGTTGATTGCAGGGATATCATTCACATCTCTGTACCAGGTTGCTGTAAGCTTTGCGTTGGGATTAACCTTGCCAAAGAGTATGTCTGCAAGAGCCGTTCCCTGTTCCTGGCCGGCAAAATGCTCGTTGATAACGGTATGAGCCTTGTCGAAGAATGAGCCTGTGACCGCACCGAGTGCATTGACTACAACGACAGTATTGGGGTTGACTTCAAGGATCTTTTCTATCTTCCCGTTCTGACCATAGGGAAGCTCAAGCTCTTTGCGATCATTTTCTTCGGATGCATTGGATGCATCGGTTCCTGCGATGATGATGACGATATCCGCCGCTTTGGCAGCGGCAAGAGCGCGTTCGAAGAGCATATTGTCATCGGCTCTTACATCGGGATCCTCCGTGACGAATTTCTTGGGAGATTTGATGGCATCGGTGATATTGTGATAATCGTATCCGGGAGCCATGAACTTAAGGCAGAAGTTCTTGGCAAAGTCAAGCTGTCTTACGGAGATACCCAGCTCTTTGGCTTCGGCAGCCTGCTCGGCATCTGCTTCTTTAGCGCGCTTGATGGCATCCGGTGACTCATTGTCGGCACCGGGAAGTCTTCCGTCTACGCCCTCGCGGTATTCCTTGCCTGAACACCATCCCTTTTCATAGAGGACTTCCGTATCGTTATCTTTAAGTACATTCTTTATTCCGTCTAAAGCCAGGACATTGACGGTCGTATCGATCCTGTTGCTTCCGCAGGAGTATCCGCCAAGCTCACGGTAGATCGCATTGGGACCGATGACGAGGACTTTCTTACCCCTGAGGTTTTCACGGGATAAAGGAAGCAGAGAATCATCATTCTTAAGCAATACGACCGAGTCGTCTGCGATATCGAGGCAGAGCTTTTGCTTTTCCGGGGTGCAGACATCATCCCAACCTATATTCTTATATGCATATTCGCCTTCTTCATCGAAGAGACCGAGTCTGAATCTTACGGTGAAGATCCTGGTAAGCGCGCGGTTGATCACGTCTTCGGAGACAAGACCGTTCTTTACGGCTCTGACTAAAGGACTCTGGTATTCCTCACCACAGCTGAGATCTGTGCCGGCTGAAAGGGAAAGAGCGGCAGCTTCGTCGAGATTCTTTGCGTAATAGTGACCGGTGGTTTTTTCATCCGATTCTTCATTCATGATGTCGTTGAAAACATTGTTTTCATAAACATCGGATACGGCGCCGCAGTCGGAAACAACGAATCCGTCGAAGCCCCATTCCTCACGGAGCAGATGTGTGAGGAGTTTTTCGCTGGCGGAGGCGGGGACACCGTTTATACGGTTGTAGCTTGTCATAATGCTCTGTGCGTGACCGTAGAGTATAGCATCCCTGAACTGTCTGGTGTAATATTCGCGAAGCGTAGCCTCGTCCACATTGGAACTTCCGTTGTGTCTGTTGTTTTCGGAACTGTTGAGAGCATAGTGCTTGGGAGTGGCGCAGGTTTTAAGGACCTTGGGATCGTCACCCTGCATGCCCTGTACGTAATATGTGGCAAGTTTTCCCGTGAGGAAAGGATCCTCACCGAAGTTCTCATCCGACCTTCCGTTTCTGGGGTCTCTTGCAAGATTGATGGTAGGGCACCAGTCATTTAATTCGTATCCGTAGATGTTGTGATAAGCTCTTACTTCATCGGATATGGCTGTAGCTACATCCTTGATCATGTCGGGATCCCAGGACTGGCTCATGGCAAGACATACGGGGAAGCTGGTGACATCCATCTTATCGTATTTAAAGGGACCGAAATATCCGTGGGATGCTTCGTTCCAGTATTCATAATGAGGAATATTAAGACGGGGAATGGGGGCGGCATGATTCTGTAGCTGAGTGATCTTTTCTTCAAAAGTCATTTCTGCCACAAGTGCCGACGCTCTTTCCTTGGCGGATCTTGTTTTATCTTCGTAAATATTCATCTGGTTCGTCCTTTCAATTATTCAAGTAGTTCTATAGTTTTGATGAGGATATCTGCCGAAATCGGTTTCGATCCTGTATGAGAGTAGGATAAAGACCCTAATACTGCCAGTCAAGGGGAGGAAATATATGTTTTGTTCGGGATCAAACAATAATATGTCAGAGGTTTTATGCGATGCTTTCACTAAAGAAGATAAATGTGGTAAAATAAAATTCATTGCGCAAAAATCAGTCCCCGTGGGTAGGGGATTTGGAATATCATGAAGTGAGGTCACAAAATGGGTGGAATATTAAATCCCAACAGTAAAGTAATGCAGGAGATATCCAAGGCTACAGACTGCATTATAGTAAAATTCCTGTTTATCATATTCAGTCTTCCTGTTGTTACTGCAGGTGCGGCGTTTACGGCGCAGTACTACGTTATAATGAAGATCGCCCGCGGTGAGGACCCGGTGGTCTTTAAGTCTTTCTGGAAATCCTTTAAGGATAATTTCAAACAGTCAACCGTGATATGGATCATAAATCTTTTGTTCATCATATTTTTGGGCGCGGACTGGATCATCATCCTCAGAAAGGATATGAATCTGACAGTGGGCAAAATCCTTTTTGCCGTATTTACACTGTTCATTATCATAGGCTTTCTATGTATGTATGCCTTTATTGCCAGGTTTACTTCATCCAATATGATGGTCATCAGGGCAGGCTTCCTTATGGCCTTCTTAAAATTCCCGGCAATGGTGCTCATGCTCATATTCATGATCTCTCCCTATGTCGTTGGAGTATGGTATATCAAATATCTTCCGATCATCTGGGTTGTAATGAAACTCGTGGAAGTGCTCTACAGCGGGAAAGTATTTGTCAGCACCTTTGCAAAGGTTGAAAAGGGCACTATTGATAAGTCTGAAAAAGAGTCCGAAGGCGATGCCGGAGAAGAACAAAAGGACGAAGAAGACAACAGGGACGAAGATGACAAAAAGTCCGACGAGGATTCCGGTTCTGACGAAGACTCCGACGACGGTAAATGATCTCAGAGATCCTTAAATGAGTAAGATTCGGGAAAAAATAGAAGAATGGCTAAATGACAGATCCCTGCGCGTTAAGATGCGTATCATTTACGTGATCTGTGTTTTGCTGCCCATAATCGTAACGGACGGCGCCATGTTCATGATAGTTTCCAAGGCCGAGAAAGCCGATCGTTTAAGAGAAACAGAGAATACTGCGGATGCTGTTTATTACGAACTTGTCAGGCAGATAGAAGTTTCATCGATAATGGCTGCAAATATCGCAGCCAACAAATCTATTAGGGAATACCTGGATAATGAATATAAAGGACCGCTTGATTATTTTGTGTGCTACGATGATTTTAAGACCAGCACACTTTTTTCTTCTTTATACGGAAGCGGGATGTTTCATCTGATGCTGTATTCTGATAATGACAGCATTGTTAACGGCGGATTCTTTTCAAAGCTTTCCACCGTGAAAGATTCGTATTGGTACTATGTTATCAATTCTGAGCAAAAGGATGAAAGACTGCTTTTCTATTATGATACATGGCAGGCTCCGGCGGTGGCTCCGGCAAGGCGTGTATCCCTTATCAGAAGATTCAGCAAGCTTCTGTCTTCGGGATGTGAAAAGATAATAAAGATCGATATGGAGTATACCCAGATCGCCAAGGGCATTATGGACTTAAAGCTCGAGGACAGAGTTTACGTCTGTAAAGGAGATGACATCATCCTTTCCAATACAGAGGGAAATGATGTCTCCAGAAGATTTTCAAAGCTGACTGAACAGGGCTCCGTCGAATACAGCAAGCAATACAATCTTTACGGTGAAGAACTGACTATTTATGTCATGCGTAATTACAACAGTATTTTTACAAGGCTCAGTGAAAATACTCCTATGGTCATCGCGCTTCTGTTCTTTAACTTTATGATGCCTACCATATTCATGAATGTGATAGAGACTTCCATAACAAGCCGGTTAAAGCGTCTTGGAAATGCATTCGAGAGCAGGGGATACAATCAGTTCCGGATGGTCAATGATGTTAAGGGGAAGGATGAGATCGGTGTTCTCATGAATAACTACAATATCATGGTAGACCGCCAGAATGCTCTTATAGAAAGAGCCTATACGGGACGAATCAAAGCACAGGAAGCGGGACTGGCGCAACAGCGTGCGGAACTGCTCGCTCTGTACAGTCAGATCAATCCGCATTTCCTTTTCAACGCCCTGGAAAATATCAGGATGCAGAGTATATTGAAGCATGAAGATGTGACGGCGGACATGATAGGAAAGCTGGCGATCATGGAGAGGCAGTATGTTGACTGGTCCCAGGATAAAGTGGAGACCGCAAGAGAGATCGAGCTGACGAAGGCGTATCTGGAGCTTCAGAAATACAGATTCGGTGACAGACTCTCCTATGAAGTTGACTGTGACGAAGAATGTGAAGCCTACATCATCCCGAAGCTCTCCATAGTAACGTTCGTTGAAAATGCCTGCGTTCACGGCATAGAAAAGAAATCCGACGGAGGCTGGATCTTTGTAAGGGTAAGCCTGCAGGATGATGATCTGGTGATAGAGATAGAGGATACCGGTACAGGTCTCAGTACCGAGGAAGCGGCGGATATCCGTAAGCGTATGCACAAGGCGGATATCAGGATGCTTCAGGAAAATAAATCCGTAGGAATAGTTAATGCCTGTCTCAGGATCAAGATGTTAAGCGATGACAGTGCTGCATTTGAGCTTGAGAGTGAGGAATCCATAGGAACCACGGTTACCATCAGGATCCCTAAAGAACATCTTAGGAAGGGAGAATAAGAGATGCTCAGGGTAATGCTTGTTGATGATGAGAAAGTCATAGCCAAGGGACTCTCTGTTTTGATCGACTGGGAAAGCGAAGGATGTCAGATCGTTAAGATAGCTTATGACGGTCTTGAAGCTCTCGAATATCTCAAAACCGAAACAGTGGATCTTATAATAGCCGATATAAGGATGCCGGGAATGGACGGCCTTGAGCTCCTGCGTACCATACGTGAAGAGAATATTTCCGATGCGTATTATGTCATACTCAGCGGCTATAATGACTTTTCGTATTGCAGAGAGGCCATGCGTTACAAGTGCATGGATTATATGTTAAAACCTGTGGCTCAGAATGAACTCCTTACCATTTTAAGAAAGGTGACCAATGAGAGCGAGGCTGACCGTGAAGCAAAGGAACGCCGTATTGAATATGAGGAGTCATATCTGAACAATACTCTTGTATCCCTTCTTTTCGGGAAAAATGACAGCTTTGGTTTTGAATATGTAAAAGAACATATGAAGCTTTCCGAAAATGTGAGATACATCAATATAGAATATGAAGGGAATCTGGCCGATGAGGCTGAGAATACCCAGCAGATCAGGCAAAAGAAACTCTATGAGGCCTGCTGTGCATTACTTAAAGAAAACTCGGATCATGTGATTCCGGGGATTTCGGCGGAGGGTGATAATTTCGGCATAGGAATGATCTTTGCGGGATTTATGGCCGATGATCTGGGGAGAGGCGTGAAGGGATGGCTTTCGGAGCTGAAAAGCAAACTGGAAGCCTCTGTGGGAGCACCTCTGGTGCTGATAGCCGGCAGAAGCGTGGAGGGGATAGAAGATATATCCAAATCCTACGGAACGGCATGCATACTCAGATCCGTTATATCCTTCAGAGAGAAGAAGGATGTATACTTCTATGAGGAGGAACTGAAAATATCCAGTGGCGGCGTTGTCCTTTGCAAGAATGCTCTTGATGCGCTGTTAAAGGATATAAGCGAAAATGACCCGGAGGGGATAGACAAAGATGTGGATATCCTCTATGGAGAAATGAAAAATATGGGTGTTTCCGCAGATACGGTGAGCCTTAATATTAACTATCTGCTTTTCAGGCTTGTGCATCTTGCCAGCGAACAGGATGACGAGGTGGACCAGGAGGAAATCCTGAGATATATCAGTGAGAGTTCCTTTGAAGAAGGTGTTATGCGAGGCGGAAATGTGCATCTCAAAAGCTTTGCTAAGGAATATGCGGACTATCTGGGGCAGCTGAGGGGAAATATGTCCGGAGGTGTCCTGCTCAAGGTGGAAAACGAGATCAAGGAGAATTATGCACACAACTTAAGTCTCAGGGAGATGAGCAGCAGATATTATATCAACAGCTCTTATCTGGGGCAGATTTTTAAGAAAAAGTACGGAAAATCATTTAAAGAATACCTGACGGAATACAGGATATCAAAGGCCGCGGATCTGCTTCTGCATACAGACAGAAAGATCAGTGAAATCGGCGGGATGATAGGATATATGGATAATGACTACTTTCTCAAGAAGTTTATCGAGATAAAGGGGTGCACACCGTCAAAATTCAGAAAAAACCGGACAAAACAATAACTATAATTTGTCATGTTTTTTGTCAGAGTTTTACCGTTTTATAAGCGGTTTATATAAAATAAAATCTAATAAGGTATTTTCGAGAAGGATTTACCAGGATTGGGGTGGGGCCCCGGTCCAGATTATTTTTCTTTCAAAAGGAAGGGAGGTTTCACAATGAACTTCAAAAGAGTGGTATCAGTGCTTTGCGCTGCAACCATGGTGGCAGCTGCTGTTAGCGGATGTACACCGAAGAACGGTAACGGAGCAGGTGCCGGAGCAGGCGGAGATGCGGACAGGGATGACCTTGTTATCAGAGATTATGCTGACGATGAGATCGTTGACTGGACTTTCTTCGGTGGCATGCCCGGTGCAGAGATCAATGATGGCAACGAGGTCCAGGAGATCATCGCTCATAAGACAGGTGTTAGAGTTAAGGAGACCTGGCTTACAGGACAGACTGTTGAAGAGGCTGTAGGTGCTATCATCGCAAGTGAAGATTATCCTGTTTTCATCGACGGTGGCGATGGAATGCAGATGCTTTACGAGGCAGATGCTCTTATCCCCTGGGATGAGTACATCGAGAAGTATCCCAACATCAAAGAGCTTTACAGCCCTGCAGAGTGGGATAAGTTCCGTCAGGCTGACGGACACATTTACTGGTGCAACCAGTTCACCAATACTTATGGTGAGAGCAAGCAGACAACACACAACGACGAGGCATTCTGGGTACAGGCAAGAGTACTTGAGTGGGCAGGATATCCCACCATCGAGACTTTGGATGACTACTTCAAGCTTCTTGAGGATTATGCGGCAGCTAATCCGGACGGAGAAGAGGGACTCATTCCTTACACAATGCTTTGCGAAGACTGGAGATATTTCTGTATCGAGAATGCTCCCCAGTTCCTTGACGGATATCCCAATGATGGTTCCGTTATCGTTGACAGCTCATCAGGAAAGCCTACTATAGTAGATTACAACACAACTGATACTGCAAAGAGATACTTTGCAAAGCTCAACGAAGAGTATGGCAAGAAGATGATCGACCCCGAGTTCGCTACTCAGACATACGATCAGTACATCGCTAAGCTTTCTAACGGTAACGTACTGGGCATGTGCGATCAGTGGTGGGATTTCGCATTCACGGTAAATGATGTATTCAAGCAGACCGGCCTTGATAAGAAGGGGTGCAACTACATTCCTCTTGGCCTTACGATCGATAAGGGCATGGATCAGATGTGGCATACATACGGCGATACACAGAACGTTGCTTCCGGTCTCGGTGTAACAATCGCCTGCGATGATCCTGATAGAGCATTCGCTTTCATCAATAACCTTCTTGATCAGGACATTCACAACCTTCGTTTCTGGGGTGAGAAGGATGTAGACTATCTGGTTGATGATCAGGGTCTCTTCTACAGAACCGACGACATGAGAAACAAGGCTTCCGATACAGAATACAAGGCTTCACACCTTTGCAAGTATTCCTACTTCCCTCAGTGGGGTGGAACAAGCAGAGACGGCATCAATGCTATGATGCCTGAAGAGCAGACATCAGATTTCTTCGCCGGTCTTGCTCAGCCTGTTATAGATTGCTTCGAAGCTTATGGTGCATCCACATATCCCGACATGATCGGATCCACAAAGGATAAGGAAGTCGGTGTATGGTTCCCGATGTATTCATATTCTAACAATATGAACACCAGCACACCCGGTGGTACAGCTTGGCAGAAGATGGGTGAGTGCAAGCATAAATATCTTCCTCAGATAGTTATGGCATCTGACTTCGAATCTGCATGGAGTGAATACATGACAGCATACGAGGCTTGCGATCCTCAGTCTTTCTTAGACGAGATGCAGGAAGAGCTTGACAGACGTATCAAAGCGGCTGCTGAAGCTGAAGCTGAATAAATAATACTAGATTTTAGACACTGCTAAAGGCGGCGGGAGTGATCCCGCTGCCTTGACGGTGTTTATGATAAAAAATAAGGAGGAGAAAATGAGTAGATTAGGTAGTGCTTCTGGTTACAGAAGACGGAAGAGACAACAAGAAAACATGAGGAAAGAAATAACATGGAAGGAGATCAAGTACCAGAAAACACTTATAATCTGGGCAATTCTCTTTGTTATTTATGGTTTTATCTTTTACTATCTGCCCCTTGGCGGATGGTTAATGGCTTTCCAGAATTACAAAGCCAAGACAGGACTTTTCGGTTCTGAATTTGTAGGACTCAGTAAATTCAAGTGGTTATTCAATGATGAGTCTTTCTGGAATACGGTTCGTAATACCCTTGGAATGGGTATCATTAACCTTGTTACATCATTCATTATGGCGATCGTTTTCGCTATTCTTCTTAATGAAGTAAAGTCAACAGGTCCCAAGAAGGTTGTGCAGACTATTTCATACCTGCCTCACTTCCTTTCATGGATCGTTGTTACAGGTATCCTTCAGGATGCTCTTTCATCAACCGGTATCATCAATGAAGTGCTGATGAAAGTCGGTATTTTGGATCAGCCTTTTAACTTCTTCCTTCAGCCTAAGCTGTTCTGGCCTATCGTTGCATTTGCCAACCTTTGGAAAGAGACAGGTTGGAATGCGATCATTTACCTTGCAGCTATCACAGCTATCGACCCTGAGCTTTATGAAGCAGCTGAGATCGATGGTGCAGGCAGATGGCAGAAGATCAAGAATATTACACTTCCCGGAATCAAGTCAACCATCATGATCCTGCTTCTTATGAATGCAGGTAACGTTCTTAATGCAGGTTTCGAGCTTCAGTACCTCTTAGAGAACGGTGCTATCGTTGACTGGTCCAGAACAATCGATATCTATGTTCTTAAGTGGGGCGTAAGTCAGAATGACTTCTCCCTCGGTACCGCAGCAGGTATCTTCAAGAGTGTTGTATCAATCGGTATCATCGTAGTAGCCAATGAGCTTGCTAAGCGCACCGGCGAAGAGAGATTGTTCTAAGGAGGCGCAGAGATATGATAAATGTAAATCAGACACAGGAAAAACGCAGTAAGGTATTTAATGCAAATACTGCTTTCTATGTATTTAACGCAATATTCATGATAGCTTTCGTTATTATCACACTTTACCCCGTGCTTAATACACTTGCTATCTCATTTAACGACGGTACTGATGCGGTTCGTGGTGGTATCCATCTTATTCCCAGAAAGTTTACTCTCCACAACTTTGCTGTAGTTTTTCGTTCACAGAATATGATCCAGGCAGCTATCGTAACAGTCGGCAGAACTGCTCTCGGTACTTTGATCGCTCTTATTTTGAATGCTCTTCTTGCTTACATCGTCAGCAGAAAGGATTTCCTTTTCAAATCAGAGCTTTCACTTTTCTGGGTTATCACAATGTACGTAAACGGCGGACTTATTCCTGTCCTCCTTCTTTACAAGAACCTTTCACTCACAGGTACGTTCTGGGTATATATCATTCCCGGCGCTGTAAGTGCATTCAACATGCTGGTTATGAGAACATACATGCTCGGTATTCCTGAAGAGCTTGAAGAGTCTGCTAAGATGGATGGTGCAGGATACTTCACTATCTTCTTAAAGATCATCTCACCTCTTTGTAAGCCCGTGTATGCTACTGTTGCTCTTTTCGTTGCGGTAGGTCACTGGAACTCATGGTTTGATGCAATGCTCTATAACAGAATGAAGATTGAAAATACAACACTTCAGTACGAGCTTATGAAGCTTCTTTCATCTGCAATGCAGCAGTCCGGTACAGCTACAGGCGGCGGAAATGCTGTAGGCGGAAATACAGTAACACCTATCACCATCAGATCTGCAGCTACAATTGCTACGATGGCACCTATCGTCTTACTGTATCCGTTCCTTCAGAGATACTTCGTTACAGGTCTTACACTCGGTGGTGTAAAGGGCTGATCGCGGTTACCTGATCAAGAGGCAGTACATTTACTATGACTTTTAAGGAGAAGATAGAGAATCTGAGAGAGATTACGCGGGACATGACCCCTGCGCAAAAGAAGAAATATTTCTCGGATTACTATCTTCTTCCTTTAATAGGAATAGTGATTGGACTGCTTATTTTAATTTCTTTCTTCCTGGATATTCATAATGGCGGAACAGAATCATTGACTGTCGGCTGTCCTGTTAATGTTGAATTGACGGATGCCCAGATCGTCTATCTTTGTTCCGGATTCGATGAATATTATTATCAGAGCAGGGGGAAAAAGTACGGCAGCGAAGGTTTATCGCTGGTAACGGACAGTGAGTTTATCGATTTTACACAGTTGGATGAAGTAACCCAGGTTAATACGCAAAAACTTGGTATCCTGGAGTCACAGATCGCGGCAGGTGAGATCGATTATCTTTATACAGATAAAACTTCTTACGATTTTTTCATGAATACAGATTTATTTGATGATTCAAAGACAATAAAGATATCATCAAATTATATTATTTTCACATATAACAGCCTTTCTGATGATATAATGAAAGCGCTTACAGAATACGTACAGACGGGAGATTTTCCGGCTGAATAAATCAATCGGAGGTGTTTACAGTGGGTAATTTAAAACTTTCAGCCATGATAAGCAACGGCATGATCGTTCAGAGAGGAAAGAAGGTGCATGTCTGGGGTTGGACCGACAGTGCGGTTCATGTTGAGGGCTGCATTTCCGATAAAAAGGCGCATGTCGACGCTGTTAAGGATGATGATGAATTCAGATTTGATCTGTATTTTGACGAGCTTCCTGTTGGCGGACCTTACGAGCTTAAAGTAAAGGCAGGAGATACTGTTGCAGAGGTTAAGGATATCTATTCCGGTGATGTTTTTCATTTAGCCGGCCAGTCCAATATTGAATTCCCTATGAGCAGGGTAAGAGATACTTATCCTGAGTATTTTGAGGATCCAAAGGACAATCTTATAAGAACGTTTAAAGTCGTTGAGAACGGCAATTTTCACGGCCCCTTAAAAGAGGTTCAGAGCGGCTCATGGGTTGATGTAAACGAGGCGTCGCTTCCGGATTATTCAGCCATCGGATTTTTCATGGCTAAGGCTTTAAGAGCATCAGAAGATGTTCCGGTAGGCCTTGTCAATACCACACTCGGCGGTTCTACCATCGAATCCTGGATGAGCAAGGATATGCTTGCAGCATGGCCCGATGATATCAGGCTTGCAGAGAAGTATGCCGACGATGCTTTTCTGGCTGAAGTTAAGCGTACCAATGAGCATAACGGAAGCAGTTGGAGAGAAGAGGCGGCCAATAAGGATAAGGGCCTTTCTGAAAAGTGGTATGAATTAACTGACGGAGTCGATGAAGTAAACGGCTGGAAGGATATAGAGATACCTTCGATCTTTAAAGAGATCCCGGATCTTAAAGGATATATCGGCAGTGTATGGCTTTGGAAAGAAATCGATGTTCCTGCTTCGCTTGCCGGCAAGGAAGCTGTTTTATGGTTCGGCACTATGGTTGATTACGATATCACTTATTTAAACGGTGAGGAGATAGGAAGAACAGAGTATTTGTATCCCCCCCGCAGATATGCGATCCGAAAGGGCCTGCTCAAGGAAGGTAAGAATCATATATGCATCAGACTGGGAATCGAGACGGGAAGAGGCCGCGTAACACCCGGCAAGCTTCTGGCGATCCTTACGGGAAGCGGAAAACGTATCTGTGACGGATTTAACGAGACCGTGGAAGGCTTTGATGATGTATTGGATGTTTCAGGTACATGGAAATATAAGAAGGGCTGCAGCATGGAGAAGATCGGGCCTACGGATTTCTTCAACTGGAAGCCCACGGCACTTTTCAACGGAATGTTAAATCCCTGCACCAATTATCCCGTAAAAGCTGTTATCTGGTATCAGGGCGAATCCAATGCCGGCAGAAGCAATATGTATTTCGATCAGCTTAAAGCCATGACAGAGGGATACAGAAAGCTTTGGAAGGATGATAAGCTTCCCGTTATCACGGTCAAGCTCCCTGAATTCGATGATGTCACTTATGAACCGGACGGAACCGATAATATCAGAACAGACTGGTCGGATATGCAGAAAGTGCAGGAAGCCTGCACCGCTATCCAGGGGGTATATCTGGTTGAGACAGCAGGCACAGGAGAGATAAACGATCTCCATCCTCAGCGTAAGAAGCCCATCGGTGACGCTATCGCCGAGATAGTAAAGAAAATTTAAATTATATAATTATATTTATACGGAGGTTTAAATGAGCGTAACAGCCAAGAATCCTATTCTTCCCGGATTTTATCCGGATCCTACATTTTGTGCGGTAGGAGATGATTATTATATCGTCAATTCTTCATTTTCATATTTCCCGGGGCTTCCTATCCTTCACAGCAGGGATCTTGCTCATTGGGAACAGATAGGCAATGTTCTTGACAGAGCAAGCCAGCTTCCGCTTAAGAACAGCGGAGTATCCAGAGGTCTTTTTGCACCGACTCTCAGATATCATGAAGGTAAATTTTACTGCATCTGCACCAATGTATCTTACGGCGGCAACTTCATCGTAACGGCAGAGAATCCCGAAGGTCCATGGTCTGAGCCTGTGATCATCAAGGATGCGGACGGTATCGATCCCAGCATTTTCTTCGATGATGACGGAAAGATGTATTACACAGGAACTCATCCCAATCCTGCAGGAGAGAAGCACAACGGTGACTGGTATATCTATGTCCAGGAAATGGATAAGGAGACATTCCAGCTTCTCGGAGAGCCGCATAATGTATGGAACGGTGCGATGAGAAATGTTATTTGGCCCGAAGGCCCTCACCTTTTCAAGAAGGATGGCTTCTATTACATCATGCATGCCGAAGGCGGTACAGGTCCTGAGCATTGCGAAGCTATCTGCCGCAGTGAGAATGTATACGGACCCTTCACGGGATATCCCAAGAATCCGATCATCACACACAGACATCTTGGAAAGAATTATCCCATCCAGTACGTTGGTCATGCAGATATGATCGAAACGTCCAAAGGTGAATTCTATATGATCATGCTTGGTGTAAGACCTCTTGAGACATATACCACCATGGGACGTGAGACCTTTATCGCAAAGGTTGAGTGGGAAGACGGATGGCCGGTTGTCAATCCCGGAGCAGGTATGCTCACAGATACTGTAGAGATCGATCTTGACGAGTGGATCCCCGAAAAAGATCCTTCATCATTTACTTCCAGAACGGGTGCGCTTACCAGACCGCCCTTCGGAAGCAAGAAGTATGATTTCACTGAAATGGACAGTCTCGGATGTGAATTCATGGCATTCCGTAATCCAAAGGATACCATGTACAGGCTCTCGGATAAGGGACTCGAGCTTAATTATGATGAGTGTGATCTTACAAAGGAAGATGAGATGTCTTATCTCTGCATCAGACAGCAGCATCACAGTTTTGATGTGGTTACAGAGGTGGCTCTCGATTCTCTTAAGGAAGAATATGCTGCAGGTATCACGGTTCTTCAGAACAACCTTTACAACCTTAGCGTGGAAGTAAAGGGCGGTAAGGTGTCTGCCGTTCTTATCCAGGATGGAAAGGCCGAGGTTAAGGGCTCTGCAGATCTTAAATCCGTAGCATCCTCTGACACGGTTAAGCTTGCGATCAAGATCAGAGGTCTTAAGGCTGAGCTTTATGCGGGCGATACCGAACTCGGTGAAGCAGATGTAAGAAATCTTTCTACCGAAGTGGCAGGAGGATTTGTAGGATGTACTGTCGGATTATATGCAAATGCCGCAGGAAAGAGCACATCCGATTATGCAGTATTTAAGAACTTTGAATATATAGCGGAATAAGAACTGATATATCCGGCAGGGAAACCTGTCGGATCTTAGGGGAAAGGTATATAAGATACATAATGGAAAATGAATTCAGAGAAAAAGCGGAAGCACTTGTAGGTCAGATGACTGTTGAGGAAGCAGCATCCCAGCTTCTTACCAAGTCTCCCGCGATCGACAGACTGGGTATACCGGCTTATAACTGGTGGAACGAAGGCCTGCACGGAGTTGCGAGGGCAGGTACCGCTACGGTATTTCCTCAGGCCATCGCTCTGGCAGCGATGTTTGATGCTGATTCCCTGAAGGACATAGCTGAGGTGATCTCAACCGAAGCAAGAGCTAAATACAATATGCAGTCTGCTGCGGGAGACAGAGATATCTACAAGGGTGTCAGCATGTGGTCACCCAATATAAACCTTTTCCGTGATCCCAGATGGGGACGTGGACAGGAATGCTACGGAGAAGATCCTTATCTTACTTCACGTCTGGGCGTATCTTTTATAAAGGGACTCCAGGGTGACGGAAAGTATCTGAGAGTATCCGCCTGCGCAAAGCATTTCGCAGTTCATTCCGGTCCGGAAGAGGGCCGTCACAGCTTCAATGCCATCGCATCCAAAAAGGACATGGTGGAGACCTATCTGCCTGCTTTCCGTGCAGCTGTTACGGAAGCCGGTGTTGAGGAGGTGATGGGTGCCTACAACCGTACCAATGGGGAGCCCTGTTGCGGAAGTAAGACACTGCTCAAGGATATTCTTATCGATGAGTGGGGATTCAAAGGGCATGTTGTAAGTGACTGTCTTGCCATTCAGGATTTCCATCTGAATCATAAAGTTACCAGGGATGCGGAAGAATCAGCCGCTCTTGCGCTTAAAAACGGATGTGATATCAACTGCGGTGTGGTTTACGAGCATCTTATGAGCTGCTATGAAAAAGGCATGATCACCGAGGCTGATATCAGAAATGCAGCCGTGAAAGTTTTTACTTCAAGATTTAAGCTTGGAGTACTTTCAGATGACTGTGAATATGATAAAATAAGTTATGAAAAAGTTTCCTGCAGCGAGCACAAGCAGAAGTCTCTTGAAGCAGCATACAGATCGATAGTATTGCTGAAGAACAACGGCATACTGCCGCTGAATAAGGAAGCGCTTAAGACTATTGCGGTCATCGGACCCAATGCCGATTCCAAGGTGGTACTTGAAGGCAATTACAACGGAACGGCAGATGAATATATCACAAATATCGAAGGTATACGCAAGGAGATGAGTCCTGCCACAAGGCTTGTGTACTCGGAAGGCTGTCACCTCTACAATGACAGGGTGCAGCCCCTGGCGGAAGCAGACGACAGGATCGCTGAGGCTAAGGCTGTGGCATCCATGGCGGACGTGGTCATCCTTTGTCTCGGACTGGATTCCACGATAGAAGGTGAAGAAGGTGATGCCGGTAACAGCTTTGCTGCCGGTGACAAGAAGAACCTTTTATTCCCGGAGCCGCAGGAGAAGCTTATGCGGGAAGTGGTTTCCACAGGAACACCTGTGATACTTGTGATCAACAGCGGAAGCGCACAGGATGTGAGCTACGCCGATGAAAACTGTGCTGCAGTGCTTCAGTGCTGGTACAGCGGACAGTTTGGAGGACTTGCCCTTGCAAGGACTCTTTTCGGCAACAACAATCCTTCAGGCAGACTTCCGGTGACCTTCTACAGGGAAGGCGACCTGCCTCCTTTTGAAGATTACTCAATGAAGAACCGTACCTACAGGTATTTCAAGGGGGATGTTCTTTATCCTTTCGGATACGGTCTGGGTTACAGTTCCTTTGAATATTCGGATCTTGCCGTTTTCAGCGATGGTACCGACGGAGCCTTCAGAGCGGAGGTTGAGGTCAGAAATACCGGAGATACGGACGGCGAGGAAGTTACGGAGCTCTATATCTGCAATAATGCGGAAGAGATGTTATCCAACGGAAGAAATAATCCATATAA
Source organism: Lachnospiraceae bacterium (assembly GCA_024697065.1). Lineage (GTDB taxonomy): Bacteria > Bacillota > Clostridia > Lachnospirales > Lachnospiraceae > NK4A136. The sequence goes on from JAILGE010000006.1 coordinate 109,870, forward strand.
GTCTTTACTTGATCCCGACAATCAGCCCAGGTGGAGTCTGTGCGGATTTGTCAGGACCGCGCTTTGCGCAGGTACTTCCAAGAAGATAAGCTTAAGTATCCCGGAAAGTGCTTTTGTTACTGTACTTGAAGACGGCTCAAGGGTAGTGCTTAGAGGCCGTTACACAATATACGCCGGTGGACACCAGCCTGATGAAAGGAGCAGAGCTTTGACCGGCACACAATGTATCAGTGCGGAAATAGAAATACTATAAAGAAAGAAGGGTAAAGAGGGCAAAAAATGGACATCAAAGGACTTGAAAGAACAGCGAACAAAGTCAGAATCGGTATTGTGACAGCCGTTCACAGTGCAAAGTGCGGACATCCGGGCGGAGCTCTTTCATCGGCTGATATTCTCACATATCTCTTCTTCCAGGAGATGAATATCGATCCTGCAAACCCTAAGAAAGAGGACAGGGACAGATTCGTTCTCTCCAAGGGGCACTCAGCACCGGGATATTATTCCGTGCTTGCAAACAGAGGATTTTTCCCTGTTGAAGATCTTAAGACCTTAAGACACACCGGTTCATATCTCCAGGGACATCCCGATATGAAGCATATCCCCGGTGTAGATATGTCATCGGGTTCGCTCGGACAGGGCATCTCGGCCGCTGTCGGCATGGCTCTCGGTGCAAAGCTTAAGGGGGTTAACAACAGAGTATACTGTCTTCTCGGAGACGGTGAGATCGAAGAAGGCCAGGTTTGGGAAGCTGCCATGTTCGCAGGCTTCAGAAAGCTTGATAATCTTGTTCTGATCGTTGATAACAATGACCTTCAGATCGATGGTCATTTAAATGAGGTATGCTCACCTGATCCTATTGATGAAAAATTCAAGGCATTCAATTTCAATGTGATCAAAATCAACGGAAATGATATGACAGAAGTGGCAAAGGCTTTTGAAGATGCAAAGGCTGTTAAAGATAAGCCCACTGCTATCATAGCAAACACTGTAAAAGGCAAGGGCGTGTCATTCATGGAGAATCAGGCCGGATGGCATGGCAAGGCACCTAATGACGAAGAGTTTGAAACTGCAATGAAGGATCTTGAAAGGTTGGGAGAAGAAATTGGATAAGACAAAGAAGATAGCTACAAGAGAAAGTTACGGAAACGCACTGGCAGAGCTCGGAAAAGAGCATGATAATGTTATTGTTCTGGATGCTGACCTTGCAGCAGCAACCAAGACATCCACATTCAAGAAAGCATTCCCCGACAGACATATAGACTGCGGTATCGCAGAGAGCAATATGATGGGAATCGCTGCAGGTCTTTCAACCTGCGGATACGTACCGTTCGCAAGCACATTCGCAATGTTCGCTGCAGGAAGAGCTTACGAGCAGGTAAGGAACTCCATAGGATATCCTAAGCTTAATGTTAAGATCGGTGCAACTCACGCCGGAATTTCGGTTGGTGAGGACGGTGCATCCCATCAGTGCAACGAGGATCTGGCTCTTATGCGTATGATCCCCGGAATGACGGTTATCTGTCCTGCAGATGATATCGAAGCAAAGGCAGCCGTTAAAGCTGCTTACGAGCTGGAGGGACCTGTTTACCTCAGATTCGGACGTCTTGCAGTGCCCATCGTCAATGATAACAGCGACTACAAGTTCGAGATTGGCAAGGGTGTTAAGCTTCTTGACGGAAGCGATGTTACGATCATTGCTACAGGTCTTGAAGTTGCATATGCTCTTGATGCTGCCGAGATGCTCGCCGCACAGGGAATAAGCGCTGCAGTTGTAAATATGCATACCATTAAGCCTCTTGATAAGGAACTTGTACTTGCCGAGGCAGCACGCACAAAGCGCATTGTTACCGTTGAAGAGCACTCTGTTCTCGGAGGTCTGGGCGGAGCAGTTGCGGAAGTTCTTTCGGAGAATGCATGCGCACCTCTTCTCAGGATTGGTGTTAATGATGTATTCGGTGAGTCCGGTCCTGCAACAGAGCTGGTAGCCAAGTACGGACTTGATGCTGATGGTATCTGCGGAAGCATCACAAAATGGATAAAGAAGTAATAAAGTAATTTACTATAAGGAGAAACAAAAAACATGTATATCGGTATTGATCTTGGAACATCTTCCGTTAAACTCCTTCTCATGGAGAATGACGGAACAATACTTGCAAAGGCAGTCAGAGAGTATGGGCTTTCATTCCCTCACACCGGCTGGTCAGAGCAGAATCCTGAGGACTGGTACGTTCAGACTCTGGATGGAATCAAAGAGCTGCTTGAAGGCAGAGATCACGGCGCTGTAAAGGGAATTGGCATAGGTGGACAGATGCACGGTCTTGTAATGCTTGATAAGGATGACAATGTTATCAGACCTGCGATCCTTTGGAATGACGGAAGAACCGTTGAAGAGACAGATTATCTCAACGACGAATTCGGCCGTGACAAGCTTATGCAGTACACAGGTAATGTTGCATTTGCAGGCTTCACCGCTCCCAAGATCCTTTGGGTTAAGAAGAATGAGCCCGAGAATTTTGCAAAGGCTTGCAAGATCATGCTTCCCAAGGACTATCTTGTTTACAAGCTTACAGGCGCTTTCAGCACTGATATGTCTGATGCTTCCGGAATGCTCCTTTTCGATGTAGAGCATGGAACATGGTCTGCAGAAATGCTTAAAGTCTGCGGTATCACGGAAGATATGCTTCCGAAGATCTACAAGGGATATGAGGTTGTAGGCGAGCTTACCGACGATATCAAGAATAAGCTTTCACTTACAGGAACAGTTAATGTTTCCGCAGGTGCCGGCGACAATGCTGCAGCAGCAGTAGGTATGGGTATCGCAGGAGCAGGAAAGTGCAATATCTCCGTAGGTACTTCAGGAACGATATTCCTTACATCCGACAGCTACAGAGTGGACAAGACATGTGCGCTTCACTCATTCAGACATGCAGACGGCGGATTCCATCTTCTTGGATGCATGCTCAGTGCAGCATCATGCAACAAGTGGTTCATGGATGAGATCCTTCAGACTAAGGATTATGCAGGAGAGCAGAAGCCCATCAGCAAGCTTGGAGAGAATAATGTATTCTTCCTTCCTTACCTTATGGGTGAGAGATCACCTCATAACGATCCAGAGGTAAGAGGTTCATTCACAGGACTGAGCCTTGATACCACAAGAGCTGATATGGTTCAGGCCATGCTTGAAGGCGTCGCTTTCGGTGTAAGAGATATGCTCACAGCAGCAAGAAATATCGGTTATGATCCTGCTGAATCATGCATCTGCGGCGGCGGTGCAAAGAGCCCTCTCTGGAGACAGATCATCGCTAATGTTACAGGTATGAAGCTTGTTACAGTTGAGAATGATGAAGGACCTTCATACGGTGGTGCTATTCTTGCAGCAGTAGGAAACGGCGAGTTCAAGACTGTAGCCGAAGCTTCACTTGCAGTTACCAAGACAGGCGCTATCACAGAGCCCGATAAGGCACTCATTGAGAAATACAATGAGAAGTACGCTAAGTATACAGAGATCTATCCTGCAGTTAAGAATCTGTATCACTGATCTTTCATAAAGAATCTGATAAAAGACGTTCATCCGGAGCGTATTTCGGGTGAACGTCTTTTTCATAATCTGAAAGAAGCATGGAGAATTAAGAAAGAATTCCGGAAATATGTTATAATCTTCATATGGATAATACTAAAGATATGGACAACAAGTATAACGAAGCTAAAGAAGGTATCCCGGTTGACTACCGTCAGCCCAGACGACCTTTTGTGGGACGTAATATAGAGAATTCTCTTGAGAAAGTAGACTATGTTCCAAATTCTCATCTGAGGATATGGTACAACAATAAAAATGAGGATTATGCTGTTCACCACCATGATGCTGCCGAGATAATACTGATCATCAAAGGCAAGTACAAGGCCATTGTGGACAGAATGGAATATGATCTGGAGGAAGGCGATATCCTGATCATACCTCCGTATATGCTTCATGAGCTCAGGTACGTGGAGGATGGAGGACTTCGTTTTATTGGGCAGTTTGATCTTGGTTCGATCGTTACTTATCAGGATTATGTAATGATGGGACCGTTGTTTAATGAGGCATATTTATGTTCAAAGACTTCTCACGGAGAGATATATCAGAAACTGTATGATATATATTCCGACATCATAAATATATATTTTAAAAATGATGATTTCTGGGAAATGCGTATTTTTTCCAGACTTTTGGAATTCTATTCGGTGATAGGAACTGATTATACACAGAATCCCGAAAGTGATGAAAGTCAGGTGAATGATGTAAACAAGGATGTTTACAAGAAGCTTTCCTTCCTGCTGAATTATATCGATACAAATTATGCGGAAGATATCACTCTTGATGAGGCAGCCAGGATGATAGGATTTTCAAAGTTCTACTTTACCAGGATATTCAAGAACTATACCAAGACCTCTTTCCATAATTATCTGATGAACAGGAGGATCCTGTCGGCTCAGTCTATGCTTTCAAACAACATGCCGATAACCGATGCGGCGTATCAGTCAGGCTTTAAGACTCTTGCCACATTCAGCCGTGCCTTTAAGAATTATACGAACCTGACGCCGAAAGAATATAAGAATAAAATGAAAAAATGATTATAGCCGCTCCATTCTGATATGTACCCCCTATTCTGGACAACCAGATAGGGGGTATTATCATGCGCTATAGCAACGAATTTAAACGTAAATGTGTTGAGATGTATCGAAACGGGGAATGGCCAGATACGCCGGATCATGTTAAAAGTACTCACGA
>JAILGE010000038.1 GCA_024697065.1 Lachnospiraceae bacterium
ATCCGTTCCTTGCAAAGTAAAGCGAGGACTCCTTGATGATCCTGTTCCTTGTGTTATCACGTATTTCCTGATTCTTCTTCTGTGATCGCGGCATCGGTATTACCTCATTTATCTAATGAATAAATATTCATTCAATAAACTGAAGATATCACTAATTGTGTTAGTTGTAAAGTTGGGGATTGAATTGTCTCACCAATTGTCTCACTTTCTGAAAAAAGTGAGGCAATTCAGGAATTAAGGGAACTATTGAGACCGAAGTTTAAGCTGTCCCTAAGCCTTATGATATAATTACCTTGTCTGGGGGGGTGTTTATGCCACAGGCTATCGGTGCGGAGAAAGATGATTACAAGGCAGCAGTGCTCAATGTGAAGCAGAGCGTGAGCATTATAGAATCAAGTCCGGAAATTCAGAATGACGAGGAGCATGGATTAAAGGTGATCGGTGCAGTGTATCGTATTGAAGATGGGACGGTTGAATTTATAAATGAATGATAACACTAGTGGGATGGTGAATAATTAAATCATGGTTACTCTTCTTTTGATCGTCATTTACATTGCTTTTATCGGTCTTGGAATTCCGGATTCTCTATTCGGAACCGCCTGGCCTGCCATTTATACGGAATATGGTCTTCCGATTTCTCTCGGTGGAGTAATAACGACGGTTACTTTTATCGGAACAACAATATCCAGCCTTCTTAGTGCCCGGCTTATCAGGAAGTTCGGAACAGCCCGTCTGACAGCCGGCTGCACTCTTCTTACAGCATTGGCTTTGCTTGGCTTTTCGCTCTCGCATAGTTTTGCAATCCTGTTTATCTTGGCTATTCCATTGGGGCTGGGAGCCGGTTCTATAGACACCGCGCTCAACAATTATGTAGCTTCACATTACAATGCCTCTCAGATGAGCTTTCTGCATTGCTTTTATGGAATAGGCGTAACAGTAAGCCCTTTTATACTTGCCATTGTGTTCAGAAATGGTACCGATTGGAGAAGGGGATACGGCATTGCTACGATGATTCAGTTCGTAATTGCAGCTGTAGTGATCTTTTCACTTCCGCTTTGGAATAAAGTCAGAGAGAAGAATGAAAGCTCTGAAAGCGAGATAAAGAGCCTGTCAATTATCGAAGCGTCAAAGATCCGCGGCGTTAAAGTGATGTGGCTTTTGTTCTTCTGTACTTGCTCGATAGAACTTACCGTTGGAGCGTGGAGCAGTACTTTCCTGGTAGAGAGCAGAGGCGCGACAGAGGAGCTTGCAGCGAGGACGGTAACTTTCTATTATCTCGGAATGACATTGGGAAGATTCCTGTCAGGAATTTTGGCCCGTAAAATACACAGTCGAACGATAATATCGATCGGTTCTGTTGTTTTGGGAATAGCTCTTTTGACACTTATCATTACCAACAACAGTTATATAGCCATAGCGGCTTTGTTTCTTATCGGATTAGGCAACGGACCGATGTTTCCGAATCTCAATTATCTTACGCCCGAGCAATTTGGTGAAGATCTTTCGGCAGCACTTATCGGTGCGCAGATGGCAGTTGCTAATATTTCCATCGTCATAGCGCCGCTCCTTTTCGGATTCCTTGGCCAGGCATTGGGTATGGGCATATTCGGATGGTTCCTGTTGTTTTTTTATATTTTTCTGGTAATAGGCGTTATACTTAACAGAAGACAGTTCAAAAAGAACGGAACAACTTGAATGTGTGAGAAGATTAAGTGAATTTGATGCATGCTATGATGAAGTGCAGGATATCGATACAATTTATTTAGAGATATATTTATATAAGGAGAGACCAGATGAGGATGCCAGCCTTTGGAATGTTAAGGTGCTGGCCAGTACAGGTTCGCAAACATGCGGCAGCAGGTTTTACAGATCATAAAGAGAGAGTATTTGCATAACATATACTTATAGGAATATAGGATAGGGGATCATAATGGTATTATTTATAAACGCATGTGTTCGTAAAAATTCTCGCACGAGGAAGTTGGCGGAAGCGTTGTTATCAGGGATAAAAGATGAGGTTTGCGAGGTGAAAGTTGCTGACATAGCTTTCCCTGTCGCAAACGAAGATTTCCTGAAAAAGAGAGATAGTCTGATCGCCAAAGGCGAGTGGGATGATCCCTTATTTGATCTTGCAAGGCAGTTTGCATCGGCTGAAAGCATCATCGTTGCCGCACCTTATTGGGATCTGTCATTTCCGGCATGCCTGAAACAGTATTTCGAGCAGATAAATGTTCTTGGCATCACATTTGAATACAGCGCCGAAGGGCTTCCTGTACCTAAGTGCAATGCAGATAAACTCTATTACGTGACAACTGCAGGCGGAGCATTTGTACCGGAAGAATTCGGATTCGGATATATTAAGGCATTAGCGCAGGGATTTTACGGTATTGACGACGTAAGGCTGATCAAGGCAACTGGACTTGATATAGATGGCGCTGATGTCGATGAAATAATGGGAAAAGCTATCGATTCTGTACAGTAATCCCGATCCAAGATTCTTGGTGGAACACGATAGAAAGATCACCCGTGGACCCATCAAATGCAGATCTCAATCTCTTCTAAATAAAAACTCTGAAACCGGCGCCATTCTGCCAAATCCGGCGTTATTAACAAGATACTTTATATAACACTGCCTTCTTTCTGCCCCTGCCTGATCATCTTCTCGGTTGTCTTGTAAAACGATGGATCTGCCTTGCATTATTCATCCATATATTATCATGACGCTTTTCTGAGTGTTAGTTGTTGTGATACGTGTTTTTTCGGAAAAAGACAGATGCCGACGGACCTGCATTTCGGATAATTATGATTTGACAAACAGAATGTATTACTGTACTATCCAAATAGTACAGCGCGAAATTAATGAAATGTATGAAAAAGAGAAAGGAGCAGTGTTAATGTCTTGGAATCTGGATTCAGACAGACCTATTTTCCTGCAGATCGTAGAGAGGATTGAGTCTGATATCGTTTCCGGGAAATACCTGCCGGGAGATAAGTTGCCATCGGTCAGAGAACTCGCGGTGGAAGCGGCGGTGAATCCCAATACGATGCAAAAAGCATGCACAGAGCTTGAAAGGATAGGCCTGGTATACAGCCAAAGGACTAATGGAAGATTTGTTACGGAGGATAAGAAACAGATCGACCGGATCAGAAAAGAAATGGCTAAAAGGACAGCGCAGGAGTATCTCCGGAAAATGAAAGAGATGGGTATCGATAGAGATGAAGCCATGAGGCTTTTATGAGGGGAGAAAACATGAGCATTATATTGGAGTGTAATAATCTGAGTCACAAATACGGCAAAAAGACAGCATTAGACGATATTTCCTTTTCGATCGAAACAGGAAAGGTTGTCGGACTCTTTGGACCCAACGGTAGCGGAAAAACTACATTGATCAAGAAGATTGTCGGACTGTTATTGGATGATAAACAGTCAGTCAAAATAGACGGTAAACCGGTGGGGGAAACAACTAAAGCTATAGTGTCTTATTCACCGGACAGACTTGCATTCAAAGGAAATCGAAAAATTTCTTACCTGTTGGATTTCTATGAGCTGATGTATGACGATTTTGACAGAGCCCATGCGGAGGAAGTCCTTGCAGGACAGGGAATACAGAAAGATGAATGCATTGGAAAACTGTCTAAAGGGACATGTGAGAAGATACAGATCATTCTGGTGATGTCGAGGAAAGCTAAGCTCTATATCTTGGATGAACCTTTTTCAGGTATAGATCCTGTAGCAAGAGAGACGGTAATCAGGATAATGCTTCAGAATATGTCTGAGGAAGCTTCCCTTCTTTTATCAACACATCATATTCAGGAGACGGAGCAGATCATTGATGACGCTATCTTTCTGAAAGAAGGAAAGATCGTATTTCAAAAGAGTGTGGAAGAGATGCGTGAGGAAAGCAGCCGTTCACTGAATGATGCTTATATGGAGGTGTTTCGATGAAAAATAAACTGATGAAACTGGAAATACGGGAAAATCGTAAACTTATTTTTTTTATACTCTCATATATGGCAGTGCTATCCGTTGTAACAGGTATCGTAGCATCGATCGCTGAGAAATTCAGCTTACCTGCAGCGACGGAATTGGCAGTTGTACTTTCGCTATGTGCGATGATGGGGATATTGCTTATAGCGATCGTAATGGCAGGAAGATTTTACAGTCTGCTTTTTACTGAAGAGGGATTACTCAGACTTACTCTCCCTGTAAAAAACAGAGATCATTTACAGATAAATGTTAAACTTGGGATCATTACTCTTTATGTTTCTGTGATCATATACAGTACGATGATGGGAAGCATAGACAGTGAGAATACAGCTTTCGGATTATACGGGGTAATGAAAGAGTACTATGGTAACTTTGTTACCGAATATGTGGGAATGAAAGCCTTTGCAACGACGATATGTATTATCCTTGCTATAGCAGCAGTGATCGCGAACTATTACATTACATTTATCTTTGTATTAACACTGTCCCGATATATCGTTTCCCGTTACAGTGTAGTACAAAAGAAAGGCGTGATCTTTATTGCGGGGATAACGTTGTTCAATATTCATTTATTGATGATGTGGGCCATCACTAATCTCATTGAAGAGATTGAGGCAGATCTGTCACACTTTCAATTGTATGGATTTCCTCCGGCTGAAAATGCAACTTTTATGGACTTCCTGAGATATAACCCTGAAGGAGAATGGGTTAAAGACGTAATATTTGCAGGAATGTATATAATAGTATACGGTATCACAGCTGTTATAATGTACAGAACAGTAAGGAGCATACTGGATAGAAAGCTCGAAGTGTGACGAACGATACAGCGATGATAATGATGTATTTACACGTGGGTTTGATAATATATATCAATATGCTTCAGTAAGTCGATGTACTCTGGCAATCTCTTCGGGAATGCATCATCTGCTCACTTTGGATGGTATAATAATTCAGAGGAGGGAAGCTTGATTAAACGTTCTAATGGAGATGACGGATATGTTGATAAGAAATGCTTCAATAGATGACCTGGATGCTATCGCTTTTGTGGAAGAGCAGTGCTTTTCGCCTGCGGAGACAGCACCTGCAGAGGCTTTTGAAGAAAGATTAAAGATCTATCCTGATCATTTCTGGCTTATGTTTGATGCAGATAAGCTTATTGCATGTGTGGATGGGTTTGTGACTGATGAGCCTGATCTGACTGATGAAATGTATGAAAGAGCAGATATGCATAATGAGAACGGAAAGTGGCAGATGATCTTTGGTGTTACTACATTAAGTGAATACAGAAACAAAGGATATGCAGGGCAGCTCATAAAGAGAGCAATAGAAGACGCCAAAAAGCAGGGGAGAAGCGGTCTTGTACTTACCTGCAAAGATAAGCTGGTTGATTTCTATTCAAAGTTTGGATTTGTAAATGAGGGACATACAGAGAAGTCAAAGCATGGTGGCATTACCTGGAATCAAATGCGTTTGACGTTTTGAATTCACATTCGTGAATTCTCCTCAAGGAGGTAGAAATGTTATCAAAAAATGAATACCCGATACTGGAATACGATGATGCAAAAACAGCAAAATTAAATCCGGATTCTTTTAAACCCGGGAAATTTAAGACCAACAAAATGGTTATCACTTTTTTCCCGGAGGTCATGAAAAAACTCATAACAGAAGAGAGATTGAGTTTAGATACCATAATACCCGGAGAAAATCCGGTTGAGATATACAGATTCAATGATGATCCCGGTGTTCTCATAACTCTCGGACAGGTGGGCTGTCCTGCATGCGCGGGTAATCTTGATCTGTTCAATGAGATGGGAGTTAATAAGGTTATGTTCTGCGGTGGAGGAGGGGTACTTGACCGGAATATTGAAGTTGGACAGCTGCTTTTGGTTGAAGGAGCCATAAGAGATGAAGGTTTTTCGTATCATTATCTTCCTCCTTCAAGAGTAGTTTATACGGACAAGGGAACAACCGGGCGTATTGCAAAATACCTTGATGAAAACAATGTGCCATATATGCGCGGACTGACCTGGACTACTGACGCCATCTTCAGGGAAACTTCAGACAAGATAGAATCCAGAAAAGCAGAAGGTGGCAGGATAGTTGAAATGGAACAGGCAGGATGTATCGCAGTTGCATGCTTCAGAGGTTTTGAATATGGCGCACTCATATACGGTGGCGATGATCTTTCAGGCGAAGAGTGGTCAGAGCGAGGCTGGAGAAGCAGAGAGGGCATCAGATACGATCTGGTAAACCTCTGTAAAAAACTTGTGTATATAATATAAAATAAACATGGTACGGGGTTTATGGATTTTGATGCTTTTACAAGAGATATAAAGAATAACGGATGGAATGTTTTTGGCGTAGAGGTATACGAAGACGGCGTGCTTACACATCATTATGGTGACACCACGGGACTTCATGATATATATTCCGCTACCAAGACGATACTGTCTGTGGCGGTGGGGATCGCATATGATGAAGGCCTTATAGATCTTCACAGATCATTTCTTGATTATCTGCCTGAGGATAAGCTGTCAAAGCTGGATGAAGAGCGGTATGAAAGATTTAAAAAGATAACTGTCAGAAGGCTTCTTACCATGTCAGTGCCCGGTTTTCCTTTTCGCCCGGAGGGGGACAGTTACATAGATTTTGCGCTGGCCTGTGATATCGAAGATGATAATACATTCAGTTATGGCAATATACCTGCTTACCTTATCGGGGTCTGCCTTGCAAATGCCATAGGAAGTGATCTTGGAAGATTTATTGAAGAGCGGATATTCGCCCCGTTAAATATTACCGGATTTGAATACGGGAGATGTCCGGAAGGGTATTTTTACGGTGCATCCCAAATGCGCCTTTCTGTTCATGATATGAGTAAGATAGGATTGCTTCTTATGAACCTTGGCATATATGATGGGAAGCGGATAGTCTCTGAAGAATATGTAAGACAGGCAGTTTCGGTTCAGCAGCCGAATCGGGAAGGCGGATACGGATATTTCATATGGAAGTACAGAGATGGTTTCAGCATTAACGGAAAGCTTAAACAGAAGTGCTATATACTTCCGGAGAAAGGACTGGTGATCACTTATCTTTCTCATATAGAAAGTGATTCCCATGATCTTCTTGACAGCATGGAACGTAATATCCTAGGTTTAAAAAGGATAATACATGCAACAGAAGCTGACAGAGAGGAGCTGCTTGCGCTTTACAAAGCCCAGCTTGGAAGAGAATTCTGCCCCTGGACAGAGGATTATCCCGGAAATGAAACAATAGATTTTGACCTCTCAAGAGATGCATTGTTTGTAATGAAAGAGTATGATCGGATAATAGCAGCGATCTCACTTGAAGAAGATAAAGAGGTGGATGCCCTTGACTGCTGGGATCGAGATCTGTCACCGGGCGGAGAACTGGCCAGACTTGCCGTTTTGCCGGAAAAACAGGGCCGGGGTATAGCGAAACAGATGATGAGTTTCGGAATGAATGCGATAAGGGAACGGGGCTTTAAGAGTATACATTTTTTAGTGAATAAATATAATGAGAAGGCTATACGGGCGTATTCCGTGTTTAAATTTGATGTAGTCGGGGAATGTCATATGTTTGATCAGGACTTTATGTGTTACGAAAAGGCCCTGAAAGAAAGTTGATTTTTCATAAACTATTATGTGTAAAAACGGATTTTAATGATAAAATGTAAGGTATAGGTTGCATATGTCTGCAAACAGGGAAAATGGAGGGTTACATGTTCTGTCAATTATTCGGAAAGTATCTTTTAGAGCAGCAGGCTATCAATGATTTCGATTATAAAACCCTGATAAATGAACAGATGAACGTAAGGGTTCGACTGGGAACCATCGCCGTGGCAGAGGGCCTTATGACTGAAGAACAGGTCGAGAAGGTAAACAGACTTCAGATGACCCAGGACAAACGTTTTGGTGATATTGCCGTGGAACAGGGGCTTATCACCGACGATCAGTTAAGTGCTCTGTTAAAGAAGCAGGGGGATCCCTATCTTCAGTTTGTTCAGCTCTTAACCGACCTGACAGATATAGGTGCGACTAAACTGGACGAATATATCGAAGATTTCCGAAAAAAGAGCGGTTTCAGTGATAAAGAAATGGATGCTCTTAAAAAGGATGACATAGACGGTCTCCTTGATCTGTTTGTGGTTTCATCCAAACCTTACGTAAGCAGTATAGCGGGAATGTTCTTACGAAACCTTACCCGTTTCGTATCAAGAGATTTTTATATTGAAAAGGCATACAGAGCCAAAGAATATGAATACAGACACTTAAGCTCACAGGAGCTTTCCGGAGATGCATCCATACTTGTGGCTGTTGCCGAATCAAAGGATGAGGGTGCGTTTCTGCAGGTGGCAAACGGATTTTCAGGGCATGAAATGGATACCGTATCCGAAGATGCTTATGATTCGGTAGGAGAATTTATAAATGTAAGCTGCGGTCTTTTTGCTTCGGAGATGAGCCGTAAGGAAATGAGTGTTGATATGGAACCGCCTCTCGCTTTCTCGGGACAGAAGGCAAGCGGAGACTTTTACGTAGTACCGGTAGTGTTGTGTGACCGCCGTATGGAACTGCTTATATCGGTCAACAGTGACTTTGTGGCAGGAGAGAATCCCATAAAGACAGGATCTGCCGTACACAGTTTTGTATCTTCCTCTGAGGAACATGAGGGAAAACGTATACTTATCGTTGACGATTCCAGGATGTCCAGACAGATGCTTCGCAACATACTGGAGAAGGCGGGCTTTAAGATCGTAGGAGAGGCTGAGAACGGCAGAGCCGGAGTAGAAGCTTATAAGGAATGCAAACCTGATGCAGTAACTCTTGATATAACGATGCCGGAAATGGATGGTATAGAAGCGCTTGAGCACATTATCAAGGATGATCCCGGTGCAAATGCAGTTATGATAACCGCAGCAGGACAGCAGGATAAACTTATAAAGGCCCTCCGTATCGGTGCTAAACGCTTTATCAGCAAACCGTTTAATGAAGAAGAGATCATCAAGAATATACACGAAGTACTGGAATGATCCTTTGTTGTAAACAGGAATGGAACTGAAGATACTAAACGAAAAAGAGATCATAACAGTTTTTTACGACAGGCTTCAAAAGGATTTTGCGGCAGATGAGGTGAAGCCGTTAAATGTTATACTAAAAAGCGTTGAAGACGGTGTATATGAATGTTTTGGTCTCTTTCATGAAGACAGGATGCTTGGCTATACATTTATAGTTAAGCAGGGCGAAAGATATCTTGTGGATTACCTTGCCGTGTTTTCCGAATATAGAAATAACGGTCTGGGTTCGAAAACTCTGGGGCTTATAAGAGATCATCTCTCCGATGCGGAGCTTGTGATCCTGGAAGCGGAAGATCCGGAATACGAAACAGATGAAGAGCTGCACGATATTCAGACCAGACGTATCGGTTTTTACAAGAGGAATGGCCTGACAGATACGGGTGTCCGAACCAGATGTTTTGGAGTCCCATTTGTGATATTGGAAGTGTGCAGGAAAACCGACATGTCTGATGAAGAGATATGGGAAGAATACAGAGACTTCTACAGAGCTATGCTTCCGCCAAAGATGTTCGAGAATAATATTGAATTTCTGGGAATGGTGAATGATCGGAAAAGATCTGCGCAATAGATAGAGCTGTATAAAATATGTTGATATGAGAGAGGCAACGGTGCTTTCAGTGAGCGCCGTTGCCTCATTTTTGTTAAAGGAGAATGAATATATGGTCACATGTAATGATATAGCTATGCTTCAGTTGGATGGTGTTACTCTCATAGCTGGAAAAGAGGGAATGGACAGAATGGTCTCCTGGACTTATATGGTCCAGACAAAACCTTATGAGGACCATATGAACAGAGGCAACTTTGCGCTGATAGTCGTAGACGATATCAGATTTACCATGGAAGAGGCGGAAGTCTGTATGGAGGAATTGGAGAAGTTAGGAATATCCGGAATGGGAATATCGGTCATTGATGACAGAGAACCGGTTCCGGACAGTATGATAAAAAAAGCCGACGAATTAAAGCTCCCGCTCTTTTTTGTTCGTTGGGAAGGTGCATCATTCGTTGATATTGCCCAGAGCGTGGGAAGACTTATACTGGAACAGAACGTCCGGAACAAGAGAGCGGGAGATATCCTTTACAATCTTCTCTTTGGTTATGATATCAATGACAAGTATGTAGAGAAGGTCGCGGCACAGTTCGGATTTGATTTCAGCAAATATTACCGGGTGGGGATCATAGTTGTTGACAGAACATACGGTATCAATCTTGAACAGGATGAACATACCTATGAGTTTTATGCGGACAGTTTGCAGCATGAGGTGACTAAGATGGATTCCCATCCTATGTTCATGAGCTTCCTGAACAAATTTGTTCTTCTCTTTGAAGCCAGAGAAGATAAGAGTATAGAGAGAGAACTTGAAAAAATGCTGAGGAAGATTGACAGTCGTCCGGAATTCAAGGGACAGATAAAGGCTACATGTATACTCGGAGGAGCATATAAGGATCCAAGGAGTTTTGGAGCAAGTTATACTGAAGCAAAAAATCTTATTGCAAAAAAAGATATCCTGCCCCATCCCGGGAATAAGAAAGTATTAAGTGCAAAAACTATGGGTATATATAAATTTCTGTTTAGGAGCGGTAATCAGGAAGAGATACTGAAATATTGCAATGACAGGCTCCGAATACTTGAAGAGTACGATCATGCCAACGGAACATTTCTTGAAGAAACTGTGCTTAGTTTTTACATGAACGGATTTAATTCCACAAAGACTTCCGAAGCTCTCTTCATACACAGAAATTCACTTCAGTACAGACTCGGCAAGATAGAAGAGTTAATGGGGATAGAGTTAGATGACTATGTTGAATATCTGGACCTGGTGAACTGTATTCTGGTAAAGCGGTGGATGTTTTCTTGAGCGGCTGTGCAAAACGCCAAACACTATTGTGCGAAATGAACATTGCGATAAAAAGGGCCCCTATCTAAAATACCAAATAACAGCAAGGGCGCTGGTGGAGAACACCGGCGCCTTTCTTGTATATAAGGGTTGAGAAAAAGGAGGAATGATTATGAAAAAGAAGATCGTGGGGATGCTGCTTACTGGTGTTATGTCAGTTTCAATGCTTACAGGATGCTCGGGTTCATCAGGCGGAGCAGTGACAACGGAAGCGCCCAAGGAACAGGAGACACCGACTGAGGTTGCTGAAGAAGGAGAGAAGGCCGTACTCAGAGTGGGAATGGAATGTGCGTATGCGCCTTTTAACTGGACTCAGGATGCGGATACTACTCCGGATGGCAGTAAAGCAGAGCCTATCTTTAACAGTGATTTCTATGCTTACGGTTATGATGTGGCGGTTGCCCAGATGCTGGCTGAGGAGATGGGAATGGATCTTGAGATCCATAAGGTTGAGTGGTCGTCAATCGGAATTTCCATGGATTCGGGAGAATATGATTGCATTATAGCCGGAATGGGAAGAACAGCGGAGAGAGAGATGGCATATTCATTTACCGAACCCTATTACTATAGAGATAACTGTATCGTAGTAAAGAAGGATGGTGCATATAAGGATGTAAAGACCCTCTCGGATCTTGCAGGAACCGGATGCAAGCTTACTACGCAGCTTGGCACCGGCTGGATACCTCTTCTTGATCAGGTTGAAGGCGCAGAAACCTGTTCAAATTATGAGACCACATCAGAGTGCTTCATGGCTGTATCCAACGGAGTTGCGGATGTATGTATAGTAGATCTTCCTACAGCACAGTCCGCACTTCTTACAAATGATGACCTTATGATCATTACACTTGATGAGAGTGACACCTTCACAGGCGATGATGAAATGGTAAACGTTTGCATTGCAACAAGGAAGGATGATACGGAACTGCGAGATAAGCTGCAGTCGGCAATGGATGCTATCGGCTGGAATGATAAAGCAAAGATGGATGAACTTATGAACCGTGCTATCACACAGCAGCCGGCTGCAAACTAAGCTATTGAGATCTAAATGAAAGAGAGGCGGTTTTATGGAGAACCCGACGAACTCATTGGAATGGATGATATTCCTAACGGAAAAATATCTGAAAATGTTTCTTCAGGGAACATGGCTCACGCTTTATATAGCGGTATTAGGTACGCTTCTGGGATTTGTGCTTGGTTATATTATCGGAATAATCCAGGATATGAAGGTGGGTGAAGGTGATCTCTTCATAAAGAAAGGCCTCGTGTTTTTATTGAAAGCGATCGCATCGATCTATGTCGAGATATTCAGAGATACACCCATGATAGTTCAGGCGATGATCATTTATTACGGGATAAGGCAGGCGGGTGTCGACCTTACTCCAGTAGTAGCCGGAGTGCTGGTAACAGTGCTGAATACCGGAGCTTATATGGCTGAGACTGTCCGAGGCGGTATAGGCTCCATAGATCAGGGCCAGCGCGAAGGGGCCTGGGCAATGGGAATGTCTCCGATGATGACCATGTTTTATATTGTACTTCCACAGGCATTTAAAAACATTATCCCTGAGATGGGCAATACATTTTTAACAAATCTCAAGATGACTTCGGTACTTAATGTGATCGCTGTTCAGGAATTGTTCATGGCAGCCAAGACAGTGGGCGGAAACTATTATAAGTATTTTGAATCGTATCTTGTTATAGCGGTTATCTATTTTGTGCTTTGCTTCTTATTTAATAAGCTCTTCGGGCTCATGGAAGCCAAGTTAAAGGGTGAGACCGATTATGCTCTGGCAGTGGAATATATGGACAATCAGTGAGGATAAAAATATGGCAGAAAAGATCATTTCAATAAAAGACTTAAGTAAATCCTTCGGAAAACACGAAGTGCTCAGAAAGATCGATATAGACATCGAAAAGGGCGAGATCATATGCATAGTCGGATCTTCCGGTTCCGGAAAATCCACTTTGCTCAGATGTATCAATAAGCTTGAGAAGCAGACTACAGGTAAGATACTCTTTCACGACAAAGAGATCAGAGATATTCAAAGAGACATTAATGAGTATCGTTCCAGAGTCGGAATGGTATTTCAGTCCTTCAATCTCTATAACCATATGACGGTTCTTCAAAACTGTATGCTGTGCCCTCGAAAAGTTCTGAAGGTCAGTAAGGAAGAAGCTTTCGACAGAGCGATCACTCATTTAAAGCAGGTAGGCATGGCTCCATATATTAATGCAAAACCGGCTCAGCTTTCAGGTGGACAGAAGCAGCGTGTAGCGATCGCCAGGTCTCTGTGTATGAATCCTGAGGTACTGCTCTTTGATGAGCCTACTTCCGCTCTGGATCCGGAAATGGTCGGGGAAGTCCTTGAAGTAATGAAAGAACTGGCGACTACAGGACTTACCATGATAATAGTCACTCATGAGATGGCCTTTGCCAGAGACGTATCTACCAGGACGATCTTCATGGATCGTGGATATGTGGCGGAAGACGATTCGCCGGCAAAACTTTTTACAGATCCGAAAAATCCGAGAACAAGAGAATTTCTTAGCAGATATCTTGCCGGATAGGAGGGAAAAATATGGATACATATGTTGTTACTTTTGCAAGAGGCTTTGGATCGGGAGGTAAAGAGATCGCTTCCAAGCTTGCCAAAGATCTTGGGATACATTGTTACGAAAACCGGATACTTACTCTTGCAAGCCAGATGAGCGGTCTTGATGAAAAACTGTTTCAGGGCGTGAATGAAAAGATCAGGGACAACGGCGGTTTTTCGGCATTCTTAAAGGGGCTCCCTCGAGCAAGGAACTATATCGCAAGAAATGAAAAGTTTGTATCTGACGATAAGCTTTTTGATTACCAGAGCCAGATCATAAGGGATCTGGCAGAGAAGGAATCCTGCGTCATAGTGGGAAAGTGTGCGGATTATGTGCTCAGAGACAGACATAATGTTGTGAGTGTCTATATTGAAGCTCCCAGAGCCTTCTGCGTAAAGCGGACCATAGAGAATATGGGAGTGACGGAAGAAGTGGCTCATGCGACCATAGAGCGTACGGATAAATACAGAGCGGATTATTACAAATATTATACACATGGCAATTACTGGACTAATCCGGTCAACTATGACATTACCTTAAACAGCGAAAGAGTCGGTATAGATAATTGCGTAAAAGTGTTAGAGCAGTATCTGAAGATAAAAGGTTTTATAAAGTAGCTTTATTAAGTACTTATAATAAGTAACTTTATTAAGTGACATCTTATGGAAGGAGAAAGATCATGAAACTGGCAGACACAGGATTAACGGTACAGGATATAAAAGATAAAGTAAATAAATATATGATCGAGACCTATGAAAGGTTCGATTTTCTGGCGGAGACAGCAAAGGATCAGCATATCTATGACGAGAAAGGCGAAGAGTATCTTGACTTCTATGCAGGTATTGCAGTTAACTCTGCCGGCAGCTGTAATGAGAAAGTTGTGGAGGCTGTAGTGGAACAGACTAAAACCTTAATGCACACATTTAACTATCCATATACCATTCCACAGGCGCTTCTGGCAGAGAAAGTCTGTACAACCATAGGAATGGATAAGATTTTTTTCCAGAATTCCGGTACCGAGGCCAATGAGGCCATGATCAAGATGGCGAGAAAATACGGCGTTGAAAAATATGGTCCCAACCGCTTTCACATCGTAACAGCCAAGATGGGATTTCACGGCAGAACATTTGGTGCAATGTCTGCAACCGGACAGCCGGGAAATGGTTGTCAGGTAGGATTCGGTCCCATGACGTATGGGTTCTCATATGCGCCATATAATGATCTCAAGGCATTCAAGGATGCATGCACGGAAAATACTATAGCCATAATGATCGAGCCTGTTCAAGGCGAAGGGGGAGTTCATCCCGCTACTATGGAATTCATGCGGGGACTCCGGGATTTCTGTGATGAAAAGGGAATGCTCCTGCTCATAGATGAGGTTCAGACCGGATGGTGCAGGACAGGTAAAGTGATGAGCTATATGAATTACGGTATAAAGCCTGATATTGTTTCAATGGCAAAAGCTCTTGGAGGTGGAATGCCCATCGGAGCTATCTGTGCCACAAGTGAAGTTGCGAAAGCTTTTTCGGCAGGTTCTCACGGGACAACTTTCGGAGGACATCCGGTAAGCTGTGCTGCAGCGCTGGCTCAGATAGGCGAGCTTCTTGACAGGGATCTGGCAGGTAATGCAGCCCGAATGGGTGAATACTTTATGACAAAACTTAAGGCGCTGCCGCATGTAAAAGAAGTGAGAGGACAGGGGCTTCTGGTAGGCGTGGAATTCGATGACAGTATCAATGCGACGGATGTGAAGCATGAATGTCTGAACAGACATCTCCTGATAACAGCTATCGGCGCTCATGTGATCAGGATGGTCCCGCCTCTTATCATAGATGAGAAAGATTGTGACAGAGCTTTTGAGATCATTAAAGAATCTGTGGAAGCATTATAAAAGGAGACATATAAAAATGGATATGTTTGAATTTTCAATTCCACAGAATGTCATTTTCGGAGCAGGAAGTATATCCAAACTTCCTGCTGTTTTGAAAAGTAAGGGCTATGGGAAAGTCTTTATAATATCCGGACCTCATTTAGAAAAGTCCGGATTGGTAAAGAAATGTCTGGATATATTAGCAACGGAAAATATTAATGGGGATGCGTTTACGGAGACCGAAGGCAATCCATGTACGGATACGGTCTGTAAAGCTCTGGAAGCTTATAAAGAATGTAAGGCGGACTGTATCATAGCTTTTGGAGGAGGATCGCCCATAGACGTCGCTAAGGCTGTTGCTCTGCTTGCTGCATATGGCGGAGACATTAAAGATTATGAAGGCGTGGGGACTGTGAAGGGGGCAACGGTACCTCTGATCGCTATTCCCACAACAGCCGGAACCGGCTCGGAAGTCACTGCATTTTCCGTTATCACAGATCATAAGAGAAAATATAAGCTTACGGTAGGGAGCCCGTATCTGATCCCGTCATATGCAATACTTGATCCTGATCTGATAGCTTCGGTGCCTGTTGGGACTGCCGCAGCCTGTGGCATAGATGCTATGGTTCATGCTATGGAAGCGTATGTCTCAAAGGCATCATCATCATTTTCAGATATGTTTGCACTGAAAGCACTGGAACTTATCGGCAGTAATATACGTACATATGTTGATAACAGGAGTGAAAAAGAAGCGGCTGAAGCTATGATGCTTGGTTCTCTGTACGCCGGTATTGCCTTTTCCCATGCAAGACTTGGGAATGTGCATGCAATGAGCCACCCGGTAAGCGCATTCTTTAATGTCCCGCATGGTGTTGCCAATGCCATATTGTTAAGGAGCGTAGTGGAATTCAATAAATCAGCGGATACCGGAAAATATTATGAGATCTGGAAAAGGATAGCAGAGGATCCTGTGGACAAAGGGTCCTTTACACCGGATATGTTGTCGGAAGAAATAAAAAGATTAAATGAGGATCTTGGTATTCCTTCCGGATTAAAAGATGTGGGAGTTTCTGAAGATAAGATAGAAGCGATGGCAAAGGATGCCATGAAGAGCGGCAATATTAAAGTTAATCCAAGATATACAACATTTGATGATGTGGTAAAACTGTACAGAATCGCTATGTGATCCTGTACAAATTGCTTATATATTTGAATAATATCCTATCTTCACGGATTTTAACTGCAAATATGATATAATTTTATAGTACTGTTGTTTGATCTGTGGGGAGGGGGTAACTTCGTTGGATTACAATGATGTTGCTTGTAAACAGAAAAGGATAGCATGCGTCTTATCGGTTGAAATGCGTCCGGACGGAGGCCGCGGTGAAATATGTCTTGAAGCGGCCAATGATATCTATCTTGAATCCGTAAATGTTAAAAAAGAAGATTTTGTTCCCGGGAAGCCATATTATGAATACATTCCCAAGGATCTTAACTTTGAAGAGATGAGCTATAGCTGCGTAAAGGAGTGCAGGATAGTTCACTCTTATGTTGACGCGGAGTTTTATCATTCTTGGATGGAAGTGGTTATGATGCCGCTTTTATCGGATGAACCCGGGAAAGAGTATATGCTGTTCTCGTACGACATGCATTCCAAGGTCGATGCATCAAGACTCTCGGATATATCACCTGATATTGCTGTAAAGGTCATAAGGACGAGTCTGAGGTTTAAGGAAACCGGAGATTTTCGTACGGCGATAGATTCAATAATACGGGATATCAGAAAGATTTGTAATGCAAACAGGAGCTGTATCATCCTTACGGATTTTAAGACCCGTAACTGTTCCATGCTTTGTGAAAGTCTGTCGGAAACCGAGGTCCTTCCGCAGGATGAGGCTTTCCTTGGAGATGGTTTTTTTGATATTGTTGAGATATGGGAGAAACTGATAGCGGGAAGCAACTGCTATATCCTACACGATGAAGAGGGACTGGAACAGGTCAGGGCGGTTGATGAGAACTGGTATAATTCTCTTAAGAATGACAATATCTACAGTGTTGTTCTGTTTCCGCTCAGATCGAATGATGAAACCATCGGATATATAATGGCGACAAATTTTGACAGAAATAAAACGGAGTATGTAAAGAAGTTTCTTGGCGTTACATCTTTTATCCTTGCTTCTGAGATTTCCAATCACCAGCTTTTTAACCGCATGAAGTTCTTAAGCGATACGGATCTTCTTACGGGAATGTATAACCGTAATGCCATGAATAACAGAATCTCAGATATCATAAGCGGTATATGTCCCGTAACGGATAATTACGGCGTTATATTTGTGGATATCAATGGCCTCAAAGTGATCAATGATACAGAGGGACATACGGCAGGTGATATGCTCTTGAAGGCTGCCGCTTGTATACTTAAAGAAATGTTCCCTTACGGGGAGATATACAGAGTCGGCGGCGATGAGTTCCTTATCCTGTTAATGAATGAAGATGAAGTCGGATTCAAGCGGGTTGTTGATGAACTCAAGGACAGGGTTGAAAAGACGGATGAGGTAAAGATGGCTGTGGGATCCTGCTACGCGGACCGGAATATGGATATAAGGAACGCCATGCATGAAGCCGATGAGGCCATGTATGCGGATAAGAGAGAGTATTATAAAAGGCACAACATCAGGAATATACGCAGTTGAGATCTTTAAAGAAAAAAAGTCCGGGATCCCCGGACTTTTTTGATATCTGTCTGTAAGCAGCAGTATCAGGATTCTTTTCACATGGAAGCCTTGATATGCTCTATGAATCTTTTCGCAAGGACTCCGGGAGTACGCTTTTTATCCCAGGATAAAAGATATGTTACTTTAACCTCCGGAGTGATTTTTTTGATGACAACATTTGATTCGGAGGAGATATTTTTTGCGACGGAAGCAGGGAAAATAGCGATCCCAATGCCTCTTGTCACCAGGTGCACGGCATTTGATGAATGGGCTATCTGTACGGTTATGTGAGGCTTTTTTCCGGCTTTGCTGAACCATCCCGTGATCTCTTCACGCCTCGATCGTCTTGAAGAGATGATCAGATCGCTGCCTGCAAGTTCTTTGATATCAACGGTTTTTTTACGGCCTTTTGCAAGGGGATGATCCTTGGGGATCATCGCCACCCAGCTTTCTTCGAATACGGGGACACCGTCAAGGATCTCGCTGTTTAAGGGTGTCATCGTAATGGCCAGATCCAGTATTCCGGATTCCAGACGGTCTGTCAGATCGTCAACGGTTCCACACCACAGGTTATAAGTAACATTGGGATATTCTTTCTGAAAGCTCTGTATCCATTCGGATGCCAGACTTGGTCCGTTACTGTCTACGTGTCCGAGATAGAGGGTACCGCTGATTCCCTTACCCATGTCCGAGATCTCGTTTTTTGTCATATCGACAAGAGAGAGCATTTGCTCTCCTCTTCTTTTCAGGGCAAGTCCTTCCGGGGTCAGAGTGATCTGTCTCTTGCCTCTGATCATCAGCTGACAGCCCAATTCTTCTTCCAGATCCATAAGCGCGCGGCTTAGTGGAGGCTGCGAAAGATTAAGCTTTTGTGCTGCTTTTGTTATGTTCATTTCTTCCGCTACCGTCAGAAAATAACGTATCTGTCTGATATCCATAAAAACTCCTAAATTAATTTATTATGCAAAATAAGTATGATAACACAACAATTATAAGTATTTTATTTATCCCTTGCAATGGAGTATATTTCATCCTTGTAAAGGATAACCGGTGATCCTAAAAATACAAGGAGGAATGGCTTATGAGTCAGGAAATATTGGATTTAGTAGACGGAAAAGTTTTTGGGATATGGTTCCTTTTGGGAGCGGCCCTGGTATTTTGGATGCAGGCCGGATTTGCAATGGTTGAAACAGGATTTGCAAGGGCTAAGAATGCCGGCAATATCCTCATGAAGAATCTTATGGATTTCTGCATCGGATGTGTAATGTTCATTCTGATAGGTTTTGGGTTATTTCTTGGTGAGGACCTGATGGGTTTCATCGGAAAGCCGGGTTTTGATATTTTTACTGATTATGCAAATTTTGATTGGTCCAATTTCGTATTTAACCTCGTGTTCTGCGCAACCACCGCAACTATCGTAAGTGGTGCTATGGCAGAGAGAACAAAGTTCTTAAGCTACTGTGTTTACTCGGCGGTCATCTCAGCGATCATCTACCCGATTGAAGCACACTGGACATGGGGCGGCGGCTGGCTTGCACAGATGGGATTCCATGATTTCGCAGGAAGCGCCTGCATACATATGGTAGGTGGTATTTGTGCTCTCATCGGCGCTGCAATGGTTGGTCCCAGAATTGGTAAGTTCACGAAAGATAAAGACGGAAAGATAACAAAGGTTAATGCGTTCCCCGGCCATAACCTTCCCATAGGTGCTCTCGGAGTATTCATCTTATGGCTTGGCTGGTATGGATTCAATGGTGCGGCATGTACTTCTGTAGAGCAGCTTGGATCAGTATTTGTAACAACCACTATCGCACCTTCCATCGCAACAGTAGTATGTATGATCTTCACATGGATCAAGTATGGTAAGCCTGATGTATCCATGGCATTAAATGCTTCTCTGGCAGGTCTTGTAGCGATCACTGCTCCCTGCGATACAACAGATGCCTTCGGTGCTATAGCGATCGGTTTTGTTTCAGGCTTACTCGTAGTATTCGGTGTATGGTTCTTAGATGAGAAACTCAGAGTCGACGATCCTGTAGGTGCAGTTGCTGTACATATGTTAAACGGTATCTGGGGAACTATCGCTGTAGGACTTTTCTCTACAACATCGGCACCCGGAAATGACAGTGTAGTTGGTCTCTTCTACGGTGGCGGATTTGATCAGCTTGGTATCCAGCTGATCGGTATGCTTGCAACAGCAGCATGGACAGCAGTTACGGTAGCAATAACATTCGCAGTTATCAAGATGATATTCGGACTTAGAGTTTCCGAAGAGGAGGAGATCGAGGGTCTCGATTCATCAGAGCACGGTCTTGCTTCCGCTTACTCAGGATTCAGTACCATTGATATTTCCAACTCAATGACTATGGATGTCAACGAGAATACAAATCTTGGTGTTGAAGATTATGATTCTGCAAGTGAAGCTATGAAAAAAGCTTCGGTATCAGTTGTTAAGGCTCCTGATGTGGATGCTGATACGGGTATTCATAAAGTTGTTATCATCACCAAGCTGTCACGTTACGACAAGATAAAGAAAGCTCTCAATGCTCTTGGTGTAACCGGCATGACAGTAACTCAGGTTTCGGGATGTGGTATCCAGAAGGGTGCCGGACAGATGTACCGTGGAGTTGAGATCGATGCAACACTCCTTCCCAAGATAAAGGTAGAAGTAGTTGTAAGCCAGATCCCTGTTGATAAAGTTATTGAAACAGCAAAGAAGACATTGTATACAGGTAAGATCGGCGACGGAAAGATCTTCGTATATAACGTATCAAGGGTTGTTAAGGTTAGAACGGGTGAAGAGAATTTCGATGCTCTTCAGGATGTTGAGTAAAAAATCAGAATGGAGGAATAAAAATGGATAAGGTATCTGATATATATGGAAGTCTTGTATTTGATGACAGAGTAATGAAGGACCGTTTGCCTAAGAATGTCTACAAGGCAGTTCATAACACCAGAACAAACGGAACACATTTACAGCTGGATGTTGCCAATGTTGTAGCAGCTGCAATGAAAGAATGGGCGATCGAAAAGGGTGCGACTCATTACACGCACTGGTTCCAGCCCATGACAGGTCTTACCGCAGAGAAGCATGACAGCTTCCTTTCACCCCAGGCTGACGGATCGGTCCTTATGGAATTCTCCGGCAAGGAACTTGTAAAGGGTGAACCTGATGCATCTTCATTTCCTTCGGGTGGTCTCAGAGCAACATTTGAGGCCAGAGGATATACAGCTTGGGATCCTTCATCACCTGCATTCATAAAGGACGGAACACTGTATATTCCTACAGCTTTCTGTTCATATCACGGAGAAGCACTTGATAAGAAGACACCTCTCCTTCGTTCCATGGATGCTGTTTCCAAGTCAGCAGTAAGATTATTAAATCTTCTCGGAAGAGATGATGTAACTCATGTTGATACAACTGTAGGATGCGAACAGGAATATTTCCTTATAGATAAGGAAATGTATAAGAATAGGAAGGACCTGCTCTTGTGCGGAAGAACTCTTCTCGGCGCATCTGCTCCCAAGGGACAGGAAATGGAAGATCACTACTTCGGTGTTCTGAAGCCCAAGGTGGCGGAATTCATGCATGAGCTGGATGAGGAATTATGGAAGCTCGGTGTTCCCGCTAAGACAAAGCATAACGAAGTAGCTCCTGCACAGCATGAGATGGCACCTATCTTCGAGACTGCCAATATCGCTGTAGATCACAACCAGCTTACTATGGAAGTAATGAAGAAGGTTGCGGACAAATTCGGATATGCATGTCTCCTTCATGAGAAGCCTTTTGCGGGAGTTAACGGTTCCGGTAAGCATGACAACTGGTCGATTTCAACCAACACGGGAGAGAATCTTCTTGATCCCGGTAAGACACCTGCACAGAACAAGCAGTTCCTTGTATTTCTCTTATCGGTTATCGCTGCTGTAGATGATTATCAGGAACTCCTCAGACTCTCTGTTGCTACCGCAGGTAACGATCACAGACTTGGTGCAAACGAAGCACCTCCCGCAGTTATCTCCGTATTCATCGGTGACGAGCTGGCAGGAGTGCTCAAGTCTATTGAAGACGGTGAGGCATACAACAGTGAAGGTGCAAAGGAAGTCAGCTGGGCACATGTTCTTCCTCACATCACAATGGATACGACGGACAGAAACAGAACCTCACCTTTTGCTTTCACAGGAAACAAGTTCGAGTTCCGTATGCCGGGATCGGCGCTTTCCATGGCTCAGCCTAACCTGGCACTGAATGCGGCTGTTTCAGAAGAGCTTGATAAGGTTTACGATGAACTTTCAAGTGTACCTTCAGATAAGCTTGATTCCGCTATCGATGAACTGCTTCGCAAGATGCTCAAAGAGCATAAGCGTATCATCTTCAACGGAAACGGATATACAGATGAGTGGATCGAAGAAGCAGAGAAGAGAGGATTAAAGAACTTAAAGTCAGTTCCCGATGCAGTACCTTTCCTGGTATCGGATAAGGTAGTGGATCTCATGACAAAGCATAAGATCCTTACCAAGGAAGAGCTTGAATCCAGATGTGAGATATTCCTTGAGAATTACAACAAGAAGCTTCACATCGAAGCCCTTACGATGACAGAGATGACAAAGAAAGATGTTACATCTTCCATCATCGCATACAGCAATGCAGTTGCTGAAGAAGCAGGAAGAAAGCTGGACGTAGACGGTGGCGCGGGCAAGTATGAGAAGAAGATACTTAAGGCTCTGGATGAGAAGGAAGAGGCTATCAGCGAGAAGTTAAGCAAACTTGAGGAAGATACCAAGAAAGCTGAACAGATGAGTGATGTGCTGGAAGCTGCAAAGTTCTATCACGAAACCATATTAAGCGATATGGAAGACCTGAGAAAAGATGTTGATGAAGCTGAAAAGCTTATTCCGGAAGAATATCTTGCATATCCTACATACGGACAGATGTTATTTTCATTAAGATAAATAAAAGAAGGACAGTAGAAGATCATGTTGAAGAATATTTACGAAGAAACCTATAAACAGCTCAGAAATGAGCATGATGCCTGCGGAATCGGAGCAATAGCCAGCATTGATGGCGAAAAATCTTATGAGATCATGTCAGATGCGCTTTCCATTGTAGAAAAGCTTGAGCACAGGGCAGGAAAGGATGCGAGCGGCAAGGTAGGTGACGGCGTAGGTATTCTTCTTCAGATCAGTCACAGCTTTTTCAAGAATGTTGCCAAAGATCTTGGGATAAGTATTGGCAGCGCAGGTGAGTATGGCGTAGGTATGTTTTTCTTCCCTAAGGATCAGATGAAACGTACCTTTGCTATGCGTCTTTTTTCAGTGATCGCGAAAAAGGAAAATATGGAGATACTTGCATGGAGAGAAGTTCCGGTATGTCCTGAAATACTCGGAGATCTTGCAAGAGACTCACAGCCTGCAATCTACCAGTGCTTTATAAAGAAGCCTGAGGATCTTGAAGCGGGAATAGATTTCGACAGAAGACTTTATGTTGTAAGAAGAGAATTTGAGCAGAGTTCGGATGATACTTATGTATGCTCTCTTTCTTCACGTACTATTGTTTATAAAGGAATGTTCCTTGTATCGCAGCTTCGTAAGTTCTACCCTGATCTTCAGAGTAAGAATTACAAGACTGCTATCGCTGTGGTTCACTCCAGATTTTCAACCAATACAAATCCTTCATGGGAGAAGGCACATCCTTACAGGATGATCGCTCATAACGGTGAGATCAATACCATACGAGGTAATATCGACCGTATGCTTGCCAGAGAAGAGACTATGATCAGCAAAGTATTCGAGAAGGATCTGGATAAGATCTATCCCGTTGTACGTGCCGGCGGTTCCGACTCCGCAATGCTGGACAATACTCTCGAATTCATGTATATGAACGGCATGGATCTTCCTCTTGCGATGATGATCACTATCCCCGAGCCCTGGAAGCATGACGAATATATGGACAGGAGCAAGAAGGATTTCTACCATTACTATTCAACAATGATGGAGCCCTGGGACGGTCCTGCGGCTATCCTTTATTCGGATGGCGATATCCTTGGAGCAACCCTCGACAGAAACGGACTTCGTCCTTCCAGATATTATGTGACGGACGATAACAGGCTGATACTTGCTTCGGAGGTTGGTGTCCTTGATATCGATCCTGCACATATTGTTAAGAAATCAAGACTTGAGCCCGGAAAGATGCTTCTCGTTGATACAAAAGAAAAGAGGATCATCTCAGACGAAGAGCTCAAGAAAACATATTCGGAGAGCAAACCTTACGGTGAATGGCTCAATCAGTATCTGACCCCTCTTTCGGGGCTCAAGATACCTAATAAAAAGATAGAGACACATACACAGGAAGAAAGAAATCGTCTCTATAAAGTATTCGGATATACTTACGAAGATGTAAATAAGGGTATCATCCCCATGGCTGAGAACGGTGTGGAACCCACTGTTTCCATGGGACATGATGTTCCTTTAGCTGTGCTTTCAAAGAAGCATCAGCCTCTTTTCAATTACTTTAAACAGCTTTTTGCACAGGTTACCAATCCGCCTATCGATTCACTCAGAGAGAAGATAGTTACCGATACTTCCGTATATATCGGATCCGACGGTAATCTTTTGGAGGAAAAGGCAGAAAACTGTCATATGCTTGAGATCAATCATCCCATCCTTACCGGAGTTGATATGATCAAGCTCAAACATCTCGATCAGGAAGGCCTTCGCAGTGAGACCATCTCCCTTCTTTTTTATAAAAACACATCGCTGGAGAAGGCCCTTTCTGCTCTCAATGTATCAATAGACAGAGCAATCTCTTCCGGTAAGAACATTCTGATCCTTTCAGACAGAGGTGTGGATGAAAACCATGTTGCTATTCCCTCACTTCTTGCTGTTTCATCCGTAGAGCAGCATCTGGTTCATACCAAGAAGAGAACGAAGATATCTATAATCGTAGAATCCGCAGAACCCAGAGATGTAGCTTCCATGGCGCTTCTCCTCGGATTCGGTGCACGTGCGGTCAATCCTTATCTTGCACATGAGTGCATTGCAGAGATGATAGATAAGGGCGTTCTTGATAAGGACTATCATACCGCTATCGAAGACTATAACTCGGCTGTACTTAACGGTATCGTTAAGATCGCTGCAAAGATGGGTATCTCCACGATACAGTCTTATCAGTCGGCAAGGATCTTTGAAGTAGTAGGTTTGAGCAAAGAGGTCATGGACGCTTACTTTACAGGCGTTGTAAGCCGTGTAGGCGGTATTGGCATCAAGACCATAGAGGAAGGTATACTTTACAGACATAATCATGCTTTCGATCCTCTTTCGCTGGGCGTGGATACAAGCCTTGATTCCAATGGTTTCCACGGACTCAGAAGCGGCAGGGATGCTGAGGATCATCTCTATGATCCCAAGACCATCGTTACACTTCAGCGTTCCGTAAGAGAAGGCGATTACAACAGATATAAAGAGTACTCCAATATGGTGGATGCTCAGGACAGACCTCACACACTCCGTGGGCTGCTTGATTTTGCACCCGCAGGGGATCCTGTAGATATCAGTGAAGTTGAATCTGTTGATTCCATAGTAAAGAGATTCAAGACAGGTGCTATGAGTTACGGTTCACTTTCACAGGAAGCACATGAGACACTTGCCATCGCAATGAACCGTCTTGGCGGAAGATCCAATACCGGTGAAGGCGGTGAGAAGAGAGACCGCTTCGGTACGGAAAAGAACAGTGCTATCAAGCAGGTGGCATCCGGAAGATTCGGCGTTACAGGCGAGTATCTTGTAAGCGCAAAAGAGATACAGATCAAGATGGCGCAGGGGGCAAAGCCCGGTGAAGGAGGACATCTTCCCGGCAAGAAAGTTTATCCGTGGGTTGCGGATACAAGATTCTCAACTCCGGGTATAGCTCTTATCTCACCTCCGCCTCATCATGATATTTACTCCATCGAGGATCTGGCACAGCTTATCTATGATCTTAAGAATGCCAACAGAGATGCAAGGATCAATGTTAAGCTTGTTTCGGAATCAGGCGTAGGAACCATCGCTTCCGGCGTTGCCAAGGCGGGTGCGCAGGTAATCCTTATCTCCGGATATGACGGAGGAACAGGTGCGGCTCCCGCAAGCAGTGTTCACCATGCGGGACTTCCCTGGGAGCTCGGCGTGGTTGAAGCGCACAGATCTCTTATAAGTAACGGCCTCAGAAACCGTGTGGCTATAGAGACTGACGGTAAGCTTATGACAGGAAGAGATGTTGCCATCGCAGCACTTCTCGGTGCCGAGGAGTTCGGATTCGCCACAGCTCCTCTCGTATGTATGGGCTGCATGATGATGAGAGTGTGCTCCAAGGATACATGTCCTGCAGGTATTGCTACACAGAATAAGGAACTCAGAAAGAGATTTGCAGGTAAGCCTGAGCATGTAATGAATTTCATGAAGTTCGTTGCCGAAGAACTCAGAGAGATCATGGCAAGCCTCGGAATCAGAACAGTTGAAGAAATGGTCGGAAGAAGTGATCTGCTCATAAAGCGTAAGAACATGATCACCGATCGTGCCGATATGGTTGATCTCAGCTATATCTTAAACAGCGAATATGCAGGAGCTGCCGACAGTCACTTTGATCCTGATCATTTGTACGATTTCAGATTAAAGGATACTCCGGATATGAAGAAGCTTCTTCCGTACTTCGAAAAAGCCATCAGCAAGAAGAGTGCTGTCAAGGATGCTATATCCATTAATGTATCCAGTACAGACAGATCCTTCGGAACGATACTCGGATCCGAGATCACCAAGAGATTCAAGGGGAATGAGATCAATGATCTTAAGGATGACATGTACAGAGTAGAGGCTTTTGGCGGAGGCGGACAGTCCTTCGGTGCGTTCATACCCAAGGGACTTACGATAAAGCTTTTCGGTGATGCCAATGACGGACTCGGAAAGGGATTATCCGGCGGAAAGATAGTAGTTGTTCCTCCCAAGGGAGCCAAGTACGAAGCGGATAAGAATATCATAGTAGGTAACGTTGCTCTTTACGGTGCCACATCCGGAACCGCATACATCTGCGGTATAGCGGGTGAAAGATTCTTAGTAAGGAATTCCGGAGCAACGGCAGTATCAGAAGGATGCGGTGACCACGGTCTCGAGTATATGACCGGAGGAAAAGCGGTAATCCTCGGATCCACAGGTAAGAACTTCGCGGCAGGTATGAGTGGTGGTGTTGCATATGTTCTTGATGAAGATCACAGCCTTTACAAGAATATCAATAAGGAAATGGTAAGCTACGCTGCAGTTACGGATAAATACGATATCGCAGAATTAAAGGAGCTTATCAGTGATTATAAAGATGCTACATCATCCGCAAAAGCTGCTTACATCCTGGAACACTTCGATGAGATGATCAAAGATTTCAAGAAGGTTATTCCTAACGGATACAGCAAGATGCTCAGACTGATCTCCAAGTATGAAGCACAGGGGATCGAATATGATCTTGCGGTACAGGAAGCATTTGAAGATATGTCAGCAGATCAGTGAGAATAAATACCTTAACGAAGGAGGCTTAAGCCGTGGGCAAGGCAACAGGTTTTATGGAATATGAGAGAAAGGAAAATCTTCGTATTCCTCCGAAAGAAAGAATAAAAAATTTCAGAGAATTCTATAAAGATATACCCGTAGAGGAGAGAAGAAGACAGGGAGCAAGGTGCATGGATTGCGGTGTGCCTTTCTGTCAGTCTGCGATGGCGCTTGACGGTATGGTCACCGGCTGTCCGCTGCACAATCTCATTCCGGAGTGGAATGAACAGATTTATAAAGAAAATGACAGACAGGCTTTCATGAGGCTGAGTAAGACAAGCAATTTCCCCGAATTCACGGGAAGAGTATGTCCCGCATTGTGTGAAAAGGCTTGTATCAATGGAGAACATGGCAATCCCGTTACTATCCATGATAATGAGAGATATATCATCGAGCAGGCTTACGCAAAGGGATACATCAAGCCGGTGATCCCTCAGGTAAGGAGCGGCAAGAGAGTTGCTGTCATCGGAAGCGGGCCTTCCGGACTTGCTGTTGCCGATACGCTCAATCACCGCGGCCACAATGTGGAAGTCTTTGAGAGAGAAGACAGGATAGGCGGACTTCTTATGTATGGTATCCCCAACATGAAGCTTGATAAATCTGTTATCGCAAGAAGACAGAAGCTCATGGAAGAAGAGGGTGTCGTATTCCATACCGGTGTAAATGTAGGCGTTGATATTACAGCATCAGATCTGAAAAATAAGTTTGATGCAGTTGTATTATGCTGCGGCGCCAAGAATGCAAGAGGGCTGAACGGTCTTGAAGCTAAAGGCGATAACGGTATCTGGTTTGCGGTTGATTTCTTAAAGTCAACTACCAAAGCTCTTCTTAACGGCCCGTTTGTCGAAAAGAGTGTGGAAGAGCTGGAAAAGAACGGCGGATTTGTTTCTGCCAAGGGGAAGCATGTTGTTATCGTAGGAGGCGGTGATACCGGCAATGACTGTATTGGTACATGCGTTAGACACGGCGCGGCTTCCGTTACGGCACTAGAGATGATGCCGGAGCCTCCCAAGGAAAGAAAAGCTTCCAACCCCTGGCCCCAGTGGCCCAAGATCCTGAAAACGGATTATGGTCACGAAGAAGCTGCATATGTATATGGAAATGATCCCAGAATCTTCGAGACCACGGTTAAGGAAGGTCATTATGATAAGGCCGGTCATCTCAAAGAGATCGTTATTTCAAAAGTGGCTTTCAAGGATGGCAAGCTTGAACTTGTAAAGGGAAGTGAGAAGACTATCCCCTGTGAACTGCTCCTGATAGCGGCAGGATTTGTCGGATGTGAGAAGTACGTTCCCGATAATTTTGGCGTTACATTATCTCAGCGAAATACTGTTCAGACGGAAGCAGATCATTATGCTTCTTCGGTCAAAGGGGTATTTACTGCCGGAGATATGCACAGAGGGCAGTCGCTTGTGGTATGGGGCGTTGCCGAAGGCAGAGCCTGTGCAAGGGAAGTGGATGAGTACCTTATGGGATATTCCAATCTGTAAGAAGTCAAAAGATGCCGGCAGACGGCCCTGTTTGTCGGACAGACTTCGGAGTACAGATAAATGTTTGGTTAAAAAAGTGGCAGACTTAAGGATCTGTCGCTTTTTTGCTTGGGAAAGAGGCTTTTTAAAGGCGGGTCACATCAGTCTGAATATGTATTCCGTGGCGGTCTGTGTGATTGATTTGAACCCGTCTATATGCTAAACTTTATAGCACTTGATGATCATAGGGGAAAGGGGGCTCAAATGACTTACAAGCGTATTTTTATCGGGATCGTTTTGGCGATCATGTTTTTTGTTACGGTGCCTTTTTCAGGTGGAAAAGTACAGGCCGGTGATATATCGTGTATTTTTAATGCTGCATATTATGCCGCTGTAAATCCGGATCTGGCTGCGATCTACGGTAATGATGAGAGAGCTCTGCTGACCCATTTTGAGAACTACGGAATGGCTGAGGGCAGACGGGGAAGTGCCGAGTTTGATGTTGTATTCTATATAAATACAAACCCCGATCTGGTGGCTGTATTCGGTTCGGATCTGAAGAGCTATTATCTTCATTATATGAACAGCGGTAAGGCCGAAGGCAGGAGAGGATGCGAGGCAGCAGGCGTGGATCCCGTAGTGGATCTGGCAAATGCAGACTCCGTAACGCTTACCATGATGACGAAAGGGTACTCTCAATACCTGCCTCACAGAATAGGGTATATTCCCAATTTCCCGGGAGTCTTTGATCTTTATCCGGGATATGTACCTGCATATAATGGGCCGGGAACGGAATACGGTATAGGAATGTGTGTTGGAGGAGATTTCATCCAGCCTGCAAGGATAGTAAACGGTTGGGCTGCCATTACATTGAAAGGCCAAACCTACTATATAAATGAAAATGATCTTGAGCAGAATTACAGACAGACCGCAGGTCTTGCGATGCAGATCCTTCCCGGGATCGTGGGAAACAGGATCAGTGATAAGGATAAGATACAGGCAGTACATGATTGGATGTGCAACAACTATTGCTATGATTATTCTTTAAACAGTGATAACGGTTATGAGATACTGGTAACGGGAACAGGGACCTGTGAGGCTTATTCGGAAGCCTTCGATCTGTTCATGGGGCTGTTGGACATTCCCTGCGTACTTGTCAGGGGTGACGGAAACGGCGGATATCATGCATGGAACAGAGTAGTGGCAGACGGAGAATTGCTTGAGATAGATGTTACATGGGATGACCAGCAGGGATGGATAGCAAGAGATTGGTTTCTCAAACCGTCTCTCAGCGGTCATGTTGAAGAAGATTACAGATAAGAAAAGATGAACATTGAAAGACAGCAGCGTGCGCCGGTTTGCGAGGCGCTTGAACGTTTCAGAAAGAAGAGAGTAGTTCCGTTTGACGTTCCGGGACATAAGAGAGGACGCGGTAATCCGGAACTGACATCCATGCTGGGGCAGCAGTGCGTAGGCATTGATGTTAACAGTATGAAGCCTTTGGATAATCTGTGTAATCCGGTGTCGGTGATCGCTGAAGCGGAAGATCTGATGGCAGATGCCTTCGGCGCTGCTCATGCTTTTTTGATGGTGGGAGGAACTACCAGTGCCGTTCAGGCAATGGTTCTTTCCGTATGTAAAGCCGGAGACAAGATCATAGTTCCCAGAAACGTTCATAAGAGCGTGATCAATGCACTGATCCTTTGCGGAGCGGTGCCTGTTTACGTTAAGCTCAAGATCCATCCTGTTATCGGGGTGGCTCTCGGCATGGAGGTTGATGCTCTTAAGGAAGCTATCAAAGATAATCCGGATGCCAAGGCTGTTCTTATCAACAATCCTACTTATTACGGAATTTGCTCCAATCTTACGGAGCTTACGAAGATAGCACATGAGCACGGAATTAAGGTTTTGTGTGATGAAGCACACGGAACACAGCTTTATTTTGCGGAGGGACTGCCTGTTGCAGGCATGAAAGCCGGGGCTGATATGGCTGCCATCTCCATGCATAAGTCCGGGGGAAGTCTTACGCAGAGCTCGGTTCTTCTCCTTGGTGAGAATATGGACCGCGCTTATGTCAGACAGATCATAAATCTGATACAGACCACATCTGCAAGTTATCTGCTTTTATCAAGTCTGGATATAAGCCGCAGGAATCTGGCGCTCAGAGGAAGAGCATCCTTTGGAAAAGTCATTGAGATGAGTGAATATGCAAGAGAAGAGATCAACGCCATCGGAGATTACTACGCATACGGCAAAGAGCTCATCGACGGTGAGAGTGTATACGATTTCGATGTGACAAAGCTCTGCATCTTTACCAAGCCCATCGGACTCACGGGAATAGAAGTATATGACCTGTTGCGCGATGAATATGACATACAGATGGAATTCGGTGATATAGGAACCATAATGGCATATATATCTATAGGTGACAGGATGCAGGATATAGAGAGACTTGTGGGTGCGCTTACGGATATACGAAGACTTTATAAGCGCGACAAGGAAGAGCTTAGTTACGTGGATTCTGTTATCCCCAAAGTAGTATGCTCGCCGCAGGAGTCATTCTATGCGCCTAAGGTAACGCTTCCAATCCGGGAAACTGCGGGACGCGTATGCGGAGAGTCGGTAATGTGCTATCCGCCCGGAATCCCTATCCTTACACCCGGTGAGCAGATCACTGAAGAGATCATCGGACATATTCTTTATGCAAGAGAAAAAGGATGCAGCCTGCAGGGTATGGCTGATCCAAATGCGGATCATCTTCAGGTGCTTGAAGGTATCAAGAGCTGAAGAGCTTTCCTTTATAACCGGAATTGGTGAGAACAGAGAATCATAACATTCACCAATTATCTTCGTGGAGGTTGATAAATGAAAAATAATTCCGAGATATGGTTTTCAGATTCGCAGACAGATTCGGTGTGTCTCAATATCCGTGTGACCAATCAGCTTTATCATGGGATAAGTGAATTTCAGGAGATAGATGTATTCCAGTCGGAATCCTTCGGCAAATTCCTCGTTCTGGACGGAGAAGTGATATTCTCCGAAGCAGACGAGTTCATCTATAACGAGATGGTGGCTCATGTTCCCATGGCTGTCCATCCGAATGTAAAGAAAGTGCTCATCATCGGCGGTGGTGACGGCGGTGTTGCCAGAGAGTTCACTGCATATCCGGAGATCGAAAGGATAGATGTTGTCGAACCTGATGAACAGATGGTAGATGTCTGCAAGAGATTTTTCCCGGATACCACCAAGGGATTTGATGATGAGAGAGTACAGGTCACATTCCAGGACGGACTCAGATTTGTGAGGAGCAGGGAAGATGAGTATGACATCATCATCAACGATTCCACAGATCCTTTCGGACATGCGGAGGGGCTTTTTACAAAAGAGTTCTACGGCAGCTGCTACAGAGCCCTCAAGTCTGACGGCATAATGGTGTATCAGCACGGCAGTCCCTTCTTTGATGATGAAGAATCGACATTCAG
Source organism: Lachnospiraceae bacterium (assembly GCA_024697065.1). GTDB lineage: Bacteria > Bacillota > Clostridia > Lachnospirales > Lachnospiraceae > NK4A136. Next base: position 32,667 of record JAILGE010000038.1, read on the forward strand.
ATCCATGCACAGGAAAGTATTCAGGACTTTCCCCATAAGCCGTGTTTACCAGGCTCATATACCCACCTGTTCTTCGGGTTACTGGACTTTCGGATTTGCAAGCAAGAGATACCATCCCATTCAGGATATAGATGCCGAGAGATGGGATGCACGAGGTATCAAGACATGGTATTACACCACACAGCTTCACAAGGCAGCGTTTATGCTTCCGAACTATGTGGTTGATATACTCAGGGAAGAGGAAAAGCTCTGATCGGAAAGCTACGAAAAAAAGTAACTAAAGTTCTGAAAAAAATAAACTGATCTATAATTAACTCTGATAAGGGAGGAAAAGGAAATGGCTAGATTACTTATCATTGGATGTGGCGGCGTGGCAAGTGTTGCCATCGCAAAGTGTTGTCAGAATTCTGACGTGTTTGAAGAAATCTGTATAGCGAGCAGGACAAAGTCAAAGTGTGATGCGGTTGCGGATAAGTGGCGCCCCACAACAAAGACTCAGATCACCACAGCGCAGATAGATGCGGAGGATGTACCCGCACTCACAAAGCTTATTAATGATTACAAGCCTGATGCGGTTCTCAATGTGGCTCTTCCCTATCAGGATCTTACGATCATGGATGCATGCTTAAATGCAGGTGTTCATTATATTGATACGGCTAACTACGAGCCGGAGGATACAGATGATCCGGAGTGGAGAAAGATCTACGAGAAGAGATGTAAGGAGCTGGGATTCTCTGCATACTTTGATTACAGCTGGCAGTGGGCATATCAGGATAAGTTCAGGAATGCAGGTCTTACGGCACTTCTGGGAACCGGTTTCGATCCCGGTGTTACAAGTGTTTTTGCCGCATATGCTAAGAAGCACTATTTCGATACCATCGATACTATAGATATACTCGACTGCAACGGAGGTGATCACGGTTATGCCTTCGCTACCAACTTCAATCCCGAGATCAATCTCAGAGAAGTTAGCGCTCCGGGAAGTTACATGGAGAACGGCAAGTGGGTAGAAGTACCGGCCATGAGCATCAAGCGCGAGTATGACTTTGACAAGGTGGGCAAGAAGGATATGTATCTCCTTCATCATGAAGAGATCGAAGCTCTTGGCAGAAATATGCCTGAAGTAAAACGTATCCGCTTCTTCATGACATTCGGACAGAGCTACCTTGATCATATGAGATGCCTTGAAGATGTGGGAATGCTTTCAACAACTCCCATCAACTTTGAAGGAAAAGAGATAGTTCCCATCCAGTTCTTAAAGGCACTGCTTCCCGATCCTGCATCCCTCGGTCCCCGTACTAAGGGTAAGACCAATATCGGATGTATCTTTACCGGTAAGAAGGACGGAAAAGAAAAGAAGATATATATCTATAACGTGTGCGATCACGAGGAAAGCTACAAGGAAGTCGGTTCACAGGCAATCAGCTATACCACGGGTGTGCCGGCAATGATAGGTGCCATGATGGTAGTAACCGGTAAGTGGCAAAAGCCGGGCGTATTCACGACGGATGAGTTCGATCCCGATCCTTATATGGAAGCTCTTAATAAATGGGGACTTCCCTGGGTAGTGGATGAGAATCCGGTTCTTGTTGACTGATATATATTGAAATAAGAAGGACAGGCAGGCGGGGTAACTCCCGCCTGCTTTCAAAAGTGAGTGTTGCCTGCTTTTCGGGTAAGGGATAATTGATTTATGTAGAAGCAAGGAGAGAAAGCGTTGAGATTATCTGAAATAAAAACACCTGCATATGTGATAGATGAGAAGAAGCTGAGAGAGAATCTGGAGATCCTTGCGGATGTGGAAGAAAAGGCGGAATGCAGGATACTGCTGGCACAGAAGGCGTTCTCGGCATTTGCGGAATATCCGCTTATCGGGAAATACATATCCGGAGCGACAGCCAGCGGCCTTTATGAAGCAAAGCTGGGAGCTGAGGAGCTTGGAAAAGAGAATCATATCTTTTCACCCGGATACAGGAAGGAAGAGATGAGTGAGATAGCGGATATCTGTGATCATATTATCTTCAATTCCTTCGCGCAGCTTACCGCATTCGGTGGTATCGCAGCTGAGAAGAACAGAGGCATAGGCCTTCGCCTGAACCCGGAGTGTTCCACACAGGAAGAAGCGATATACGATCCATGCGCTCCCGGCTCAAGACTCGGAATCACCTTGAAGAATTTTGAAAAGGGACTTAAGGAATATCCGGATGCATTTGCCATGGTAGAGGGATTCCATATACATACTCTTTGCGAGCAGAATTCAGATGCGTTGGAAACTACGCTTGCTGCAGCAAAGGAAAAGTTCGGGAAGTATTTTGCGCTGCCTCAGATCAAATGGATCAATCTCGGCGGCGGACATCATATCACAAGGGCAGATTATGACAGGGAAAGACTTATCCGTCTCGTGAAGGAGCTTAAGACTGAGTACAACGTATCTGTATATCTGGAACCCGGTGAAGCGGTTGCACTTAATGCCGGTTATCTGGTTACCGAAGTAATGGACATAGTGGACAACGACATGAAGATACTGATACTGGACGCATCTGCGGCCTGTCACATGCCGGATGTGCTTGAGATGCCCTACAGACCGCCTCTGAAAGACTCGGGTAAGGCAGGCGAAAAGGCATACACCTACAGGCTTTCATCATGTACATGTCTGGCAGGGGATGTGATAGGTGATTATTCCTTTGATAAGGAATTGAAAACAGGCGACAGACTGATATTCGAAGATATGGCTATATATTCCATGGTGAAGAATAATACGTTTAACGGAATGAGACTCCCTTCCATATGGGCTATGGATGAAAACGGGGAATGTCGTCTGATAAAAGAATTCGGATATGAAGATTTTAAGATGAGGCTTTCATAGATGAAAAGATTAAATACGACTCCCGCAAATGACGGATATCATATGCCCGGAGAATTCGAGGCTCATGAAGGGACCATTATGATCTGGCCGGTGCGGCCGGGGTCGTGGCCTCATGGCGCTGTGGAGGCGCAGGAGACTTTTGCGGAGATAGCAGCAGAGATATCGCTGCACGAGAAGATGTATATGCTTGCGGATAAGGACCATGCACTTCAGTCCGAGACTCTGATACTTAAGATGGGAGGGAATAAAGATAACTTAAAGATCCTTACCATTCCTACGGATGATGCATGGGCAAGAGATGTGGGACCTACCTTTGTAGTGCCTGATAAGAGTGACATTGCTGTAAGCGGCATACGCGGTATAGATTGGAAGTTCAATGCGTGGGGCGGAGACTTTGACGGACTCTATCCCGATTATGAGAAGGATAATGCTGCAGCGTCTGCAATATGCGAGCGGCTGGGGCGGGATGTATATGATGCACAGGATTTCGTATTGGAAGGCGGATCTGTTCATTGTGACGGGGAAGGTACGGTGCTTGTGACGGAAAGCTGTCTCTTAAGCAAGGGACGCAACCCGCATATGACCAAAAGTGAGATAGAAGATAAGCTCTTTACCATGCTCGGAGCAAAGAAGGTCATCTGGATACCCTTCGGTATCTATAATGATGAGACCAATGAGCATGTGGATAATGTCTGTGCTTTTACCGGACCGGGGGAAGTAGTCCTGGCATGGACAGATGACGAAACGGATCCTCAATATGAGATGAGCATGGCGGATCTGAAAGTCCTCGAAGGAGAGACAGATGCCGCAGGCAGGAAGATAAAGGTCCACAAGCTGCATATCCCGGCAAAGCCTGTATGCATCACGAAGGAAGAACTGGACGGATTTGAATTCGCAGAAGGTGAGGATGTGCGTGAAGCGGGTGAGAGGCTTGCTGCCAGCTATGTGAATTTTTATATCTGTAATGATGCGGTGCTGGTTCCGCAGTTTAATGACGAGAATGATGAGAAGGCTGTGGAAGTATTAGGCGAATGTTTTCCTGACAGGAAGATAGTTCCGATATATGCAAGGCCTGTTATTGTGGGCGGCGGAAACATTCATTGCATTACTCAGCAGATACCGGAGATATAGAGCTGCTTTGAACAGGGGGTTTTGATAGATATCAAACATAATGCTTTGTACTTAGTGTAATTATAAAAATGTCTGATCAGAGTGATGCGATAAGGGAGACTGAAATGATAAGAGTGGTGGCGATAAGAGAGGGCGATTATGGCTGCGAGGAAAGACCGGAAGGTGCCCCTCTCATGTGCAATATTGAAATAGACAGAGACGGTGAGAAGATGTACTTCAATATACCGGATAAGACGGCGGATGAACTCGGGCTGGTTGAAAGGGCGGAGATAACAGCTGCAACTTTTTCTAAGATAGAGGATGTTGTAAGAGAAAGAAGACATATCTGAGAAATCAGAGTTTTGTTTTTTACAACAGCAATATTAAAGATCAGAATAATTGATGAGTCTGTGATGATGGGAAATAGGATTAAAATTGATCATTAGATCAGGTCGCATGATAAGATGATCAGGATGAAATAATTTTGATAGAGCTTATTAGAAATAAATGGATAATAAAGAAAGACTAAAACGTGATCTAATCAATATCATAAAAGACCTTGGCTTTGACAGCTCTCTGGGAGAGGCGGTTGCGCTTAATCTGGGATCGGAAAAGACAATGTCGCGGATGATAGGTTATCTGTTAAATGTCAGACCCAAAAGCGAAGAACTGATAGTTGATGAGATGCTTGCGATAATGGAAGACAGAAAAAGGTGGATCGCCAAGAAGGAAGCGGAGTATTCCAACGCGAAATATAACGAACTGTTGGAACGTGGGCTTCCGGAATATGAAGATGGAGACGAGGAGGAATAAGTATAAATGAGAAGAGTTACGATCGGCGTCTGCCAGATGCAGATGACAAAGAGTGTAGATGAAAATATACAGAAAGCTGACAGCCTTGTAAGAGAAGCGGCAGACAAGGGTGCGAATGTGATATTGCTTCCCGAGCTTTTCGAGCGCCCGTACTTCTGTCAGGAGCGCAGATATGATTATTACGAATATGCTCTTCCGGTGGAAGAGAATCCTGCCGTACGGCATTTTTGCAAAGCGGCAAAGGAAAAGAATATCGTAATGCCCGTAAGCATTTACGAGAGAGCGGGAACAGTTCTTTACAACAGTATAGCCATGATAGATACGGATGGAGAGGTCATGGGGGTCTATCGAAAGACTCATATTCCCGATGATCATTTCTATCAGGAGAAATTCTACTTCACACCGGGAGATACGGGATTCAGGGTATGGGATACAGCATTCGGCAAAGTCGGCGTAGGTATTTGCTGGGATCAGTGGTTCCCTGAGGCCGCGAGAAGTATGGCGCTTCTTGGTGCAGAGATGATACTCTATCCTACAGCCATCGGATCGGAGCCTATTCTCGAGAGTGATTCCATGCCTCATTGGCGCAGATGTATGCAGGGTCATGCAGGGTCAAATCTGGTGCCGGTGGCAGCAGCCAACCGTATCGGTATTGAAGAAGTAGAACCCTGCAAGGAGAATAATTTTCAAAAGTCTTCTTTGAGATTCTACGGATCATCATTTATTGCTGATGAGACAGGAGCAATCGTTGAAGACGGAAGCAGGGATAAGGAAGAAGTACTCCTTCATACTTTCGATCTTGATGAAGTCCGGGATATGCGCATGAGCTGGGGAGTATTCCGGGATCGCAGGCCGGAAATGTATAAGAATATATAAGACAAGAAGTAAAATGCTTTATGGAAAATTTTATATTTAGTATTAATGCAACAATGCCAATCTTTTTACTGATGGTGACAGGATATTTTTTTCAAAAGATTGGTCTGATAAATACGGAAGCATCCAAATGGATGAACAAGTTTGTATTTAAGATCGCACTCCCGATACTTGTGGCCAGAGATCTGGCTTTTCAGGATTTCAAGAGTACGTGGAATAGCAGATTTGTATTGTTCTGCTTTTTCGTAACCATCATAAGCATCGTATGTATAAGCGCTGTTTCGCTTTTTATCATAAAAGATAAAGTGGAAAGAGGTGAGTTTATTCAGAGCTCATATAGAAGCAGTGCGGCTCTTCTGGGAATTGCTTTTGTTAATAATATCTACGGGTCAGCTTCTACGGGGATCGCTCCTCTGATGATACTCGGCAGCGTGCCGCTTTATAACATATTCGCAGTTACGGTACTCATGATCACGGCGGATGATAAGGACAGATCGGGAGCCGATAAAAAAACACTCATCAAAGAAACTCTGTTTGGGATAGTAACAAATCCCATCATTCTGGGCATTCTGATCGGAATGTGCTGGTCACTTATTGAAATCCCTGTTCCAAAGATCCTTGATAAGTTTACAGAGCAGATGGGGGCTCTGGCAACCCCTCTTGGACTTATGTCCATGGGAGCCACTTTTGATCTTAAGAAGGCTTCAAAAAATATAGGGCCTGCAATTATCGCCAGCATCATAAAGCTGTTCGTTCTTGTTGCGATCTTTATGCCAATAGCGATTCATATGGGCTTTGCGGGAGAACAGATAGTTGCGATACTCGTAATGCTGGGGTCTGCTACCACAGTAAGCTGTTATATCATGGCAAAGAGCATGGGGCATGAAGGAACCTTATCAAGCAGTGTAATAATGATTACAACGCTGGGATGCGGATTCTCACTGACATTCTGGCTATTCATTTTAAAATCGATCGGCGTGATCTGATTATTCGTAAGGATAATAAAAAGAGAATATCTTAGGTAAATATGATTTATCAGGAATTAATGCGCTGGGGATATTACTTGACATCTGTTTTGGCACGGTGTTATATTCTCTTCGAAATACTTGACAATTTAACAAAAGGAATGCTCACAATGTTTACAGAACAGAACAGAACAGAACAGAACAGAACAGAACAGAACAGTAAGTAATAGTTTTATAATATTTTGTTGATCAAATACCGGGAAGATAAGAGCTTCTTATCTTTTCGGTATTTTTTTGCCTGGAGAAAGCACAAGCCGGGCTGGTATATCACTACATGAAAGGATCAAAAATGGCAATGAAAAGAAGGGTCAGAAGTTGGATCACAGGTATCATGACAGCATCAATACTGTCACAGTTTCTTAATGGAACGGTAAGTTTGGCAGCAGACAGGGGGACAGATAGTGTTTCCTCCGCTAGCGCTCTTGTGCAGGTGGATAGCCAATCTGACAGAGATGTTGAATTAAACGGTGATAATACCACCTCTGATGGTGGAGATACCAACGTTATAAGTGATGATTCCGATTCTTCTGAGCAGGATAGTAACGCAGGGAATGATAATCACAGTGAATCTGCGAATAGCGGTAATGAGTTTTTCCAGGATTCCACAGACGAAACATCAGATCAGAGAGTGTGTGTTGCATCAGATGCTGAGGCAGCTTCAGGAAACAGAACTGAGTCGTTTAATGGAATAAATTCGTCTGATGAAGCTAATGAAACCATATCTGATGGTGATGCAGAGGTGATTGATCCGTCAGCTGATGCAGACGGATCGGATACAGGCTTAGAAGATACGAGCATTGAAAGTAACGAGAGGGGGATTCTTGAAGAGGA
>JAILGE010000008.1 GCA_024697065.1 Lachnospiraceae bacterium
TTCCGGTAAATTAACAAGGGATTCCCTGCATGACTACCTGAAATGGCTGTCTGCAGAAAATCCCAATGTATTCGCATATCTGACTGATGCAGAAAAAAATCGTCTCGTTTCCTCATGGTCGGATAAATATATCGAGAACGAAGACAATGACAGCAAGACCATGCATATGCTGATCTCATTGCTTGAACCCCCAGCGAAGGCTCACGACTGGAAGCTTGCCTGCAACTATATGAAACTCCTCGCTGTCAGTCTGACCACAAAGAATATCTTCATCAAAGAAAACTACGATGCTATGCTCGACTCCCTGATAGGACAGATTGTTGACATACTGTATGGAAAATAAATATACTCATATTTATTTTCAAAGAATTCCTTTATCCTCGTATCGTCCCTGACCAAATTAGAGCTGTTTTCCCGCTTCCTTTTAATATTCTCCCACACTCCGATCTGAACTTTCGTACATCAAACCAATGAAATGCCCGGGCTGTAGTGATCAATTCAACAAAAGTTTTTACAGGTTTTTTCCAAGAAAAAAACAATACTACGCAAAGCTTTTACATTATCCTTTATGGGTATCTTCTTCGCCTTCTGTTCTCCTTATTCCACACTTAACGCGATGGTAACATCCCCTTTACCAAGCAGATCCATTAGTTCTTTTTCAGTCAGTTTTATTTTTCCCAGTCTCGTATATGCCCATGAATTAGATCCGTAAAATACTACAAGCTGATTTCCCGAGTATAAGACAATATCTCCTGCTGACGTAATCATCTGTTTATCATCTTGCGTGATATTCTTTCCGATAGATCCTACCTGTTCAAATCCTCCGTACATGGACATTGATATCGTAAGCCCATCAGCTGCAAGTTCCTTCAGTTCTGCCACAGAGACATTATTTTCCCATGTAACATCAACTTTGGTATCATTGATCGTCATCATCATGATATCCTCATTCTCCTGCCTTGTGAGTTCTTCATATACAGCTATAGTTTCCACCTTATCCGGCATCTGATCATCAATCTTTTCCTCGTATGTATACTCTGTATCTGCATAGATCGTGTTCACAGGGGTTGCCCGTTCTGCTTCCTTTACGGTTGCTTTGCAGCCTGATAGAACTGTGCACAACAGTAATACTGAGATCATCAAAGGAACCGTTCTTTTCATTTCAAATACTCCGTATAAAACTCAGCCAGCTTATCAAACGGGATCGCATCCTTTCCGCCTCCGTCATAAAGATCGGTGTGCACTGCGTCCGGAATGATCATCAGTTCCTTATTATCCGTATACTTGCTGTCCTTTATCATCGCAGCATAAGCGTCCTTTGAGAAATAACAGGAATGTGCTTTCTCACCATGAATGAGAAGAACTGCGCTTCTGATCTCATTACTGTACTTCAGGATTGGCTGATTAACAAAGGATTCGCATCCGATCACATTCCACCCCCCATTGGAGTTAAGTGATCTTGCGTGATACCCGCGGTCTGTCTTGTAATAATCATGATAATCCACAACAAAGAACGGAGCGTCCTCCGGAAGCGGATCCACCACACCTCCGCCAAGTTTGTATTCACCATTTCTCAAGTCTTCCAGGCGCTGTGCACACTGTGCCTTCTTCGCCTCATAACGAGCTTCCTCAGAATCCGCAGCGTCAAAATATCCGTTTGCATTCACCCTTGCCATATCGTACATGGTGGAAGCTACCGTTGCTTTTACCCTTGTATCAAGTGCCGCCGCATTGATCGCCATGCCACCCCATCCGCAAATTCCAAGGATACCGATCCGGTCAGGATCTACTTTTTCATTCAAAGAAAGGAAATCTACAGCCGCCATAAAATCTTCCGTATTGATATCCGGGGATGCCATATATCTGACATTTCCGCCACTCTCACCCGTAAAAGAAGGATCAAACGCTATTGTCAGGAATCCTCTCTCAGCCATAGTCTGCGCATATAATCCACTGCACTGTTCTTTTACAGCTCCAAACGGTCCGCTTATTGCGATAGCCGGAAGCTTTCCCTCCGTATTTTTCGGCACATACATATCAGCTGCAAGAGTGATCCCATACCTGTTTACAAATGTCACCTTTCTGTGATCCACCTTATCACTTTTTTCGAAAGTCTTGTCCCATTCCTGCACCAGTTTCAGTTCTTCTTTGATCATTGCCTTGTCCTCCGTTTTTTATGTCGCATTTTCCCTCTCTGTCCGACGGATCAGAAAATCCATACGGTCCACTTTTCTCTGACTTTCATGCATCTCCTCCATAAGGCTGCATCTGCATTTTCTGAGGAATCGGATCAGCTCATCTGCCTGTCCGTTTTTGTACAATTCTTCCGCGATCATGACATCATGTCTTGTGCATCCTGCATCTGCCAGATTTTCAACCATTTCCTTCAGTTCCACTTCCATACATTCATCTTCCCCATAAAACGCTTCTATTGTCTTTGTGATTTAAGAATAATGAATTGACATGATCTTCGCTAATGAATAAAATGAATATCGTGCTATTCCATTTTGGCATATCATAGAAAGAGGACACTAAGATGGAAATAAAGAACCTTCGCTACTTTCTTGCAGTTGCAAGAGAAGAAAACATGTCACACGCTGCTGAAATTCTGCATGTTACACAACCGACCTTATCAAAGGTCTTAAAATCCCTTGAAGATGAACTGGGTAAAAAACTGTTTACACGCCACAGTTTCTCCATCAAACTTACCGATGAAGGTATGCTTCTTCGAGATCGCGCAGAAGATCTTGTAGCAATGGCAGATAAAATTGAACAGGAATTCATCTCCCTGGATGACATCACAGGCGGTGATATATATTTTGGTCTGGCAGAATCCTATCAGATCCGACTGCTTGCACGTGAGATAAAAAAACTAAAGGACAGGTATCCAAATTTTACATACCACATCACAAGCGGTGACACTGAACAGGTTACGGAAAAACTCGACAAAGGGCTTCTGGATTTTGGAGTAATATGTGAGACGCCAAACACGGACAAATACGAATATCTTGTTTTCCCTGATTCCGATCTTTGGGGCGTCGTCATGTTAAAAACTCATCCACTGGCAAAGAAAAAGAGCATTAAAGCAACTGACCTTATCGGGCAGCCACTTTACTGCTCTGAACAAAGCTGGAATATTGAAATACCCGAATGGGCAGGAGAATACTATTCCAGGCTCCATCTGGAAGGCTCTTTCAGGCTTTCTTATAATGCCTCAATGTTTGCAAAAGAAGGTCTCGGCATCCTGCTTACATTCGAACATCTCATCAACTGTTCAGAAGAAAGTGACCTGGTATTCAAGCCGCTGTCTCCAAAGCAGAAAACAAAGCTGTATCTTATCTGGAGCAAATATCAGACCTTTATGCCTATAGCAGAGCAATTCCTTAAGCAAGTGAAACAGTCATTTGAACTTTAACTCTCCGCTCCCCCTGCCTTATTTGTTTTTACAAGGCGAATACTGATCACCCGGTCAGGACGGATTTGTAAAAATATCCCGCTTAAATCAGTTCACCACTAAAGTGTTGTATCTCATGTTGTATTATCTGTGCAGTAAAACCCGTATATTTACCATGTTGTGGTTTAAAATTCCGGTCCAGGTAATCAACTTCAATTTCATTATATCGGGTGCAGGGTCTAACACCTTCTAAAGACAAACAGCTCTCCTCTGTTTCATATTTCCCGCTTTTCTTTATGATAACAGGATTCACCATAGGAATTACAAATGGTCCAACTGCAACAACAATAATCTGCTTCCTTACGCCAATCATATTTGCAGCCATACCAACACATCTATCCATATTTGCATTTAAAGTATCCATTAAATCTACTATTACCTGTTTGTCTGCCTCTGTAGCAAGATCTGATTTTTGCTGTAAAAACAATGGATCTTTTACGATTTGTCTTATCATATTCTCTCCCGGAAATTAAATCTCTCTATATCTTAGCATGGTCATAGAAATATTATATGCACATAATGCCAATTCCTATTTAAATAATGACAAATGCATCTATTCCGGTTCCCCTGTATTCTTTTGTAATAACTTCTGAATGATCCATAGCTTAATTAAGATATAAAATAAATACTAAAATCCATCCCTATTTCAGTATCGGGATCATCATCCATCCCCTTGTAGGCCATCCCGCCAAAATCACATATCATGACCGGCTTGTTTTCTTCATAAACATATGCCATATATCTGTTTCCGCTTGTCGTATAATACTTTTTTAACACCGGACGTTCGCTCTCATCATAATATACAACTCCCGTCGAATCATATGTACCATATTCCTGCGGATCCGAACTGTACTCAGCCTTAACTAATTTTCCATCTTCATTTTTAGTGTATGTAATATCCTGATGATCAGCCAAAGGATCCAAATAATCTGTCACAGAAGCTTCATCTACAGCCTTGCATTCTTCAAATCGTAATCCATAAGCAATTTCAGGATACTCCGAGTCTTCTCCTTTGATCAGAAAAACAATACTGCTTTCATCTTCTGACATGTCCCTGATGATCTTATAAGCAGGATTTTCCGCGAAGATCGCATTTTCAGGATTTTCAATAAAGCTTCCGATAAAAGCACTCTCTTCCGAATGATCATTAACAACAGATCGCATACTGTTCAACAGCTTATCTTCATTCTTCACGTCTGTATTATCTAAATAATTGTATATTTTTATGATCTGTGCGTTTTCCGGTTCATCCTGATCTTTTTCGGATTCAGTCGGGTTTATATCCGATTCTGTAAGATTGATGTCTGATTCATCCAAATTTATATCTGATCCTGTAGGATTAACATCGGATCCAATAGCATTTATATCTGATCCGTCAGATAACGAATCTTCACTGATCATGCTCATTTCTTTATCCTGTTGAGCAGTATTACAAGCGGTATTGCATAGTATGATCGCAGAAACCGCCATCATTGATAAGAATCTTTTTATACTGTATTTATTCATATTTAACTATTTCACCCTTTCCCGGAATATTTTCAGAAACCTTTCTCCGAAATCTATCCGGAGCGCTGTCCCGCATCATTCTAACATTTTGGTGAAACGCAGTACAAATATAACTTTATTCGTTTTTTAAAATTTTATAAAAAATAATCCCTACTAACAATATAACCATTCCAGTAACCAGACAGGGAATCGTGATCGTACCGGATATTCCTGCCTGCGGAAGATACAATCCCGCCATCAATAAGAAAACGCTTATGATCATCAGTATCATGCCTGTCATTTTGCACACATTCTTACTCATGCACAGACCTCCTCCGTTAACTCATTCATGCTTTGCTGCAGCAAATACATATCTCTATATCTGCCTCCCGCTTTCATTAACTGCTCATGACTGCCTTTTCCCACGATCCTGCCATGATCCAGAACGATTATCTGATCCGCATCCCGAACTGTATTCAGTCTGTGAGCGATAGCTATAACTGTCTTGTTAATGCATAATTCCGACATAGCTTCCTTGATGTATCGTTCGTTATCCGCATCAATGCTTGCCGTCGCTTCATCCAGTATAATGATCGGTGCATCCTTAAGGATACATCTGGCAATCGATATCCTCTGCGCTTCTCCTCCTGACAAAGAAGACCCGCCTTCTCCGATCACTGTATCAAAGCCATATGGCAGTTGCATGATAAAATCGTAACATCTGGCTCTCTTTGCAGCGTCAATAACCTCTTCATAAGAAGCATTTTCCTTTCCCATTGCTATGTTGTTAAAAACCGTATCCTCAAACAGGTAAACTTTTTGAAAAACCATACTTATCTGATCCATCAGAGTTCCCATAGACATTTGGCTTATATCGGTCCCACGGATCCTGATCCTTCCTGATCCCACATCCCAAAATCGGGCAAGAAGATTTGCGATCGTTGTTTTACCGCTTCCCGATTCTCCGACTAATGCGATCATCTCATTTTTCTTCGCTAAAAAAGAAATATCATGAAGTACTTCTTCATTATCATAAGAGAAAGAAACATCCGAGAAATCTATCTCATATTCGCATTCCTCCAATGGCTCCTCACCCCCTCCGTTTTTCAGACTTACCTGCGAGAAGACCTCCTCTATGCGATCCAGCGCTATATCCATGATCGTCAGGCGCGAGCCAAGCTGAAACATATGCTTAAACGGTGTGAAAATATTCATCAGAAACAGTAAAACCCCGACAAATGCGGCTTTATCAAGTTTTCCGTTCTGCATAAGCCATACAGACATCGCAAGCACTCCGCTTATCCCCAAAGTATATACGATCTCCAATGCTCTCTCCCAGGGAGCATGCTCTCTTTCAAAAGTCAGGTTTGCATCACGGCTTTGTGCAAAACTGTTACGGAGTAGCGAAGCACTTTCTCCTGTCACTCCAAAACTTTTCGAAACAGCCATTCCTTCTGCATATTCGATCACAGCCCGACTGAGGTCTTCAATAGATTTCTGTCTGGCATAGGAATTGCGCAGCGACTCCTTATTCAATGGGACAGACATACACAGTACTATGAATACAGTTAACAAAACTATCCCTCCAATAAACGGATGAATCATAAACAAAAAACCTGCGACAATGAACTGCGTGATCAATCCATTCACTTCCTGCGCTATGATACTCATACTGTTTTCTTCTACAAACACCATATCCTCAGAAAGTATCGAACTTATACGTCCAATGTTTCCGGCAGTAAAATATCCCATAGGTAAAGTTCGTAAATGTTTTGCAAACTCAATACGCTTATCGGCAAATACCTTATACCCGGCAGATGATTGCAACCGATCCGATGCATGCCCGAATAATGTCATCATAACAAACAGCAGGAAAAGAATCCCCGCATATATACCGCAGCTTTGTATCGTGGCAGTCCCATCCATGAGCTCCCTTATCACAAACATCGCTATCATCACAGGTGCATTTTGGCAAAAAGCCTTTAAAAAAGTAAAAATATAGGCAAGTCGAATATTTCTGGCATTTTCAGGATCACAGAATTTTATTATCCTATGCAACATTTGAATCATTTATATTGCTGCCTCCTTAATGTCCAGTTTCTACTCTCTGTAGCTGCATTCCAAAGTGTTCTATACATCTCACAGTGTTTCATCAGATCCTTATGTTTTCCGGTACCGACAATACTGCCCTTATCCAAAACTATGATCTTATCCGCCTTAGCAATGGAGCTGAGTTTGTGTGCTATAACGATAACCGTTTTATCACGGATGATTTCCTGTATCGCATCATTCATCTTTTTTTCATTCTCCGGATCGATAAATGCCGTAACTTCATCAAGCACTATTATCGGAGCGTCCTTTAGTAAAACTCTGGCAAATGCAATCCTTTGTTTCTGACCGCCTGAAAGCTTGTTTCCTGCCGTTCCGACGATAGTATCATATCCGCCATCCAGTTCTCTTATAAATTCATCACAGCCGGCCTTGATCGCAGCAGCTTTAACCTCTTCATCAGAAGCATCCTGCCGGCCTATCCGGATGTTTTCAAGAATGCTCTTATTAAATAAAAACAATTCCTGTGAGACATATGCCACCTCCTTCTCCAGATCGGAAAGTGAGATTTGTCTTATATCATGCCCCCCGATTCTTATCACGCCGGAATCATGATCATAGTAATGCGCGATCAGCCTTGCAATGGTGCTCTTTCCACTGCCTGATGCACCTATGAGCGCCGTCATTTCTCCTTCCTTTGCCTTAAATGAAATCCCTTTTAATGCTTCATCGCCTTTATAAGCAAATCTAACATTTTCGAATTCAATACTGTGTTCGTGTACATCAAATGGTTCATTTCCGCATTTTAGCAACGGACGATCAAGCGCCTTTTCAACCGATTGGATTTTGTAATCCACTCTTGGCAATGTTCCTATAAGTGCCAGTGCGCTTATAAGCACAGGACTCAATGCGAAACTTAAGCAAAGTGCCAATATATATCGTGTCATGGTAAGATGTCCCATAAGAACAAGAAATGCGCCCAGGGGGAGTGAATATAATATTATATTGGCAAACAATCCTCCATACAATGCCATCCACGGCCAGCAAACCTTATACCATGCCAGGCCAAAATCACGATAATCATATACAGACTTTTCAAATCTCTCTTCCGATCCGGCATCTCGATTGAAGATCCTGACCACTTCCATTCCCGATACATACTCAATGATGGTGTTGTTTAAACGCTTGGCGGAGGCAAAATAACTTCCCATCCTGTCCATACCAACTTCATACATCTGTCTCGAAGCTCCTATACCGAACAAAAGAATAATGATGGAAAATAATCCCATCTGCCAGTCTACGGCTATCAGGGCAAGAAAAACCGCACCTCCGACTAAAATGTCGGATAATCCTTCCGGTATCACATGAGCCAGCATTACTTCCACAGATTCGATATCATCATTGAACAGTTTTTTTATCGATCCTATGCCAAGATCATGAATTGTTCCAATAGGCTGATTATCCAGCTTTTCCTGCAAACTGATCCTGATATTTTCCAGCGTGTGGTACGCTGCCCTGTGACTGAACTGCAATCCGATCGTGTAGAACACGGCATTTAAAATCCCAAATCCCAGAACGATTCCTATATCAACCATAGAATTTTCCAGCGTAACGGTTCCGCCGCCCACGATTTTACACAACAGATCATATATCCCAAGATAGGGAACTATCCCGCATAATGCGCCTGCTATCATAAATACCAATGCAGCAAAAACATATTTCTTCCACTTGCCGGTATATTTAAGAACCCGTCCCATCACTCCGTATTTTTTTCTTGTTTTCGAAGTATTTTCATCATTTTCAGAAGTAAAATAGGATCTGATGCGTGTTACACCATCTTCATTAAGAGGATAAAATGCCTGGATCCGTCCATTCTCGATATGCAAAATATGAGTGCAGCATCTCAAGATCAATTCAGGATCGTGCGTAATAATGACGGATGTAATCTCCTCTCCCATATCTTTTAACAGATTCCCAAAGCGTTCCATTCCTCCTCTGTCCAATCCTGAAGTCGGCTCATCATAGAATATGATCTCCTTCCCCGCAGATAGTGCCGATGCTATCGCAACGCGCTGTTTCTGCCCGCCGGATAAAGATGCGGGATGTCTGTCGATCACCTCTTTTAATCCGAGTTTCTCCAGGATCTGTTCTGCTTTTTCTCTCGTTACCGAAGTATTCATCATCACTTCTTCGATCACACTGTCCGAGAAAAGCTGCCGGTTCACATCCTGCATTACCATGAAACTTCTTTCCGCTCTTTCCTTTGCACTCAGATAAACGCCGTCATATGCAATACTTCCATCGCACGATCCGATCCCGCACAACGCTTCTGAAAGTGTCGATTTCCCGCTTCCGTTATCCCCTATGATCGCGGTTACACTGTTTTTGGGAAGTATCAATCTTGCTATATCCAGAATCTGATTACCGCCTTTTGCACAGTTCAGGTCCACAGCCTCAAGTATTGGTTCACGTAAAAGTTTCTCATTTTTATCATATTCTCTCTTTAATTCCGACAGATCCGTAAGACGCAAGCCTTTTTCCGCGAGGTCCCTATCGGTAAGCTCAGCTATTTCTTTGTTCGAATATGATTTCTGTATGATACCGTCTTCAAGATAAATAAACCTGTCTGCCAGATCCATCAGATAATATAATCTGTGCTCTGATATAACTATGGTCTTTCCTTCTTTTTTTATCTTCATCAGAATATCATGAAGTCTTTGTATCGCTTTTCTGTCAAGATTAGAGGATGGTTCATCCAGAACATAAACCATAGGATCAGTCGTATATACGCTTCCGCATGCGATCTGCTGTTTTTCTCCTCCGGACAGCTCAAAAATATTTCTTCCCATTAACGGACCCAGTCTCATTTCCGTTTCAGTTTTCTTAAGCCGTTCCCCGATCATTTCTCCGGGCACCCCCTGGTTCTCACATCCAAATGCCAGCTCTCCCGTGGTATCTATATTGAAAAACTGACTCTTCGGATTCTGAAAAACGCTTCCCACAAGTCTGCTTGTTTCCGAAAGTTCTGATTCGGTGACACAGATATCATTTACCCATACAGCACCTTCCATCATACCCTTGTAGTATTTCGGCGCTAGTCCGTTAATCATTCTGGTGATCGTTGTTTTCCCACAACCTGACGCCCCGCATAATACAACAACCTCACCATCGCAGATCGTCAAATTGATATGATCAACACCCTCACCCGTACCGTTTTCACCGCCATAATGAAAACTTGCATCTTCAAATCGGATCATAAAACCGTTCCTCCCTTTACACTGTTTCCAAGTATTGTCGTAAAGATTATCGCTCCGATAAGAAGAATTACCATGACAAGATCCGTAATCCCGAACTTAACCTGTTCATAAGATGTTCTTTTAATATCCACATCCATCCCTCTTGCCATGGTAGCCGATGCAAGTTCTTCCATAACAGCCATGGATGAAAACAGCATCGGTATCAGGATATACTCTATGGTCTTCCATGGATTTAAAATGATCTGCACCGGTCTTAACGATATCCCGCGAAAAGCCATCGCTTTACGCACACCATTCCATTCATCAGTTACTGTCGGAAGAAAGCGAAAAAATACTGCTATTGGAATGATCACCTTAACCGGGAAATGCATTGCCTGAAATGCAGACAAAAACTGACTTATCCTCGTCGTTTTAACAATAAGCAAAAGACTCATTACTGTCGGAAACCCAAACATGAAAACTGTAGTCAAAGCTGTTATGAGCAATACGATCACCTCAGGCGCCCCCTGCGAATTTTGGAGAACAACACGAAAAAACAGGACCAAGCCCAAAAGCAAAGATGCTTTCAGTGCCTGAATCGGTTTCCCGCATAACGCAAAAATAATGCATAATAAAACTGAATATAACGCCGTCCCAACATCACTGTAACTTCTAAATGTCATGATCCCGCTTGCCAAAAAGATAAAAAATTTTGTTCTCGGATCAAGCTTTATGAGGCCACGTTCATCGCTTCCGTAAAAATCCATGGTTTTATTCTCTTCCTTATACGATTAGACTATCCCTGCTTTTTCAAAATGCTTTTTTATGAGTTTTGAAGCTATCAGTAAACCGATCGCAGCTCCGGACACTGCCAATAGTATCTGGAGTACCGGAAGCGCACCATTTGCGAGTTTGGCCACACCATCAGCATACTCCTTGCTGTAATACTCGGTTGCCATAGCTATAAATGATTCCCTGTTAAAATACAGATTTGTAAACGGGCAGACCATATTCAGATTAAAAACCACGTAGGAAAGAAGAAACATTTTCTTCGATCTGTATTTACCCATCAGAATCACTATTTCCGCCAACACGGCCACAACTATCGCCAGTATCAGTCCCGGAAGATATGCCGACGATGTCGTGATCGCAAAAAGAATACCCAGGATCAATGCTGCTCCGAATTTCCTGACTTTCAGAATGCAGAGTTCATATACGGTTGCACAAACTATTCCAACAAGAAATGGTGTAGAAACATACAGGATCGGTATAACACCGCACGACATCACAACCATCAACATCAGAACGATATATATAGCTCCAAATGCTCCGGCGAATATCAGATCTTTTGTTCCCAGCTTTTTAGCCTTTCCTTCAGAAGCTGCAGTTATTTCTTTTTTAGCCATTTTTTTCTCCTTTATCATATTTTTTGTAAATGGTTTATATTTTTTTTTACATAAAATGAGCCATCGCTTTCGCGACAGCCCATTTCACAAAGGAAATCAACAAATATTGGTATTAACATTAATTATTGGACAGGATGATATTATTAAGTACCGATTCAAGATACTCCTGTCTTCCGGAAACAGGAAGTGCAGGTGCTTTAAGTTCTGAAGCCTTCTGCGCCAGTTCTTCCAGAGTCGCCTCTCCGTTTCGTACCTTCTTTCCAAGCTCGGATTCGAAGGAAGCATAACGCTCATCTATATTCTTCTCCAGTCTTCCGTCTTCGATCATTGCCGCTGCCTTTATCAAACCGTAGGCAAAGGAATCCATTCCCAGAATAAATGCATGGAACATATCTTCATATGTGTTGCTCGGACGTCTGTTCTTGGAATCAAAATTTATTCCCACAGGCAGTCCACCGTTTTTAAGGATCTCATACATCGCAAGCGTTGTATCATATACATTGCTGGGGAAGCAATCCGTATCCCATCCAAGCATCACATCACCCTGATTGGCATCGATCGATCCCAGCATATCATTGATCCTGCTTATTCGTAGTTCATGCTGGAATGTATGCCCTGCAAGAGTTGCATGATTCGCTTCGATGTTCATCTTGAAGTCTTTATCCAGTCCGTACTCCTTCAGGAATCCGATGGCGGTTGCAGCATCGTAATCATACTGATGTTTCATCGGCTCCTTCGGCTTCGGCTCGATCAGGAATGTGCCCTCAAATCCGATCTTGCGTCCGTAGTCTCTGGCCATCTTCATCAGATTCGCGATATTTTCCTGTTCGAATTTAACTCTGGTGTTCAGAAGTGTTTCGTAACCTTCTCTTCCGCCCCAGAATACATACCCTCTACCGCCAAGCTTAACCGTAAGCTCCAAAGCTTTCTTAACCTGAGCCGCTGCAAAGCAGTATACGTCCAGATCATTGGTACTTCCGGCTCCGTTCATGAAACGGGGATTCGAGAACATGTTCGCGGTTCCCCAAAGTAACCTGATATCAGTTCCCTTTGTCTTTTCCAGGATGTAATCCGTGATCTCATCAAGTCTTCTGTTTGTCTCATTGATATCATCCGCTTCCGGAACAATATCAGCATCATGGAAGCAATAGTACTTTATGCCAAGTTTCTGCATGAATTCGATACCGGCATCAACCTTCGCCTTCGCGTGCTCCATGGTACCTTCTGTAGCAGCACCAAATCTCTTGTCTGCGGTTCCTCTTCCGAACATGTCCACACCATTGGCGCACAGATTATGCCACCATGCCATAGCAAACGGCAAGTGTTCACTCATTTTCTTTCCCATCACGATTCTGTCTGCATCATAGTACTTGAATGCAAAAGGATTCTTGCTGTCCGGTCCTTCATATTTTATCTGCGGAATACCTTTAAATATTTCTTCCATATTAACCTCTTTCTATACTGATTGTTCGTATTTTCTAATGTATGTTAGTTATATCTAACCCTTTAAAGAAAATATCATAATGAAAATACCTTGTCAAGTCTTCTTTACGCGATCTGCCAGTTTTCTGCCTGTTTTCTTATCTTCACAAACTCCGCATATCTTCCACCCATATCTATCAATTCATCATGCTTTCCCTTTTCCGCTATCTGTCCGTCATCAACAACAATGATCTGATCTGCTGCCTCAATAGTGGCCAGCCTGTGAGCTATTATGATCACAGTCTTACCTTTTGACAGTTCGGTAAGCGCTCCCTGGATCAGGTGCTCGTTTTCCGGATCGATACTCGCCGTTGACTCATCTAAGATTATGATGGGTGAATCTTTTAAGATCGCTCTGGCTATGGATATCCTCTGTTTCTGTCCTCCGGACAATGTTCCTCCCCCTTCGCCGATCACAGTGTCGTATCCATCCGGAAGTGCCATGATAAAGTCATGGCAGCGCGCCTTCTTTGCCGCCTCTATCATTTCTTCTTCCGATACATTATCCCGTCCGAAACAGATATTTTCCCGGATCGTATCATTAAAAAGATATACATTCTGGAATACCATCGAAATATTACTGAGCAGACTGTCCAAACTGTATTTCTTTATATCGGTCCCGCCTAAAGTTATACTTCCCTGTGTTACATCGTAAAATCTTGCGATCAGATTACAGATCGTCGTCTTTCCGCTTCCGGACGGTCCGACTATAGCGGTAGTCGAGCCTTCAGGAATAACAAACGACACATTCTTTAATACTTTTCTGTTTTCTGCAGATAACGCATTGTAGTATGCAAAATCCACATTTGAGAATTCAATATCAAATGATTCAGGCTTTATGTCCTTACCTTCAGCATCAAGCATATTTGTATCGGCAAACATCTCCATCTTGTCGAATGCATTATTGATAACTGATAAAACATGGGCGCTGTCTGCAATAGGTTCTACGGAATTAAATATGGACATGGATAAAAATGACAGGATCAATACCATTGACAGATCCAGTCTTCCGGCAATGCCTGCATACATTATGGCAATGATCATGCATACACTTGCCGACTTGAGTGCAAAAATATGTAAGCAGTTATATGGTATAAATCCACATTCTATCTTTAATGCTATTTTTTTTGCTCTTGCACACGCATCTATAAAATCTCCGGATGAAGCTCCCTCCATTCCGAATGACTTTATTATGGGTAACCCTCTTGTATACTCAAGCGTTGCTCTGGTCAGTCGTTCATTCTCAACATTTAAGACTTTCGTATTGTCTGCGCTGTGCTTTGATATCATCATCAAAAAGAGAAAGGATACCAACACTCCTCCCATTGCGATCAATGCACATTCAGGTATAACAAATATCATAAATAACAGGATGCATAAAAAATTCAGGTATCCTCCGATAAAGCCGTCAACCATTCTTATTCCCATATTTTCCAGCGTAGCCAATCCTGTTGTTATTGCATTAAGGATCGCGCCGGTATCATTTGTCTGGAAATATCCCAGCGATACCCTCTTTAGTGCCTCTCCTATCTTAAGACGGTCTCTTGCAACAAGCTCGTAACCGATCCTTTCATGAAAACGTGCCTTTAGATAATCGAACAGAAATCTGGCCACCACCATCAAAGCCAGGATAATCATACTCTTTAAAGCAAGTCCCGGGGCAATACCTTTCCCTTCTCTCATATCTTTGATGATCATTCCTATAACATATCCCGAATATGCCACCGGGGCTGCCATAGCCCATGAAGAGAAAAATGAGAATACAAACCCGATAAAGAGACTTGTCTTAAATTCATCACACCAGTTTACTATTCTTTTTATAGTACTAAACATCTCTTATACCTCCCCTGCACTTCCTGCTGCCCAGTTTCTGGCACCAACATGAGCCTGCCACATTCTCCTGTAAAGCGGTGATCTTTCCATTAATTCTTCCTGTGATCCTATATCTTCTATCTTCCCTTCATTTAATACCACTATCCGGTCTGCATTTTTTATCGTCGACAGTCTGTGGGCTATCACTAAAAGTGTCTTACCCTTAGTCAGGTTCGCAATAGATTCCTGCAGTTTTGTTTCATTTTCGGGGTCTGTAAAAGCAGTGGCTTCATCCAGTATGACTATAGGTGCATTTTTAAGCATCATACGGGCAATGGCGATCCTTTGTCTTTCTCCACCCGAAAGTCTCTTCCCGGCTTCACCCGCAGATGTATCATATCCATCCGGAAGCTTTTTTATAAATTCATCGCAACATGCCGCTATCGCAGCACATATTACTTCTTCATCCGTTGCATCAGGCTTGCCGAGTCTTATATTCTCCTTAATGGATCTGGAAAAAAGAAAATTATCCTGCGTTACGAAACTGACGATATCAGCCAAACCGCTAACATTTATATCTTTGATATCTACGCCACCTATCTTTATACTACCGCTGCTGACATCCCAGAATCTGGCTATCAGCTTAGCCACCGTGGATTTGCCTCCTCCGCTCGGACCAACAAGTGCGGTGAAGCTTCCCTCTTTCAATATCAGATCGATACCGTGAAGCACTTCACCGCTCTTCTCATCATAAGAAAAATGAACATCATTCAGTTCGATCGTGTGATCTGTCGGCTTTTTCTCAGATCCGGAATCCGGAAGACTCTTTATATCCAAAAACTTCTTAACCTCCAGTACCGTATACTGCATCTGTCTGAGGCCATTTGAAAACACCTCTATCTTTGCCATACTGATAACCATGGACATAGCCAGCATAACGCTTAATGCCATTTCGGAAACCGTCATATCTCCATTATTGACCAACAAAATACTTATCGGAATAACCCCCAATAGCGTTGCAGGCATAAATGCAAAAGCTAATTTCATAGTCACCCATGTGGATCGAAGCCACTCTATGACAAAATCCCTGTAATCACGTATTGCACCCGCAAATTTTTCATAGCTTACTCCGGTTTTTCCAAAAGCCTTGATAACCTCTATTCCTTCCACATATTCAACTATCATGCTTCCCATATTCGCATTTGCTTCCTGATATTTCGTCATATTCCGACCGCTCAGCTTAAAGGTCAGTATCATAAATATCAATCCTATAGGGAATGCCAAAAGAGATGATAATGCCACCCGTATATCGATCATTGCAAGCGAAATAAAACATACGATCGGAAATAATATGTGTCCTGCTCCTTCCGGTACCACGTGGGCAAGAGGCGGTTCAATATCCTCTATCTTGTCAACGATCGCTCCTTTTATCTCTCCTATGGAATGCTCGTAAACTTTACCCAGAGGGGCCTTTAAAAATGCATCTGCTACTTTAAGTCTTAAGCCCTCAAGGACATTAAAAGCCACATAGTGAGATATTCCGGTTGAAATACCAAAGAATACAACCTTTAAAAGGTAAGCCGAAAATGCGATCAGACAATTATTGATAATAAATGATCTGCTTATATCGCCTGCTATATAGCGGTCCAGAATCCTGTAAACACAGTAATACGGGATAAGCCCGGAAATCAGACTTAATACCGAGAAAATAACAGACAGCCATAATCTTCCGCTGCTTCCCTTCGCATAAGACAAAAGTGTTTTAAACCAGCCTTTTTCATCTTTCGTTGCATCATCGTTCATAGTTTTTATTTCTCCTTTACTTTATTTTTCTTCAAACTTCCAAAACATAGCATCCGGACCATGTTAACGGTCAGCCTTATTTGTTCGCTTACCCCTAAAACGACCTCACCGCCTGATCCGTTACCGGACCAGGCGGTGAGAATTAAATAAATATTTAATTATAAGAGTTATCAAACACCCATCATTTTTTTCCACCCCGGGAGAAAAAATTTTTCCAATGTTGTCAAAGCTTCGTCCGCTTCTTTGCGCGGATAATTATGAACTACAGGTTCAAAGAGAGCCGTTATGTAAGCAGTCATCAAAAGGTGCATCTGTTTCGGGCTGATATCCGGTGCTTTTATCCCGTTTTTTCTCAGTTCAGACAAATATAAAAGAAATTTATCCTGAGCCATTTCAGTCATATCATGAAGAAAGCTTTCATATTTGCTTCCCTGGGATCCGGCTATCAACAGATGGTAATCTTCCATATTAGGATAAATCACTTCCCTCATCATGTCTATAAATGAATCCTGCCATACCATCTTGTGATACTTCTTCACAGGCACATCATATCTGTGCATATGCTCTTTGGCCCAGGTCATGAGTCTGATCTCAGCAGGAGATACCAGTTGATAAAAGAGATCCTCTTTATCTTTGCAATGACGGTATATTCCTGCAGCAGTCATTCCACAGCGCTCTGCTATACTACGCATGGACGCTTTTTCATAACCCATTTCCAAAAATTCTTCTTTGGCTGCTGCCATGATCTTAATATGGCTGGCTGACTTATCCCTCGGCAATCCTGTTTTCTCCCCGCGCCTTTTTTGTTAACGTCGTTAGCTAACACATGTATATTATCAATTTGTTTTCTAAAAGTCAATCTGTTTTTTCGGTTCCCAGAAGCTTATCAAACCTGATGATATATGTACATGCAGTCTTTATCAGTTCCACATCATGAGTGACTATGATAACAGTTTTTCCGGCTTCCTTTAATAACTTCAGAATATTCGATACCTGCATCATATGTGCGTAGTCAAGTCCGCTTGTGGGTTCGTCAAAGAGAATGATACTTCTGTTTGCTGCCAATGCAGACGCGATGGCAACTCTTTGTTTTTGTCCTCCCGATAATGAAAGCGGATGTCTGTCCGCAAATTCGGATAGATCCAACTTTTTCAGTATCTCAAGTGCTTCTTCCTTATCTTCCTTCTCCTGGGATATCATTACCTCCTCGAGTACGCTGTCCGTAAAGAGTTGATGATTCACATCCTGCATTACCATATAGATTTTTTGACGTCTCGCTTTGTTATTCCATTCTGCGTTTCCTGCCTTAAGTACAGCTTTACATTTTCTTTCCATTCCGCACATACAGCGTAAAAAAGTGGATTTTCCCGCACCGTTTGTCCCCGTTATGGCAACAATCTCTCCGACAGGTATCTTCAATTCCGGAATATCAAAAACAGGCTTTTCATGCCTGTAGGCAAATCTCATATTTTTCAGGATCAGATCCCCGTTAAAACTGTTCTTTTCATCATGATCGACATTTACTTCAAGAGGATCCGTCATGCCTTCCGCCCTCATCCCCATGAAATGAAAACGATCTTCCGGGATCGATCTGAATTTTTCCGCCTGATACTCCCGCTCTATTCTCCCCTTTTTCATTAAAACCGCACGGGTAATGTATGGAAGCAGATAAGATATCCTGTGTTCCGCGATTATGATGGTCTTCCCTTCTTTTTTCCATGCCCCGATCATCTTTTGAAGCTCACATATCCCTTTATGATCGAGATTGGCAGACGGTTCATCTAAAACGATCACATCCACCGGTTCCACTGCTATACTTGCACAGGCGATCTTCTGCTTTTCTCCGCCGGAGAGCTTAAAAATATTCCTGTCCATCAATGAAGCAAGATCATGGTGATCAACAACATGATCGATCCTTTTCTCTATTTCCTCGGGCGAAATTCCAAAGTTCTCACAGCCAAATGCAAGTTCACTTGTTGTATCAACATTAAAAAACTGACTTCTGGGATTTTGAAATACTGTTCCTACTTTTCTCGATATCTTTCTGAGCGAAGTCTTGTTAACATCCTCTCCGTTAACAGTTACATTCCCCTTTAATTCACCCCCGTAAAAATGCGGAATCAATCCATTTATACATCTTATAAGAGTTGTCTTACCGCATCCCGAAGCTCCGCATACCAGTAATACTTCACCATCTTTTACTGTCAGATCTATATCGTGCAGGCTCTCCTTCTCCCCCGTGTATTTAAAGCTTACATTTTTAAAACAGATCATTTATAAAACCATCCTATTCCCCATCGGATAAAGCAAACCAGACAGAATACCGTCACGATCCAATCCTGAAACTTAAATTTTATTTTCCATATACAGCTTCTTTTTTTACCGACCTCCAACCCCCGGGTCATGGCTGCCGCCGATAATTCCTCACCTATGATCGAACACGAAGCTATTAAAGGAACCATCCGGTACTCAACAGCTTCTGCTGCCTTTTTCGCTCCGAATTCCACGCCTCTCATTCGCATTGCATCATTTATGGCTTTTGATTCCTCGACGACCGTAGGGAAAAATCTGAATATCACACTTACAGGGATCGTTATCTTATCCGATACATGCATTCTGTGCATGGCAGCAAGGAATTCCGAAACTTTAGTACTTTTAACTATATATCTGGCAAGGATCACCGTCGGTAATATCTTTGTTATGATATAGAGCATCAATGCCAATGCTGATTCCAATGCTGTCAGATCATGCTGTAATGCCAATCCGGCAAGATAACTGCCGACATATATCATAATTGCGGCAAAACCCGTCTTCCACTCTCTTTCCGCAAATAATAGTAAAACCGGGAGAAAGACCAGTATCCAATAGAAAACCACCATTTGCTTTTCTCCCGCATTTCCTACCACAAATACAGAACTTGTAAACAGTAAGAGCAGTTTTGTCCGCGGATCCAAAAAAGAATGTGCATTTCTGTCCAAAGAATACTTCATGATCAGACGATCCCTGCCTTCTCAAAATGCTTTTTTAACATCTTCGTACCGATCCATCCTCCTATGAGTCCACAGACAATATCTGCGACCAGAAGAACAGGGCACATCCAAAGCGGAAGCATATTTGTAACAGCATCTATATAATCCTGTCCGAAATTCTGTCTTGTTGCAAAATATCCTTCTGCATTAAAGAATATCCCGAAGTAATTAGCCCAACAATAAATTCCCGAAACAGCATATGCCAGTATACCCATCTTCTTGCTTTTGTATCCCCCTGCACGATAAATCAATTCCGCAACAACACCTGCTATTGTTCCGACAACAAGTGCATAATAGCTCATACCCGCTATCCACATAAAAGCGCCCATGAGAATATTCATGATCAGTATCATTCCGAACTTCTTTACTTTGGTCAAAAACATCATATATGGTATTCCGGTGAGTAATGGAACAAATACCACCAAAAGCACCATCATGATCGGTATGATACCAGTCATGGCTACTGCGCAGCATAATACAGCGCAGATAGCAGTATATATACCTACATTGATCAGATCCTTTGCATTTAAACGATTGTTATTATCCATTTTTTCCTCCGCATTTACATTTTCCAATTCTGAGATATCATCTGCTGCTTTGTCATATGACTGTATATACTGTCACTGCCGCTTAAGAATTCCGGACTACCCTGCTCCGCAACAACTCCATCCTTAAGGACAACAATATGATCCGCATTGGCTATCGTCCTCATCCTGTGAGCAATTATCAAAACTGTCTTATCCTTTATTAGTCTTGAAAGTGCTTCCTGTATTGCAGTTTCATTCTCAGCATCAAGCGAGGCTGTAGCTTCATCCAACAGGATTACCGGCGCATCCTTAAGGAATGCTCTTGCTATCGATATCCTCTGACGCTCACCGCCCGAGAGTTCACTTCCGTTTTCGCCGATATAGGTGTCATATTTTTCGGGTAGTAATTCCACAAACTGATCGCAGTTGGCAAGTTTTGCCGCCTCTATAACATCAGCATCACTTGCCCCTTCCTTACCTATTCGGATATTCTCCATAATCGAGTTGTTAAAAAGAGTGACATCCTGAAAAACAATTGAGTAATTCTTAAGAAGCGTTTCCGGATCTATCTTGGATATATCTTCTCCTCCCAGCAGGATCCTGCCTTCATTAACATCCCAGAATCTTGCGGCAAGTCTTGATATTGTTGTTTTTCCTCCACCAGACGGACCAATGAGCGCAGTAACCTGCCCCTGTTTTGCCGTAAAGCTTACATCCGTAAGTACATCCGTTTCATCCGAATACCTAAATCCAACATGATCAAAAACTATGTCATAACCTGTATTATTCATTGTTTCAGAGCCCGTCTGTATCCCGGCAGATAAAACCTCATCCAGTCTCTCGCATTGTATTCCGCATGAAATGATCGCCGCAAAATTCTGTAAAGTTATCTGCATCGGATCGTAAAGACGTGCAACAAGCATCAGGAACATGAAGAAAGTGAGCAGCGATATCTCGCCTTTAGCATACAGCGCACCTCCTACTACTGCGGTAGTACCTATTCCGAGCTTTAGGATTATGGCTGATGAATTTACATACACTGCCATTTTTAATTCAGTAAACAGTGCCATTTTCTCAACATTTCTGATCTTACCTTCAAGTTCAGACATATATCTGTCTTCAGCTCCGTTTGCTCTCAGATCTCTGACGGATTCCAGGCATTCCTGTATCCCGTCTGTCATTGCAAGCTTTACCGCGGAATTCTTTCTTACCGCATTTTTCTCCGCGCCGGAACATGTGATTATGATGATAAATGCCACCGGTATGACCCAGAAACTGGCGAGCACCATTCTCCAGTCAAATGCAAAAAACAGACTCAATCCCACAAGACTTACAGATATGACGGCCCCTATCAATTCAGGTATCCAGTGACTGGAAGCCGTTTCTATCTGCGCACAATCGCCCAGAATGTTAGTCGTAAGATCTGCCACATTCTTTCTTCCGAAATATGAAAGAGGGAGTTTTCTAAGCTTCTCGGCTATTGTCGTTCTTCTGATGCCGCTTTCTCTGTATGTAGTCAAAAACGTTGCATTATATTGAATAAAATTAGTCACTGCTATAAGCAGCAGCACAACAATGGACGCAATTATATAGAATACTTTTCTGTCAGGTCCCAAAGTACCTTCGAGCAGATCCTTTATAAGAAAAAACAATATTCCCGCCGGCATCATCAGCATGATATTGGTCACGGTGACACAGATACACGCCCTGATCATATCCTTTGCACCTTGTGTCGAAAGCGCATATTTATGCTTTAATTTCTCTATCATCTTCGTGCACCTACCTTCCAGTCTATTGATCTTGTATACTCATCAAACATCTTTCTGTATAATCCATCAGCCTCCATCAGTTCATCATGAGTACCGCATTCCGTACACTGTCCGTTATCCATCACAAATATTCTGTCAGCATTCATAACAGTACTAAGCCTGTGGGCGATCATGATAAGTGTTTTTCCTTTCGATAATTCCTCAAATGCCGCCTGAACCTTTGCCTCATTATCCGGATCTGCAAATGCCGTAGCCTCATCCAGAATCAGTATCGGAGAATCCTTGAGCACAGCCCTTGCAATGGTTATCCTCTGCTGTTCTCCACCTGACAGATAGGTTCCTTTCTCCCCTATCACGGTATGAATACCATCGGGCAGTTTATCTATGATGTCCATACACTGCGCTTTTTTAAGTGCATCCAGTACTTCATCCTCCGATGCATCAGGCTTTGACATCTTTACGTTTTCAAGGATCGATTTCTTTATAAGTCTGCTGTCCTGAAACACAAAGGAAACCTGCTTCATTAATTCCCGCGAAGATATTTCTTTAACATTAACTCCTCCGATAAGAATTTCTCCCTTGTCCACATCAAAGAAACGTACCATAAGCTCTGCCAATGTTGTCTTTCCCGATCCTGACGGGCCGACAAAGGCAACATGTTCTCCCGGCAATATATTCAAAGAAACATCCTTAACAGCATCTCTGGATGAATCCTTATAACGATATGTGACATTTCTTAGTGCCAAACTGTGATCCACAGGTACCCTTCCGCTTTCATTTTCTTCAAGCGGTTCAATCTCCATGATCGATTCCACGCGTTTTAATGCATCTATCAGCGTCATCTCCGCCTCACCGGAATATGCCACCTTGGTGAGGGCAACTGTAATAAGCGGAGTCACAATTATGTAGTACATAATGTTGAGGATCAGTCCCGCAGTTATACCGTCTTTCGAAAAAGCAAATGCTGCAATGACGATAAAAGCAAATATCGCATTAATACATGTCATAAAAGCAGTCATCGGCCATCTCAACATCAGAGTGTAACCTGTAGTCCATTTTCCGAATCCATCTATTGATTCTTTAAGTCTCTTAAAGGAATGAACCGTCTGACCAAATGTCTTCACGACAGGTATACCCCTGACATACTCGGTAGCTTCGGAACTCATGGTATCAAGAGCATTTTGATACTGCTGCATCTTCTCCTGCATTCCTTTTCCCATCATCGTCATCATGCATGCAAATCCCAGAACTGCGGGGATCATGCATATGAGCCCAATCTTCCAGTTAAATGCAAATATTAAAATCATAAGACCTATCGGTGTTATTGCAGCAACTGTTTTATCCGGAAGCTGGTGTGCAATAAATGTCTCCGTAGCAGCGGTAGAATCATTTACAATTCGTCTGATCTTTCCTGTACCATCTTCATCAAATACTCCCAGCGGAAGTGTAAGTATCCTTCTCATTAGCGAACTTCTCATATTAGCCTGTACTCTGAATGCCGCAATATGCGTACATAAAAGAGCCGCAATATAGATCAGCAATGATGATACCGTAAGGATTACTGCCTGCCATGCATAATGGCTTATCTGCGATGTATCCTCATTGTTCACCGCAATACTTATGATCTTCCACAGATCGTAATATGGAATAAGCACTATCACCGCACTTATTCCCGCTATGACTCTTCCAAGCGTTATCAGATTCTTATGTCCTCCGGCATACTGCCTGATAAGCTTTCTGTGATCGAAACCTTTAACTTTGCCCAACTCTTTCTCCTCCTGTTCCTTTCCGGTTTCTTTTTATTTTTAATGATCGCCTGATCAACAAGCGATCATATCCTCTGCGTTAGTTATCACTAACTCAAATGTGATAGCTAACGACAATAAAAAAGAGCCTTGCGGCTCTTAATTTAATCCCATGATCCTTAACCACCCCGGCATAAAAAAATCCTGTATGGTGTTTAAATACTTTTCAATTTTCTCTTCTTTGCAATCGTGTATGACTGGTTCAAAACATGCTGTCAGATATGCTGAAAGCAACATATGAAGTTCATCCTCGTCGATGTCCTTCACAGGGCATCCTTTTTTCTTCATGTAACTCAGAGCTTTGAGCAATTCTTTCTGACTTAACAGCGCATAGTCATGAATAAAATTCTCATATTTAGTCCCTCTTGAGCAAGTCATTAGCAGTTTGAATTCATCTCGTTTTGGAAGGATCACTTCTCTGATAAGATCTATAAATGATTCTCCGATGATCTCTTTTTTATCAGCCGATTCGTCCAGAAGCAGGTACTTCCTGTCCGTATGTCTTTTGGTCCACTGTTTCATATCGTCGATCAACGGTTCAACAAGCGCATTAAACATGGATTCTTTGTCGGAGTAGTGTCTGTATAATCCGGCGGAAGTCATGCCTGCCCTTGCACCAATACTTCTAATCGATGCAGCCTCGAAGCCTTTTTTAAGAAATTCCTCTTTGATAGCTTTATTTACTTTTATATGGCTTAATGTCTTATCCCTGGGCATAATTATGATACTGCAGAATCTTTTCCGGTTAGTTATGAATGTTAGTTATCAGTGTTCGCTATCAAAGATTACTATATTCTATTCCCGGTGTCAATCTGCTTTTTTATCATTTATCTCCTTTTCCGGTATAAGATTGGTCATACTTTTCAGACCTATCGCCACAGTGGAACCGTTATGAACAATAGCACTTGTGGACGGAGACACTGAACCACACATTCCCAGTCCGATCAATGCTGTATTAAAACCAACAATGGTTCTGTAATTGAACTTTATCCTCTTCATTAAAAGAACACTGATCTTTTTTAAAACAACCAGACTCATCAGATCATCAGAACCTATCGTGATATCCGCGATCTGTCTGGCAATCTCTGCGCCATCACTGATCGCAATCCCTGCATCTGCCGCAGAAAGCGCCGGTGAATCATTTATACCATCACCGACCATGATAACACGGTGTCCTTCTGCTTTTGCCTTTTCAACATATTTAGCTTTATCTTCCGGAAGAACCTCGGAATAATATTCGCTTATCCCTGCCTGTTCGGCGATCCTTGCAGCCGTTTTTTCATTATCACCTGTCATCATTACGATATGCTTGATTCCAAGCTCTTTAAGCTGTTTCACCACATCCAAGATTTCACTGCGCATAGGATCCGAAATAAGTATACAGGCCGAAAGTATCCCATTTTTTGCATAATAGAGATGTGAATGATCATCCGGAAGCGATTCAAACAATTCTTTCTTACTCTCCGGGATAACCACTTTTTCATCCTCGAATACAAAATGATAGCTTCCGATCACAGCTCTTTCTCCGTTTATTTCCGAAGCGATCCCATGTGCAACGATATACTCTACATTAGTATGCAGCTCGTCATGCAACAATCCTTTTTTAAAAGCTGCATCAACAACCGCTCTTGCTACAGAGTGAGGGAAATGTTCTTCAAGGCAGGCCGCCTGTCTTAGAAGTTCATCCTCTTCTTCATCATTGAAAGAGATAACTTTTACTACCGTTGGCTGAGCTTTGGTTATAGTTCCTGTTTTATCGAATACAATAGTATCTGCATCCGCCACGGCCTCCAGAAATTTCCCGCCTTTCACGGTGATGCCATATTCAGACGCTTCTTTTATTGCAGAAAGAACCGAAATCGGCATAGCCATCTTAAGTCCGCACGAATAATCCACCATCAATACAGATACAGCCTTGGTAATATTTCTACTGATCATCCATGTTAAACCTGCAGCAAGCATAGTATATGGAACCAGTTTATCAGCGATCCTCTCTGCTTTACTTTCAAGTGTGGATTTGAGTTTTTCCGATTCTTCTATCATTCTGACTATCTGATCAAATCGGCCGCACCCTTCCGTACGTGTAACTCTTATGGTAATATCTCCGGACTCAAGCACGGTTCCCGCAAATACACTCATACCGGTATTTTTATGCACCGCAACTGATTCTCCCGTCATTGATGCCTGATTGATCATGGCTTCACCATCTTCAACCACACCGTCAAAAGGAATAATATTTCCCATTCTGACCACAACACGTTCTCCGCGCCTTACCTTGGAAGAATCAACCTGTATCTCGCCATTTTCCGTAAGAAGCCACACCTTTTCAATATTTAAAGACATCCTTCTTGCCAGATCATCCACCGAACGTTTATGTGTCCACTCTTCCAGCGTATCACCGATCTTAAGAAGAAACATAACGCTTGAAGCGGTATTGTAGTCTCCGGTCAAAACTGCCGAGGTTATGGCCATGGCATCAAGAACTTCTACCTGCAAATGCCTGTTCTTTAAAGTCTTTATACCCCGCCATATAAATCTTGCCACATTGACCGTATCCAGTATCCTTCTGATCGGAAATGGCAATATGATCCTTTTTCCCCAATGGATGATGGCTGCTGTCGTGATCTTATCAAAATACTTAGCCGAGAGTTCTCTTCCCGAGTATTCAAATACCGTCTCCGGTACTTTAACCTCTTCAACGGAAAAATTTCTTATGATCTCCAAGATCTTTGACCTGTCGCAATCAAAAAAGATCGCAACATCAGCAGTCCTCTCATAAACCCTGACTTCACGGATCTCATCAAAACTTTTCAGATAATACTCAAGAATATCTGCTTCCCTAAAACTCATACGATTCATTGCAAGATGAATCCGCATTCTGTTTTTTATCTCATGTCTGATCGCATATTTCATTCTTCCGGATCTTCTTCCTTTTTTTCACTCTCTTCTTTGATCACCTTTGATTCTTCGTTGATCACCTTTGCCTCTTCGTTGATCTCCTTTGATTCTTCGTTGATCTCCTTAGCCTCTTCGTTGATTGCCTTTGCTTCTTCGTAGATATCCGTGCAATTCTCCTGAAGGATAGTAACCTGATCAAGAACCGAATCTTTTGCCCGTAACACACCTGCTGTACATCTTGCATATAACTTCTTTGCATCTTTTGATGACAACAGCTTTATTCCCTCAAGACCAAACAATGTACCCAGTGCAAACAATCCCCATCCTTTTAATTTCATGATAATGATCTCCCTTCTTTTTTAATAAAAAGAGGCAGGCCGCAGTCATATCTGACCGCGGCATACCTCTTTAATAAGCATCTGCTATTTAACTACATTAAATGCATTCATTCCCGGATATATTGCTGATGCCCCCAGCTCTTCTTCGATCCTTAAAAGCTGATTGTACTTGGCAACACGCTCGGAACGGCTCGGAGCACCTGTCTTTATCTGGCAGGTATTGAGCGCAACAGCCAGATCGGCGATGGTAGTATCCGCAGTCTCACCGGATCTGTGAGATGATATTGCTGTATATCCGGCCTTATGAGCCATCTTGATGGCTTCAAGCGTCTCCGACACGGAACCTATCTGATTGAGCTTTATAAGAATTGAGTTACCGGCACCACAGCTGATACCCTTGGAAAGTCTCTCTGTGTTTGTAACGAAAAGATCATCACCTACCAGCTGAACCTTATTTCCGATCTTTTCAGTCATCCTCTGCCAGCCTTCCCAATCCTCTTCATCGAGACCGTCTTCGATGGAAATGATTGGATACTTGTCAACAAGACTTTCCCAGTGCGCGATAAGCTCATCGGATGTGAATTCCCTTCCTGACTTGGGCTGCTTGTAGAATCCCTTACCCTTCTCACTCTTCCACTCGGAAGAAGCTGCGTCCATGGCGATCATGAAATCCTTGCCGGGCTCAAATCCTGCAGCCTTAATAGCCTCAAGAATCTTCTCTATAGCTTCCTCATCACTCTTCAACTGATTAGGTGCAAATCCACCCTCATCACCTACTGCCGTCACATCTCCCATATCCTTGATCAGGCTCTTTAACTTATGGAATACTTCCGCACACCATCTGAGAGCTTCTTTGAATGAGGGAGCTCCCACCGGCATGATCATAAACTCCTGGGTATCAACAGCACTGTCTGCATGTGCACCGCCGTTGAGGATATTCATCATGGGAACCGGAAGCTTATTTCCCTGAACTCCTCCCAGAAATCTGTAAAGAGGAATATCAAGTGCGATGGACGCAGCGCGGGCTGCAGCTATCGATACAGCAAGTATCGCATTTGCTCCAAGATTGGATTTGTCCTTTGTCCCGTCAGCTTTGATCATTGCAGCATCAACCGCATATGTATCGGATGCATCAAGCCCCATAAGAACATCGTTGATTGTAGTATTGATATTCTCTACAGCCTTTTGAACACCCTTTCCAAGATAGCGGCTCTTATCGCCGTCACGAAGCTCAAGAGCTTCAAACTCTCCTGTTGATGCCCCGCTGGGTGCAGTGCCTCTTCCTACAGTTCCGTCAACAAGATAAACCTCCGCCTCAACAGTCGGATTTCCTCTCGAGTCAAGAATCTCTCTTCCGATAACTTTTTCAATTTCCAGATACATTTTTTCTCCTTTCCGATGTAACCGCTTTTTGCATTAGATTTTTTTAATATCTCCTAGCCCAAAAAAGGTAAGGCTATATGATATACGATGCAAGACAGGACCAAAGCCGCTCCTATATAGAATCCGGCGGTTTTAACAGTCCATTTAAGTGAATGCGACTCTTTATATGTTGTTGAAAGAGCCATGAGACAGGGGACGCTGAATGTACATGCAAACATAAATGCAAGCGCTTCAGCTCCGGAAATAGTTTCCGACATAATATTAGACAATTCCATGGTGTCAACACTTCCGGCACCGGAATTAAACGCAACATCTGCCACGTTGCTCTGTCCGGCAAAAACCGCATTTAACGTACCGAGCACGGCTTCCTTTGCGAACGCTGCACTGATAAATGCCATAAACGTCCGCCATCCCATACCGAAGAATTTTGTTACAGGTTCTATGAAAGTCCCGACTTTATAAAGAAGACTGCTCTCCACATTCCCTGAAGGGCTGAAAGAAAATCCCCAGAATAGGATCGATACCAGTGTAACGGTTCTAAGCGCGCGCTTAAACATATCAAAGCACTTGATCCATGCTTCTTTGATAATATATTTCCAATGAGCCTTATGATAGGGAGGAAGCTCCATTATCATTCCCGACCTTGCGCTTTCCGGTACAAGTTTATTGCCGAACACTTTGGATACGATAAACATAAGTATAAAGATATATATTATGATACCGACGCATACAAGGGCTGTTCCCCATGCAGGGAAAAACATTCCCGAGATTACCGGTATGACACTCCATATAGATGCACAGGGAACTGCCCATACCACCATCATGGTAAGCATCTTCTGTCCCCAGTTATCCATTACTCTGGTGCCGCTTGCGCCGCCTATAGTACAACCCATCCCCATTAAAAGAGGTGCCACCGCCTTACCCTGTAAGCCAAGCTTTGAAAGTGCTCCGTCAAACTGATATGCCGCTCTGGCTAAGAATCCTACCTCCTCCAGATATCCGAATATGATATTTACGCCGAATACAAAAGCAGACATGGAAATACAGAAAAAAAGTGTATTGGGTATGATCATACTAAATACCGATACAAGCCATGGATGAGCATGGAGGCCTGTAAGCAGATTTGCTATTGGACCGCCCAAAGCTTTGGGAAGCATCCCCGCTATCCCCATAAAAGGAGACATGATCAGCATCGCAGCTATAAATCCCACAAGTATGACAAGAACAGTCACAATCTTTCCCCAGAATGGCTTCAACAGAATTTTGTCGAATCCTGAAATAACATAATCCTTTTGAGATTTATTGGTTATTCCTTCAAGTATCCCGTTTATCCATTCATACTTTGCATTTCCATCAGATAAAAGTCTCTCCGATGCATTCTCATCCGGATCACCTGCTGCCGTATCCGGCGAACTGATAAGCCTGTGTGGCTCCTTTAATTCCCTGGCGATCAGTTCTTTTAATACATCAAATCCTTTCCCGTCAGCTGCCGTAAATGGAAGCACGGGTATCCCCAGTCTTTCGGATAATTTTCCGTCATCTATTGTCTTTCCCTGAACTTTTGCCACATCCATCATATTAAGAATCAGGATCGCAGGAACATCCATTGAAGCAAAGTCCGCAAGCATATACATGCTTCTTTCCAATTGAGATGAATCAACCAGTACACATACAAGATCAGCATTCCCGCCTTTTATGAATTTTTCTGTTATTATCTCTTCATCGGAGTTACCTGACAGCCCATAGCTTCCCGGAAGATCGACCACCGTATATTTTTCATTGTTATATGAATACGATCCTTCATTTTTCTCTACCGTCTTTCCCGGCCAGTTTCCGACATGCTGCCTTGATCCCGTCAGCTGATTGAAAACAGTTGATTTTCCTGAGTTAGGCTGTCCCAAAAGAGCTATCCGGTTCATCCCATCACCTCCGATACTTCGATCTTTTCACAATCATTTCTGTTAAGAGCCAGTAGTGTCTCTCTTGCATAGACTAACACCGGCATTTTTCTGTCATTCTTTACTACCTGAAACGGAGTTCCTTCAGTAAGTCCGATGGATGTTATGCGGTTCAAAAAACGCTCATCTTTGCCTAACAGACTGATGGTGCCATGTCCTCCGGCTTTCATCTCGCTTAATTTCATTTTATTCTCCTCATCTCACCTGATTCTTTTGAGCACTGTACAATTGCCCGGAAATGTTATCCATCGGCTTATACGTGCCTAAACACAGTTAGCTTTTGCTAACCCATTGGTAACATTTAACTCCGCACAAAGCGGAGTATTAGTCACTTGCAATGTCTATTAGCGCTCACTAACCGATAATAGCACTTGTTCTAAAATTTTTCCATATCTAACAGCAAAAAAGATCCCTTACTTTTCTCTCAGCTCGTATCCGGCATCCTCTTTGATCATTTCCGGCATTATCGCCGCAAACTCCGGATCAAACCCGGAACCCGATCCCGTAGTGATCTTATTGGTTAATTCATAAATGCGATCTACTGCATTCCATTCTGAGGGTTGGTATATGCCCTGTTCAGACAGGCACCCCATGCTTCACGGCTGATCTCATCTTATATTGTCAAAAAGATTGATATTTCGATATGAAACAGAATAACTTTCACGCATCTTCGTATTGGCATATTGGATAATGAAGAAAAGTATCAACACAATTATTACAAAATCAATTGCAATGATAAGCGTCCTTTTCACTTCTTCGCCCCCAATAAACCAACCTGCCGCACGTATCGTGCGAACATCCCCCGATAATGTAACCCGTTTACATTATCGGGGGATGTTTCAGTCTATTTTAAGACTATTTTTCCCTTTGCCTCAGGATCATCCATGATCATTT
This sequence comes from Lachnospiraceae bacterium, assembly GCA_024697065.1. Lineage (GTDB taxonomy): Bacteria > Bacillota > Clostridia > Lachnospirales > Lachnospiraceae > NK4A136. The sequence continues at coordinate 31,329 of JAILGE010000008.1, forward strand.
CGTCTACACCCGATACATACACGGTACCGCTCTTTAGATTCTTGATACTTATCATATGCGAATCAATGGTGGCATTCACTTCAGACTTTTCAAATGCAAGATCCGCATCTTCCATCCTGCAGTTTATCAACCTCAGGTCCTTGCAATAGCACAGCGGCTGGGTTCCTATGATCGTACAGTTTTCAAAAGTAACATTCTCGCAATACCATGCAAGATATTCTCCTTTGATAATGCTGTTTTTTACGGTCACATTTTTAGCATGCCAGAAGGCATCCTTTGTATCCAGATCGCAATCCTCAAATACAGAATTCGCAATATATTGGAAAGAATATTTTCCCTTCAACTTTACCCTGTTGAATCTGAGATTGTCAGAGCGCATCATAAAATACTCACTTTGAGCGGAAGTATCCCTCATATCGATATCGCTTACCGACCATCCGAATTCCGGTGAGATTATGTCACACCCTTCAATTATAATACCTCTGCATTCGCGAAGGGCTTTTATACCATGAAGGCGTGTATTCGTGATGACCGCATTATGTGTATACCATAATGCGGCCCTGCAGTTTTCCGTCATCATACAGTCTGTTATCTTCAGATCATCATTATGCCAGAACGGATATCTTAAGTTAAACAGACAGTCCTTTACTTCTATATTCTTACTTTCCTTAAGAGCACTCTCTCCGTCAGCAGGTCCGTCAAATGTACAGTGAGCTACAGACACCCCGTCACTGCCGTATAACGCTCTCTCTTCATCAAATGTCTGATGTTCGATTTTTTTCAAAACATACCTCTTCCAATAAAATGATCATCTCCAGGGTTCTTCGCCCTCACCGGTAACGTGGATCTGGCAGGCTCCCATTGCTTTAAGAGCTGTATCGTGACCGGCAGGGGTAACACCTGCACAGCAGGCAGCATCAACACTTACAGGTGTATTAGGGCAAAATGCTTTTATCAGAAGTGCATTGCTTATTACGCAGATGTCGGTGCAAAGACCTATCAGCTCAATATTTTCAGCATCGGAATAATTGTCTGCAATGAACTGTCCCAGCTCCCTGCTTCCGAAAGTCACCTTATCAAAAATAACAGAATCGGGCGCATCTTCAGTCAGTACCGAAGCAATCTGCCATCCGTCGCTTCCCTTGATACAATGAGGTACCGGAAGATTCTTTCCCTCCTCAGTAGTCATATAATCATCAAAGTGAGTATCTCTGGTATAGATTATCACTTTTCCCTCAGCCTTTGCATTATTTATCTTTTTGGCACAGTTATCAACGATCTTTACTGCCTCTGCCGATCCCAGCGCTCCATCAATAAAATCCTTTTGCATGTCGATAACAACAAGTATCTTCTTTCCCATTTCAACCACTCCTTAGCTGTTACTGATGATGTTTCTCTTTAAAAGAGAGTATTAAGTTTTACAGCTTCACAGTACATTCTCAGTTGTCATCTGTCAACCAAAAAAGCGCCAAAAGCTGTCAGCCATCGGCGCTTTTTTGTTTTTAAGGAAAAACAAGAACTATAAATATGTATGTCTTTTATGCAAGAGCTCTTCCGAGTGCCTTACAATCATCAAGAATATCATCCCCGGGAGCATTATTGGCCATAACGCTTTCAACCGCAAGCTTTGCTCCGGCTGCGTTGCATCTGTCTTCCCAGTCGCGCATCCACTGTCCGCCACCCCAGCCGTAGGAACCGAACAATGCGATCTTTTTACCGGAAAGCGCTCCTTCAACATCGGAAAACATCGGTTCGAATTCACCTTCCTCAAGAACCTCAGCTCCCATTGCGGGGCAGCCGAATGCGATAGCATCAAAATCTGCCACCTTGTCCTTTCCGAATTCAGAAGCTCCCAAAACCGTAACCTCGGCACCGGCACCCTTTGCTCCCTCTGCTACAGCATCTGCCATAGTCTGTGTATTACCGGTTCCGCTCCAAAACACTACAGCTACCTTACTCATTTGATTCTTCTCCTTTCAGGATGATCGTAAATTATATTGCAAGCCTGACAGCACTGTGAGTATCTACTATCAGTGCTTCCAGCGGTTTGCCTCTCTTACTTTCTCTGCAATAGACCGCAGTACACCGTTTATATCTGTCAAAAGTTTTTCTGGCTTCGCGCTCATTATCATATGCCTTCCAGCATCCCACGCACTTCACTCCATTAAAGGGATCCGCCATAAATTTCTTCACGTCCAAAGGCGGATATCCTAAAAAAAGGCCGATCTCATGCGGAAACCCCGGGTCGGATTCAATATGTTTTACCAGCTCAACAATGCAGCGTTCACTGTTTCCACAGGAATAGCCTTTTGATTTCAATATCTCCATGGCGCACGGATCAACCAGATCCTTATCCAGTCTTTCCGGCCGATACAGATATATCAAGGTTGTTTCTTTTTTTCTTCTGAGCGGAACTAACCTCAGGCCTTTGTTTACCAGAACGCGATTCAGCTCCCTTATCTCTTTATCAACATCGATACCATCATTCTTTATCGAGAACATATTTCCGGTCTTGATCCCTGCCAATGTGGGAGCACAATATTCTATGATCGCATCTTTTAACATGACTGCCTCTTAAGTTCATGATGAGCACGTTTTCGGTTAGTTTATTCTAACCATACGTCATAAAATTTCCGCCATTTGTCCATGGCGGATCTTTTACTGATCTGGTCTGATATAACCAGTTAGCTTAATCTAACCTTGATTATAGTAACTTAACTGCAGCATAATGTCAATATTATTTTTTCTCCCTTTTGTGATCATTATTACCTAAAATGATCGCAACAAGCCATTCCGGATCCGGAGCTTTATAATCCTTGTTCACTGCCATCTCTTCCATTATTCCCTGGACGGCCGCCCAGAAAGTAATAGAGAGCTGCAATGCATCACCCTTACGGAATAAGCCTTCTTTCTGGCCTTTTCGGATTATCCGGGAAGTATCTTCAGCAGTGTGTATGGTCTCTGCGATAGCCCGCACTTCTTCCGGCATTCCCGTCTTCCTGGCCTGCCCCATTAGCACAAACATATTAAATACCCATGGTTGCACCGTTGAGTATTCAAATAATTGTCTGAGAAATGTCACGAAGAAATCCGAAGGATCCCTTGCCTTCACTTTTGATACGTGACCCGTATACTGTACTCCCATGGTCACAAGCTCTTTAAGAAGCACTTCTTTGGATTCAAAATAGTGGAAAAGCAGCCCAACGCTCATGGGAACGGCATCAGCTATATCACTTATCTTTGTCTCATGAAATCCCCGTTCCACAAACAGCTTAAGCGCTGTCATCAATATGATTTTACGTCTCTCTTCCTTTTGTTCTTTTCGTGTCATAGATCACCTTTTTAAATCTCGATACTTTTCTTTTCAGATCTGAGTATTCTCTGAACCGCGAATTTTCCGCTGGTAACAGCGACGGGAAGGCCGCCGGGAGAATTGGTCCACTGACCTGCAACATAGAGATTATCGATACCTTTGAGCTTCCCCTTCATTGTGATGGCTTTCCCCTTGGGAGTCGTAACGAAGCTCATATAACCTCCGTGATAAGCATTGCAGAATCTCTCATATGTGAGAGGTGTCCACACATCAAGTAACTCTATATCACCTTTAAGTCGGGGAAAAGCATCTGTTATACGTTTTTCTATTTCCCCGGAAAGCTTTTCCTTGAGTGCAGTATATTCTTCTTTGGAGAGGCTCTTCCAATAATCAAAATCCTTATCTGACTGTGTGATACAAGTCTGGATAACCTGTTTTCCGTCTTTTACAAATATATCATCATAGCCATAACTCTTAACATACATTCTGCTATGTGATGATCCGCCTATCTGAAGCGGATCGATATCTATGAATATCGTTTCACTTTCCTTAAAATCAACACTTACAGCAAAAGCCGCCTGAAATCCACTGATCACCGGATAAGCATCATCATCATTATATGCCTTCTTAAGATCTTTCGGCATATAATCTTTCGACAAAAGCTTATCGAAAAGGACATTTGTATCAACAGTCGGTATAATATAATCTCCCTCAACAACAGTTCCGTCTTCAAGCTCGATACCTTTTGCATTTTTCCCTTCAAGTAATATGCGGGAGATACTCCTGTTGTAAAAGATCTTTCCTCCCATTTCCTTAAAACGTTTCTCCATCCTGAGTGACATCCGCAAAGATGCGCCGATTGGGATACCACCATTTCCCATCGCCATAGTTGCATAAGAAACCATAAATGAATAAGCACAGTATGACTTGGGCAGATAATCTGTAATCATCTTTTTAAGAAGCGGCGACTTAAATCTTGTCGAATATTCCTCAAGACTTATCTTTCCGAATTCCTTCATAACCTTAGGGAAATCCTTCATAGTTTTTCCCATTTCCACATAATCTTTTATCCCCCACATATCCATAGGCTTTTTTGCAGGGATCAGACATTGTTTTGCCCATTCAACATTACGGATAAAATTCTTTATCTCTTCTTCGTCCTCGGGTGATATTTCTATAAGCTCTTTTTGCGTACGTTGAAGATCATTCCATAAAGTAACGCGCTTACCTTCATGTGTAGATGTATAGAAGCTGTTAATATCCGCATACTCGGTATCATCGGATAATGCTCCTACGGTTTTCCATACATCATAAAGTTCTGTTCCCTTCAGAGTTCCCGTCAGCCAGTGTATGCAGTTATCTATGTGATATCCTTTTCTGCTCCATCCCATGCACTCGCCACCGGGCAAAGCATTCTTCTCATATATCTCTGCTTCATACCCTGCCTTTAATGCGTAGACTCCGGCAGCCAGGCCTGCGATGCCTCCACCTATAACGATCACTTTCTTTGAAATGCCGTTCATAATTTTCTCCTCCCTCATTACGATACGTCTGACCGGTTTTGTTTTCGTTGAATCTGTATTCAGTATAATTGCCGCAGGGGCAGGTGTCAATAGTTTCATTGAATTAATTTTCAACGAACCATTTTCATTGATCTTATTGTTTTTCCGTCCATATCATAGATCTTTTAATTCTTAACAGCATTATAAAAAGCGATAAGCCGGTATACTTATCGCTTTTATCCGCTCTTTATCTGCTGTCAGTGCGCTCTTTGTCACTCGTTCCAGAACAATTCATCAAGAGTCTTATCCAGTACCTTGCAGATAGATATGCATAAATTTATAGTCGGATTATAATCCCCTTTTTCAATTGCACTGATAGTCTGCCTGGATACCCCCACAGCCTTTGCCAGATCATCCTGTGAAAGATCCTTACCTGCACGTGCAGCCTTTAATCGTAGATTCTTCATAAGATCATTCCTCCCCGGATTCACTTTCAGCTTTGTCTTTGTTATGTTTGATGAATAATTCAACTCCGATGATCACGAAACAAAATGCCGTTACCAGATTAATAACGCTGTCATTAAGTCTTCCGTTCACTACCATAGCGCTGTAAAGATGCGTGTTACATGTACATACCAACAGATTGAAGATACCTATGATAATACTTATGATCGCAAACCTCCTGGGATTTGTATTCAGCCCTATATACGCATTATTCCAGATACTGTAGTTTACCTGAACCATTACGGCAATTATGATTCCAAGAAACTGAACTGCATATCCGCTAAGAAAAGCCGGAATTCCCATTGCATCCCATGTTATCACAAGTGCTTCAAAACATACTAATGTCCAAAAAGCATATTTGTAGGCACGTCCTCTGACGATTTCCTGCATCTCGTCATACTTAGTCTTGAATTTACCATCCTTGTTGATCATCCTGATGATAAGTACAGATAATACGATCCCAACGATCATTCCGATCACAAGTGCGACATTTTTCAAATCCATAATAAAACCTCCCATTCACATTTATCTTTGTTTACATTACTTTTACAGCGTTTGGATTGATCATTTCCCGTTTCACTCTTTCTTGGTAAAACCGGGCGTTATTGTTATTCTATAAGAGAACCCCGTCGACTGAGCTCCTTACAATTTGTATAATATACCTTACATTTTGCTATGTCAAGTATATTTGACATTTTTCATGTACGTAATGTGAAATTTTAAATTCCGTATTTTAAAGTGCAAAACCGGAAAAAGCTGAATTTACTCTTGCACACAGTTTCTGATACCATACAGTAGGTTATCTGTCTGTCAGAAACGTAATCACTTATTAAAAAATTGCTAAGTAAATAATATATGTCAACGTTGCATTTCGTTTACAAAACCTGCATCTCAGATTTCAATCCGCCAGAAAAAAAGGACCGTTTCGGTCCTTTTTTGTATTTTACCCGATTAAATCTGCAACTCACCCGCTCAAAGCTTTTACTTTTCATGAGCTTAAAAACCTTACAAAACAATACGGAAATCATAAAGCAGTGTCATCATATCATTCCGTATTATCCTTAAATCTCAGATAATATTTTTAATACCTTCGCAGATCCTTCGGGCAATACAGGGATTGTTCATTGTATAGAGATGTATCCCGGCCGTTCCGTTTACGATGAGATCTATTATCTGACTTAATGCATATGACATTCCTGCATCAAAGAGTGCTTCCTTTCTGTCTGCATACAGATCCACGATCTTCTGAAAACGTTCCGGGAAAGAAGCATTGCACATTGCCACCATTCTTCTTATCTGTGTCGCTTTGACAACCGGCATTATCCCCGGAATGACAGGGACATTTATATCTGCGATCCTGCATTTTTCCTTGAAATCGTAAAAGATCTTATTGTCAAAGAACAGCTGGGATAAAAGCACTTCCGTACCTGCATTGACTTTTTTCTTAAGGTTATGGATCTCACTTACCAGGTCCGCGGATTCCGGATGTTTTTCCGGATAACAGGCACCGAGAATACAGAAATCATATTTGTCCTTCAGATACGATACCATGTCAGAAGCATATATGAAGTCATTTTTTCCGGGAACATCCTCTCTTATATCACCGCGAAGCGCCAGTATATTCTCTATTCCGGAATCCATCATAACCCTGGCGAATTCATCGATCTCTTTTTTGTCATAGCAAAGACATGTCAGATGTACGACCGGTTCAACCTTATACTTCTCCTTTATCTTGCGCGCGAGCTCTATAGTTCTGTTACAATTGCTGCTTCCGCCGGCACCGAATGTCACACTGATATAATCAGGCTTTAATTGGCTGAGTACCTCTAATGTATCATCGATATCTCTAAGCTCCTCTTCTTTCTTGGGAGGAAAGATCTCAAAGGATAAGGATTGCTTACCGCTTTTATAAATATCCGAAACTTTCATAAATCGTTAACCTTATTATGCTTCCTTCCTGATGATCTTCGCTGCTTCAACCATATTGATAAGACTCTGTCGGGCCTCATCTTCTTCTCTTGTTTTCAGCCCGCAATCCGGATTGACCCAAAGCTTATCATCCTCAATCTTTTCGCGGATCAGTCTGAGCGAGGCCACAAGCTCCTCAACAGACGGGATTCTGGGAGAATGAATATCATATACTCCGGGACCTACTTCTGTTTCAAAGTTGCATTCCTTCAGAGCATCAAGGATAAAAAGATCTGATCTGGAAGCTTCAAAAGTTATAACATCCGCATCCATGTCATCAATCGCCGGGATAATATCGGTAAACTCACTGTAACACATATGCGTATGTATCTGCGTCCCGGCCTGTACACCGCTGTGAACCAGACGGAATGCGGGAATCGCAAAGTCGAGATACTCGCTGTACCAGTCAGATCTTCTGAGAGGAAGTTTCTCTCTGAGTGCTGCCTCATCTATCTGAATGATGCGGATACCGTTAGCTTCCAGGTCAATTACCTCATCCCGGATCGCAAGCGCAATCTGTCTCATGGATTCTTCCGTGCTGATATCTTCTCTTGGGAACGACCAGTTCAGAATAGTTACAGGTCCCGTTAACATACCCTTCACAGGAAGCTTTGTAAGTGACTGTGAGTAGACAGCCCACTCCACTGTGATAGGTTTCTTACGGCTCACATCTCCCCATACTACAGGTGGCTTAACACATCTGGTTCCGTAGGACTGAACCCACGCCTTCTCCGTAAAAAGAAATCCTGAAAGCGACTCACCGAAATACTCCACCATGTCATTACGTTCATATTCGCCATGAACAAGTACATCCAGCCCGATGCTCTCCTGCCATTCAATTACAGCCTTGATCTTCTCACGGTTAAATTCCTTATACTGTTCTTCGCTTATCTCTCCCTTTTTGAAAGAAGAACGATTCTTCTTAACATCTTTCGTCTGAGGAAATGATCCGATGGTTGTTGTGGGGAATATAGGAAGAGCAAGAGTGTTCTTCTGAATCGCCTCACGCTCACTACGTGCGGGTGTTCTTACATAATCCCTTTCTTTTATCCGGCTTAAACGCTCCTGCACTTTCTCATCTTTGCAATCCCTGCCTTCTGCAAACAGCGCTTCATTCTTCCTGTATGCCTCTGAAGATCCGCGGTTATCTGTATCTGCCAATTCGGCGATTTCCTTTAACTCTGCCAGTTTTTCAACTGCATATGCAAAGTGCTTCTTATATTCCTCAGAGAGCTTCTCTTCCCCTTTCAGTGTGTAAGGAACATGTAAAAGTGAACATGATGTAGAAAGAACCGTATTTATCCCTTTACTTTTAAGTTCATCGAGAACAGCAAGAGTTTTTGAATACTGATTTCTCCATATATTCTTTCCGTTTACAAGTCCCGCAAACAGTAACTTATCCTTGGGGAATCCATACTTTTCAACAAGTTCAAGAGTCTTTTTCCCTTCCACAAAGTCTAAACCGATACCATCAAAATCAAGAGCCGTCAGCTCTTCGTAAATATCTCTAACATCTCCGAAATAAGTCTGGAGAAGTATCTTAACATCACCTTTTGCGGAAAGAATCTTCTCATAGATACGCTTGAAGAGATCTATGTCTTCTTTTGTCAGATCTCTTACCAGGGAAGGCTCATCGAACTGAATCCACTTGGCGCCGCGTTTCTTTAATCCTTCAATGATCCCGGTATAAGTATCAACCACCTCATCAAAGCGGTCTTCCCTGCTCTTGCTTCCCGTATATCTGCAAAGTGACAGCAAAGTGTATGCACCGGTCACAACGGGCTTTGTATCTATCCCTTCACTTTTTGCCTCTTCGAACTCATCGAAAATCTTTGTTCCCGACAGCTTAATGGTTATATCATCATCAAGTTCCGGCACAATATAATGATAATTTGTATTGAACCACTTCTTCATTGCGAGGGCCTTTACATCACCTTTTTCGCCCTGATAACCTCTTGCCATAGCGAAGTAAGTATCTGTATCCGCAAGTCCCAACTCTCTGTATCGTCTGGGAACAATACCACACAAAACAGCAGTATCAAGCAGAGTATCATAATATGAAAAATCATTGGATGATATAAGATCGATCCCTGCTTCCTTTTGGGTGTTTCTGTGGGTACTCCTTAATGCCTTTGCGATTTTGCCAAGCTCATTTTCATCGATTTCTTTCTTAAAATAATTTTCACTCGCAAATTTAAGTTCTCTTAATGCTCCGATCCTCGGGTATCCGATCACTGATGTTAACATTTCTTTATCTCCTTTTTGATCAATCGTTTTTAATATTGATGAAGTTTAAACCTGCTGCGCAAATAGGTAAAATACAAATAATCATAATCGCTCCATAGATTTTTCCTATGGGTGATAGTATAATCGTGTTGTAATCTATCGTATGGAGGTTCAGCCTTATGACATTAAAACAGCTCCAGTACATCGTTACCGTTGCCGATACCGGGAACATTACCGAAGCTGCAAAGCGACTCTTCATTGCACAGCCCAGTCTCACAGCTTCAATTCACGAGCTGGAAAAGGAATATGGCATTTCTATATTTATCCGCGGCAATAAGGGCGTTGAGCTTACACCGGAAGGTGATGAATTCCTTGGATATGCCCGACAGGTTCTCGAGCAGGCAGATCTCATAGATGAGCGTTATACAGGAAAGCATAAAGGAAAACAGCGGTTTTGCGTCTCCGCCCAGCATTATTCATTTGCAGTGGAAGCATTTGTGGAATTGCTTAAAGAATACGGCGGTGATAAATATGAATTTCACATGAGAGAAACCCAGACCTACGAGATCATAAGCGATGTGGCACATCTTCGCAGCGAGATCGGTATTCTCTATATAAATGACTTCAACGAGACGGTCATGAGAAAGACACTAAAGGATAACGACCTGACTTTTACCCGCCTGTTTACCGCAAAGCCCCATGTCTTTGTAGGTAAGAATTCACCTCTTGCCTCGAAAAAAACAATCACCTTAAATGATCTCAAGCCCTATCCCCGCCTGTCTTACGAGCAGGGCAGTCACAATTCCTTTTACTTCTCTGAAGAGATCTTAAGTACTCTGGATTGTGACAAAGAACTGGTGGTATGCGATCGTGCATCGCTATTTAACATGCTGATCGGTTTGAACGGTTACACCATCTGCAGTGGCGTGATAAACGAAGAGCTAAACGGTCCCAACATAATCGCAAAGCCCCTTAAAGTGGATGATAAGATGACTATAGGTTATATACTTCCCGGAAATGTACCGCCCACTCCCATGACACTCAAATATATAGATATATTAAAAAGGCTTACCTGAAACAGGTAAGCCTGAAATCATTATAACGCTTTTGAAAGATCAGATATCCTTAAGACGCTCTGTTATCTCCGCGCACTTGCTGTATATTTCCTCTGCATCCACTCCGATAAATTCACCGTTCATGTAAAGGATCTTTCCGTCGATCATCGTCATCTTTATATTGCTCTTGGAACCGCTGTAAACAATATTCTTGGCAATATTAAGGATAGGCTGCATATTGGGCTGCTTGAGATCGATCATTATGATATCGGCAAGCTTGCCTTCTTCAAGATCACTGCAATCCTCATGATCCAGGCTGAGTGCACCATTGACACATGCCATCTTAAGAACCTCATCCGCAGCTACTGCTTTTGGATCCCTGTCTTTAATCTTGGCGAGGCCGGTTACAAGGAACATCTCTCTGAACATATCAAGGCAATTATTGGAGCTTGGTCCATCTGTTCCAAGGCCAACCAAAATGCCCTTTTCAAGATATTTTGTTATCGGAGCGATCCCGCTCGCAAGCTTTGTGTTGCTTCCGGGATTAGAGATCACGGAAATGTTTCTCTTCTTGAGGATCTCCATATCCGCATCATCACACCACACACCATGATAGATGCTGCCACCGAAATCCCAAAGTCCAAGCTCTTCAAAAAGAGCCACAGGGCTTTTTCCGTAACGATCAAAACACTCTTTTACTTCGGCTTCGGTCTCGGACATATGCACATATAAAGGTGCTTTATATTTATGGATAAGCTTTGACACCTCTTCAAGAAGTGACCTGTCGCAGGTATATTCAGCATGTACACCCATCTTAAATCCTACCAGTGACGACTTCTTATTAAGCTCGATAAATCTGTTTTCCATCACTTCAAGCGTGGGGCCGAACTTATTCAGCCCGGAAACCAGCTCGCATCTCATCCCCATTTCATCGCAGGCATCATGTATTGTCTCAGGTGTCAGATACATATCTGCAATAAGCGTCACACCGGTTGTAAGATACTCAAGTATCGCAAGCTTGGTCATCCAGTAAACATCTTCACCGGACATAACTGCTTCTCTGGGGAAGATCATATCATTCAGCCATTCCTGAAGATTGAGATCATCAGCAAGAGACCTGAATGCTGTCATACCGCTGTGGGTATGCACATCTTTGAATCCGGGCATCAGGAGATTTCCTTCACAGTCGATCTCTTTATCCCATTTCTCATCGTTCTGCTTTGCTTCTCCTATATAAGCGATCCTGTTACCCTTTACCCAAAGTTCACCGGTAAAAATATCCTGTCCATCCTTAAGGGTAAGTATTCTTGCGTTATAAAATCTTATATTCATCTTTATCCCTCCATTAAGAGAATTAACATATGATGTAAGATTATAACAAATCACCGGTTATTTAACCATCAGCATGAGCTCGAAGATGCACACTGTTTCAATCCGGCAAGCAATGCTCCCACATTATCGCTTACCATTGCACTGCTCATTATGCAGGCACCGGTTGCACCTGTATCTCTGACTGAGCGGATGTTTTCCTGCGATATCCCGCCTATGGCATAAACGGGAATCCCTACGCTATGTGTTACGTCATTCAAAAATGACAGTCCTCTTCCGGGTATCCCCTTTTTACAATCCGTATCAAATATATGTCCTGCAATGATATAAGTACATCCGAGACTCTCAGCCATCTTTGCATCATCTGTGCTGTGACAGGATACACCGATATCAGATACACCGAAGAGATCCTTCAGCTTATTGCCGGCTGCTGCCGGTGCAGACTCTCCTGCTGAAAATCCGCTTTCAGCAAGCACTTCCGACAGTCTGTCGATAGGCATGTGCAGCCCATCCGCATTAAGTCCTGCTGCCACTTTATGAAAATAATGAAGGAAAAGCTTTGTACCACACTCCCTGCATATTTCCAAATACCATCCGGCAAGCTTTTCATATTCATCTTCCGGCATATCTTTTTCCCGGAGTATGACTGCCCGGGGATGAGCTTTAGCGATCCGGACAAGAGCATCTTTATAATTATCTTTCAGAAGATGCCTGTTTGTAATACAGATTATGTCGCACTCTTTTTCCATGTATACGTCCCCAAAACATACTAAACAAACAGATAATCATTAAGTACCGGTTGGAGTCCTTCGGAACTTATATCCTTATACATCTTATCAAGGCTCCTTCCGTCACTTATCTCGAACTGTTCATCGCCCTGCTCTTCGCCATCATCCTTACCCGTATACTTAGTCTCATGATCACCTATACCTGTCGATACACCTGCCGAAACTTTGGTGGCTGCGATCTTTACTATGCCATTCCTGAACTGCGCCGTTTCTCTCGATGACACCGTGATACCTATGAAAGGCAGGAAGATCCTGTAAGCGCAAAGCACCTGACAAAGCTGTTTTTCATGTACATCCAACGGATCTATTTTGTCATTATTGATTATAGGTCTGAGGCGCGGACATGAAAGAGACATTTCAGCATGAGGATATTTTTTCTGCAGATAATACGCATGCAGAGCTGTAGCCAGTGCATCCTTTCTGAAATCAGAAAGACCCAGCAGAGCTGAAAATGCAACACCCCTCATCCCTGCCTTCAAGGCTCTTTCCTGCGAATCGAATCTATAGGGCCATACTCTCTTATGTCCCATGAGATGAAGCTTCTCATATCTGTCAGAATCATATGTCTCCTGGAATACGGTCACATAGTCTACTCCACATTCATGAAGATATCTGTAATCCTCAGTATTAACAGGATATATCTCTATACCGACAAGCCTGAAATATTTTCTTGCGAGCTTACATGCTTCACCAATATATTTCACATCACTCATGGTCTTACTCTCACCGGTAAGAATGAGTATCTCTTCCATGCCGCTGTCGGCGATGACCTTCATCTCCTGCTCGATCTGTTCCATGGTAAGCTTCATCCTTCTGATCTTGTTGTAACAGTTGAAGCCACAGTAAACACAATAGTTCTCGCAGTAGTTGGCTATATATAAAGGCGTAAAGATATATACCGTATTACCGAAATGCTTTCCTGTTTCCAGCCTTGCCCTCTCTGCCATCTTCTCGAGGAAAGGCTCTGCTGCCGGGGATAAGAGTGCCTTGAAATCTTCTATGGTGCATGTCTCGTGCTGAAGTGCCGTCGCTACGTCCTTTGCCGTATACTTTCCGTGATCATATGCCTTCATTTCAGAAATGACCTTTTCGCATATATCAGACTCTATCACTTCCATTCCCGGCATATATTTCATATGGTCGGTTCTTACCGACGGATCTGATTCCAGTCTGTGCTTCTTTTCAAGTGCCTCCGGCGTCAGATCATCAGAATCTATCAAATAATTATTCTCCATTTTTTCCTCCCACTAAGAGGATCGTGATGCATGCTCAGCATCTCAGATCTCTCCTATATCTGTTCAAATGCGTTCAGATCAATCTCTGAGAAATCCTGTAAGCGGGTCAGAAGCAGCCGCGCCACGGGTAAGCACTCTTCCGAGCCCTGCCAGATAAGCTTTTCGTCCTGCTTCTATCGCATCCTTAAAAGCTGAAGCCATAAGAGGCAGATCTCCTGCTGTTGCAAGGGCTGTATTTGCCATTATTGCAGCCACGCCCATCTCCATTGCCTCACATGCCTGTGACGGTCTTCCTATTCCCGCATCAACTATGATGGGAACCTCTATCTCATCCACTAATATCTTTATAAAATCTTTTGTAGCCAACCCTTTATTGGAACCTATCGGTGATGCAAGAGGCATTATGGTTGCTGCTCCGGCATTTACCATATCTCTTGCCGCATTAAGATCCGGATACATGTAAGGCATAACCACAAATCCTTCATTTGCAAGGATCTCCGTAGCCTTTATAGTCTCCTGATTATCGGGGAGTAGGTACTTGGTATCTCTCATGATCTCTATCTTTACAAAATCTCCGCATCCAAGTTCCCTTGCAAGTCTTGCTATCCGTACCGCTTCCTTTGCATCTCTTGCACCACTCGTATTCGGAAGAAGTGTTACTCCCTTCGGAATGTAATCAAGTATATTTTCCTGCTCCTTAGTATTTGTTCTTCTTACCGCAAGTGTTATTATCTCTGCTCCCGCATCCCTGACTGCCGCTTCAATAAGCTTCATCGAATATTTCCCGGAGCCCAGTATAAATCGTGAACCGAATTCCTTTCCTCCTATTACCAGTTTATCATCCATTTTCTCATTCATATATCTTCTTCTCCTTTTATTTCTCTTCACCTGTAAGCAACCTTATAACCATATGTGCTTCATGGGCCGCACATACCATGACTCTTGAGGCTACAAGTCCAATCCCGTCATTTACATCGCTAGTCGTATCTCCGCAAAGATACAGACGTTTCATTACCTTCTTCGTAGATATCGTATTGGCACTTCCAAAGCCTGCCATTCCGGAACCGGATATTATGATCTTTTCCTTAAACTTTTCCAGGACAGCATTTACAAGCATCGCTTTATTTTCAGCTTTATCAAATGCTTCGCAGACTATATCCGCATCCTTTAACAGTTCTTCGATATTGTCATCATCCATCTTTACGGTGTGATACTCTATTCCGACATAAGGAGTTATCTCCTTGAGATTCTCCGAAAGCGCCTCAGTCTTGAACATTCCCAGTTGACACATCTTGTACTGCTGCCTGTTGAGATTTGAAGGGTCTACCTTATCAAAGTCTATAAGTATAAGCTTTCCCACGCCTGCCCTTGTAAGGCTTATGGCAATGTTGGATCCCAAGCCTCCCAACCCGCATATAGCAACCGTTGAATTAACAAGTCTTTCTTGCCGCGCTTTGCCATGCCTCGCACTGAGAGCCTCAAGCCATTCATCTTTTGTCAGCATCTTCTCAACCTCCTCCTACAAAGCTTACAACTTCTATGGTATCGCCATCTTTTAAGATGGTCTGTCCATATGCGGACTTTGGGATTATCTCCTCATCCTTCTCTACGGCTATGCGCCCTGTTTCATAGCCCAGTTCCGCCAATACCTCTGCGACGGATCTTCCTGCCAGATCATGATCATTTCCGTTGATCTTCACCATACTTTTCATTACTCCTTTCCATGATTCAGCAAACTTCTTCTTGCTTAAAGAAAAAGAAAAAGCTGCCTCTGATTTGAAGCAGCTTTCATAAAAACATGTCTTTATCCCCAGGCATCCCTACGTTGGCATTATCCAAATCAGGTTATCAGGTCGAGGTTCACAACCTCCTCTCAGCCGGTTTACCAGCTCCCTTCTGTTCAATTGTCTTCGACATTATATTCCCTATTCTTCGAGGCGTCAATATACTATTTCAATTCCCCTGTCCATAACCTTGTTCGTCCCTTTTCTGTTCCAGGCCTTAGCTAAAGCCATGCGTCCTTTAACCATCCGGCCTCAGTATCTTTTTATCAAAATTCCCTCTCGCTTATGGGCTTTTGGTGCTTTTCGCATAAAACAGGTTTTCTGGCCACGGGATCCGAGATCGAGTCTCTGAGCGCAAGTTCACATTTTATCCACTCTGCTCCGAAATCCTTCTTGTCGATGATCTCCATAGGCTTTCCGAATACCACCCTCGTAGGATGATCTACGGATGCCTGTTCGCAATAAACCGGGATAATGTCCGCTCCGGACTTTTTGGCGATAAGACATGCTCCCGAAGCAACATCCTCGGGCTTAGTGATATCGATATCCGCAATTGTCTGCTGGACAAATATATTTACTGCTCTACCGCCATCTTCCATAAGGTGGTCTATACATTTACGAAGCACATTCATACCGCTGGAGCCGTCCTTTCTGACAAGTCCAACCAGTGTAAAAAGCTTATCAAGAAACGCATTGAGCTTCGGATTGGATATCCAATCACTCTTTGCCACTACCATCATATTCGGAAGGATCGATCCGAAGATAAGTCCGTCAAATTCACTTACGTGATTGGGCACTAAAATGATCTTTCTGTCTTTGTAATCCTCCATATTTATGAGCTCAATATTAAAGATCCTGCAGATACCTTCGAAAAATTCATCTCTTTTGGCGACACTCAGTCCCAGTGCGGATTCTATCTTATATATCTGTTCAAAGATCGCTACCGCCTGCACTGTAGTGTAGCTGTCCACGCCACCGAATTCTTTGAAAAGCCCGCGCAGATGCTCCAGTTCTGTTTCATATGTCTCTTTATTCATTTCCGCCTCCACTAAAGAGAAATTGGTGCGGATAAGATCGACCTTATCCGCACCAATTCTATATCATTGCACAAAGTATTTCAACTTTTTGAGATATTTACGCCGACCACTCCACTCCGTTCTTCCCGTTCCGTTTAGTCTCATAGAGCGCCTTATCTGCTATGCTCACCAGCGAACACAGATCCATTCTGTCCTCAACACAACTCAGATCCACGCATCCGATACTTACCGACATCCCTGTATCTATGATCGACGATTCCGAGATCTCTTTGCACAGCCTCTTAAGTATCCTGTCCGCAGACTCCTGTTTGCCCGGAATGATACCTATGAATTCATCGCCGCCCCATCTGCAGACCCTCTCCGAAAAGCCGGCCGCTTTTACCAGCTGTCCCGCCACAAAACGAAGGACCTCATCTCCGGTTGAATGTCCGAAGCCGTCATTGATCTGCTTGAAATTATCTATATCCATGATAAAGAGAGCAGATGCGCCATATTCCCTATGATCTCTATTGGCAGTCCACCAGTTCATAAAGCCGTTTCTGCCGTTCAGGCCCGTCAGCTGATCTCTCGATGCCTGCCTGAATTCTTCCCACAGTTCAGCCCTTCCGCCAGTATTGACGAACACTATCAATATATCGATCTTGTCCGCTGTAGGGATCCGCAACTCATCTCCGTCACTTAAGCTAACTCTTGCAGTCGGATAAAGCCGTCTGTTATTGTAATAAATCCCGTTGGACGAATTACCCGCGATATATTCACATCCCTCCTCAGAGGTCATGAACACACCATGATCCTTGCTCACATGCTGATTCATAACAGGGATCTCCGGAACATCTTCACCGGCAGGTCTTCCCAATCTCTGTCTTCCCTGCAGATCTGCACGCACTATATCATGATCGCAGCAGATATACAGTCTGGGGCTGACTTTAGTGTTACCTTCATTCGCATTCTTTAGCCCCATTTCAGATATGACTATGGTCGTATTGCTCCCCTCCATCGCAATCTCTCCTTTTCGTCATGTCAGGTTTATTTTTAATATGTAATTCACATCATGTCAGGATGTTCTCCTGACCACCCTGATTCCGGAATACAGGAAAGATAAGATATCTCTTCCCCTGTCAGGTGAAAATCAAAAACATCCAGATTCTGCTTCATTCTTTCTATAGAAGATGCCTTGGGAATGACAGCTATATCTCTGTCCAAAAGGAATCTCAACAAAACCTGTGCCGGTGTCTTTCCATACTTCGACGCGAGTGCAGCAATCCTTTCATCTTTTAGCATCCTTGCACGCCCCAGCGGGCTCCATGCCTGAATGACTATACCTTTTGAGCGCAGATAAGCCAGTGCATATTCCTGCATATATCCGGCATGAAGTTCCAGCTGATCCAACATCGGAGTGATCTTCACATTCTTAAGAAGCGGTTCTATATGATGCGGGAGAAAGTTGGATAATCCGATCGCTCTTACCTTTCCTGCTTCGTACAGCTCTTCCATCACCTGCCAGGTCTCAGTCTGAAGAGACAGCCAGTCCGTATCCTTATCCGGTCCCATAGGCCAGTGGATCAGGAACATGTCAAGATAATCTGTTCCAAGGGCCTTGACAGATCCCTCAAAGGACTGCAGGGTCTTTTCCCTGCCAAGCATTGTATGCCATACCTTGCTTACAAGGAACAGTTCATTTCTTGGTATTCCGTATTCTCTAAGAGCTTCCCCTATCTCCGCTTCATTTCTGTAGAACATCGCCGTATCAATATAGCGGTATCCCGAATCAAGAGCATCCTTTATAGTCTGCCTGCCATTTCCTTCCGTAGAAAGATACGAACCGTATCCTACAGCAGGTATCTCAACTCCATTACTTAATCTGAATGTTTTCATACAGATGCCCCCTTTTTCAAACCCTGAACTCTGTCCAGACCATTATAACATTTTCGTTCCCTGCTTTATAAGCATATGCAGATAAAAAATATATGATTACATGTACTTTACATATACTCATTTTTTGAAGATAATTATCGTAGCGGGCTTTGGAGCATGACCGTAGGGGGGTATCAGATGTGGAACTATAATTATGTTTTTCCGAGCATTTTAATACTTATCGTATTTGCTTTTTATTTTGTCTCGATCCCCAGGGTAACGATCCGTATCAATCGTTTATATATACGCCTGATCCTTGTAGAGGCTTCCGTGAGCATCACCGATATCGTTTCCAGCCTTGCCGATGAACACTATCAGGTCTTTGCGTCATGGCAGCTTTATGCGATCAATGCCGCTTATTTTGTATTCTTCTTTATCAGATCCTATATGTTCTACTTAGGTACCGTAGACATATTAAAGCCCCACTTCTTATTCAATACCCCTGTCAGGCTGCTGATCTCGGTTCCTGCTTGTGCCGCCTCCCTGATCGCCATCATAAGCTGTCACAACGGAATGATCTTTCGTATAACCGAAAACGGATATGTCAGAGGATCATATTACGAACCGATAATCTATATCCCGGCATTCTTCTATATCATACTTTCGCTGATACTTGTGATAGCCTGTACCTACCGTACAGGAAATTTAAGAGTGTGCTTCGGAACTTTAGGCATTAACCTGACACTCCTTTTAGGAGTATTCTTAAGGATTCTCTTTCCGTCCTATCTTTTGATGGATACTTTCTGTGTTATCGCACTTATGATCATTTATCTGTCCTTTACAAATCCATATTTTTTCTTCGATTTCAGGGTTAATGTTTTCAATGTTCAGGCGCTTTTCGATTATGTTTCCGAGATCAGATCATACAAAGACAAAAGATTCC
This sequence comes from Lachnospiraceae bacterium, assembly GCA_024697065.1. GTDB lineage: Bacteria > Bacillota > Clostridia > Lachnospirales > Lachnospiraceae > NK4A136. The sequence continues at coordinate 50,867 of JAILGE010000008.1, forward strand.
TTGCAGTGGCCATTCACAACTATAAAGAACTAAAAGATGTATACGGTTCGGAACAGATGGATCGCGGACTTAAGCTGATCGGAGAATATCTTCGTACAGAATATAAGGCTTTCAAGCCCTTCTATTACAGAGAGGGACTGTTTATCATGGTGGGCGCATCGGACACCGACATCGATGCCACTATAGAGAGGATAAGAAACAGGTTCTCAGAGCCCTGGCGCGCAATCGATACAGAACTCTTCCTGGATGTCGACTTCATCAGGTCTCATAAGGATATGACTATCGATTCTCCGTCAAGACGCCTTGACGGGATCTTAGCCTATTTTAACCATGTTCGCAGATTTTCTCCGGGAGAAGTCAAATATATCACAGACAGTGATATAGATAAGCACGAGCGTTCCATCAAAATCGTTAAAGCACTTGAAAAAGTTGTCGACGAAAACCGGACCGAAGTTTATCTCCAGCCCATCGTTAACGCGAACAGCCGGATCATCATCGGCGCCGAGGCACTCGCCAGGATCACCGACGCCTCCGGTAATATGATAATGCCGGGCGAATTCATACTTGTTGCAGAACGCAACGGAATGATCAACCATATCGGGGAACAGATCTTCAAAAAAACCTGTGATTTTATAAGCAATAACGATCTTTCCGGTGCCGGGGTCTCATGGATCAATATCAATCTGTCACCCATGCAGTTTATCAGTAATTCTCTTGCAGACAGTTATGCACAGATAGTCAGAGAAACCGGAGTTGACGTGAAGCAGATCCACCTCGAGATCACCGAAGACTCCATGGTGGATCAGGATCTTTTAAACAGACAGATCAAGCTTTTAGAAGATAACGGATTCAAATTTGTTTTGGATGATTTCGGAAAGGGCTATTCCAATCTTGACCGTTTAAGGAATCTGCCGCTCATCAACGTTAAGATCGATATGTCATTGGTATGGGATTACTGCAAAACCCCGGACGAAATGCTCCCGGGTATGATCAGGATCTTCAAAAGCATGGGTTTTACAGTCACTGCCGAAGGAATTGAAAACGAAGATATGGCCGATAAGATGACCGGACTGGGATGTGATTACCTGCAGGGCTATCTGTTCTCAAAGCCGCTTCCCATGAATGAATTTATGGATTTTATCAAAAAAACGAACTGATTTAAAAAATACCCCGGAAGCATTAAGCCTCCGGGGTGTTTTTAACTGACGATATATTCTTAATATCCCAGCTCACTAAAAGCTTCGGAAACTCCCTCGAGTACTCCTGTTCCGATCGCAAAGACGAAAATAACAACCGAGATCACCCAGCCTATGATATTTGTTATCATGGCAGCCTTGATCTTGCTTTCATAAGTAGTCATATCACCGATCTGGTAAGCATCGTTCGCATTATTATCAAATACGATGGTCAGTATACCGGTTACCAGAGTGAAAATTCCACCGGCGCAGCAGCATCCCAAAACCATCTGTACAATGGCAAGTGTAAGCCACAGAGAATACTTGGGTGCCTTTCCGTTACCGGCAGGTACATTGTAGGGGCTTCCCTGATTCATACCCGATCCGTAATTTGAATTATAATTGGTATTGAAATTAGCATTGGGATCATTGTTTCCCGAATAACCGCTGTACTGTCCCTGAGTACCTGCGCCTCCGTAAAACTGTCCCTGATCATTATTCTGTGAATTCTGACCAAATCCCGAATTGTTGAAATTCTGATTATCCACTTTCATTATCCTCCCTTATAAGTTTTATATATCTATTTGACAGATACAGCTCATACCCGCATCTGTTCGAACAGATCATTTCCTCAAAGCGCTGTCGGAGCCAAAAAATAAAAGGCAGGAGTATTTCTCAGAATACAAAACAACACCATAAGCACTCCCCATACCTTTATCACCGGTACCATCCAGTCCGACAGGCCACCGGTCCTTACAAATACCGCTAACTGCGGTACATACAAAACAAACGCCACCGGCAAAGTCAGAAAAAGCATTGGATTGTAGCGAAATGCCTGCCTCAGATCAAGATCATGTATCAGAGAATACATCATACGCGTTGCGCCACAGCTTGGACAGTAACACCCCGTAAATTTATGTATCTGACAATCTATCCCTCTCCCTGTCCTGTTGTATAGAAGATAAAGAAGAACACCGCCCGTAAGCACCGATACATTGATGACGATAACTGTAACAAACCTTATCAGGATCCGCTTATTATTTTCATTTTTTGATACAGATTCCTTCACAGACTTCTTCATCTTCCCAGCTATTAATCATTAGCCGACAACAGGGCTATGATAACCTAAATCATCCGCTATATCAAGTTTTATCCGATCTACGCGTCCCGAAAGAGCATGAACAGTTATTTTGCTTCGCCTGCATCTTCCGATACGACGATATTCTTACCGTGCTGCTTGCCGTAATACATTCTGGCATCGGCAACCTTGATCAGATCATCCGGACTGCCGTATTTTTCGACATTCTCCGTAAGCCCTATGGTAACGGTAACGGGGATCCGGACATTATAGAAAACAGTGGGCGTTGATTCCACGAGCTTTCGCACGGTTTCCATCTTTGTTCTCGCCTCTTCAATATCACAATCCTTCATCAGGATGACTATCTCTTCTCCGCCCCATCTGCAGACATCACAGCCCGTCATTTCCCTCTTGATCATCCTGGAAATATGCATCAGCACTTCATCTCCGCATTCATGGCCGTAGGTGTCGTTCACTCTCTTAAAATTATCAATATCGGCAAATGCAATGCAGAATTTATCTTCCGCCTTTCCCTGCATGATCTGCTCTAACAGAGGCATAAAACCACGTCTGTTAAGCAGTTCCGTCAATGCATCGATCTTCGCATCCGCTGTAAGCTGTTCATTCCTCTCTTCAAGGCTGATCACCTCATGCTCGCTGGAATAAATGTATATGGTATTGTAGAAGACCACTCCGAAAAACATTACGAAGGACGAAAACACCATAAGCGCTACTCTGATTCCGTTATTCAGATCATAGACAGGTTCACTTACGGAACATTTCAGATACAGACATACAAATTCCGCAAAGATAGCCGTAAGGGATATGGCAATGATCCAACGCTTTACGCCTTTAAAAATGAAACATCCTAAATAGATGATTATCGGTACTATAGCGAACAAAAAGAAGTAACCTCCACTGTTCCAGCCGATAAAATATGAGGAAAGTGCTGCGTAGATGCCTACTTCAAGCAGGATACTCACATAGACCGGCATAACATGTCCATCCTTACACAAAAGGATACAGAACAGATACACAATAACACTTATGGTGTTGGTAACGATCAGTGCCTGCGCCTCGCCGGCCCACACCATCGTAAGAAGTGTAGCATGTACAAGGCACATTATAATGACAGTAAAAAGAATACTGTTGTGAACAAGAAAATGCATCACATTGTCATATGTTTTTCTGATATTCACTTTCTCAATACCTCTTTCCAAGTAAAATGCGGACATCAAATGTCTAACTCATTTAATGCCCGCACCTTCGTTATGTAAATATTATATATTTACCCTTTTTCACAGTCAATAATATTGTGTACTTTGTACAAATATCCGTGCATTATGTCGAAAAAAAGTTTCCCCAGAGACGGCATATTCTGAACTGACAGTTGAAAATAGTGTCTGCTGTATAGATAATTAAAGTATGAAAGCTATAAATATCTATTCCCTTACAAGGGTATCGGACAATTTAAGACTGTCCCGACTGGAAAAACACATGTCAGGACGCAGGAGCTTTTTAAAGATAAAAGACTGGGAGACCGACGGTCTGCGCAGGCTCTGCGACACTTTGGCCCAAACCGATCCCCGAACCCCGGGATATGATTATTTCTACTCTTTCTCCATGCCGAAACTCGGCAAAGAATTCGATCTGTTACGAATCGGCGCGGATTCCATGATCAATATCGAATTAAAAAGCGGAAATACCTCCGATGAAAACATATTAAGGCAGCTCATTCAAAACCGCTACTACCTCTCTGCCATAGGTAAAACAGTCTGGTACTTTACTTATATCAGTGATTCCGGAAGGCTCGTCCGTCTGTCCAATACAGGAAGACTGGTTGAATCCGATTTCGGTGAGCTTGCTCATCTCCTGACAGATCAATCGGATATCTATAAGGGTGATATAGAGGAACTTTTCAAAGAAGCCAGATATCTCATATCACCACTGACTGATCCTGACCGATTTCTGCGCGGTGATTATTTTCTGACTTTCCAACAGCGTGATATCGAATACCGTCTGATCCGTGATCTGAAATATCAGGATAAGGAAGGCAATATCACAGTCAGAGGTTTTTCCGGATATCCGGGGACCGGCAAGACCCTGCTTCTCTACGATACTGCCATGCAGCTCACTCACAGAGACAGAGTATGCATAATCCATATCGGTCCAAAGACTCCCCAGCTCGAGCGCCTCAACCGCTTATTAAAACGTATAGACTTCTACTACGCGGGGATCGATCTCATGACCATTGCATCCGAGAAGTATAATGTCATACTTGTGGATGAAGGGCACCGCCTGACCCCCGCCCTCTGGGAACAGATCATGGAGTTAGCCAAATACTATAAAGCTCCTGTAATCCTGTCCTATAACAGCGAAGATGCCATTTCTCCCGCAGAACGCAGTGAAAGCGGCACCGCTCTTATAGAATCGGCGCCCGGCTTTACCGGATACAGGCTGACCAACCGTATAAGACTGAGCACCGAGCTGTCAACTTTTATCCGTGCTCTTATGCACATCACCGAATCCCACAGGCGTGATTATCCCTCCGTGTCAGTCTCTTATGCCAATAACCCCAATGAGACTTCAATTCTACTGAAGAAATATAAAGATGAATCTTACGATCTTATCAAAGAGCCGGATTGCGAATATGACGGAGTTCCTGTCTACTCTTCGTTTTCCAGGGAATTTGAGCAGGTGGTGATGATAATAGATGAGCGCTTCTATTATGATGATCTTCATTATCTTCGTGTCATGACAGATCCCGATACCTGTAAGGCTTTGTTCGGGCACACTTCAGGAGTAAGCAATCTTTTCCACGGTTTATCACGCGCTAAATCCAAGATAGCACTCATAATTCAGGCTAATCCCAATGTATTCGACCGTATTCTGGGGATACTACAAAGATAAAAAAGCACTCACGGATCGGCAGAGGTCTTTGACCTCAATAACCCTGCCATGATCCATGAATGCTCTAAATACGCTTTGGCTGATGTTCTAAATCATCTTATGAGAAAAGAGGTGTGGATAAATATCTGTCACCCGAATCCGGAAGAAGAACCACGATATTCTTTCCCTTGTTCTCTTCTCTTGCAGCAATGATACGTGCTGCCTTAAGAGCCGCACCCGAAGAGATACCCACCAGTATACCTTCCGATGTGGCAAACTTTCTGCCTTCTTCGAAAGCATCGTCATTCTCAATGCCGACTACTTCATCATAAACAGATGTATTTAATGTCTCGGGAACGAAACCGGGTCCGATTCCCTGGATCTTATGCGCACCGGCTGTTCCCTTTGCAAGCACAGGGCTGGAGGCGGGCTCAACAGCGATCACCTTCACATTGGGATTTTTCTCCTTTAAGAACTCGCCTACACCGGTAAGCGTTCCGCCGGTTCCGACACCTGCGATAAAGATATCAACCTTACCATCTGTCTGATCCCAGATCTCGGGTCCTGTAGTATCCTTGTGAACCTTAGGATTAGCGGGATTGACAAACTGTCCGAGTATAACTGAACCGGGAGTTGAAGCCTTGAGTTCCTCTGCCTTTGCGATTGCCCCCTTCATTCCCTTTGATCCTTCGGTAAGAACAAGCTCAGCGCCATATGCCTTAAGAAGATTTCTTCTTTCTACACTCATGGTATCGGGAAGAACTATAACTGCCTTATATCCGCGAGCAGCGGCAACAGCAGCAATACCTATTCCCGTATTTCCGGATGTGGGCTCTATGATCGTTGCACCGGTCTTAAGGATTCCCTTTTCCTCCGCATCCTTGATCATTGACAGGGCAATACGGTCCTTTACAGATCCTGACGGATTCAGGTATTCCAGCTTAACATAAACATTAGCTCCGCTTATACCTGCCTTCGCAGCGTAGTTCGTCGCATTCAGTAACGGCGTATTTCCTATAAGTTCTGTAGCACTCTGAATGATCTTTCCCATGATAGAAACCTCCTGTTAATTGTTTTTTTCTTATTATACCGCATCTAATGCTGCTTTGAGATCAGCAATGATGTCATCTATGTTTTCTGTTCCTATGGAGAGACGTATAGTACTCTGTTTGATTCCCTGATCAGCAAGCTCTGCTTCAGAAAGTTCTGCATGAGTTGTTGTATAAGGATGGATAACAAGGCTCTTAACATCCGCAACATTAGCAAGAAGCGAGAAAAGCTTTAAGTTATCTATAAATGTAAATGCTTCCTTCTGACCGCCCTTTATCTCAAATGTAAATATTGATCCGCCTCCGTTAGGGAAATATCTCTTATATACCTCATGATCGGGATGATCAGGAAGCGAAGGGTGATTAACATGCTCTACCTTCGGATGATTTGACAGGAACTCGATAACCCTGGCAGCATTCTCGGCATGTCTCTCAAGTCTGAGTGAAAGCGTCTCGACACCCTGCAGAAGTATGAATGCATTAAAAGGTGAAAGTGTTGCTCCCTCATCTCTCAGAAGTATTGCTCTGATATATGTAGCATAAGCTGCGGGTCCTGCCGCATCAACAAAAGATATACCATGATAACTTTCATTCGGCTCTGAAAGCTGAGGATATTTTCCGCTTGCCTTCCAGTCAAAGTTACCTGCATCTATAACTATACCACCAAGAGTCGTTCCGTGGCCTCCGATGAATTTTGTAGCAGAATGAACTACCACGTTTGCTCCATGCTCGATCGGTCTGAAGAAGAACGGGGTACCGAATGTATTGTCCACAACAACCGGAAGCCCGTGCTTGTGCGCTATTTCAGAGACAGCATCAACATCAGGGATATCACTGTTGGGATTGCCAAGAGTCTCAAGATATACAAGCTTTGTATTCTCTTTGATAGCTCCCTCTACTTCCGCAAGATTATGTGCATCCACAAATGTTGTCTCTATACCAAAACCCTTGAGTGTCTGCTTTAAAAGGTTGTATGAACCACCGTAGATGGTCTTCTGTGCAACAACATGATCTCCTGCCTGTGCAAGTGCTGTAACAGCATATGTTACCGCAGCGGCTCCGGAAGCTACCGCAAGACCTGCGACACCACCTTCAAGCGCTGCTATCCTCTTTTCCAATACATCAACAGTAGTATTTGTAAGTCTTCCGTAAATATTTCCGGCATCTTTAAGATTGAATCTGTCGGCAGCATGCTGCGCGCTGTGGAATACATATGAAGTTGTCTGATAAATGGGAACTGCCCTGGAATCCGTTGTGGGGTCTGCTGTTTCCTGTCCTACATGTAACTGAAGTGTCTCGAATTTATAATTTGAACTCATAATGATCTCTTCTTTCTCCGGGAATGTGTGTTCCGGTTACCTGAAAAAAAAACTCGCACGTTATCCTGAAACGTCCGAGCAGATCAAATATGACGAAAGATCGAAATAGCTTAATCATTAAGGCAAAGCGAACACTGCCCCGTCACATTGTCTGCACGGAACTTAAGCATTCGTCCACATCTGAAATTCTGTCTGAGTAATGATTCGAACAGATTAAGCATTTCTCTCTCCTTTCTTTTGTTCTCTGTAAGATATTTTGGAGTATAGTTTAAATTTCCTACCTTGTCAATAGGTATTATTGATTTTATGAAAAATCATTCTATAATGAAGACAGAAGACATGCGTTTGATCAGTTAAATTAATATGCTGTCATACTTTTTCACTTAGTAAGCATCTAAAAAACAGCGAGGATAAAATGAGGATCTCAACTAAAGGAAGATATGCGCTCAGAGCAATGATAGACATTGCACGACAGGATTCGGATCAGTACATCCGTCTCGAAGATATAGCGAAACGTCAGAATATTTCCAAGAAATATCTCGAAGCAGTCGTAAAATTCCTAGTGGTCAGCGGACTTCTTGAAGGCAAGCGCGGTAAAAACGGCGGATATAAACTTGTTAAAAATCCCGAAGAATATACAGCATGGGATATCATATCCGTTACGGAAAAAGATGAGATCGCACCGGTGGCTTGTCTTGAAAAAGATGCACCCTCATGCCCGATCAAAAACACCTGCCCCACTCTTTCCATGTGGAAAGCTTTCGCAGAGACAGAGAAAGAATTCTTCAGCAGATATTCAATACGTGATCTGGCTGATGAAAACGAGCCCTAAAGAGCGTTTATTTATACGCCTCCAGCTCCATTAAGAATAATTCATGATAATCCGCTTCTCCCAGTAATCGGGGGGAATTCTCCCCACCTCCGTTAGTAGAGCGTGCCATGGCTGTATATGCTTCATCTTCGGCACATACCAGATCCATCATATCTATATATATTCCGGCCTCCAGCGCCACTTTGCAAAAATCACTGACAGGCGCCTTGGATTCTCTTGTGGCAATGAGCTTCGCTCTAAGTTCGGGATCCCTGATCGCCAGTTTCTTCAATTCATCGAGACATTCCATCACATTCATATTCACACCTTCGGTAACGACTTTCACTTCACACCGTAAATAATTAATCTGTCGGCAGCATACAGAAGATAAAATTATTGAACAGATCGATACTGTCCTTATCTTCGATATTTAAGGCACTGTTATTTCTTATATGCCCAAGCATATCATATAAGTATATACAATCATCCACTATATCACGGGGAAGGATTCCTTCAATGCAGCCCTCACTACAATCATCACTTTTCCATCCGTTATTCTTAAGGAATATCATTGCATTTTCAAATCCAAGCACTCTTCCCAACACATCTTCCTGCGATCCGCAATTAAAGACTTTTCCATAGGCAGGGCAGTCCCCTTCAGCTTTGTCCGCGTCGCTATCACCCGCACATTTTTCAAGTGCTGATTTTATCTTAGGGATAAGCTTAACTATCCTTTCTCTGTTACCGCCATAGATCTTATCAAATTCCGAAAGTATCTTTCCGGAAAGCAGCTTTTCTTCCGATCCCTCAGCGCAGGAATCATATATATCTATAATCTCTGCAAAGATCCCGTTCAGATCCTGTGCATTAATCTTTTCATCTGCAGAAAGCTTAAGGTCAAGGCAGTGATCTCCTGCAAGAAGCTTTTTCAGTCTGCTGATATCAGCTGCCATATAACAATGAAATACATATCTGTCGTCACTCATTTTCCCATCTCCCGAACAGTATCATTCTATCATATTAGCATATCCTGATATCAATTTATCACTCCGGCATGTATAATCAGTATCATGAGATACGTAAATTTTGCCGGATTTGAAGATATGTCGAGAAAACTAAGCGGAGACATCGTGATCTTAGGCACAGGAAAAAGAGCCAGAAACCTTATCAAAAAGTACCTGCTTGGAAACAGCTCTGTTACAAAGCTGATGGCCTGTGATATCACTCCCCCGTCTGCAGGTATTTTTTATGTGGACGAAATGGCTTTACAGATCATGAGACCTGCAGATCTTAAATCTATTAAAACTCCCTGCACCATACTGATAACAGATAATGAACATCTGAAGGAATCCGTTCAGTGCTTAAAGGATCTCCGGTTAGCCGACAATATATCTTACTGCATCGCCATATTTGAATATTTGAGTGCAGCAGTCTGCGGAAAACAGGGGCCCCCAGAGCCGGTGTTCCTGAGAGGTCATCACATCCCACAAGTGATCCACAGCTTTTGGTTCAGCAATGATCAGATACCTGATATATACAGGAAGTGTATGGATTCCTGGTCCCGCATCATGACGGATACCGAAATAAAGATATGGGACAGCCAATCATATGATGCGGATGCTCATACCTTCACTTCATCAGCCTATAAAGAAAAGCGATGGGCGTATGTTTCGGATTATGCACGGCTGGATATACTCTACCGTTACGGCGGGATATATCTTGATATGGATGTGATGCTTATAAAGCCCCTTACGGATATGCTCAATTGTCGAGGCTTCTTCGGCTATGATGTTCACGGGAATATAGACCTGGGAAACGGGTTCGGATCTGAAGCAGGCAATCCGCTTCTCGGATCGTTAATAGAAAAGTACAATGATATTACATTTACGGATCGCGCCATCTGCATGCAGCCCGATTTCTTAAGACAGGCATTTATAGATATGGGTATAGGTTGTCGTGGTGATTATGAAGAAAAGAATGGAAATATATTCTATCCCAGAAATATCTTCTCTCCATACGACAGCATTTCTCATATCCGCTTCGCGGATATGTCACGAACCTACTCGGCTCATCTGTATAACTCCGGTTGGCTGGATGATATACAGGCAAAAAAACGTGACGATCGCTACAGCGGATATGAAGCCGTCATTGATCTGATCTCTGAGGAGGAATTCTATAACGCTTCTATTAAGGCTTCTGTTAAAGCTTCTATATAAAGCTTTTATTAAAGCCTCTGTTGAAGCTACTATTTAAGCTACTATTCAAGCTACTATTTAAGCTACTATTTAAGCCTAAATTAAAGCTCTTTAATCCTCTTTTTATGATGCCTGTAAAGACACCATATTGGCATATGTCCCTTTCATGCTCATAAGTGATGCGTGATCCCCACTTTCGATGATCTCTCCGTCAGATATTACGAGTATCTGATCTGCATCCCTTATCGTTTTAAGTCTGTGGGCTATAACCAGGAGAGTCTTGTCCTTACAGAGCTCCGATATCGCCTCCTGGATCGCTCTCTCATTATCTGCATCGACACTGGCGGTTGCCTCATCAAGTATTACTATCGGTGTGTCTTTCAGAATGCATCGGGCAATTGATATCCTCTGTTTCTCACCCCCTGACAACGAGGCGCCGCCCTCTCCGATAACGGTATCAAAGCCATCGGGAAGAGCCATGATAAAGTCGTAGCATCTGGCTTTCTTTGCTGCCTCCTCCACTTCTTCTCTTGTAGCTCCGGGTTTTGATATAGCTATATTATTAAAGATCGTATCCTGGAAAAGATATACTCTCTGGAAGACCATGCTTATCCGGTCCATGAGATTTCCTATAGGCACATTTCTGATATCTTTTCCTCCTATCAGGATCTGACCGCTCTTAATATCCCAGAATCTGGCAAGAAGTGAAGCTATGGTAGACTTGCCACCACCCGAAGGTCCTACCAGCGCTGTCATCTCGCCCTTTCCCACAGTAAAGGAAATATGTTTGAGAACATCCTGGTCCGTATAACCGAAACTTACATCCTTATATTCTATCTCCGTCGTAACTGTAGTTTCATCCGGTAATAATTCTTTTCCGGTATCATCAAGTTCTTTTGCCTCAAATACTTCTTCAATCCTGTTAAGAGAAGCATCCGTAACAGTAAGTCTGGCCATCTGTCCGTAGTAGCTCTTAATTGCGATAAACAGATCAAACAGGAAAAGAACCACACCTACCATATACGCAGGAGACAGAGCACCTGTACTGAACAGATATCCTGCAAGAGCAAGAACGAGGGATGTACCTATTCCATAAGTCAGATACTGAGTTCTTGCCCACGGGCTGTAAGCCACTTCAAAATCTATGCTCTCTTTACAGCTCTTTTCAAATTCATCAGTAAGCCTCTTTGATCTCTCACCAAGCAGATTGAAGGATTTGATGATCCCGATCCCTTCTGCGAAATCAAGGACCTCTTCAGTCAGTGCCTCGGCATCCTCCTGCTTTATAGCAGAGTGTTTCAGAGTTATTCCCAGCATCAGATTGCCGACAATTATAAATGCGCATGTAACTGCCAGCGAAAGGATTCCAAGCCGTATATCCAAAAAGAACATCATGATGACCATAAGTGTCTGTGATATGATAAAGCTTACAAGTTCCGATAGTACCCCCATGCAGTTCTCTTCTATAAAGACCATGTCTGTTGCCAGAACGGAACTGATCTTTCCAATATTTCCTTCCGTAAAATAGCCCATCGGAAGTTTCCTTAAATGGTCACCGAGTTTTAATCTTAAGTCTGCAAAAACCATATATCCCGTGGCAGACTGCAACACATTGGTGATGTGCTCAAATATTGCTTCCAGGATAATACTTCCCACTATAATGGCACCGAATAAAAAACATTTATCTTTTGTCATGGCATTATCCATAAATGTCTGTATAGTAAAAAAACTCATAAAAATCGGCATCTTCATCAGAATACCCTTAATGAACGATGTAAGATAAGAAGCTCTTATCCTACCCTTGTATTTCCCGGTAATTATAATCAGTCTGTGAAGTATCTTTATCATCTTACTTACGCCTCCTTTATCTTCCATGCACCGGCACTGACGGATGCCTCCCAGAATTTTCTGTATTCCGGGCTGATATTTATCAGGTTGTCGTGTGAATCTTCAGCAATACACTGCCCGTCTTTGATAACACAGATCCTGTCCGCATTCTTAACAGTAGACAGTCTGTGTGCGATAACAAGAACAGTCTTGTTCTTCATGATCTCATCCAAAGCAGCATTCAACTTCTCTTCGTTTTCAGGATCCATGAAGGCCGTCGCTTCATCCAATACAACAATAGGTGCATCCTTCAGGATCGCTCTTGCAAGCGATATCCTCTGTCTTTCACCGCCGGATAGCTGCTTACCTCCGTCCCCGGCCATTGTGTTGATCCCATCAGGCAGTCTGTTTAAGAATTCCTCACACTGTGCTCTCCTGGCTGCTTCCATAACCTGTTCCTTTGTTGCCCCCGGCTTACCGATGAGAATATTGTCATAGAGAGTTGTATTGAACAGGAACTGTTCCTGAGAGACAAATGCAACCCTGTCATTTAATGCTTCGAGTGACATATCGGTAATATCCTGCCCACCGATCTTTATCGCGCCGCCATCCAGGTCATAGTAATGAACAAGGAGCTTTGCAAGCGTAGATTTACCGCTTCCCGACTCACCTACAAGAGCAGTTGTAGTTCCCTGCTTCAATTCAAGATTTATTCCATGAAGTACTTCATTATCTTCATAAGAAAATCTTACGTTTTCAAAGGATACATCGCAGCTATCCCCTTTAAAACCGTTTGTACCTTCTTTAAGCGGCGGATGATCCATAAGCTTTTCCAGTTCTGTGATCTTATAATCCAGCTGGGGAAACTTCCCTGCAAAATTCAGAGCCTTAAGGAATGAAGGTCCTACGGCGAAAGACAAACATAACACGAGGATCAGCTTATCAAGAGTAAGCGCCCCCGAAATAACCATCGCCGAGCCTACAGGAATTATCAGCATTGCAACACAGGGCAGAATACTTGAATAAGCAGCCATCCAGGGCCAGCAGACTTTATACCATGCTATGGTAAAGTCTCTGTATTGCCTTACCGTCTCTCCAAACTTCTTGTATGAATCTCCATCCTTGTTAAAGACTTTGACCACTTCCATTCCGTTTACATATTCAATGATAGTATTGTTCATTTTTGCTGCGGACTCATAGTAGGCATTCATCTTCTCAAATCCTGCCTTCATCATCATCCCCATCGCAAATAATCCTGCTATTATCGGCACCAGTGACAGTAGTCCCATCCTCCAGTCCACTACAAACAGAACTATGATTATGAGAACAGGTATCAATACATTGGCAATACCTTCCGGGATAGCATGAGCCAGCAGGATCTCAATCTGATCGATATCGTCGGTAAATATCTTCTTGATCCTTCCCGTTCCCAATTCAGAGATATTACCCAATGACTGTTTTTCAAGCTTTCCCTGAAGCGAGGCCCTAAGATTCTTAAGTGTGTTATATGCGCTGACATGGGAATATATCAATCCACGGATATATGCGATCGAATAAATGAGCTCGCATATCAATACTGCAACAACTCTTATCATCACGTACTGAAGACTCACATGCTCTCCCCTCGTTAAGGGTGAAATGATCTGATACAGAAAAAAATACGGAACAATATTTGCAACTATTCCGATACACATCAGTACAGCTGCCAGTACTGTATACTTCTTGTATTTGCCTATATAAGGCGCAACTTTTTTAAACATACTGCTCTCCTCCAAACAAGCTGTTTTTTAATTTTTCCGCTGTGTCACTGCCAATCTCATAACTTCTTGCAACTTTTCCATTTTTTAAATGAACTATAAAATCGCAGCACCTCCATATAAACTCGTAGTCGTGGGTTACTATAAAGACTGTTCTTCCCATTGCCTTAAGTTTTTCTATCTGTTTCGCCACCTGTATCATGTGATGATAATCAAGCCCACTGGTAGGCTCATCCATGACAATTATCGGCTTATCGGATGCAATGGCAGACGCAAGAGCTGTTCTCTGCTTCTGTCCTCCTGACAATGCCATCGGATGAATTTCCATGTATCGTCCAAGGTCCAGGGAATCAAGTATTTCTTTTGCTTTCCCATCCTTCTCTTCATCAGAAGCTTTCTTCGAAGCCATGCTAAGAATCACCTCATCACCTACACTTTCCGTAAACAATTGATGATTCACATCCTGCATCACCATGTAGCTGCTGTGGCGCCTTTCCCTGTATCCCAGCTTTCTGCCACCGTATATGATGGTTCCTTTGCACTTTTTTTCAAGCCCGCACAGATTCCTGGCGAGCGTGCTTTTCCCGGCTCCGTTATCCCCAATGATGGCAATGATGGAATTTTGAGGCACTTCAAGCTCAGGGATATTGATCGAATGTTTTTTGTCCTTATAAGTAAAACAGAAATCTCTGAATTCTATCGTTTCTCCGCCGGATATGACACTTTTGTCAAAAGGCAGATCAGATAACGATAAACACCTTAACCCTCGATCGCATGTATCCTCGTAGGACATGTTTTTTAATCTCTCTGCATCCATTTCCTCCGTTATCTTTCCATCTTTCATTACAAGCATTCTGTCAGCAAGATCTTTTAAATAAAATATCCTGTGTTCGGCTATAACGATTGTCTTGCCCTCTTCCTTCCACTTCCCGAGTATCACGGCCAGATGCTCTATTGCCTTCCGGTCGAGATTTGACGAAGGTTCATCAAGAACTACCACATCGGGTGATAGAACATCTATCCCTGCGCAGGCTATGATCTGTTTTTCCCCACCTGAGAGTTCAAATATGTTTCTGTCAAGAAGTCTTTCAATGTTAAGAAGCTTAGCTGTCTGTGCTATCCCGTTTCTGATCTTCTCGGGATCCCGCCGTTGATTCTCAGCTGCAAAAGCAATCTCATCCGTAGTATTAATGTTGAAGAACTGAGATCTTGGATTTTGAAAAACACTCCCTACGATTCCCGACAGTTCCTGTATCGGTGTATCTTTTACACTCTTCCCCAAAACAGTTACCGTTCCTTTAAGTTCTCCGTTATAGTACCCGGGAATAAGTCCGTTAATAAGACGGATAAGAGTAGTTTTGCCGCATCCGGATTCTCCCGTAATTACAACAAATTCACCCTTTTTGATCTTTAAATTAATATTTGAGACTCCCCCTGTCTCTACCCGTGTACCATCTGCACCTGCCGATTTGTATTCAAAAGAAACATCGTTAAAATCTATCATTCTGCCGCCTCAATATACAAAGGAAAGTACCAGCATCACTGCCATCACTACCACAACAATATAATCAAGTGCAGTCATTCTTATCTGACAGATGTGAGTTCTCTTTCTGTTTACTCCAAGTCCCTTGCTCAGCGAAGCTGCCGAGAGGTCGTTTGCGATCTGCACAGTAGACATCATCAGCGGAACAAGAATATATTCGATGTAAACAAAAGGATTTTTAACGCTTTCTCCTATTTCTCTCATCCGCATCGCATCATGGATCGATGAATAGTCCTCTTTAAGTGTCGGGAAATATCTGAACATTACTGCCATAGGTATTGTTATGGCACCGGGAAAATGCATTCTCTCCATTGATGTAATGAACTCGCTTGCCGAGGTGGATCTGACCACATACCAGCCAAAGACGTATCCCGGTCCAAACCTCGTGATCACTCCACAAAAAGTCATGACTATGATATTGAGCACTCCGTTTATCTTTGTGAGCCAAAGCCCCTCGAATAAGACTGCACCAAAGAAAATAAGGACGTACCAGATCATCGCCCTGTAGTTTCCTATTGTCAGAAGCATCACGAAAGGAAGCGTCACACAAACCAGCCTAAGCGCGTAATCCATTCCTACATTGGTACCGCTCATCATTATCAGACCGATGGTTATGAGCATCATGAGCTTGGTTCTGGGATCAAGCTTAAACCACGATTTACTCATCAGATCATTCCTGCTTTTCTGAAATGCTTATTCAATACTTTCGCTCCAAGAAGTCCACCTATCAAACCGCCAACCAGACACATTACGATCATTGCAAAGAACACCCATGTCGGTGTATATCCCATCATCGCATCAACATATTCCTGTCCGTATCCATCTACCAGGTAAGCAAAATATGACTCTCTGAATCCAAAGAAAAATGCAATAACCATACCCAGGAGCCAGAGGCTGAAGGTTGCCGAACCGATCACGCAGTGCTTGATGCTTGAGTAGTTCCCTGCCCTGAGAACAAGCTCAGTGATCAGACCTGCGCCAATGCAAAAGATGAAAATCGGATACGGATGCCCTGTTACAAACATCAGGATCGCTATGATGATCCCGGTGATCGTAACCATACCGAAGTGCTTGATCTTTGAAAAATAAAGCATCAGAGGAATACCACTAAAGACAGGCCCGATAAGTGGCATTAAAACCATAAAAATGGGTATGAACCCAAGACATGCAACAATAAATGTCACAACAAAATAAAGAGCCGTGAACACTCCAACAGTGATCAGATCCTTTACATCAAATTTTTTTTTCATTACACACTCTCTTTCCGTTAGTTTTATCTAACCTTAATTCATATTTAAAGCCGTTTTGATCAAAACGGCTTGTTAACACTTATCATTTAATTGATATGGCATCAGGCCAGCTAAAGAACCTGCATAGCACCTTGCAGTGTTTTTTGACTTCCTCCCAACTCATGTTATGAATGAACGGTTCATATACAGCTGTCCAAAATGAAGTGCACAGAACATGCATCTCTTCTTCGGAAATATCGGCAGTTGCTATCTTTCTTTTTTTTGCCTCACCATAATACTGCATATAAGCATGTGTCATCTTATGTGCAAAATCATGTCTGTAATTCTCATAGACAGTTCCTGCGGATTTCTCGAGAAGTAAAACAAAATCATCCCGAAGTTCCCATAGCATTCTGAACATATCCAGTGTATATTTTTCATTCATCGTCCATGCGCTTCGGACTTCCTCATCAGTCATTTTTGAAAACTCCACATCAGTACGAACGGATATAAACTCATCAAGAGTTTCTACTGTCTTTTTAACAACTGCCTGAAAAAGCTCTTCTTTTCCTTTGTATCTCTTATACACCGCTCCGGTTGTTACGCCTGCATTGTCGCAGATCGTCTTTAGTTCCGCCTTGAGAAATCCATGCTTCATAAATTCATCTTTAGCACTCTGAATTAGCTTTGGATCAATACTGGTATCTCTGGTTGACATTCCCCCTCCTTACCGATATTCTGATTACCGATAATTCATTTATCGATAATATTATTATCACAATTAAATTGGCTTGTCAAATATAAAAGGCACGGGAATATAATATTTCCGCGCCTTTATTCAGTATGCGATTTATCCGGATGTGATCTGTCAGGACGCAAGCTTCCATGAAACTGCTTCTTTTCTTTCGCTTACAAAATCCCTGTATAAACCATCCTGTTTTATCAACTCGGAATGTGTGCCCTGCTGAGCAATCTTTCCGTTGGATATGACGAAGATCTGATCGGCATGCCGCACTGTCTTGAGCCTGTGTGCTATCATGATGATCGTTTTATCTCTTGTAAGCTCTTCTATAGCTTCGGTCAGTTCTGCTTCATTTTCCGGATCTACATTTGCTGTAGCTTCGTCCAATATGATTATCGGAGCATCCTTCATGATCGCACGCGCAATGGATATTCGCTGTTTCTCGCCTCCCGAAAGAGATGCACCGCCTTCCCCGATAACCGTCTCATACCCATCAGCCAGTTTCATGATAAAATTGTGACATCCGGCTTTTTTTGCCGCTTCGATCACCTTCTCCATTGGAGCATCGGGGTCTCCGAATCTGATATTATTGGCTATTGTATCTTCGAAAAGATATACCCTTTGGAAAACAAAACTGAAATTCTTCATAAGAGAATCAAAACTGTACTCTTTTACATTCTTTCCGCCAAGCAGGACCTCGCCCGATCCGACATCCCAGAATCTTGCCATAAGATTTGTGAGTGTTGTCTTTCCCCCGCCTGAAGGTCCGACTATAGCAGTCGTTGTTCCGGCAGGTATCTTTAATGATATTTCATCTATTATCGTCCTGTCCTCATAAGCAAATGATACATTACGCAGCTCAATGTCAGTGCTTTCCGGGCTGTACTCTTCTCCTTCCGTATCCATGGGCGGTATCTCCAGTACTTCATTGGCTTTGCTGACCACGATATTCACATTTCTCATCAGGGCCGAGAATCCTCCCATCATATCCAGGCTCTCATATACCATGAAGGAAGATATTATCATAAGTATCGCGTAAAGTACCGGCATTGTCCCGTTTATTGCGAAATAAACCGATGCCAGTATCATTACTACACCTGTAAGCTTTGTGGTTATTCCCTGCAGACACATGAAGGGAATAACGGAATATTCAAGTTTTGTATCTGCCCCCTGCTTTTCCGAGATCGCAGCCTCAAGTTTTTTTGCAGACTTATCTGTCAGATTGAAATTCTTCACTTCAGCTATGCCCTGAATATACTCGATCACTGCTGTCACGAGTCCCTCATCGGCTTTTGATTTCCTTGGTGCAACGGGAATCGTAGCCTTTTGCATCATGGAATTGAAGAAGGAAAATATTGCGATCCCCAAAAGCAGTATCAGTGCAATTCGCGGATCAAATATTAATACGCATATAAATATAACAGAAGTTGTAATAATCCCCTGTGTTGTGATCATAACTACAAGAGTAGCCACGTCTGCCAGTGTTTCCATCGTGTTTGTAGTAATATTTGTTATCCTGCCGAGACTGTTTGCATTAAAGAAGCCCATCGGCAGGTATCTCAGATGTTCAGCTATCTCAATCCTTTTTCCGCTGCAGGTGTTATAGCCGGCTTCAGTCTGCAACATAGTTGTCTTCAAGCCCACGATGACCTGCCCTGCAACAGAAGCACACATGATCCCGAACGAGAGCCATATATTCTTCGCAGACATATCATTATCAAGGATTCCCTGAAGTATGACCGCTATCGCGCCGATGCGAAGTGCAGTGAACATAGCCTTTACTACGCCAAGTATCATTGCCTTATACAGTTTTTTTCTGTTCGTATCATTACAAAAATCAAAATATATTTTTAATGTCTTAAACATCATGCCACCTCCGAATCTTTTGATGAAATATGTGCATTCCACATATCACGATAAAGAGGACAACTCTTCAGCAATTCCTCCTGTGTACCACAAGATATTATTTCACCGTCATCTATAACTATTATCTGATCTGCAGATGCAATGGTAGACAATCTGTGAGCGATCACTATTAGTGTCTTACCTGATACGAGTTTTGCGACCGACTTCTGGATCAAAGCCTCATTCTCGGGATCTGTATACGCTGTTGCTTCATCAAGTATCACCACAGGAGCATTTTTCAGCATCGCCCTTGCTATGCATATCCTCTGTCTTTCACCACCTGAAAGATGTCCTCCTGCGTCTCCCGCAATGGTTTCATATCCTTTTTCAAGTTTCATTATGAAATCATGACAACCGCATGCCTTTGCCGCATCGACAACTTCGTCGTCCGTCGCTCCCGTATGCCCCATCCGGATGTTTTCCATAATACTTTCATTAAACAGATAATTATCCTGTGAAACATAAGCTATATGTTTGTTGTACTCCGTAAGCGGTATATTCCTGATATCGACTCCGCCGTACAGCACCTCACCGTCATCCACATCCCAAAAAGAAGCAAGGAGTTTCGCTATGGTAGACTTGCCCGAACCCGAAGGGCCCACAAGCGCAGTAACAGTCCCCTCTTTTATCCTGAGATCGATCCCATGCAACACTTCTTTATCTTTATATCCGAAGTGAACATTTTTGAATTCGATATCATTTCCGGTGATAGCCTCATTAAGCACATCCGGACGCTTCATTTCTCTTTTTTCAAGTATAGTTACAACTTCTCCTATGATCGATCCCATCTTTCCCATATTATCCATATGACCGGCAATGATCATAAACGGCGATACCAGCCCCAGTGTCAGAATGATCATCAAAAGAGCATCAGTCCCGTCGATCCTTCCCGTAATGATGAACCAGCCTGTAAACGGGAGAAGAGATAAAAGCTGTGCCGGTAAAAATGTCATCGCCAGATTCTGCCAGAGGTTGCATCTTCTCATCCATTCAATAAAGCAGTCGGCTCCCTCTTTAGCGGCAAATATAAATTTTTCATATGATGACTTTGTTTTACCGAAAGCTTTTATGACCTCAATCCCGTTGATGTATTCAACAGCGGTATCATTAAGAGCCTTTGTCTTTTCGATGGTATTTCTGAAGCTCTCTCCCGCCCCTGACATCATAAGTCCGTAGAACACTGCCCCCAGCGGAACTGAAAGAAGGGATAAAAGAGCGAGTTTCCAGTTTACATGAAGCATCAGTACAAATATTCCCACCGGCACCACTGCATTGGATATCACCTCGGGAATGATATGCGCCAGAGTTGTTTCTACCGAATCCACACGCTCAACTATAATATTCTTATAAGAGCCCGACGAATCATCCATCACATCTCCCAAGGGCATAAGCGCAAGCTTCTTAGTCAGTCTCCTTCTGATCTCTGCCAAAACACCGAATGTTGCTTTATGAGACATAGTTGTTGAGATGGTATGAAATATCCTGTTAACCAGCCAGCACACCGTAATATATCCGCACTGTATGAGATAAAAGTGCATATCTTTATTCCCTTCTATCAGTGCCCTTATGATATTCGACACATACAGATATGGGATAAAGCCGGCGACAACGCTTATTATCGCCATGACAACACTGGTCACGTATGCTTTTTTGTTCATCCCCGCAAATTCCATCACCCAACTTAAGGTTCCTCTTTTTTTCCCGCTTTGGTTCATAACATCCTGTCCTTTCTAAGTTGCAGTTAGTTTTGTCTAACCTATAGTTTTAAATAAATGCCTGAGAATATCAGGCATTATCATCCGTTAAATCTTCAAAAAGTGCCTTATCCCTGCAATGCAGAACTCTGAAGCCAGCTCCGTCTCATGTATCACTTCCTCCTCCGTCTTGCCCTCTAATAGTCCGTCAAATACGGAGGATACCACAAACTGACTCATATGCTTTATCAGATCTTCAGTCAATTTATCGGTATTATCGATATAACTGCTGCATATCCTGAAAAAACTCATCGTATTCGCCGCTTCCTCTTTTGAGAGTTTGTAGGCAAAATCTTCATATTCAGTGCCGGCGCCCGATCTGAGTATCAGTTTGAATACATCAGCATGTTTGTACAGATAGCGGATAAGTTTCTCATTGGATGAAAAAGTCTGTTTAAGTGATCTGTTAACATCATCTGCCGATCTGATATCCATGAAGAAAGAATTTTCTTCATCATACAGATCCTTCATACCGGCTACCACAGGCTCAACTATACCGGCAAACAGGTCTTCCTTGCTGTCAAAGTGTGCATAAAAAGCCCCGTTGGTAACTCCTGCATCCTTACAGATCTGCCTGATCGAAGCATTTAAAAAGCCTTTCTCCATAAAATGATACCGGGCACTGCTCAGTATTTTTTCATGAGTCAAATCATAATCATATCCCATGGTTACATTCCTTCAGGTATTTATTACACCGTAATATTACTCTGTAATATTTGAGTCGTCAATATGCTTTTTTATGATCTCTCATAAATCCGCATAAGTCTTTCCTGTTATCAATTACTTTGATGGATAGCTATGATCCGATCGCAGCACAGATTCATAAACTCCTGATCATGGGATACGATGATAACATATTTATCCTGCCGTTTCAGATCCATGACAATATCCGCCACCCTTCTCATGTTTCCCGCATCCAGGCCGCTGGTCGGTTCATCAAAAAGTATAACATCTCTGTTACTTATCAATCCGACTGCAATGGACAGTCTCTGCTTCTGACCGCCTGATATTGTATTCGGGTGACGATCTTTTAATCCGTACAGATCCAACCGCGTAAGCACCTCTTCGATCTGTTTTTTTGAAATACCCTTTTGTCCTAAGGTACATTCACGATAAACAGATTCCGCAAACAGCTGGTAATTAACATCCTGCATGACCATAAATGAATTCTTTAACAGCTGCCCGGAATTCTGTTTTGCCCCTTCCAGATAGATCTCTCCTTTGTATTGACTGTGCAGTCCTGCCAGTGTTCTGAGTAATGTCGATTTTCCAACACCGTTTTCTCCCACTATCCCTGTAACGCAGCCTCTCGGGATCGATATATTTATCTCATCATTAAGTCGCTTCTTACCCCGGAACAATTCCAGATGTTCCAGACGCAGCCCCTTCCTGTCATCATCTCCGTAACTGATCTTCTCAGGATCCGTCATTGTTTCCCTTACCGATCTGAGCCCCATCTCCGCCAGGGTTTCATCGGAAAAACCCAACATCTCTTCTTGGGTAAATTCCCCCTTTATGCGTCCGTCTTTAAGCCATACAAAGCGGTCGGCAAGATCAGCAAGATAATACAACCTGTGTTCGGCACACAGGACTGTCCGCCCTTGCGCCTTAATCTTTTCAAGTGATCGCTTTAATAATCCGATCCCTTTTTCATCCAGATTTGAAGACGGCTCATCCAATACATAAATCTCCGGACGCGCCGCATAGATTCCCGAAAATGCGATCTTTTGTTTTTCTCCTCCCGACAATTGAAATATATTTCTGTCTCGAAGATATGCTATATCCATTTCCGATGTGACTTCATCCATTCTCCGGATGATCGCATCAGCATCCATTCCCATATTCTCAAGGCCGAAGGCCAACTCGCTGTCCGTATCGGTATTAAAAAACTGCGTTCTCGGATTCTGAAAAACACTTCCCACGATACCGGCAAGTTCATAACTCTTCCGCTCTCCTACAGGGCGTTCTCCCAGCAATACCTCTCCGGTAAGATCACCTTTAAGATAATACGGGCTGATCCCATTGATCAGCCTTGTGATGGTTGTCTTTCCGCATCCGGATTTCCCGATCAGTACTACAAATTCTCCATCTCTTATCTTTAGATCAACATCATAAAGGGCTCCCTCGGAAGAGCCCTCGTAACTGAAACTGACTTTTTTTAATTCTGCTGTCATATTCAACCCATTATCCCGAATATGATCAATCCCAAATAACTGATCAAAATAATAATATCTGCTGACCCGAAACGGATCTTTAATCTGCTTGTCCTCGGCCTTGGAGTTTCAATCCCTCTTGTAACCGCTGCCAATGACAATTCATCTGCTGTTTTTGATGCCGATACGAGCATCGGCACATAAAGTGCATCGATCACCGCCGAAGGATTCTTAATAAATCCCAACGGTGTGGGACGCAGCCCCCGAAGTGCCATGGCATCCCTTATATATGACCAATCTTCCTTAACTACCGGAAAATAGCGAAACATCACTGCCAATGGGATCACTATAGTCCGCGGTATCTTCATCTTTGCCATGCCCGCCATGAATTCGCTTATCTGAGTCGAATGGATGATAATGCCTGCAAGCATACAGCATGGATAACATTTAAATATCAACGCCAGCCACGCCAAAAGACTGGTATGTATTACGCCCTCTATATGTGGCAATCCAAATAACGCGAAAAAATATAAGAAAAACCAAATCAAAGCAGGGATGATACTTTTCCTGAATTCCCCAAGCAACATACCTGTGATCGTGACAAATCCGATCACAGCGCAGTCTTTAATTCCTGTTTCAGAAAAAGCCGTATATAAAACTACCGAAAGTAAAAGGAATAGTTTTGTTCTCGGATCCAGACGGATCATGCTGCTATCCCTGCTTTCACAAACTGTTTTTTCATCAGCTTGACTCCCAGCATTCCGCTAAGCAGTGCAACGATCAACGTACCGACAACCATGACTATCATTGTCTGAACAGTCGCTACTGCGCTCATCTGATCTATATACTCCTGCTCAGTTCCCTTCTTCAGCATAAATCCGATCCAGGATTCCCTGTTGAAGAAAAATACGATATATGTGCCCATAGGCCCGATGCTGTATATGATATAAGCCAGCACATTCCAGCCCATATTCCTGAATTTTTTTAAACCTGCAAATAAAGCTGCGATACAACTGCATATCAGATAACCGATGTTCATCCCCCAATGCATTCCCGTCACTGTTCCCAAAAAGCAAAGAACCGCTCCGACGATCATAAGCCCTCCAAGCTTGGGGACTTTTGCCAAAAACAGCATAAATACAGGTCCCGCCAATAACGCAGCTCCGATAGGATAATAAAATGTCAATGTCGGAACCGCTGCAAAAGGCCCTCCCGTCAGCATCGCACAAAGTAATAACAGTACTCCGAATATACCTATCGTTATCAGATCCCTTACGCTGAATCCTTTTTCATTTCTTTCTTTCATCTTCTGCCTCCTTGTTAGTTAGTTTTATCTAACCGATGTTAATACTTCCCGATTTCTTTTTCAAACCGTATGCCTCATATTTGTCCGATACGAACAGAAATGCGTCCTTATGTGATAATCCATATATAGTTATATCATCCGTTATCCCTGCAACACTCTGGACGCCCTGCACATTTGCGCATATTTCCCATTCTGCCGCATTAACCGCTCATGACTGCCGCATTCTGCGATCTTCCCTTGGTCCACTACCAGAATACAGTCCGCATTCTCCACGATCGACATAGTGTGTGCGATCATGATCACGGTCCGTTTTGTCTTCAACAGATTTTTGATCGCACGCTTTACTAACAGCTCATTCTCTATATCCAATGATGCCGTTACTTCATCCAGAAGAATGATCGGGCTGTTTCTCAGGATTGCCCGCGCTATCGACAGTCTCTGCCTCTCCCCACCGGATAAGCGGTTCCCGTTTTCTCCGATCACGGTGTCATAACCGTTTTCCATCTGCATGATAAAATCATGGCAATTGGCAAGTTTGCAAGCCCGGATCACTTCCGCATCTGATGCGTTTTCCCTCGCATAGCGGATATTGTTCATGACCGTATCGTCGAAAAGAAATACTTCCTGATCCACCATACTGATGCTGCGCAGTACCTCTTCCGCAGAGATCTCACGAATGTCAGTTCCTCCGATCCTGATAGTTCCATGATCCGGTTTGTAATACTTGCTGATCAGATTAAAGATCGTAGATTTCCCGGATCCGGACTCCCCGACAATTGCCGTCAATTGGTTTTCACGGATCGTAAATGACATCCCGGCCAATACTTTTTCTCCTTCTGTATATGAAAAATCCACAGCCTTAAATTCAATATCGAAGGATCCGGGATTTAACTCCGATCCGTCAGTCATCTCCTCTTTTTCCTCAAAGATACTTTCTATCTTTTTCCTTGAGATCGTCAGATTCCTGTAAGCGACCAGACTGATATACAGGCTCATTTCCACTTTTGATACAAACAAAAGCAGCATCATGATAATGATCAATTGCGGTGCAGTGATATATTGATCCCGTAAAGCATTTGTCATCAAAATCAGCGAAACCGCGATCCCGATATAAACCAGATAGACATATCCGAATCCTATCGGAAGTACTGCTTTTTCATACCTGTAACTTATCTCTGAATATTTCCTCATCGACTCTGTCAGGGATACGTTCCTGGTACCGGCAAGCGCATAGGATCGCAGCGTCTGACTTCCGGTAAGATACTCAGTGATCGAGCTGACATTTTCCTCCCGTGCAAGATTCTTAGCCTTACCATAGTGATTCACCTGTTTTACAGACAAAATCATGACCGGTATCAGTAAAATGAGAGTAACAAATAATATCGCACCCACTCCCGGATGTATCGTACATGTGTATATGACTAATATCATGGTCAGGACTGTATATTTGATGATATCCGCCAGCTTATGTGTAAGGATCTGTTCATAATCCGCAGTCTCACTTGTTGCTGCATTGATATAAAAACCGGTACGTTTTTCCGTAAAGATACCCAACGGGATTTTTTTCAGTTTATCCCCTATTGCTATGCGGATCCCGCGCGTCACTTCCGCTCCGCCCGTCTGACTTCCGGTATAAGAAACCGAATACAGTATGAGCCTCATGACATAGATGATCGTAAGATATACTACCGATATCAGAACATCACCGAAAACAATCCCATCAGTAAAGATCGAATTCAGCAAGTTAAATAAAACCGGAAAATTCAATCCTGTCATAAAGCCTTCCAGCACAACACCCGCAATCGCGATCTTCAGTTTTTTTCCCGTTCGGAAGATCCCTGTATATCTGTCTTTCATACCTCACCTCCCAGCCGGTATTTTGTATTTCTCGCTTCCTTGTATTGCTCCCATACATTTGCGAAATAATCACTTTTTTGCAGCATCTCATCAAAGGAACCGATCGCGGATATTCCCCTGTCTTCCACCACAGCAATGCGATCGCATTTTTTCACGATATCCAAGCGATGAGCAACAATAAGAACTGTTTTATTTCTGCAGAGATTATCGATCGCCTTATCGATCTCCACCTGATTTTCCGGGTCCGCAGCACTGGTTGCTTCATCCAATAGCAGAATGGGAGCATCTTTCAATATAGCTCTGGCAATACAGATCCTCTGCTTTTGTCCTCCCGAGAACCGGCTTCCATAGCCGCCACAAAGGGTATCATATCCATCCGGAAGGCTCATGATGTAATCGTCTATCTGCGCTGCTTTGGCGGCATTGCGTACATCCTCCATTGTCACATCCATTCCCATGGCTATATTCTCGTACACACTGCCTCTTGTCAGAAAGCTTTTTTGAAAAACAACCGAAACATGAGCGAGAAGATCCTCGTAATCTATATCTTTTACATCCACCCCGCCGATCTTAACAGCGCCCTTTCCCACATCGTAAAATCTTGAAACCAGTTGAATGATCGTACTCTTGCCGGCGCCGGAGGCTCCTATGATCGCCACTTTTTCTCCGCTCGCAATCTTCAGATCTGTGTTCTCAAGAACATTGTTTTCTCCATCATAAGAAAAAGTCACATTCTGTAATCCGATATCATACTTTTCAGGGAAAGGTTTGCTGCCTTCCATGATCGGTGTATCCAGGATCTCTTTAACCTGAGTGACACCATTTAAGACAAAGGCCAGATTGTTTGACAATTCCTGAAGAGGGCGGATATCAGACAGATACTGCGTACCGATAAATGCAAACAAGAGCAGCACTCCTGCAGTGATGTGCCCGTTAACAAACAGATACCCACCGGCAGGAACCAGTATCAGAATACCGCACTCCAATAATACGATATAGGACGCATACAGCGGACCGGTGGCTTTAGAGATATCGCACCACAGATCGTACTGCCTGTCGATCGCGTCTGAATATTTTCTAAAGGAACGGACGGACATATTGTATGCCTTGATCAGGCGCATACCGTTTACGTATTCACCGACACTTCCAGACAGATCTCCCGAAGAAGCATTCACCCTGTCCATATATTTCCCGAATCGCATAAACATCAGCATCATCACGACCACAGCCGGAAGGAGCGGTAAAATACTGAGCAGTCCCAGTTTTGTATTTACAGTCATCAGAAATACAAACATTATTACGGGTCCGGACGCATACAATACCAGTTCCGGCAAATTATGAGCGAGGAACAGTTCCATTTTTTCGATGCTTTCATTCATTACATATTTGATCTCTCCCGTACTGCGCTCATCCAATGCACCTAATGGCATCTTTGACATATGTTCCGTAACCATACATCTTACCCGAAACAGAGTATTATATGCGCCCTTGTGGGAAGCGATGGATGCATACATATTGCAGACTACCCTTATCAGCATCGTCACCAGAAGGATCACCGCCAGCCGTACAGCCATTTGCATATCAAACATACCCGATACCAGCGCATCGATCATTTTGTAAAAAATCAAATATGGTACTATACTGCCTATACTTGAGACAAGTGCCAAAATGACCGACAGCAGGATATACAACCTGTTCCGATCCGCCCATTCCAGCAGCAGAGAAAATCCTTTTTTCTCTTTTTTCATCGTTTTCCCTCTCCTTGTATTTTCTTTTATTCTTCAGCTTTGACATTGTAGTTCCGATCTGTTTTTGATACAATGATCGAGACTTGTTTTCGTCGGATAGTATCACAAAAGTGTCCGATAGGAACATTTTCGAAAAAGAAACGGTAAGACAATATGAATAAAATAAAAAAAGACCTTAACAGCCGCTATTATAAAGATATGTTTAAAAGTTCCGGTTTTGACTTATGTCCGGATATGGATGCCTATCCGCCATGCGGACACACCTATCGATTATCTTCTCAGATCGGTGACGGTTATTTCTGGTTTTTTGAATCCCCGGGGAAATATAATATTAAGATCCACGATTTCCGTTTTTTGGAAGATACAGTTATCAATATGCAGATCCCCGAGTGTTTGAGCATCACTCGCTATGATTCCATCTCCGGCGAGGAACTCAAGCCTTATCGCAAACTCCGTTCCGGTATCATCAAGAGCTTTCGCGGCGGCTATGAACCATATCACGCACTGATCCACAAAAACGTCCCCATCAGGTCCACAGGTATTGAATACCACCCTAACTATTACAATGATACTCTCAAAACACTCTTTGGCGGTTCTTACCGGAATCCGGCCGAAGCTTTTCAAAGTATTGATGAAACTGCAGATTTTCCCGAAATGATGAAGCTGTTATGGGAAATAAAGAATTACAAAGGAGATCCTTTATCTGCTGCCCTCTTCTTCGAAGGAAAAGCAAACGAAGCCCTCGCTCTTGTCTTTCAAAGACATATGGTTATCAACTCACGAAAAAAAGCAGTTCTTTCGGCTGATGACAAAGATATGCTGGATACACTTGCCGCCTATATCAATGATCATTACGCAGATAACCTGAACATAGAACTGCTTTCAAAGATAGGATGTATGGGGACTACCAAATTAAAGAACTGTTTTCGCATATATTTCGACTGTACGGTAAATGAATATATTCAGAACGTTCGCCTGGATCATGCCGAACATCTTCTTGCATACACCGATCTTCCTGTCGGTGAAATCGCAAAAGCCGTGGGATACTCAGCTGCCGGACACTTTGCCAATCTGTTCGCAAAGCATACGGGCGTCCTTCCCCTGGAATACAGAAAGAGCGCCCGCACCGTATAATCTTCCGGCTTTCCTACCATTTGAATATAGCCAGCCTGTTGTTGATATTCCTGCCTATAACAGCGAATATCTTTCCCCGAATCGAATATTTCTTCATTTCCTCGTTATAGCTTCTTTCGGATAAAAATGTAAGACGCGGCTCCAGTTCAAGATATTCCCTTCCGGACTTTGTTCCCCATCCAAAAGTCGCATTCGTATTCTTCACGGCATCATGATGACTTCCGTGCTTCTCGAGAAAAGGAGAATGCAGCTCAGCCAGAAGATATCCATGCGGAAAACTGTCACAGAGCATATTCAGGCAGATCTTTACCTGTTCCTTTGAAAAATATTCAAGTACACCTTCCATTACAACGATCGTCGTGTCATTACAGGGAAGCGCCTTTGTCCATTCTCCCTCCAACGCACTACCGTCAAGCATCGTACACCGATCCCTGTCCTGATAAACTTTACGTCTTACTGCTATCTGATCAGGCAGATCCACATCAAACCATGTTATCTTTCCGTTATCAACCTGAGAAAACTTATCATCAAATCCACATCCCAGATTGATACAAAGAGCATTCGGATGATCGGCTATTAATTTTTTTAATTCATCCCGGAACATGATGGTTCTCGCAACCACTCCCTCATGTGACATGAAAGGGTCAAATTTACTCACGTCCACTCCAAGGGTATCTATGATCTCTTTTGCTTTGAAATCTTTGATCCTGGCATTTGGTCTTGCCGTCTCGCTTGCCTTGATCGCAAGTGGAATAAGTGCTGTCTCCTGGATGTCTCCGAATTTTAAATCCATCTTTTATTTTCCTCCTTTTTACCGTCTGGTACGTCACTTTCACCTTTTGTTCGCGTCTGCTAACCGTATAGCGAAAAAGCGGGCGGTTAGCCCCGCCTAACTCGTCATGATAACACTTGTTGCAGGGAATGTCCACAAAACACTTATGTATGATCCCTTTTCCCCAAGACTTACACGGGATGTACAACACCATATGCAGCATCTTGCGTTATGAGGTATTGTGGCCTTCCATAAAGTGATTTGCAATTTTAATGTATGTAAACTGTTTGTTAGAGACAGATTCCGTTTTCAAGGGGGTTATGCAATCAGATTTAGTCATTAAAGAAAATGAATTGATCGATCCGGCGAATTATCCGGAGGATCAACGCAGTCTTGTAGAAGATTTTAATTCTCGCATCCGTCGTTTGACGGGTATCATTACAGGCATCGGAAAAGAATACCATACTATCCGGGTCATTACGGTGTGTGGTGAACAGTATAGAGAGTATCCAACGTGATGTAAAACTGGATGTCGTATTTTCGCGGATCAAAGACGGAGATCTGTCCACGCTTGATTATATGCGTCTGGCTGATGACGGAAACATGTCCTATCATCAGATGGCTTTCGCTCTGGCAGGACAACCGGGCGAAACAGAGAATTTTATTCTTGCATTTCGGGATATTGACAGATCCATTCGAAAACACATTTCCGATAAACGCTATTTAAGAGAACAATTGGATATTGTGGAGACCTTAAGCCGGGATTACTATAACATCTTCAAGATCACCCCCCAGACAGGCGGCGTAGTGATCCTGAAAAAAGATCAACGGAAGTTCGTTGATCTTCACTGTACTTTGATCACCTTCCGATCACCCCGACGATCTCAATACCCCCTGTGTCCAATAGCTGTTTCCAGCTCCTCAGCACTGTGTGTATGTCCATGTTTACCTTCGTTGATCACATGAATGTGATCATGCGAATGCTCGATGGTGTGCGTATGTGTAGATCCATCATGTGTATGGGTTATAAGATGTGTGTGGGCATGTTTGTGACTATGTATCAAAGTATCCCTTACTATCAGCACAGTTCCCAATATCATTATTATCAGCGCGATAATAAACATGATCGTGAATCTTTCTCTCAGGAATACCGCTGACATCAGCACACCGATAAACGGTGCGATCGCATAATAAGCGCTTGTTTTTGCCGCTCCCAGGGTTTTCTGTGCCCTGATATATGTAAATATACTGAGTCCGTATGCAACGAAGCCCAATATCATTATCAATACCATATATGAAAAACCCGGGATACTCTCTCCGAGTATCATTGCTACTATAAATGCACCTGTCCCCGATCCGATACCTTTTATGGTCACTATTTCATAGGTACTTTTTCCTGATATCTTTCTTGTACAGTTGTTTTCAAGTCCCCAGCAAAGGGTTGCCCCAAGGACAAATACCGATCCCAGTGAAAATGAAAAACTCCCCTCGCCTGAAAATGAAAGGATAACGCTTGCCAAAGTAATAAGGGATATCGCTCCGCACAATCTTGCGGATACTTTTTCACGGAAGAGCCCGAATGCAATCAATGTTGTCGCTACGATCTCAAAATTTCCAAGAAGTGATGCATTGGCAGCTGACCCAAGCTTTACACCTATCATAAGCAATATTGGCGCTATAATATCCAATCCCACCATTGCCAGAGTATATGGAATATCCTCTTGTCCGAGCCTTTCCTTACGCGGTTCTTTCTTAGCATGGAAAATATACATGATCCCGACGCCAATCCCTGCTCCCATATAAAGGAAAGCTGCCATGAATGTCGGAGACACATTGTTGAGCAATAATTTTGAACACGGTATATTAATTGCATAAAACAGTGCTGCAAGTATTGCATATATTACAGCATTCAATTTCTTATGGTCCAAAACTATTAACCTCCTGCTTCTACAGTCGTAATAAAGTCTATGTCACATCAGATTGGTAAAATGTCTTCCGGTCTGTTAATATCTTTTCCGCTCACGAATCCGGCAACAATACCGCTTCTCATAAATTATATATAACGTTACTAAAGCTGTCCAAATCAAATTTCCACTTCTCTCAAACGGATATAACCGCAACGCAGCAGCTGATCACTCCATGTGCCACGCAATATTCAGCGTCAATATCCCTTTCGGCAAAGAACCGCCGATATGTATTTATATCAAACTCATTTTTAAAATTAGCTCCCATCTTATTAAATATTTTTGTTATCTTTGCCGAAGAATTAGCTTCCTGTGAAATATATGTTGGGATCAATATTTTCCCACCCTTTTTTACTACTCTATATAGTTCAGCCAATGCTGCATCAGGGTCATCCAGCAAATGGATCACGTTAGCAGCTATAACTATATCAAAACACTCATCCCTGAATTTTAGTTTTGTTACATCTGCATATCGAAATTTAATATTCTTATATTTTCGTAATTTTTGCTTTGCCCTGAGAAGCATTTTCTTTGAAAAATCCGTCGCAACCAATCTTTTACAACGAGGCGCTATTTTTTCAGTCATTATTCCGGTACCACAGGCGCATTCCAAAACAACATCATCCTTTGATATATATGATGCACATATTGATGCAGCACCATTGTTAGCCTTAAAATTAATCAACTGATACAGGTCATATATACCTGATACTTTATCCCAAAACATAATATCCTGCCCCTTTCGAAATTCCGGTTTAATGAGTCACAACAATTTCTCAATCACTCCTTTACGAGATCATACATGTGAAACTTCTCGCCACTGTTTCTGATCCGGTCAAGCTTCATTCCAAGGTGCTCGTAGCGAGCGGCCTTATCCTTGTCATCTGTATCAAGTATGACCGAAACGCCTTTCCTGTCTGCCATCTTGTAAACATTCTCAAGCATTTTTCGCATATTTCCCTGTCCCTGAAACTCAGGTCTGACCACCAGCATTTCTACTTTCATATACTTTCTCTTTGCTTTTTTCATTCTGCTCTCAATCGTACCGCCTTCCGCAAAACAGGCTTTGATAAATGCTTTCATGTTGGAAAAACCACCCAGAGCTTTCTTCTCCGCCATGATCATCCTGATCCCGTCAGGTAACTTAACGCTTCCCGCCCCTTCACCCGAGAGCATCATATACCCTTCACGCTTATCTGAAGTAGTATACAAAAGCCCGCTGTTATAGGCGGCCTGTGTTATGGCATTCATATATATGAACATATCCTCCCTGGAACGAATAAACTTAACCAGTCCCAGATCAGCCTCATTGTACTTATAATCATAAAATGCATCCGCTATCTGCCTTGAGATAGTCGTCACTTCTTCCCTGCTTAATCCCTTCAGTTTAATCATAAATAATTGTCCTTCTCACAGATGCGGTTAGTTTATACTAACCGATTAGCAAAAGAAAACGCCGCCTTTAGCAGCATATAATCGAATTATCGTTTCTCTTATCAGAGCAATATAGCCAAGGTTAGTATGTTCTAACAGTAGATGATAACACTCGTTAGCATTATTGTCCATTAAGTATCCCCGCAGACTTTATATCCATTGAAAAAAAGAAAATTTCAACCGAGATAGATCATATTCCATAATCAGCCACCCCAACCACAGCCGCCAAACATATTAATCCAATGGGTGACAGGCCCTTTTTGATAACTTTACGGGAACCAAAATAGATCAATGCCAGAGCACAGGTAATGAGAAGTGATGTAAGATCGACACCGCTCTTCGTCTCTGCAAAGCAGTTGCCGATGATCATATATACGCCGGTTGCAAGAATTATGCCTATCACACAAGGCTTAAGTCCACGCAGTGTTGCCTGCACATAAGGGTTCTTAAGAAAGCTCTTCACAAGCACCATTACAAAAAGAATAATAAGAAATGCAGGCAGCATGACCGCTGTAGTTGCGATAACAGCACCTAATAAGCCGCCCTTGTTGCTGCCTACGTAAGTGGCAAGGTTCACCATGACAGGACCTGGCGTGCTTTCGCTGACCGCTATCATGTAAGAAAGCATCTCATCATCCATCCATCCGTGAGCTAACACATGCCTGTCCCTTCTTTCTGCGTCCTTTTTCCACAAGGAAGAAGATGATGCTGACAAGCGCAGCCGTAAACATCACCACGATCGAGGACAAATGAAATTTCAGAATATTTATAAGCATTATTACGGCAAAAGAAGCCAAAAGAATTCCTATCTGTAACGGTTTCTTCTTCATATTCCTGATCATCCTGATCGCTGCATCGAGGATAAGTATGCCGACTGCAATCCTGATCCCTGTAAACGCATGTGCGATCCATGTTATCTCTAAGAATCCTTCCAGAAACATGGATATGGCAAAGATAGTAACGAACGAGGGTAAATAAGCCTATCTTTGCAAAAGTTAAAAACAGTTCAATAAGTAAAGGCATATCAGACATTTCCTTTTTCTTCACCAAACAAAGAATTTACCGATCTTCCGTTTGTATTATCCCCGGGATATCATCAGGCTTTTCCACAAAGATTCCTGCCCCTATGCTTTCAAGATATTCTCTGGATCTGAATCCCCACAATACGGATATGCACGGAAGCCCGGCATTTTTCGCCGTCATATAATCCACCTCGGAATCACCTATATAAACAGCTTCTTCAGGTGCAGATCCCAGTTCTTTAAGCGCTTCAAATACAGTATCCGGAGCGGGCTTTCTTTTAATTCCTTTTCTTTCACCTATGGCCACTTTTACCGAAGGATAAAAGAACCTTTCGTTCAGCTCCTTTACTGCGGAATCTATTTTATTGGAAACAATTGCAAGTTTATATCCCCGACGATCGTATTCCGCAAGAAGTTCCGGTATCCCTTCATAAGGTTTGGTTCTGTCAAGGCAGTGCGCATCATAATGCTTCTTAAAATCCTGTTGCATCCTGTCTACTGTCTCAACGGAAGTTCCCTCCGGCACCGCTTTTTCCAATGCATATCTTATCCCGTTTCCGAAAAACATCCGATATTCTTCTTCTGTATGTTCAGGCATATTATAAATATCCATCACATGATTCATTGATACCGTCAGATCTGCCAATGTATCAAGAACCGTGCCATCCATATCAAAGATCAAAGTGTTCACGCATCTTATATCGCTCATTTTATACTCCTCTTATACCGCATCTTCCTTAAGCGCTTCTATGATATTGTCGTCTTTGATCCTGTTGATGCTAAGCGCCATACTGATCCCCAGAATACCAAATACCACTACCACAACAACTGCGTACATAATCCAGTCGGGATTAAATGAATAAAGTTTTGCATCAAAAGCGTTGAACATGAGATAACTCAGCAAAAGAGATATCGGAACTCCCCAGATAAGTGCCTTGAATCCGTAAAGAAGTGTTTCAAGTCTTATCATCTTCTTAAAGCCTCCATTCTCCATACCTACCGACTTGTACATAGCAAATTCTTTTCTTCTGAGCAGAACTCCCGTGGAGATCGTATTTACAAGATTTGCTATGGCAATAAGTGTTAACAATATTGTAAAACCATACATTGCAGTCTTTAATAAAATCGTGACCGTATCCATAGCCTTCACGGAATCCGTCAGATCCGAACAGTAATAGTTGTGATATCCCTCACTCTCCAAAAGAGAATAAATCTTATCATGCACTTCATCATGCCTTGAAGTCTCAACCCCAAGATCAACTGTAAGCTTTTCTTCCGGCAGAACTTCCTTTGCTTTTTTATAATACATGGATGCCGGTACATAAGCGGCAATAGTAGTTTTAGGTATCAGATTCAGGATCTTATTATTCGCATCATATTTTACAAATGCCGTAATCTCTACAGCCGGTGGATTTCCCGTTTCCTGATCATAATGAAGGACCTGTCCCAGTATCTTATCATTAAAAACCTCACTTGGCTTATTATCATGGAAATAATCATTTAACAGAACTCCTCTAAGTGTATCTCCATAATACTCCTCTTTGTTAAGGCCATTATCATCAAGTATCCTGTTAAAATCCTCATCATCCACCACTAAAACGGCCATGTCACGAAAGTCCATCTTTTCGAATGCAGGTAAGAGAAATCCGGGATCGGCTATATCTGTATTGGCAAGCACATCTTCAGAATCACTGTCTTTCTTAAATATAAACTGTATCATTGTGGCACAATATACATCATCTACCCCATCCATCTCACTGATGGAACTTCGCAGATTTTCACTTTCCGCAAGTGAACAGGAAGCCACGATCTGATACGGGACATCAAGCTCAAACATATTTGCTCTGGCCAATGAGTTACAGAAATAGTTGATGGTCAGGAACAGGATTATTGAGACTGATATGGTTAAGGTGATAACCTTACCCTTCACGCCATTTCTTTTGATATTCTTATATGCCAGTTCTCCTTCATATCCAAAGAGTTTTCTGATCAGAGGATTAACGCGAAGTTTTCCTGCCTTGATCTTAACAACCGTACTCTGCCTTATGGCGTCAACAGGCATTATCTTTGCCGCTCTGATGGCAGGAACAAAAGTTGAGATAAGTATCGTGAGGGAAGCAAAGAAAACAACGGCAGCTATTACGGAAGGTGTGCATACCACAGGTATAGCTCCCCTCATTCCCTCAGCTCCCACGATCATATCTGCCTCCAGAATTTTCCGACCAAGAACTGCCAGGGTGATCTTTGTTCCGATGTATCCAAATAACAATCCCAGAGGTATACCAACCAGTCCCAGGATGAGTCCTTCAAAATATATTGAAAACCTCTTTTGCTTAGCTGTGGCCCCAACACTTGTAAGCATCCCCAGGTAACGCATCCTCTCGGTAAGGGACATTCCTATGGAATTGAAGATCAGGATAACTGAAGTAACTATGACAATAGCCAGTGCTACAGCCATCATTACGAAAAAGGACCTGTATGTTCCACCGCTTCCTTCGAAGGCAAAGCAGCTTAAAAGATACTCTGTATTAAAAGCTGACTTTTCAAACCCATACTCGGACGCAATACTCTTTAACTGCTTTATCGCAGTGTGATCACAGTTACTCAAAGTTACTATCACCTGTGAACTGTCAGTGGCAGGGAAATAGTCGGCATCCAGCCCCCGCAATATGTCCCAGCCTTTTGTCGGTCTGTTGCCGTGAAGAATGGCTGTCACCGTGCAGGTTTCAGTCGTCAAGGCTTCAAACTGCTCCTCTGACCTGTAATTTCCCGCAAGGTATAAAAATCCTTCCAATTCATCATCAATATATCTGTAGCCCTGTTCGAAAGTCAGGCTGTCTCCTATCTTGAGATCCTCAAGCCCATTGTCTGACAGGAATTGCTCTTCCACAGCAATCTCAGAAGAATTCTGCGGGAGATGTCCTTCGTAATCAGATACGACCTTCATATCATAAAAGCTCTCATCCGCATGATCGATATTACCAACTCTGAGTCTGTCTTCTCTGTCATTTAGTAGCCTTACTCCGGTATTCTTTTCTTCCATCTCGTGAAGACCTACGGAAGCGATACGTTCATCCTCCATAAGCGATAAATACTGCTGCTTATCTGCCTCATCAAACTGAGCATGCACATTTCCGTCCGACTGTATAGCCAGAACCCCAAAGAATCTGAAAAAAGAAAAAACGCCCAGAACGATGGCACTTATAAGTGCCGTAGATGCCGTTATCCCGAGGATGGTTACAACTGATCTTTTCTTGTTTCCCAAAAGGTGTCTTAAAGTCAGGGTTGCGATGATATTCATTATCCCATCACCCCTTTCTTTCTGCTGTCACGGGTGATCCTTCCATCTTCGATAGTAATAACCCTGTCTGCGGAAAGAGCTATCCTCTCATCATGTGTGATTATGATAACAGTCTGGTTATTTTCCAAATTGAATTTACGAAGCAGCGATATTATTTCTTTGCTGTTATCGGAATCCAGATTACCGGTAGGCTCATCGGCTAGAAGAAGCGCCGGATGATTCATGAGTGCCCTTCCTATAGATACTCTCTGCTGCTGTCCGCCGGAAAGCTGATTGGGAAGATGCGATAATCTGTCCTTTAATCCAAGCTTTTCAACCAGGTCACTCAGAAGCTTTTTATCAGGCTTTTTCCCATCCAGAAGGATCGGAAGTGTCATATTCTCTTCAATGTTAAGGATCGGGATAAGATTATAAAACTGATATATAAGCCCGATATTTCTTCTGCGAAAGATGGCCAGCTTTGTTTCATCAAGTTTTCCGATGTCTGTTCCCGCGATGCTGCATGATCCTGATGTAGGAACATCTACACCACCTAAGATATGGAGCAGTGTTGACTTTCCGGAGCCTGATGGACCTACTATCGCCACAAACTCTCCCTGCTCTATATCAAAAGAGACGTCTTTTAAAGCATCAACTCTTGTCTCACCTGAGCCATATACTTTGCACAGGTTTCTTATTTCCAGAATATTCATTTTCTCTTCTCCCTTCTTAAACAATTTATCATCGTTTAAGAAAAGTTTAGCTTTTGATACTTACAATCCGGTGACTTTTATATTACAGTTTTGTAATATTCAAATGATCGTCTTGTAAAAACGTACTGTAAACTTTGTCCCCTCACCCTCTGTACTTTCCACAATGATATCTCCATGCTGACCGTCAATAATGGTCTTGGAAAGTGCAAGTCCGATGCCTACACTATCCTTCCCCGCATTTTTCCCTTTATAAAATCTTTCAAAAATATGCGGAATATCTTTCTCAGCAATGCCGCAGCCGGTATCTTCGATCAGGATCTCGTTGCAGATATTTGTGTCGGAAGTACTTATTGAAAGCGCACCTCCGCTCTCCATGTGTTCGATACAATTTTTTACTATATTTTGGACGGCTTCCACGGTCCAGTCTCTGTCACATCTGAAAGAAAAATCAGAAATATGCTTTATGCAGTTAATATTTTTCAGTTCCATCAGGATCTCAAAAGGCTTTATTATTTCGTTGATCAACTGCTCTCCCCGGATCTCTTCCTGTTTCATGGTTATGGTTCCCGCATCGATCTTCGATAATTTCAAGAGAGTCTGAATAAGCCAGTTCATCCTGTCCAGCTGATCTGACTGGGTCTTAAGAAATTCCATCTTCTTTTTGTCATCATCCTCTGTCTTTAACAGATCGTTCATGACGATCATGGATGTCAGAGGAGTCTTTAGCTGATGACTGATATCAGCTATGGCATTTGAGAGCGCCACCTTATCTTTGGATAAGAGTTCTTTTTGATGATTCAGAGTTGATGTTGCCTTGCAGATATTAGTCCTAAGCAGTGAGAGCTCACCCTCTTCCTGATCAAGAATCCCGGGCGTCTCATCTCCGGCGAGTACTTTTACCAGATATGTATTTAAAGAATCAATAGCAGCATATCTTCGCTGTGTGATGATAGAAAATCCTGAAGTAATGCCGGCTCCCAGTATCAATATCAAAACCACTGCAGCGATGCCGCAAAACACATACCCACATACAGAAATAGCAGCTGTGAAAACAGCTGCCGTAATAAACATAAACTTAAATTCCTTATTTCTGAACATCCTGTCATTCCCCGTACATAATGATAATACTGCACCAAAATCTGTATATCACTTTTCAAGTATATACCCAAGTCCCCGGACGGTTTTAATGATCTGAGGGTCCGCCGGATCCTTTTCTATCTTATCTCTCAGTCTCTTGATATATACCGTTAACGTATTATCATTAACAAAATCTCCGCTCACATCCCACATCTCTTCAAGAAGCTGACTTCTTGACAATACAACACCTCTGTTATTATAAAATGCAAGAAGCAGCCTGTATTCCAATGCCGTTAAAAGTACCGGTTCCTCTTTACCGGTTGTCTCATTGATGATTCCAACCCTGGCTTCTCCTGTATGGATCCTGACAGTTTTGATCTCCAGCTCGCCGCCTGACACAGGGGACTTCTCCTTCCCCTTGCCGCTTCTCCTGAGAACAGTCTTTATCCTGGCCATAAGCTCATTGACTCTGAAGGGCTTGCATACGTAATCATCCGCACCCATCTCAAGTCCCATGACAACATTTACTTCCGCATCGCTTGCTGTCAGAAAGATAACCGGAACATCTTCCTTCTCTTTGATGAATCTGCAGACGTCATAACCATTTCCATCCGGCAGATTGATATCCAGGATACATATATCAAATGTATTTGTGCTAATGGCATACAGTGCTTCTTCCTTAGTCCTCATATGGACGACATCATAGCCTTCTTTTTCCAAAGAGTACTTAAGCCCCATTCCGATGGCATCATCATCTTCAAGTAAAAAGAGCTTCATCAGCATAACCTCTGTTTTTCACTTTCTATCACGCCCGGTAATTATCACTCCAATAATAACTGAGCCGCTTTTGTTGCATGTATTACTGTCGTATCATAAACAGGAAGACTTGAACTTTCCGCATTGACCAGCAGACCTATTTCAGTACACCCCAGAATGACAGCCTGCGCTCCCTTCTCCTTCAACTTACTTATAATATCGCAGAATCTTCTTTCAGAGTCCTTATTAATGATACCTACACACAGTTCCTTAAATATAACTTCATTAACCAGCTCAATATCATCTTCATCCGGAATAACAACTTCGAGTCCCCTGTCTGTAAGCTTTGATCTGTAGAAATCCTGGGTCATAGTATATTTTGTTCCCAGCAAAGCTACTTTTGATATATTGTCTTTTTCAAGTTCATCGGCCGTTGCATCAGCGATATGTACGACAGGTACTGAGATCATGCTCTGAATCTGAGGTGCTACTTTATGCATCGTATTCGTACATATCAGGATAAAATCAGCTCCTGCAAGCTCTAACTTCTTGGCCGCGTTCCCGAGTATCTCTCCGCTCTTATCCCACTGCCCGCTTGACTGACACTTCTCAATCTCATCAAATTCGACACTGTATAAAATGATCTGAGCTGAATGAAGTCCCCCCAGCTTCTCCTTAACGATCTCATTTATGATCCTGTAATACGGAATTGTGCTTTCCCAACTCATTCCGCCGATCAATCCAACTGTCTTCATATTTACTCGCGTCCCTTTCCATCCAGTATCTTCATTAATTTCCGGTTTCTCTGAAGCATATTGTAAATGCCGTCCTCTGACAGCACACTCCTTTTCAGTCCTTCAGGGAGTTTACCAGCCTCATCCATTGCAAAATCTTCCTTCCACTGCTGACTTGTATAATAATCCTCCAGTACCCGAATATCTGCCTGGTATTCCTTAAGATCCTCGATACTCTGTTCCATCGCATCCAACCTCTGCTGTGCTGCATCAAGGATCACTTCCATCTGACTGATATGCTGATATATATTCCGATCCATCCTGTTTCCTTTATATGCCTCCCAGATCCGCATAGTAATTTCCCAGATCTGTACGTAACTGAGATTCTATGCGTTCAAAATCACGGTCTGTTACCGGCATTACGTTAGCAATAATAATTCCTGTAATTCTTTTTAATCTCATTTTAAATCTATCATTTGGGATTATTTATTTTCTGGTGTAAACATATTCCACACCATCCATGGAATATCGCATTGTATTACCTTTTAACTCTACATTTTCCATGAATGCGATATCTGTTACATCATTATCCGAACCGATGAGATTGAAAGTATATGTACCATCATCGTTTTTCATAACAGACAGATCAAACTCAACTTTTTTCTTCAAAAAGGAAGAATCACAGGTATAATGGGCAGTTTCGCCATTTATAACTAAGAATTCCGGTTCCAGGTCTTTTTCATCAAATAC
The DNA here is from genome assembly GCA_024697065.1 of Lachnospiraceae bacterium. Lineage (GTDB taxonomy): Bacteria > Bacillota > Clostridia > Lachnospirales > Lachnospiraceae > NK4A136. Next base: position 92,840 of record JAILGE010000008.1, read on the forward strand.
AGATCCGTCATCTAAGATGGATTTCGTATGTGTCCATTCTCCATCCGGGCTTTTGCTACTGCCACAGCCTATACATAAGGCTACCATGATGATCGCGATCAACGTACTAAATACTCTTTTTTTCACTTTTACACCCTCTCCTTAAATATAATTTCAGAAGTATATACTCCCATATAATATACGCTCATTGAGCGTATGTCGAGCAGTTATAAACCTGAGATCCGAATGCTTCAGCTTTTATCATAAATACAGCACCCATAAGTGTCATGTGCATAACTGACTGTTTCAAATGAATTTCATGCATGTTAATATGTTTTCAAAGACTAAATAGACGAAACAACCAGGCGCCTTGACGAAATTGTAAAGGCCACCAAAAATAAGAAGAATGTAGGGATCAGATATATGAAGAGCTGGGAATTGGAACGTGAGCTGAGAGAGGAAGGCCGTGAAGAAGAACGTGCTAACACTGAAGCGGAACGTCGTCGTGCCGACATAGAGAAAACACGTGCTGATGCTGCTGAAGCACGTGTTAACGAAGCAGAAACTCGTGCCCATGCTGCCGAATCACAAGTTGACGAAATGAAGGCTGAGCTTGCAAAGTATAAGGAGAAGTTCGGCATTATATAGTCTCTCGCATCTAATGCCAATCCCCCACTTTGCCAAAGCAATGTGGGGGATTATTAATGGGCATTTTCACCGGTTAGCAAGACATAGAAGAACCTCCCTAAATCCATGAAAATCATCACTGACCATAGTTATATTTTTAATAACCCGGCTACCGAAGTATGACCATATCGGCTGAAGTCCAAGCGGATCCCTCTTAGAATCACCAACAATATCCTCATCATATTTTGTAAAAAATATATCCATAACACCCCTTATATCAAACTTTCCTTACTCTAAGCTCCACCCATTGTCAGCATGATAGATCATCTGATGCGTCATGCCACCATCTATACAGATATTCTCACCATTGATGAAACCCGCTTTGTCAGAACACAGATATAGAACTGCGTTGGCAATATCCAACGGATTACCTACTCTTCCGGAAGGCTGCTGGTATGCATCAGGGCCTTTATACACCTTATAATCCGTATCAATCCAACCGGGTGAAACAGAATTCACTCTCACCTTCCCCGCAAGGCTCATCATAAGCGCATGGGTGAGTGCGGATATCCCGCCCTTGGCTGCTGTATAACTCTCAGTCTGTGCCTGGCTCATCCGATCTCTGGATGATGAGATATTAACGATGGCAGCGCCTTCGGCAAAATACGGCATGAACAGCTTGGTCAGATAAAAGGGTGCTGTCACGCCCACAGCAAGAGCATATTGAAAGTCCTCGTAACTGCACTCATCTATCCCCTTCATCAGCGGAATGGCATTGTTGATCAGATAGTCAATGTGACCGTGTTTATCGTAAACGTACTTTGCAAAAGCTTCCAGAGTATCCTTATCTGAAATATCCCCAACATAATGATCTCCTGCGGCCTTGTCTATGACTTCGACCAAAGCGCCAGTCTTCCGGAACTCTTCTGCAATGCACTTTCCTATTCCATTTGCTCCGCCGGTGACTACCGCAACTTTACCGTTGAACATACAGATCACTCCCCGTAAATACTTTAAAATAAGCTTAACTGTTCATATTTCCGCTCGGAATGCAGTTCCGGCATCTTCCTATGCAGGAACTCTCTGGTCTTTCCGGATTCCATAATCCAGTCGTTTACATCCTTCGCTTCGATCATCAGTGGCATACGGTCGTGCACCTTCTCCATAGATTCATTAGCCTCAGTGGTAAGGATTACAAAAGAATCCACGTTATTTATCAGGTTATAAAAACCGGCCAGATAAATGATCTCACTATCCGGCAGCGAGAATGTCACCTTATTCTTATCCCTGTCCCATTCGTAGAAATGCTCGGCCGGAATAATTATCCTGCGGTATTCCATACTCTCGGAAAACATAGGCTTCTCGTATACAGATTCTGCTCTGGCATTGATGATCAAGCCGCCATTGCGATTCTTTATTCCCCAATGCATAGTTTCTTCTGTCAGACGTTCCTTCCGTCCGCTCAGAACCATCGGTGACATCCCCGGAGTCACATCACCCACGGTTCCAACACCCCCAAATATATTGAAGGTCTTCTCTACAATATTTGCTGTATATGATCCGAAATAAAATCTTCCGCACATGATACCTATTATCTAATTTTCTCTTTATTTCCTATTATACTTTGTATTTCATCTGGTGATTTTATTAACTATAACTCTACGATTTTCGGTCAATTTGTAATCAGCAATAAAATCTCTATCCTCATTCCATTTCATTATTGCATTATGGTACTTAACTGCGTCAGTTGCACTTCTGCTACCATCCTGTTCTTAAGGAGTTCCGCAACATAAGTCGACAGTACTCGTGAAGCTTCAGCGCCATCCACTTTTTCTCGGTGTTTACATTCTTCCGGTATTTGCTCCAGTTCGGCGTTTAATTGTTTGTTGATTATCTGCTCATAAAGTCCGGTTTTCATAACCCCCTCCAACAGAAAAAGATTTGTATACATATATAAGATATGCCGTCTCATTTTCTTTAATAATGATAATTATATCACTCCGCCCTTATCCTCAAATACATTTTCGTTATATTCAAATCATCCGCTTTTTCGAGTCCAAAAATACGAACTTAATTCCCCACTCCCACCAACATCTTACTTTTTCAGCCAAAATATGATATACATGACATATGCAAAAACAGCCGGTCAAGGCTAAATGATTTCACGGAGGTAAATATGGCTACTCTTAACTCACATATGACATTTAAGGAGCTAGCTGCTGCCAGCCCCTATCAGAATAAGATCTCGAAATACATATTCGTCAACGGTGACACCATGGCAGATTACGACACCATGACTCCCGCAGGCATCGCTTTCGAAGAGGGAAGCATTATCATGAAGGCCCTGCAGTCTTTAGAGGATGCCCATGATGCAGGATGTGACAGAGATTATAAGGTATACAGCGAATCAGAGATCGCAGAGACTCCTTCCAAAGAGGACGTGCGTCTCTTCTTCTTTCCGGGCAAAAAGGATGCTCCTTACGTACTTCTAGTTCCCGGTGGAGCTTACGTTCAGGTATGGTCCTGGACAGAGGGCTTTGAGTCAGCCATGGAATTCAATAAGAATGACATCAATGCTTTCGTACTAAGCTACAGAGCGAATGTTCCGGGACTTCTCCCGGATCCCATCGAGGATATCGCCGCAGCCATCAGATTCATCACAGCCAATGATTTCCCCGTAAATAAAAAAAGCTATGCAGTCTGCGGCTTCTCCGCAGGTGCACATGCCACATCAATATTCGGGACCGACAATCACGGCTTTTCAAATTTCGATATCCCCGCACCTGATGCTTTATTCCTGATCTATCCCGTCATCAGCACGGATATACTCTATGACGAATACAAAGCAAGCGGTGCAGACTATGAGCAGAATCTTTCCTATGTTATGCTGCAGCGTATCGGAGGAAATGATTTTACGAGAGAATCCCTTGAGGAATACAATGCCATAAAGCATTGTAACAACTATCCCCCTGCATTCCTGATCCATGGAGAAGCTGATGACCTGGTAGACCCCAGGGGCACCGAGGATCTCCATAAAGCGCTTGAGGCTGCAGGCATCAGACATCACTATGAGACTGTACCTGGTACCGGCCACGGATTCTCCGCAGGCAAGGGTTCCGCTGCAGACGGCTGGATAGAGAGAGCCATAGACTTCTGGAAGAGTATCACGGCTCACTCATGATCCACTTTATCCCCCTGGCCATTCTAAGAACGTTATCTTTGAAATGGTTACCGGGATTAAGCTCGAATACTGATCTTACACCACGTCCCGTGCAAATACCGGACAGCTCCTGCATGACTGCAGCAGTTGTCTGCAGCACGGGATTTCTTGTTTTAGTTTCTTTTTCTCCAAGAGAGAAGTAGATCTTCTGCGGTTTCTTCCCAAAAGCGCTGTTTTCAAAATAATCCCTGAATCCGGGGAACCATACGGAACCGGACACGCATGATATATCATCAAACCTGTCCGAATTAAGAGACGCATATACGGCAAAGAGCCCCGCCATTGAATACCCTTCGAGTATCCTTCCTGCCGGAGTGATATCCAGTATTCCTTCCGCACAGGGCATGATCTCATCCTCTAATAATTTTAAATATCCTCCGGCTCCTCCGTCAAACTCCTCATCCCGCATGACCACAGGTCCGCAATGCCACGGCGAGAGATCCCTGTTCCAGTCAAGTCCCGACACCGTCACCAGGTGGAACCCGGGAACCCCCAGCTCTCTGCAGGCTTTAAGCAGCGCCTCACCGCATTCCTCATATTCATTTGAATAAACGACAGGGGCACCTTTATCATCCGACGGATATACGGTAACCTGCCTGCCCTGGATCGTAATTTGTTCCATACTTATTTCGACCTATTCCCTTTTCCTATATTCTTACATACTTTTTACTTATATGTAAGCCTCCTCAACTGCCCTGGACCTTATAAAGCAAGGTTTTTCACTATCACTCCTGCGAGCTTTTCCCATCATAAGCAAAATTTAGAACCACTATTCGTTTAACCTATTTCCGCCACAAAAACATCTATGGTACTTTTCTACCATAGTTTTTCGCAGACAATGCGGCTTTGCATATGAGTCATTCATAAAGGAGAAGATAATATGAGCAGTTATGACGATTTCGGTTTTGACACATTAAAACTTAGAGCAGGTTATGATCCCGCAGATCACAACTTTGCTTCTTCTGTTCCCATTTATGAAACAGTATCCTATGCTGTCGGAAGCGCTGAAACCTACGACCGCATCGCCGCAGGTGTGGAGGACGGTCATGTTTATAGCAGATGCTCCAATCCTACCATCAAAGTCCTGGAAGACCGTATCGCAGCCCTTGATAAAGCAAAGAATGCCGTTGCGGTAGGTTCGGGTGTGGCAGCCATCACATATGCGATTCTTTCTCTTTGTGAAGGCGGCGGACGAATGCTTACCACAGAACAGCTCTACGGAGGTATCGTTCACAGTCTGGATTCCATCTTCCCCAAGTATGGCATACATGTAGACAAAGTAAGCAACTACGCTTCCATAGATGAATTTGAAGAAAAGATCGCCGATGATACCAGACTTATATATGTAGAGTCAGTCAGCAATCCTACAGCCATCGTATCCGACATAGAAAATCTCGCAGATCTTGCTCACAGGCACGGCATACCTCTGGTCGTAGACAATACCATCCCTACGCCCTACCTTTTTAACCCCATAGTCCACGGCGCTGACATCGTCATCTACTCGGCTACAAAGGGGATTGGCGGTCATGGTGCAGCCATCGGCGGACTGGTGGTGGATGCCGGCAGATTCGATTGGGACAGTCCCAAATTCCCTCAGTTTAAGGAGAAGAACATCTCCTTCCGTGATCTAAACGGCAGGGACCGCTCCTACCTCGAAGCCTTCGGTAAGGACGCCTTCACCGCCAAGGTAAGAAGTGATTATCTCACCAACTTCGGTGCAGCCCTCAGTCCCTTCAATGCATACCTCCTGATCCTCGGTCTGGAGACCATCTCCGAGCGTATAGATAAGGAAGTCAGAAATGTGGAGAAGATAGTAGACTTCCTGACCCACAGCGAATACGTCGAATGGGTAAGCTACCCTTATCTGGAAGGCAACAAGAGCAGAGAGCTTGCTAAGAAGTACTTTCCAAAGGGTGTGGGACAGCTCTTCTCCTTCGGTGTAAAGGGCGGCGAAGATGCAGTCTACAGGCTTTGCAGGAATGTTAAGCTCTTTAGCTATCAGTTAAATCTTGGTGATTCCAAGTCACTTATCGCAAACGCAAAGAGATCCACTCACGGAGTACTTACAGACTCCGAGCTTGGTCTCGCAGGGATCCCCGACAACACAGTGCGAGTCTCCATCGGAACGGAAGATGCAGACGATCTGATCCGGGATCTGCAGCAGGCTTTCGAAGCCTCTGCTTTGGAACTTAAGAAAAAGGCAGGTTGAATAAATGGGAATCTTGAAATGGGACTTCATGTTTAAGGCGATCTTCATCATCTTAAAGGACGGATTCGCCAATACCATCAAATTAACACTTGTGACTTTCATATTTGCCAGCCTCATAGGTCTTATAGTCGCACTGATCAAGATCGAGAAGGTGCCGGTACTGCTGCCGCTTAGCCACCTCTACACTTCATTTTTCAAGGGTACTCCCCTTATGGTGCAGATCCTGGTCTTCTACTACGGCATACCCCTAGTACTGAATTCCTTTAACGACCGGTACGGATGGAATATTAACGTAAATGACATACCTGCCATGATCTTCATGTACATCGTATTTTCCCTGTGTTACGGTGCATATATATCCGAAGTCATGCGTGCCGCAATACTTTCCGTAGACAAGGGACAGAGCGAAGCGGGATACACCATCGGGATGAGCAGATTCACTACTTTTCGCAGGATCATCTTCCCCCAGGCCCTTTCAAACGCCCTCCCCAATCTCGGCAACTATTTCGTCGATCTGGTAAAGGGCACCAGCCTCGCCTTTACCGCAACCGTCCTGGAGATCCTGGCCGCAGCCAAGATCCTCGGAGGCAGAGAATACAAATACTTTGAGTCATACCTTGCCGCAGCGATCATCTACTGGGTGATATGCACCCTCTTCCAGCTGCTCTTCAATAAGGTCGAGAAGATATCCAGACGGCATGAAAGGAGTGAGAACACATGAGAAAATATGTTGAATTATACGGATTAAAGAAATCCTTCAGGAATCTGGAAGTATTGAAAGGCGTAGACTTTCAGGTCAGAAAAGGTGAAAAGGTCGTCATCATGGGTTCCAGCGGTTCCGGAAAATCCACGCTTTTGCGCTGTATCAATCATCTGGAAAAAGCCGATGACGGCGTGATGAATTACAACGACAGGATAATAAAGCTCTCACATTGGACCAAAGACGATGTAAAGCATGTAAGAAGCACCTCTGCCATGGTATTCCAGGGCTATAACCTCTTCAATCACCTGAATGTACTGCAGAACGTCACAGAGGGTCTCATACAGGTCAAGAAATACTCCAGGGCAGAAGCCGCTGACATCGCGGAAAATTATCTCGAAAAAGTAGGCATGAAAGACAGATTAAAGCACTACCCCTCCGCATTATCCGGAGGACAGCAACAGCGTGTAGCTATAGCAAGAGCCATGGCGCTTAACCCGGACATCATCCTATTTGACGAACCCACTTCGGCCCTTGATCCGGAAATGGTAGGCGAAGTACTGGGTGTCATGGAGCAGATCGCATCCGAAGGTGTGACAATGCTGGTGGTAACCCACGAAGTAGGCTTTGCAAGGAATATAGCGGACCGCATAGTCTTCATGGATAACGGTGTTGTATGCGAAGACGGAAAACCGGGAGATATACTCTATCATCCGAGAAATAACCGCACATGTAAATTCCTCAATCTCTTAGAGAACAGGAAAACATCATAAATACAAAAATATAAGGAGAAAACATGAAAACACAGATCATCAGGAAACTTACAACAGGACTTACTTTGACAGCCGTGGCAGCATCCGTACTTACGGGATGCACTCCCTCCGGCAACAGTGGTGCTGCCCCCGCCGGTAATGAAGGTGCTGCAGCTGCTACAGACGCTGCACAGACTGACGCTGCAGACACTTCCTCAGATGCTGCTACAGATGCCACCACTAAGGACAGCGCTCTTCCCGACAGCATCATCATCGGATGCATGCCGGACTGGGCTCCCTTTGACTATGTGGATGCAGAGGGCAATATCACGGGATTTGACGTAGCAGTAACACTTGAAGCCTGCAAGAGACTGGGCATAGAAGGCAAGTTCGAAGCTTACGAATGGGCAGCCCTCCTCCCCGCTCTCGAGTCAGGAAGAGTCCAGATGGTAGCCGCTCAGATCTACCGTTCTGACGAACGTGAAGAGAAATTCTACTTCAGTAACGCACCCTACTATAAGAATGAGAATTACATGGTGGTTAAGGCCGACGAGCCCGCAGAGACTGTTCAGGATGTCATCGATGAGGGACTGACCTTCACCTGCGAGGCCGGCGAGCTCTATGAGAACATGCTCATCGATAACGGCATCAAGTTCGTATACTTCGAAGGAAATCCCCAGACTTCCATCGAAAATGTACTTGCGGGTCACTCCGACGGATTCCTGGCTGTCTGGGATACAGTTGACCATATCCTCAAGGAGAACGGCAAGGAAGGCACATTGAAGCATATCGGTGAACCGCTTGCTGCAGACTTTGTATACAGTGTATTCAGAAAAAATGACGAGGGACAGGCTCTTGCCAGAGCATTCTCAGACGTATATCTCGAGATGGAAGCTGACGGAACTCTTACAAAGCTCAGCGAAGAATACTTAAGCGGCCTTCCCGTAGAGGGACTTGAAGAAGGCGTACGCGAATAAGCGGATACCGCAGGATCGATCAACAAAAAACCGCTGTCTTTCGACAGCGGTCTTTTTTAATCATTTTCAGATCATTTCTTGTTTACAGCGTCCTTAAGAGCCTTACCAGCCTTGAACTTAGGAGCCTTAGAAGCCTTGATCTTGATTGTAGCGCCAGTCTGAGGATTGCGTCCTGTACGAGCTGCACGCTTGCCAACTTCGAAAGTACCGAAGCCAACGAATGTAACCTTGTCACCCTTCTTGAGAGCCTTGGTTACTGTAGCGTTGTAAGCATTAACTGCTGCTTCAGCATCCTTCTTTGTAAGTCCTGTTTCTTTTGCGATTGCTTCAACAAATTCTGTCTTGTTCATTTTGTTTTGTCTCCTCCACAAATAGTTTTCAAGGTCACCATAACCCTGACATATTGATTTTACTGCACTTACGGGCATTTTTCAACTATAATATTGTAATATATAAATTTTTTAAAAAATCCCCCCTTTCCTGTGCTGATGGAAAGGGGGGACCGGAGTGGGGTTAACGGATTATTTGATAACGGAGAGACTTTGTCTGTCCGCAAATATGGCAACAAATATAAGGAATATTATACCCTGGATCAGCTGCATGGCCTGAGGTGTGAGGCCCATCATGATAAGTCCGTTGTTTAACACTATATACAGCAGTGAACCTACTATGACATTCTCAAATCTGACCTTGGCGCCTCCGGATATCGGCATACCTCCGAGAACCAGCGCTATGAGCATCTGAGTCTCTAACTGATTACCGGCATTGGCCGTAGCCGAACCGTTCTTTACGATATTTACAAATGCCGCAAGTCCTGTGATGGCACCTGCAAGTACGTATATTAAGAATTTTACTCTGTCTGTTCTGATACCCGCAAATTTCGCAGCCTTCTCACCTGCTCCGATTGCTTTGAGGTCTATACCGAATCTGGTGAAACGAAATACTATAAAGCCTGTGGCAAGTACCAGTATGGTGATCCCCAGCTTAACCGGTGTTGTATCATAGTCGTATACCTTCATGCTGGCTGCCACCGGTGAATTGGAAGCCATGTACTTTATAAATCCTCTGAAGAGGAACATAGTACATATGGTAACGATAAATGATTTGATCTTCCTGTTAACGTAGAAGTATCCGTTAAAAGCACCTATGGCTGCACCTGCCATGATACCTCCGATCACGGCGAGAAACATATTCACTCCTGACAGGAGACAGACCACGATGGATGCGATACCCATGATCGATCCCTGCGAGAAATCAAGTCCGCCCATGCTCATTATAAAGAACACGCCTACCGTTGAGATCAGAACAACATATACCTGATTGAGTATCAGCTTTCTGCTGTTCCACATATTTCCGTCCGTTAAAATATTGAATATGATGCATACCGCCACAAGTCCTATAACAGGAAGTGCCGACCGGATCATATTGACCCGCGACTGTTTTTTTAACAGCACGCCCTTAGCGGCTTCTGCATTATCCTGACTGCCCATAATCACGCCTCCTTATACCATCTTGGAGATGAGAACATTCTCATCCATATTCTCATCACGCATAAGCTCGCCGTTTATCCGCCCGTCTTTCATGATGATGATCCTGTCACACATTCCGATAAGCTCCATCAGCTCTTCCGAGATCATGATGATGGACTTGCCTTCCTTTCGCATCTTGTCCATGAGCTGATATATGTCCTGCTTAACCTTAACGTCTATACCTCTTGTGGGACTGTCCAGAACGAGGATATCCGAATCCTTGCCTATCCAGCGTGCCAGCACCACCTTCTGCTTATTACCGCCCGACAGATTTGAAACAAACTGGTCCACACTCTGCATTTTGGTGGACATGGTCTTTGCATGGATACCGGCGAATTCATAAAGCTTCTTATCGCTCAAAAGTCCGGCTTTATTCGAAAGCTCATCCAATGACGGCAGACAGATATTATCTCTGATACTCTGATTCATGACTAATGATTCGTTGTCACGATCCTTGGATGTATAAGCTATGCTGTGGGAGATCGCTGAGGGTATATCATTTATCTCAGTCCCGTCCGCAAGGGTGACTTTTCCCTCTCTGTCAAAGGATGCACCGAAGCAGGCCTTACCAACTTCATGCATACCGGATTCCGAAAGACCTCCGAAACCGAGTATCTCGCCCTTATGCAGATCGAAGCTTATATCCGATATAAGTCCGGGAACCGTTACATTTTCCACCTTCATAACAACTTCATCAGATATCTCTTCTCCGTAGTCCGCACGGTAATACTTTCCTGATACTTCTCTTCCTACCATCAACTTCTTTAAGCCTTCTTCGTCTATATCGCTGCTCTTTACCGTATCGATATAGATTCCGTCCCTGAGGACTGTGATGGTATCGGAGAGACGCAGTATCTCAGGCAGATCGTGGGATATGAATATAACTGTATCTCCCTCTTCCCTGATCCTGTTCATGTGCTTATAGAGTTCTTCACGCCCTTCACCGGAAAGTGCGGTTGTAGTCTCGTCGATAACAAGGATCTTGGGTTTAAAATATGTTGCCTTGACTATCTCCACCAGTTTCCTGTCTTCGAAATTATAATTCTCGATCATGTCCGCTGCTTTGATGCGATCAAAACCATACTGCTTCAAAAGCTCCGTAGCCTTGCGGTTCATCGCATTGGTATTCTTGATACCGCACTTTACGAACTTGTCTTCATGACCAAGGAAGATATTCTCTGCAACCGTAAGTCCGTCCAGAGTTCCCAGCTCCTGAACGATTATGGATATGCCTTCATTATTGGCTTCCACCTGATTGGCAGGATTTACTTCCTTTCCATCTAAGGTAAATGTTCCGGAATCCTTCTGATAGATACCTGCCAGCGAATTGGTAAGTGTGGACTTTCCCGATCCGTTCTCGCCTATAAGCGCATGTACTTCACCCTTTGCGATATTGAAGGAAACATGTTCCAGCGCCTTGGTGATACCAAAGTATTTACATATATCATTAACCTGTAATCTTATCTCACTCATCGTCTGTCCCCCTTATTTCACTATCTCGCCTTTAGCGACCTTGGTAGTAAGCATTACGATGATAAGAAGGGCAAATCCTGTGATAACATCCTGGATCGCAGTGGGTGCACCCAGTGCGATGAATCCGAAGAATATGATATTGATCACAAACTCACCTATGATGATGGCTGCGATAGGCATACCGTATTTCTTAAATGCCAGGCCGAAGAAGCATCCCATGGTGGGGATGAAGTTACGGCTCATGGATGCCATGCCCGTTACCGCTACCATGGAAGATCCGTAACTTATGGTAAGTACTGCCATCACACCGAGAAAAGCTCCGCTTATCACAAAGGCAAGTATCTTATATGCATTGACTTTGATACCCATATTCTTTGCAACAAACTCATTACTGCCTATAGCATATGTATATGTTCCTATCTTCGTATAGTTGAGAAGGAGATATGCAACGGCAAAGGCACATACCGCAAGTATCAGATTGCCCGGCATCTGTCCGAATGCTCTGAGGCCCGAGGGAAGCGTCTGCTCCACTCCTCCTGCGATATAGTTGGCAACAGATTCATATATAAGTGCAAGACCCGTAGTTACGATCATCGACGGTATCCTTAATTTCACATAAAAGGCTCCGTTCAGAAAACCTACCAGTGCTCCGGTAAGGATCGCTCCAAGTACGAGTCCCACATATCCCATTCCGAAACGATTAGCAAATACACATCCGACTATAGCGGAAAGTATGATATTGGCGCCAATGGAGAAATCAAACATTCCCATTACCATTACGAAGTAGAATCCCACTGCGCCCACGGCCGCAAGGAGTGATGCTTCAAAATAACTCACCATATTCTTGGCTGAGCCGAAGTTGTTCGGAGTTATCACTTTGAAGATACCCCAGGACACTATAACCATGAGAAAAAGTAACAGGTACCCTTTGGTCTTTGCTGACAACTTTTTCCCCGTCATCTCATTCGATGCATTCATAAAATCTTCACCTCTGGATATAGTTAGAGCCGGTACCGCCGTGCGATACCGGCTCCATGGTTTGGAATAAATCTTTAATTATAAATTTTCAGGGTTTGATCATTCGCCTGAGCGAGCCTTTGCATCTTCGATGGAAAGAGCTGCAGCCTTAGCCTTTAAGCCTTCCATGTCGAGCTTGGACATCTCAACAAGTTCTTCTTTTGTGTACGGAAGCTTATCTACGAAGTACTTCTCATATGCAGCATAGTCTTCGGGAGATGCTACATAAAGGTAAGGGAAGTTGATATCTTCGAACTTGCCGCCGAAATCCTTGTAATCGCCCTTTACGGCATTGTATACTGCCAGGAATGCGAAGAGAGGATCGCAGTAATGTCCGCCTGACTCACCTGCCATTGAACCGTTGGCAATTCTTTCTCCGAGGTCCGGAAGGAAGTCTGTGGATACGATATCGATATCCTGTGTCTTACCGGCACGCTCTACCGCTGCGATAGCACCCTGGAGAGGATCTCCGCCGCCACCTGCAGGGATGATGGCATCAAGATCGGGATTAGCACTCATAAGGGCTTCCGCAGCCTTAGAACCGCCTTCTGAAGATGTTCCTGCGTACTGAGGCTCGGAAAGTACTGCCTGATCATCGGGATGAGCAGCATTCCACTTCTCTACGCCTGCCTTGTAGCCTTCCCATCTTCCGAGCCATGTAGCGTCACCCTGTTCCCATCCGATAAGACCAATGTTTCTGTCGCCCTTATCAAGAAGGATCTGAACAAGCTTCTCGCCGTTTTCTGGCTCGTTCTCATGAACCGCACCAACATAGTAGGGAGAATCAACTGCTGCTTTATAGATATCCGCACTTGTCTCTGAATTGATGATACGGAAGAACTGAGCAAGATAAACTCCGTTATCGTTACATGTCTTGATGGCAGAAGCCATCTCAGTATCTGAAGAGTTGCAGATGATGATACCGTCACATCCTGCTGCGCAAAGCTGCTCTACGGAAGCGGTAACCTTCTCGGAAACGTGTCCCTGGTCAACATACTGAACCTGAACTCCGAGAGCATCTGCAGCCTCATCGATGATCAGCTTACACTGGGAGCCGAGTACGTCGGTTGAACTCCAGATCGAAACACCGATCTTGATGGTGTCATCCGACTTGGCTGCTGCGGTATCTCCGCCTGCGGGTGCTGCACCGCCTGTGCTTCCGCCTGCCGGAGCACTTCCGCTCGTACAGCCGGCCAGCATTGAAAGAGACATCACTGCACTCAATAATAAACAAGTGAGCTTCTTCTTCATGAAACATAACCTCCTGACATATTACCCATACATACCATAGCTACTTAACAATTTCTTATAAGGGAGCTCTCTATGACATCATCATATAGCTATTATTGCCAAGTAAATATGGAAAATTTTCGGTGAATTGGTAAAATCTTCCATCAAAAAAGAAACTACCAAAAAAATTTATATGGATTTTCTATATTTACTGGGGGATATCCCCTCGACTTTTTTGAACACTTTTGTGAAATAGAAATAATCATTATATCCGACTATCTCGGCTATCTCCTGGATAGAGATGCTCTCATCCCTGAGAAGTTCCTTTGCACGCTGTATCCTGAGAGATGCTATATAATCGGAAAAATTGACTTTAAGATTCTCTTTGATCATCTCACTGAGCCGGGCCATGCTTAAATTGTATTTTGTCGCAAGAGATGTGAGCGAAATATCTTCCGTATAATGCTCTCGTATCTCCGAGATAACATTATCTATAACTCTGTCAAATGAAGGCTCTTCACTCTTTTCCGCCTTCTCTTCACCGCTCTCGTTTATTATGGACATCATTACTCTTGAAAGCTCTTCTTCCTTGATAGGCTTTAAAAGATAATCGTAAGCATGATGCTTAACGGCTTCCTTTGCATAAGAGAATTCCGCATAGCCGGAGATCATCACGACCTTCGTGTCCGGCGACACTTCCGATACAGCCCGTAAAAGCTCAAGCCCCGTAAGCCCCGGCATCCTGATGTCAGTGAAGACAACATCCGGCTTGAACAGCTCTATCTCTTCCCTGGCGGTAAGTCCGTTATTCGCCGTACCCACCACATATATATCCATATCCAGTTTTTCAAGCAGTTTCTTTAATCCCAGTGTGATCCAGACTTCATCATCCACTATATATACATTTATCATTCCGTAACTCCCATACCTGTCTGTTTAAATGCGCTTACCCCGGTTCTCTCATGTGATCCGGAACCGATATCCATATCACAGTACCCTTATCCAGATGACTCCTTACTTTAATCGTATAATCATCTCCGTAGAACAACCTGAGTCTCTGGATGATATTTGCCAGTCCTATGCCTGTATTCTCATGCGGATTCCTGATATCCTCTCTCACCTTATCAAGTGTCTCCTCATCCATTCCCAGACCGTTATCTTCCACAGTCATCCTGAGTCTTCCTTCCACACCTTTAATGGTAACATTTACAAAGCCCGCATCCATCTTGCTCTCCAGGCCGTGGAATACGGAATTCTCCACAAGAGGCTGCAGGAAGAATCTTATCATGGGCTTATCCAGCACTTCATCATCCGCATCCACGTTGATCATTATCTTTCCCATGAAGCGGTATTCTATGATCCTTGCAAATTTACCTATATATGATACTTCATCACTTACAGTTACAATATTACTTCCTTTTACGGCATATCTGAAGATATCGGAGAGAGCCATTGCCATTTCGGCGATATCATTCTCATCATTGATAAGAGCCATGTCGCGCATGCATGATAATGTATTATATAAGAAATGGGGATTGATCTGATTCCGGTATGCGAGTATCTCCATCTTCTGCTGGGCAAGCTCCGTTTCATAGAGTCTTATCTTGCTGTCCTTGATCTCTTTTATCATACGCTGGTTCTCATCAAGCATATGATCCAGGCTGGCTGCCACATTACCTATTTCATCGGTTCTGTGGAGTTCCAATCTCCGCTCCGGATGCTTTATGGAATTGCCGATAAACTTGTCGATGGCGCGGATAGGCTTTGCCATCTGGTAATAGGAGAATAATACTATTACCGTGAGAAGAAGCAGTATGAGTATTGATGCGACCAGTATCATCTTGCGGATCGCCACACTTCCCGCAGTATTGCCGGATACAGAAACAGCTATCGAGATCCTGATACCGTTTTGCCAGTTGCCTTCTCTATATACATAATCCCTGTCAGACTTCAGATCCTCCATGGACAGACCGGCGGGGATGTCACCGAATTTATGAAAAGAAAGATCTAACTTATTGGAATCGCTAAGCTGCATCGCCACAACACTGTCATTTAATATATTCTTAAGTGTTCCGTCTATTCTCCATGGCTCTAGTATGAAGACACACATCCCAAGCTGTGCCGTACTCCCGCCGGCACCGTCATAGATAGGATAATAGAATGCATAATAATACTCATCACTGTCAGCAAAATACCTGTCGGCGTTCAGGTCTTCACCCGTACGGATATAGGCCTGTCTGGACGGCATGTCCACAGGCTTCCCCAATGAGACAACGGTATTCATATCATTATCATAGAATATCGCCGCAGCTATTTCTCTGTTTTTGTAAGCAATTTGGGAATAATAAGAAGAGATCCTTGCCTCACGTATGTCTTTCCCATCCTCTGCAAGATCATACATGACAATGGATCTGTAAAGCGATTCAGCATTATATCTGAGATTCTCTTCATAAAGACTTATAGCATTATCCGACTGTCTTAGGAGACTCTCAGCAAGCGTTTCGGCGTAGTTTTGTGTTGTCTGCCGGACATAAAGATATGATGTGTAAAATGTACCGGAAAGCACAAAAAGAATGATGAGAACAAAGCATAAAAACTTAAGCAGTATGCTGTTACGGATCTTCTGTATCATACTACACTTCTGGCATAACTGGAAAAGCTGTCACGGAACAGATCATTTTGACCCGTTCACCATATTAATTTCAGAATACAGGTCGTCTTCGTATAGGTGCTATTATATCGCATTATTCCCAAATGACAACCTGAAAATAATTATTCAACTATGGTAAAAAACATGGAAAGAATCAGGTGGTAAGCGACTGATCCTTAATTCGGCCCCCTTAATTCAGGATCATGATCCCACCAAAATAATCAGGCTTCCCGTCGCTGTCACTTAAAATGAAACATCTGGTAGTAATCCACACATATTTTCCGTCCTGCCTGCGGGCACGGTATCTTAACTGCCTTACTTCTCCATCGCCCCTGAAAACAGCTTCTACCGCTTCTCTGTAGGCGGCTTTGTCATCCGGATGGATATGGCCAAACCATATTCTGTCCGCATGATACATATATTCCGATACGATTCCGAAATCATCTATCAGCGGCAGCGACCATCTCGAATAATCATACTTCATATCATTTAAATAGACATATCCTCCACCTGCAACAGTTAAAAGAGCTCCGTACATGCTGTCCAGCAACCTTTTTCTCTCATCGGTGATGGGCTTGTCCAATTCACCTCTGTTCCCATAGGTATCCGTAATGCGCTCTGACTTGAGGCTTGTCTTATCTTCGTACATTTTGCTGTCGGCACGATTATATACCGAGCCGAAGTCTTTGTCCCGTGCCGGATCGAACAGCGCCATGCCGCAGGCTATTACCGGGCCTGAACGTAAACGCTTATTTTCCAGCGATTCCTTCCTGATCATCGAAAGCAGTTCGTCCCGATGCTCGTAATCTCTGCTCTTAATGATAGCTACAAACTCGTCTCCACCCACTCTGAAGACAGGACTGTGACCATACACATCGCTGATCAGTCTGCCTGTCCTTTGTATAGCTTCATCACCGACACTGTGTCCTCTGGTATCATTGATCAGCTTGAGATCGTTTATATCGCACATAACTATGGCAAAACTGTGCTCTATCTTTCCCGACTTTATCATCCCGTCCAGCTCTGCCGCATATTCTTTTAAAGCATTTCTGTTACGGACTCCCGTCAGCTCATCCATTCTCGCCATACGCCTGGCTGACTGCAGTTCTCTCTCCTTCTTTTCACTCTTTCGGATCTCATTCTCGATATTCTCAAGACAGCAGACTATATGCTTCCTGTCATCACACATGATAAAAATACATCTCATATGTTCGATCACTCCGTCTATGAGCGTCCTGAATGGAACCGTATAGCGGCCTTCCTTTTCAAGGTTCTTTAAGATAACATCTCTGCTGTATGTTTTCTTCATAAGCTTGACATCATCCGGATGAATAAAGAGATCTGCATTACGAATGGCATTATCAAAAAAATCCGACCCGGATGAAGGAAATTTCACTCCATCGGGAATCGGATTGTTTCCAAAAACAGCAAATTCTTTTGTTTCGAGATCGACATAATAGACGTTCTCGTAATTCTTTGCAAGCGAGTGCGCTATCTGATCATTTTTATCCTGAATGATCCTGCTCTGATCCTCTGCCATACATTCCCCCCCCATTAAATCCCTCATATGACCTTTACTGTTATATTATAAACGATTTACTATATTCTTCCAAACATTTTATAAGATCATATTTTGGAGGCAGGCAGATGGCCGGCTCAGTATCCCCTTACTCTGTCCACCAGATGGATGAGCGGTTTTCCTGCCGCATAATTCTTAAGGTCTTCACAGAACATCTCCACATTTCTGTCCTTAGTCACTTCAAGTGTAAGATTGCCCGCTACATGCGGCGTAATGAGGAGATTCGTTGTATTCCACAGTCTGCTCCCCTCAGGTATCGGCTCAGTCTTAAATACATCCAATGCTGCTCCGGCGATATGTCCTGACTCCAGAGCCTCCATCAAAGCATCTTCATCGACAGCGGAGCCTCTGCCCACATTGACCACGTAAGCGCCTTCGGGAAGAAGTGCCAGTCTTTCTTTATTAAGGATATTTTCAGTTTCTGCCGTAGCAGGAAGACTCATGGCAAGCACATCAGTTCCGGGAAGCAATTTATCCAGATCGCTTACTTTATACATCTCATCAAAAACATCTTCTTTTGATATTCCGCTCCTGCTGACGCCTCTTATAACAGCAGGTTCAAAAGCAGCTGCACGCTTTGCAAACTGTCTCCCGATATCTCCTGTACCAAGGACTGTGATGCGGCTGTTTTTAATGGATCTCTGCTTCATGGGAGCTATCCACCTGCCTTCAAGGGCTGCCTTGTGGAATTCAGTGATCCTTCTCATCATCATGAGCAGAACAGCTATCATATGCTCGGCTATGGTCACACCGTAGGCTCCTGCAGAATTTGTGAGCATCGCATCGGGATTGGCAAAGCTGTCGGGCTTTGTAATATAATCTACTCCCGCAGAAGGAACACAGAGCCATTTTAAATCCCTGCTTGTTCTTGCAGTCTCAGTGGCAAAGCCATAGATCACTTCCGCATCCTTATTCTCTTCCGGTATATCTTTCTCAGATCCGTAGAAATAAAGATCCGCCTTTACTTCCTCTGCCGTTTTCCTTATCTGCGCGATATGTTTTTCTTCCAGCTGACTGCTTAAGACCAGTATCTTCACAATTAAACCTCCTGTAAAATCCGGACTATCAAATGCAGAACAATCCTCATCCGTGCGATATGATATCATTTTTGCATCTCTGTATTAATTTGCCGGCATATTCTCTTATTAAGTAAAAAACTTCGGAGTGGCGGGATGATTTCCCGACACACTCCGAAGTCTGAATTAAATCCTAAGTACGGTTTACTCGTAGGGCTTGATGGGAACGATGGTTCCGTCCTCGTTGTATTTAAGCTCTGTGAACTTTACGCAACGTCTGTGGTTGATACCCTCTGAAAGCTCGCAATCATGATAGAAGAGATACCATTTGCCGTGATACTCGATGATAGAATGATGTGTTGTCCATCCGATAACAGGCTCAAGGATCCTTCCTCTGTATGTGAAAGGTCCCATGGGGCTCTTTGATGTAGCATATACGATGTAGTGTGTTGTACCTGTTGAATATGACAGGTAGTATGTGCCGTTATACTTGTGCATCCAGGGGCCTTCGAAGTATCTTCTATCCTCATCACCGGCCTTGATCTCTTCGCCGTTCTCATCAAGGATCTTCAGGTGAACATACTCACCCTTAAGCTCCTTCATGTTGTCTGCGATCTCTACGCATAAAGGTCCTAATGCAGGCTCATCCTTGTCAGGTTCTCCGCCGTTGGGATCGAACGTACCGGTCTTCCACTTCTCGAGCTGACCGCCCCAGAGACCTCCGTTGTACATATATACTCTTCCGTCATCATCCATGAATGTTGCGGGATCGATACTGTATGTACCCTTGATGTAATCAGGCTCTGCCTTAAAGGGTCCTACAGGGCTGTCGCTGACAGCAACACCAATCCTGAAGATACCTTCCTTATCTCTTGCAGGGAAGTAAAGATAGTACTTACCATCCTTGCAAACGGCATCGGGCGCCCACATCTGCTTGCTAACCCAGGGAACATCCTTCATATGAAGAGCTTCACCGTTATCGACGCACTCTGCATCCGGGTTATCCATGGAAAGAATGTGGTAATCTTCCATCATATATTCGCTTCCTTCATCATCATCCGCTCCGTTATGAGGGATATCATGTGAAGGATAAACATAAATCTTGTCATTGAAAACATGGGCGGAAGGATCTGCCGTAAAAATGTTTGTTACTAAAGGTTTTCTCTGCTGTGCCAAAATGGTTCCTCCTTATGGTTCATATGTAACGTTTTCAGGCTATATGATACAACTAATTGGCAGGATTTTACAAGCACTTAACATCATACAATCTTACCGATTTTTCACTTTCATACAGCCTTCTTTACAAGTCTTTCACACTTCTTATTCCGACTTCATTCTTGCTTTTACCGTCCCTATCTTTGCACTGATGCCTTCATCCTCCGTCAGATCATAGACCATCTCCAGGCAATCCAGTGCCTGACCGTATGCTCCCTTTTCAGCCGCCTCATCCGCCGCCTTAACGAGCAGTGCCAAAGATACGCTGTCTGCGGCTGTTGGTATCTTCTCCGCTTCCAGTGTACTGATCAGGATCTCCGGGTCCCGCTCTTCCATCTTACGGCCCATGGCCCTCTCCAGATACTTTATCTCAGACTTAGCCAGCTCGCTGTCACAGATAAGCCTGCTGTATGAATAAAGAGCTGCTGCCATATCCGGCTTGAATCTCTGAAGAAAGATAAAAGCTCTGTTTCTATAATAATCCGCCAGCTCAGATCTTGTACATGCGAATTTATAACTTTCTTCCGCAAGTCTCTCTATCTCATCCAGATTCTCCGCATGCTTATAGCATCTGATCATCCCCGAATAGATATCATATCTGACAGGATTTTCTTCATGCGCGGATTTATATTCCATCAAAGCACCGGCATAGTCTTCTTTCCCTTCAAGAGCCCTGCCCTTTTCGAAATACTCCGATGCTTTATCCGTGCTGCTCAGCTCATATTCACCTTCGTTGCAGTAATAGTCATAGAGATACAGCTCTCCTATGTGATAAATACTGACTTCCATTCTTTTTTACTTCCCTATGTTTTAATTGCCTGTCTGGCTCCGTCCCATCATGCTCTTGACGTACACGCCGTGGGCCCGGCTATGAAAAAGGCCTTCTCTTTTCAGAGAAGACCTTGATCCGATCGTTAATTATCAACCTCTCGTAACCTTAAGTGCGTGGAGGTAACCGTCGCTTCCTCCCTGTACATCAATTGTGAGGTAAACATTTTCAGTGATGACTTTGTTGTTTGTCATCTTGGTGGAACCATCCATCTTGATCTTCATAATACCCTGAGGTGTTGAAAGCTGGATCATATACGGGGTTGTATCCGATGTAGCTTTTCCCTGAACCGTAAGTACCTGTCCGCCAAGTGTATATGCTGTATTGTCCTTGGTACCGGATCCGTTTACAAGCTTAGCAACATGCAGGTATGAATCTGTTCCGAGATAGATAGTTGCATATACGGTCTGTCCCTTGTAAGTATATCCGCACTCGCTGATATCCGTTTGGGAATCAAGCTTAAGGATCATGGCTCCTGCTGTTGTATTGATATTAAGATATTCGGCATTGCTGTCACCTGTAACAGTTCCTGTTACCACAGGCATATTTACACCGTTGATAGTGGTGACTGTCTGAACACCTGTCTCTGCGGATGATGCGGTAAGTACATGCCAGTATGCATCAGAGCCGTATCCCAGGAAAACTGTGATCTCTTTATCCTTCTTTAAAATGCGGCACTTTGAAAAATCAGATGTATCATCGATCTTGAGTGTCATCATTCCGCCTGTTGTGCTGAGCTTAAGAACAGAATCCGTTGTTCCGTCTGCGATCTTACCTGTTACGGTTGTGGTCTTATTTCTGTCTACGGTTGCGATGCTCTTTGAAAGAGATACGCTTGCTGCATGAAGATATCCGTCTCCTCCGTTGTAAACATCAACCGTAACGGCAGATCCTGATACAAGAACAGGGCACTTTGTAAAATCAGTCTTGTCATCGAACTTGATCTGCATCTGTCCGCCTGTTGTATCGAGATACAGAAGAGTCTCCGTACTCTTGGCATTTACAGTTCCGGCAACCAGTGTTCCCGCATTTGCTTTAACCGGTGAAAGGCCTGTAAAAACAGCAAATACAGCGACTGCACATGCAAGAAGCATCAGCGCCGTATAGGTTTTAAGATTTTTTTTGAATGCAACATTTTTCATGTTTTGCAATCCCTCCTTATGTTAACTACTTATGTAAACAATACAACTATACTACTTTTTATTACCGTTGTCGAATAATATAAGTCGGGAGTCACCTCAAACCATCTTTTTAAAATCTAAATTGTCT
Source organism: Lachnospiraceae bacterium (assembly GCA_024697065.1). Classification (GTDB taxonomy): domain Bacteria; phylum Bacillota; class Clostridia; order Lachnospirales; family Lachnospiraceae; genus NK4A136. The sequence continues at coordinate 115,111 of JAILGE010000008.1, forward strand.
CATATTGACCCTGTCCTGTCTGCGGTTTATCCTCACAAATGAATCCGCAAAGTCGTAATACTTTCCCTCCGTATTTCCCAGATCATTCGATTTTTTCAGTATCCTCGAAACAATATATAATGCTATACTTGCAGCTGTGAACATCCCCAGCAATATTGCGATAAATGACATTTGCTTTTCCTCCTATCTGTCCTTTGAATATCTTGCGATATCTGACGCACTTGACAGCTTATTGCTGATTTCTATATCCTTCAGGTTCTTCAGCGCTTTACCTAAAAGCAATGCAGCTCCGCCCACTGCCATGCCCGTGATCCTCAGATCATCAAAACCTATGTAGTTATATAACATCGCTGCTAACGGTGCAAGGATAACAAAGATCAATAAAAACAAAAGTGTAAGCGGTGTCTTCTCGTACGGCAGGCCGCCTATTACCTTCCCCGTCTGTCCGTTAACAAGCATTGTATAGGGAGTATCCTTATATCTGAAAGTCAGGAACCACGCAGGAAGCAGGGCATACTTGATGTCTGTTACATTTGTATTCGGATCTTTCTTTAGGATCTTAACATTATGTGCACGGCATCCGGTTGACACATCCTTGACTATCTCCTGATCGAAAAGATCTGCCGCTCTTCTTACAGCACTTCCCATAAGCTCATGCTTGTCCACATCATATCGGTCGGAATAGAAGCCGGATAAGTAGTCCGCTTTGAACGGGAGCAGTGCTTCCGTCATATATGGTTCCAGCCGCTTGGAAGAATCGTCATTAAGCTGTCTGGATGCATCAAGAGTCAGATTTCTGAAATGAGTCGAACCCTCTCTGTAGTAATGGTATTTATGGGAATTCTTTCCGCTTCCAACCTCACCCGATAAAAGCTGTCTGTCCTCATAATCCATATCAAAAAGCCAGAAGGGAACATATATCCCCGTTATACGGTCTATGGAGAACTCTTTCACTTCCTTTGGAACAAAGCTTCCTTCGTTTACTTTAAACCTGAGGAGCCCCACAGCCTGGTCCTTTGTAATTGAAAACGGAATTATAAACTGTGGTTTCCTCATGGAAGCCACTCTGTCGAATACTACCGTAGGCTGACCGCAATAAGCGCAGAATGTGGAACAAGTATTATCACTGACATTGAGCTCAGCACCACATGAACGGCATCTGTAGACATTGCATTCCATCATTTCACCGTCATCAACGCTGAAACGGTTCTCATATCCCAGTTCATTCGTGGAATACAGATTGCCACAGCTCTCACAATGCATCTTGCCCGATACCGGATCAAAAACCAGTGCAGCGGCACATCCCGGGCAATGAAGGGTAACGCCCTGTCCCGCAGCGTTATACCTCATATGCGGTGTTTGATTATCCATTTTTCCCTCCCTCAAAAAACAATTGTCGATGAATTATAACACATTTACATTAAGACATATATTGAAGTTTTTGATTTGGGTTTTATGTTCTTAATATGATAAAATGTTGCGGTGAAAATCAAATTCGAAAAAAAATATATAGACCGTATCATATTTGGCGTCCTTGCTCTGCTGACGCTCTTTCGTATCGGACTGTATCTCAGGACACCGCTTTTTGTGGCACCCAGTCAGGTCAGCGATGACGCTCTGCTGATGGATTACACCATGTCTTTACTTGACGGTGAATGGCTTGGTGTCTACGATTGTCAGACTCTTACAAAAGGTATTTCCTATTCTTTATTTATAGTCCTCTGCAACAGGATACTTATCCCTTATACATTCGGGCTTGCGCTTTTGACGGTCGGTGCATGTTTTGCAATGTGCAAAGCCATCGCACCTGTTTCAAACAGATATTTCTGCTATATACTCTATCTGTTGCTTTTATATTCTCCCGTGCATTTCACGGTATCCATCAGCCAGCGTATCTACAGGAATGCCATACTTCCCTATACAACATTGCTTCTTTTCGCCTGCATCACAGCCATCTTCATCAGACGCAGCAGGTCCTTTTTAAACCTCCTCCCCTGGGCTCTCACAGGCGGCCTTACATTATGGTTTTTCTGGAACATCAAGGAGGATTCCATCTGGGTACTGCCTTATATAATTGTGATAACACTTATTTCTTTCATCGATATTTTCCTTCATAACAAAAAAGCTGTGGTTTCACTGGTCTGCGCATTCGCCATTCCCTTCATATGTCTGATGGCAGGCAACGGGATCCTCAGAGCGATCAACCATTCCCACTACGGTCTCTCCATAATCAATGACAGAGAAGAAGGCGCATTTGCGGAAATGATGACGTCCATCTATTCCATCGCTGATGACTCCGAGCACGACTCTTCCGTGTGGATCACATCCAATATGATGGAGCAGGCATACGAGGCAAGTCCCTCACTTGCTGAACTTAGGGCCGATATGTCCGAATCCACCGATCTTGATAACGGTAACGGCGAAGTTGAAGGAGATCTTCTCATCTGGAAGATCAGATATGTCATGCAAAAGAACGGCAAATATGACAGTGCCGCCAAAGCATCCGATTATTGTGCAAAGGTTAACGGCGAACTGAGCGAAGCATTCGCTGACGGACGTCTGAAAAAAGACGGAAAGATACACCTGTCAGGTCAGATGAAAGGTATGACTGCTTCCGAGATCTTCTCCGAGATCCCCCACGCGATCGTAAGACTCTGGAAGAAATCCACTTATCATGACAGTTACGTTGATGAGAATGTACAGGGAGCAGGCTTCCCCTGGCAGATAAGACAATATGAAGCCGTACTGGGTACTCTTGCAGAATATCCTGACAGTGATGCTTTCAGCATCGATCCCGAAATAAAAAGAGCACACGATCCTGCTTTTTTCTCAAACAAGATCGTAATGCTCTACAGGCATCTGTCTGTTCCCGCCAATACGGCAGCTGCGATATGCTTTGTCATTCTTACTGTGATGAGTGCCATGGCACTTAAGAAAAAGCAGTCTGCAGATCTCTGGCTCATCATCACAGGATTCACTCTCAGCGCTTTCGCAGTGTGCTTCGAGGTCGGACTCTTCACATCATTCTTTTCCGAAGAGCTCCTTACCAATTTCGAAAGCTTTTATTGTGCTTCCTGCTATCCTTTGATCCAAACGGCCAAATATGTGGTTATCTATGCCGCAGCATACAACATCCTTAAGAGCCGTCGCAATATTTCAAATAAATAATCTATCTTCAAAGCAGTATTCTAAAAAACAACCTATTCCCGGCGCTGCTTCATAACACGTGATACAGTCTTCTTAAGCACCTCCATATTAAGAGGTTTTGCAACATGGCCATTCATACCCGAGGCCAGCGCATTCTGGACATCTTCCGAAAATGCATTTGCGGTCATAGCTATGATCGGGATCTGAGCAGCCTCATTCCTTCTCTTAACCGGCATAAACTCGTAATGAGAGATCGCACGTATTGCTCTTGCGGACTCGTATCCGTTCATTACCGGCATCTGGATATCCATCAGTATCAGATCATAGCTTCCGGGGTCTGATGTTTTAAAGGTTTCAAGCGCTATGCTTCCGTCACCAGCAAGCGTTACTTCCGCGCCCTGAATGCTCAGTATCTCACAGATTATTTCGGCATTGAGATCATTATCCTCGACCACAAGAATACGCAAACCTTTAAAAATATCATCCCTGAACTCTTCCGTATCCTTAGCTCTGTTTGCTGCATCGATAAGCCTCTCTTCCGGATCATCGGCAATCTGTAAGGGTACTGCTATTATGAAAGTACTTCCCTTTCCAAGCTCACTCTTAACGGAAATAGTACCACCCATACGTGTGAGTATATTGTGGGTGATGGCCATACCGAGACCTGTACCCTGTGTCTTGTCCGTTCCGGCCTGGCGTTCTCTGCTGAAGGGCTCAAATAGCATTCTCTGATACTCTTCACTCATACCTATGCCGTTATCCGTTATTTCAAACAACACAGTCTCATAGAGCTTATCATCCTCATAATTGCCCTTGATCTTCATGGTGATATGTCCGCCTTCACCCGTATATTTATGAGCATTGGACAGCGTATTTATGAGCACCTGCTGAAGTCTGTTGTCATCAGCCACGAAAGTCTTATGACGCACATCCGTAAATGTCACATCAAAGGTCTGCCCCTTTGCTTCCGTAAGAGGCCTGATCATTCCGTCAACAAGCGAAACAGTATCTTCCAGTCTGAACTTAACTTTGGATAATTGTGCTTTTCCGGATTCGATCTTACTCATATCCAGGACATCATTAATGAGTCCCAGAAGATGATTTCCGGATTTGATTATCTTCTCTGCTTCTTCCTTAACTTTCTCGGGATCATCGGCATCGCGGAGCAGCAATTCCGAGAATCCCAGTATCGCATTCATTGGAGTCCTTATATCATGACTCATATGTGACAGGAATTCCGTCTTCGCTCTGCTTCCCTGCTTTGCCGCATCCAGTGCATCACGCAGATGCATATCTTCTTCGTAGCTCTTTGTTATATCCGTCTTTACGATCAGCAGGTACCTTCTGGCCGGATCAAGGCCGGTGATGCGGAACTGCTTTCTCTGAGTGCGCTTTCCGGGCATCGGAAAGTCCATTACAAAGACCGCCTCTCCTTTTATATCCAGTTCTTTGTTGATACCGGCTCTGTTGAAATTCTTCTGGAACGAATCTCTGTCTGCCTGACTGCCCAGGAAATTATCTGAGATTATCTTGAAGAGAACCTCTCTTTTCAGTTTTCGCTGCTCCGGCGGAGTCTCTATTCCCTTCGCATACCATGTCCCGTATTTTAACTCGATGGTATCCTCCAGAGTGTTTATCACCGCCACAAATTCGTTGGCTTCCAAAGCAGCCTGTTCCAGGATACGGTTATCAAACTGAAGATCTTTGGTGATCTTATCCCTCTCCATCCTCTCTGTCACAGTCTGGGTAACATCCTGCTGGATTGCAATGATATTGGTATGTGTCTCATCCAGCCATCTGTACAGCACCTGCTTATAGGCATGTTTTCCTTTTTCCATAAGGTCATAAGTCGCAGTGAATGAAGGATTATTTATCAGCTGTTTTGCTATATAGTCAATAGAAGTAAGATACTTGAGCTTAAGATTATATTCGGGAGAGAGATGCTCCTTCATGGTGATCTCAAGTTCCTTGCCGTATCTGACGCCTCCCGGCGCAGTCCAGCGCGGAGCCATTCTCTTCATAAGATCAGATATATATATAAAGTGTGCTTTGTCTGTCGCCGTATTGATAAGAGCGATAAAATCACAGCTCTCGTGCATCACGGAGTTGATTATCATCTCATCCTGCTTCTTATCAGTGATTTCTCTCGTATAGTAAAATGCATAAATATCATGACTGTCGGGATTTGTAACGAGTATCACTCTCGTTGACACCCAGGCCATCCTGTCATTGAGCAGTCTCTTGTATTCCATGCTCCTGTCTGTCTTACCTTCTCGGAAAGCATCTCTCATCCCCTCAATAGAACACATACGGACAAAACTTTCTCTCTCCTCGTCATCCGGTATCTGGGAAGCAGATGAAAACAGAACTTTCTTGGTTTCATCATTTTGATGCCCGGCTCTCGGATCCGCTCTTAATATCGATTCCCGTATCTCATCAGGTATGAATTCCATGGGAACCGGCGAACCCGCACCGTTTCCGAGAGAATGTCTTATGGTCCTGTCCTTCGTTACATTAAAGCAGGAGGCCGCGATAATCTTTCCCTGGAGATTCTCACGATCCATTACGAGCTTCGCAAAGCGAAGTTCCTTTTCTTTCTCTCCCGTGACATCATTGCCTATACATACGGCATACCCGGGTACTCCGTCATCATCTTTAAAAGAGATCCATTTTAAACTGATCCAAATGCCTTCATCTTCCGGCTTTATCTCTACAGTACACTCAGCTGAATCCTCACCGTTATCAATGGCCCGGACTGCATCACGAAAAACTCTCGAATGCTCGGGAGAAAGATTCAGATATTTAAAAATACAATTGGGAAAATCATCGGACTTCTGAGGAATATTTCCGAAAATCTCAGGACAGTTAATGCACTCGTATCTGTGTTCCTGCGGATAATAGACAACCGTAAGTATATCAACGTGTCTTATCAGTTCAGAAAGCAATATCTCCGCATTCTCAGAAATAACAGATCCCGCAATCCCCATACTCACCCTCCATCACACGGAAAAAATTTCCGCAGAATAAATAAGCCATGTTACAGTATAACAAAAGACTCATCAAAAAAAAATATCTCGGGGGGTGATAATGCCGAAAAAAGAAATATTATCTGTATCGTCTACGGTTTTTCAATTCATCATAGAGAGAACAGTAATTTTCATATCTGACCCTGTCCACCTCTTTGTTATCCACCGCATTTCTTACAGCACAGTCGGGCTCGTGAGTATGCGAGCAGCCGTTGAATCTGCATTTTCCTTCATAAGGGAAGAATTCCCTGTAATAGATCTTCAGATCTTCCGGATCCATATCCGGCACACCGAATGCGGAGAAGCCCGGCGTATCCATCAGATATGTATCTTCCGATACCGCAAAAAGCTCCGAATGTCTGGTGGTATGCTTTCCGCGCTTCAGCTTCCTGCTGATCTCGCCGGTTTCCATTGAAGCCCCTGGGCATACAGCATTGAGCAAAGTTGACTTTCCCACTCCGCTGGGGCCGGCAAGGATACTGGTCTTGCCGTCAAGCATTCCGCGGATCATACCTACATCATCCGCATCTCTCGCAGATACCGGATAAGCCATTACTCCGGAATCTCCGTAGATCCCTGCCAGATTCTCGGCATAATCCTTGTCCGCCAGATCTTTTTTATTAAATAACAAGATCACCGGTATATCCTGCATCATCATCTGGATGATAAAACTATCCGTGAGAACAAGACTTGGCTCCGGTGATCTGATCGCAAATACAACTATAGCCTGATCGACATTTGAAACCGCAGGTCTGATCAGTTCGTTTTTTCTGGGAAGGAATCCTTCTATCCTTCCGATAAGACCATGTTCATCAGGTACTGCTTCGATCTCAACATAGTCTCCCACAAGAGGCTTTTTTCCGTCTTTTCTGAATATTCCCCTTGCATGACATTCATATATATCGGGCTTTCCTTCCGTCATTTCGGAAGATGCCACAGCCACATAATAGAATCCGCCGATTCCCCTGATGATCCTTCCGGTCATATCACTGCACCTTGGTAAACTGCACCTTAACTCCGGGGGTGGTCTTCTGTGATGTCACAGCCTGCTGTGTCACATTGCCTGCCATATCGGTCACATCCTGCAGTGTACTTACAGTATATGAAACATAAAGCATTCCGTAGGGAACACTGTCTATGCCGCTGATATTGATCTCCTGAGGGAAATCATTCGCAGTCACGGACCACATAGCTTCCTGTGTATCCATCTTGAAAAGAGTAAGTGTAGCCGGTGTACCCGCAACATAATCGGCAGGTGCGGAAACAGTATGATGACAGCTGTAAACAGCAGGTTCAAGACCCTTGCTGACTTTATACACTATCTTGCTTCCGGTATTGATCGTCACACCCGGTGAATAATTCTGATAGCATACCTGTCCCTGTTCATATGTATCGCTGTACTGCTCTTCGGCAGGTGTCTCGTAATCAAGCCCCAGTTCCACTAATGTCTCGATCGCTTCCACCTCATCCTTGCCACGCAGATCAGGCATGGAAACCTCTGCGGTCTCGGTACCGAGGCTGACATACAATGTTATGGTGGATCCTCTGGGTATCCTGCTGTCCTCAGCAGGATCCTGTCTGATAACATTACCCTTCTCAACAGTATCGGAGTTCTCCTTAACGATCTCCACATTGAATCCGGCACCGGTTCCGGGGTCGGACAGCTTAACAGTAGCTTCTGCCTGAGACATTCCCGTAACATCGGGAACTATCACACCATCTGTTCCGGAAGAAACAAATATCGTAACCTTATCCCCCGAATTAACTGTCTGGCCTTCCATTATGGATGACTGGAAGACTGTTCCTTCCTTGGCGGATGAAGAGAATTGATATTCCACCGTTACTATGAGTCCCAGAGCCTTGAGCGAATCCTCGGCCTCAACCTGTGTCATACCCACAACATCGGGCATGGATGTTCCTGTATTAAAGAGGCCCGCATTTACCGAAGGATTACCGTTATCCCCGTTCTTGTTGCCTCCGAATATTCCGAGTACATTTCCTACTATATAGATAAATATAACACCTACGATCACGGCAGCCGCAACAACAAGTATCGTCGTCAAAAGCTCAAGACTCTTTTCTCTTCCGGAAGCACGGCTCTTCTTCTTTCCATTCTTCCCGGACTTCGTATTCCTTGATGACGAAGTTGATCTTCCACGACTGTTCCTGTTCCCGGAAGACTTTCTATTACCGCTCTTGCCTGATGATCCGCCTGACTTTCTGGGTCTGTTATACTGATCATCTTCAAGCTCCGTATCCACTTCTCTCATACTGCCGGTACGACGGTCCGTTCTTACAGGAAGCTCTCCGGTACTTCTCTTGCCTTCCTCATTTTCCTTATGTAGGCTGTCCTTGATAACACGCATCTCATCATCCGTGACTCTCCTTGTCACGCCTACGATCTCATCATTATCAAGCTTTACAAAATCCTCATCGGGACTGATAAGTGATTTCTTAAGATCTTCAATAAGCTCCGTGGCAGACTGATATCTTCTGTCCGGCTTCTTTTGTGTGCACTTAAGCACTATCTTCTCAACCGAAACGGGTATCTCCGGTACAAACTGTCTGGGAGAAGGCATCGGCTCCTGGATATGCTGGATGGCTACGGCAACAGTAGTCTCACCATTGTAAGGCACACGTCCGGTAAGCATCTCAAAAAGCGTGATACCAAGTGAATAGATATCACTCTTCTCATCCGAAAAACCGCCTCTTACCTGTTCCGGAGAAGTATAATGCACGCTTCCCATTACATTGGATGTTATGGTATTGCTGGTAGCGGCCTTGGCTATACCGAAATCCGTAACCTTGACCTTACCGTCCTTACTGATAATGATATTCTGGGGTTTGATATCCCTGTGAATGATATGATTTTTGTGGGCCGCTTCTATACCATGCCCCACCTGAATAGCTATGCTGACAGCTTCCTTAACGGAAAGTCTTGCCTTCTTCTCGATATACTTCTTGAGAGTGATGCCCTCCACAAGCTCCATGACAATATAACTGAAGCCGCTTTCTTCTCCGACATCATATACATTGACAATATTAGGATGCATGAGTCCGGCAGCCGCCTGCGCTTCCATGCGAAACTTAGAACGAAACTCCGTATTCTCTGCAAATTCCTGCTTAAGTACTTTGATCGCTACAAATCTGTTCAGCTTATGATCCTTGGCACGATAAACATCGCTCATTCCGCCAGCGCCAATCTTTTCAAGTACTTCGTAACGGTCAGCGACCATCATTCCGATTTTGATCATGACTTCCTCTCAACATTTACCCGGATCAGGACTACGGCTATATTATCCTTGCCGCCGTTCATATTTGCGGCAGCAACCAGTCTCTGTCCCTTATCTTCAAGCGACCCCACCCCTGAAATGATCCCAGCCATTTCATTATCTTCAAGCATGTTTGACAGACCATCCGAGCACATAAGCACCACGTCGCCGTCATGAAGATCATCAACCTCAAAAAAGTCAGCGTCTACACTGTCCATAACGCCGACCGCTCTGGTAATGATATTCTTCTCGGGATGAAGCCTCGCATCCTTGCGCTCCAGCTCTCCCATCCTGACCATTTCCTCTACAAGCGAATGATCTGTAGTAACCTGACGGATACCCTTACCGTCAGCTATATAAAGCCTGCTGTCTCCTATATTGGCGACTGTCATACAGTCGTCTTCGAAGCAGCATGCTACAAGTGTCGTTCCCATTCCGGAAAAGATATCATCCGACAATGATCTCTCACGAACTCTCTTGTTCGCAGCAGCGATCGCCTGTGAAAGAACCTTTACCGTCTTCTTTTCCTTAGAGGAATTCACCTCATTGACAATGGTCTCGACTGCAGATTTGGATGCAAACTCTCCGGCTTTATGACCGCCCATTCCGTCCGCAACTATAAAGAGATTAGGAAGAGGCCCTATAGGCATCTCCGACGAGAACACATAATCCTGATTCTGATTTCGCTGTCTCCCGACATCCGTTACGGAATAAGATGTAACCTTCATGAACGAGTGTCCGCTCCTCACATTGCGGGATCTGAATGTCTGCGTCTCAACTGACCGCAGGCACCGTCGATATCCCGTCCCAATTCCCTTCTAATAGTAGCATTTATTCCCTTTTTTTCAAGTTTATTTTTGAAATTGAGAACACTTGTTCTGTCCGGTTCCTTAAGTCCCCTCTCCGTAACCGGATTCACAGGGATCAGATTTACGTGACATTTCCTGGGACCTGCCAGTTCCGCCAGACCGTTCACGTCCCTATCCGTATCATTTACACCGGCGATCAGCGCATACTCGAAGGTAACTCTTCGTCCCGTCCTGCCGAAGAAATAATCCACTGCATCCATCAATTCCCCGATGGAATACCTGTTTGCAACGGGCATGATCTCCCTTCGCTTTTCATCCGTTACTGCATGAAGCGATAAAGCTAATGTGACCTTAAGACCTTCATCCGCCAGCTCCTTTATCTTAGGCGCCAGACCACAGGATGATATGGTTATATTTCTTCCGCTTAAGTTAACTCCCTTTTCATCCGTGATCATCCTGACAAAGCGCACCACTTCATCATAATTATCCATAGGTTCCCCTATACCCATTATGACAACACTGCTTATACGCTCATTGTTATCCCTCTCGATGCAATAGATCTGTTCCAATATCTCTGCAGCACTAAGGGACCTCACCAGTCCTCCCAGTGTGGACGCACAGAATTTACACCCCATCCTGCATCCTACCTGGGATGATACACATACACTGGTACCGTGGTGATATTCCATTCTCACGGACTCCACATAATTTCCGTCCGGAAGTTCAAAGAGATACTTCTTCGTCCCGTCGATTTTTGAAGTCTGGACCTCTGCCGTCTTAAGGACTGTATATCCGTACTCTTTCTTAAGTCTTTCCCTGAGATCCTTGGACAGGTTGGTCATATCATCGGGACTGACTGCCAGTTTCTCATGCATCCAGGAATATATCTGAGCGGCGCGAAATGGCTTCTCTCCCATTTCCGCCAGCTCTTTCTTTAATTCATCCAAAGTTAATTCTTTTAAATCTTTCATATCATTTAATTTCAGATCATTTAATTCAGATCATTCTTTTTCAAAAGCAGCTACAAAGAAACCGTCCATTAAGGGCGCTCCATCAGGTTCACCCGTCAGGAACCGCACGTAACTTTTCCCGTCTCCCGCCATATCGTTTAAGCTTTCCGGAAGCCCCTTGCCCAAAGGCGCCTTCTTTAAATGAAGCAGCTCTTTATTATCAAGTATCCACTTTCGGTTTTGATCATTCTCTTCTTCACTTACGGTACATGTTGAAAAGATAAGTCTTCCGCCGGATCTTACATATCTTGCCGCATTTGTGAGTATTCTGCGCTGAAGCTCTGCAAGAGCCGTGATATCCTCAGGCTTCACTCTGAATTTGATATCCGGCTTTCTTCCTATGACTCCCAGCCCCGAGCATGGCAGATCGCAGATGACCACATCGGCGATGCCTTCAAGCGAGCTGTCATATTCAAGCGCATCATGTACCTCGGCTTTCAGATTCCCTAATTTAAGTCTCTTTGCATTCTCCTTTATCAGATCGACTTTTGCATCACTCAGATCAAAGGACAAAACTTTTCCTTTATGAGCTATCTCAGCCGCAAAACAGCTCTTACCTCCGGGAGCGGCACAGACATCAACCACCATGTCACCTTCGGATATCCCCGCACAGAGCACCGCAAGCATGGAACTGATATCCTGAACCGCAAACATCCCTTCTTCGTATCCCGGTATCTTTGCTACGCCGTCCACGCCGGTCAGATCGTAGGCATGAATATAATAAGGATTGGTTGCAACACTTATTCCGGCCGCTTTAACTTCCGAGAGCCACTTTTCCTCAGCTTCTCTGTTCCCTTCTGTGGTAAGATATCTCACACTGACCGGTCTCTCCATGAGATATGAAGCAAGGATACGCTCCGCGCGCTCGGATCCGAAGCTCTTAAGGAACAGCCCGGCGATCCATTCGGGAACAGAATACCTGACAGCCAGGAATTCCACAGGAGACTTTTCCTTATCCGGCCATTTGATATCTTCCCTATTACGGTCTATAGTTCGAAGTACACCGTTAACAAATCCCTTTAATCCATGAAAGCCCTTCTTACCCGCAAGGAGCACGGCTTCATTGCACGCCGCCGATGATGGCACCGACTCCATGAAAAGGATCTGGTCACATCCCATACGCATAATACAGCGTATGGCAGGCTTCATCTTACTTGTTTTCACTTTTGAAAAATTATCGATCACATGATCTAGCATCATGCGCTTTTCGATACAGTCATTGGCAAGTCGTCTTATAAATGCCTTGTCTCTGGTATCAAGATAATCATACTTATCAAGAACATCTCTTATGAGTCTGTCGGTGCGGACAGCCTTCTTTCCTCTGTCTGCACTGTCCGCTTCAAGTAACAGATCAAGTACTATCTCTCTTGTAAGAGAAGCTTTTTTATTATTGTTATTCTTTTTAGTGTTTTCTGTTTTGTTATTATCCTTCTTCATCTTCTTTCCTTACTATCTTCGAAGGATCAAGGTATTTCTCTATCATCGCCTCCAGGGCTGCCGGTATAACAGGCTTTTCAAGATAATCGTCAAATCCCGTCTGCATATACTGCTGTCTTGCCCCTGAGATGACATTTGCCGTTAGTATGATCACCTTGGTCTTATCTCTGTCAAATCCTTCCATTTTACATAACCGCTCAAAGGTCATGATACCGTCCATCTCCGGCATCATATGATCCAGAAATATGAGATCAAACGGGTCTTCCTTCTCCACCATATCAAGACATGCTTTTCCGGAAGCCGCCTTATATATGATCGGATGCATATTCTTTAACAATCCCGAGAATACTTTTATATTCATATCATTATCATCGCAGATGAGTATTCTCGCTTCCGGTATCGTAAAGGAAGGCTTGCGCCCGGAAGTTTTGCGTCCCGGCTTCACATCCGGATCAAACTTACCCAAAGGAGTGGCATCCTTTACCTTCTGGACAAGTTCAAAACCAAAGTCGGATCCTTTTCCGTATACGCTCTCTAACTTTAATTCGGATCCCATGAGATTTAACAGCTCGCAGGTAATGGCAAGTCCCAGACCTGTTCCTTCTATATTCCTGTTGCGTCTTTCATCAACACGTACATATTTATCGGTAAGTCTCCCTATGTCCTCATGCTTGATACCCATACCGGTGTCCTTCACGGATATCCTGATCCTTGCGGTATTTACGGTATTTCCTTCCTCTCCGGTTATCTGATCAGTCCCGATCAAAGAAGCAGAGAGCTTAACATATCCTTTCTCCGTATACTTTACGGCATTGGTAAGGAGATTTATCAATATCTGTCTGATTCGTTTTGTATCGCCTATAACCACTGTAGGCAACTCCGAATCCACTTCAAATGTAAGATCGAGCATCTTATCATCAGCTCTGAACTTCATCATCCTGTAGAGCTCCGCCAGCATATCTGCGAACCTGTATTCGCTCTCGATGATATCCATCTTCCCGGATTCAAGTTTTGAAAGATCCAGAATATCATTTATAAGATCTAAAAGTGTGGACGATGCAGACTTTATATCTGCCACATAAGCTTTCGTTTTTTCCTCTTCCGTCTCTCTGTCGATCATTTCTCCCAAGCCTACTATTGCATTGACCGGGGTTCTGATCTCATGGCTCATGCTGGCTAAGAACTTGCCTTTCGCATCAGAAGCAGCCTGGGCAATTTCCTCAGCTTCGGCGAGCTTAACATTCTCCTGTGCCACTAAGACTTCATCATGCAATGTCTGGATAAAAGAAGCGAAGACCAGCGCTACCAGTCCCAATCCGAGGAATACTCCGAACACATGATTTGGTTTGGTATAAAAACTGATTACTTCAAATAATCCCATTGATATGGCAAATACCATACCTATGGCGATCTCTCTGTATCTGCGTATGTGTCCGTTTCTGATATCTGCGATAATACTATAAGCCGTAACCGCAAGTGTGGCGATGCTCAGTATATGAGAAACGATCAGTGTTTCATAGAGATCTGCGATCCCCGCAAACTGAAGGATCAGATTGAGCGTACTCTGGAATGCGATAAGCGCGATCATGACAGAATAAAGCTTCGAATGTTCATAATTCTGCGTGGAATTGAAGAACATGGCTCCGAAAGCCGTTATGGTCTCAATGAAGATATATGAGAATATGGTATTTACAACAGGCGAGCCAAAAAACATCTGTCTGAGCTCGGATTCTCCAAGTATCCATAAACCGGCTATCAACAGTATCCTGGCAAGGTAAAAAACATAATTCCTTCCTCTGATCCTGTTTCTTATAAGAACATATGAAATAATGGAAGCTGTTCCGAAGATGATGAGTATTGTCGCAATAACTATTGTTGCAAAGGAATCGCGGAATACACTGTACCAGGTATTTCCTCCATAACCATATGCTATCTTCTCTATTGCAACAGCACTTCTTTTCTTATGTGTAATGACTATGGATATGGTCTTGCCTGAATCCTTTGAAGATATGGGCACCTCGAGGAATGCACTTGGCAGATGCTCTGACATCTCCACAAAGTCATTGGTTCTGTAAGAGACACGCTCGGCACCGTCAATATAAATAACCATATCCTGCATGATGGATCTGGCTAAAAGGTTCATGCCATCATCAAGGTTTTCGGGAAGCGTACGGCTGATGATAACCGTACTGCCTTTCAATGCATCTCTTTCAATGCTGGCCGGAAGAGATATGATCTGCTTTTCCCCGTCCTTAAGCCCGGATAACTCCCATCCGTCATTTAGATACTCAACCGCAAAGTTCCCCACTTCAGGTTCACCTTTCATGGGCTGGGCGAGTGCCGCATAAAGAAACAATACTATACCCGAACATAACAATATGTTCAGTATGGCGCCGGATACTTTGCTTATTATCTCCCCAAAACCTTCTTTTGCTTTATTAGGCATTTATCGTCCCAGTCTTGTACCTGCATCAATGTGATATCCGAGGAGGAAATCCTTTACAGGCATCCTCTTCTTGCCTTCCAGTTGAACTTCAAGTATTTCAAGCGATGAATCGCCGCACATTACAAACATTTTGTCTTTTCCCGAGATGACCACCGTTCCGGGGAGCAGTTCAGCTTCGGCGCTTTTCCTGACTTCGTCGGGAAGCTCCGATATGCAGCTCTTCCATATCTTAAGATTCCTTCCGCCTATGGAAGTATATGCACTGGGCCAGGGAGCGCATCCCCTTACCTGTCTTTCTATGGCTGCGGCAGTACCGCCCCATTCGATCCAACCGTCTTCTTTGGAAAACATTGCGGCATAGCTGCTTTGTGAATCATCCTGCTTTACGGGAGTCAGATCTCCTTTTTCTATAAGAGGAAGTGCTTTCACGATAAGTTCCGCACCAAGACCTGCCAGCTTATCAAAGAGACTTCCTCCGGTCTCATCCGGCGATATCTCTATCTCTTCCTGCATCAGTATATCGCCCGTATCAAGCCCCTTATCCATCTGCATTATGGTTACGCCGGTCTTTTCTTTTCCGTCAAGTATAACTCTCTGTATGGGCGCTGCGCCTCTGTATTCCGGGAGCAGAGATGCGTGGATATTCACACATCCGTATTTCGGTATATCAAGTATCTCCTGGGATAATATCTGCCCGAATGCAGCTACAACATATATATCCGCTGGATATTTCTTTAATTCTTCGACAGCTTCGGGCCTTTTGATACGTTCCGGCTGGAAAACAGGTATTCCATACTTTACAGCACACTCTTTTACGGGACACATCTGAAGTTCCTTGCTCCTGCCCTTTGCTCTGTCGGGCTGGGTAACGACAGCACTGACTTCATGCCCTGCCTTAATGATACTCTCAAGCGGGCCGACTGCAAAATCAGGCGTTCCCATATATACAATTTTCATTTATTTTCCTCCATGAAGAGAATCGGTATTCTCGCGAAGTATCTGTATCCGCGCCAATCACCCACAACATCAATCATTGGATGCGGTCTCTGTATCCAACAGATCACCCTCTACCAGATCCACATAGAGTTTTCCGTCAAGGTGATCCAGCTCATGGCATATACATCTTGCAAGGAGCTCTGTCCCTTCGATCTCTATGGGATTCATATCACGATCGAACGCCGCACACTTAACATATGAAGGTCTTGTTACTATACCTGTCTTCCCCGGTACCGAAAGGCAGCCTTCATACCCCGACTGTTCACCGGAAGATTCCACGATCCTGGGATTGATCAGGCATATAGGATCCTCTCCCGTAACATCTATTACCACAATACGTTTCAGCACTCCGATCTGTGGAGCGGCAAGTCCCACTCCGTTGGAATCATACATTGTCTCAAACATATCATTGATAAGTTCGCTTAAATGGGGTGTTATTTTCTCAACAGGACGACATTCCTTATCAAGCACTTCATCGCCTATTGTTCTGATATTCCTTACTGCCATGGTGCGTACCTCCGTTTTATCTGTATTCTCGGATCTTTAAAAGCTGCCTACAGGATCAAAGTCGAACTGAAGCGAAACTTCGGGTTTGCTCCTGTCCGCAAAACAAGCTGTCTGTATGCTTTCCGCCGCATCTTTGAGCTTGATCAATACATTTACATCACTGTGTTTAAAATATAAACCTATACGGTATATATCATCTATCCTGCCGATGGTTGCAGGTGCGGGGCCAATCACTTCCGGTCTCTCTATACCGTCACCGGCTATCTCTTCTCTGTCCCGAAGTGCGGCAATATATCGTGCTCTGGCCATTCCCGCCGCTTCATTCCTTGAAAAGAACTGCATCACCAGCATATGATTAACAGGCGGATAACCTGTAAGCTTCCTTAATGCTATCTCCTGTTTGTAAAAGCTGTCATAATCATGACAGGAAGCAAATCGTAAAGAATAATGTCCGGGATCATAGCTTTGTATGATCACCTCTCCCGACTTATCTCCACGCCCCGCTCTTCCTGCGGCCTGTGCGATGAGTTCAAAGGTCCTCTCCGCCGCATGATAATCCGCCGCATGAAGCGACATGTCGGCTGCTATGGCACCTACCAGAGTGACGTTGGGAAAGTCGTGTCCCTTGACTATCATCTGGGTACCTACCAGGATATCCGCCTCTCCGTCAGCAAAAGAAGAAAGTATCTTCTCATAATCTTCTTTTTTGGATGTGGAATCCGCATCCATCCTGATGATCCTGGCTGTAGGAAATCTGTCCTTAAGCCCGCTCTCCACAGCTTCGGTCCCCGCCCGGAATCCGGAGATATATTTTGATCCGCAATCCGGACAGACTTTCGGCATTGGAATGGTATGACCGCAATAATGACACACTAACATTCCGTTCCTGTGCTGAGTCATGGACACATCGCAATGCGGACATTTTACCACATAACCGCATGACCTGCATGAGACAAAGCCCGCCACTCCGCGCCTGTTAATGAAGATCATGCTCTGTTCTCCGCGCATAAGGCGCTCGGTTAAGGCTTCAGCCAATGCCCTTGAAAGAAAGCTTTTATTGCCGGCTTTCAGTTCTTCGCGCATATCGACTATTTTAGCGGCAGGAAGAGTTGCATTCCCGTACCTCTTCTTCATCTCAAATAAAGCATATTCACCTTTATCAGCCTTATAAAAGCTCTCAAGAGAAGGAGTTGCAGATCCGAGGACCAGTCCCGCGCCTTCTCTCCCCGTCAGATATTCAGCCACTTCTCTGGCATGGTACTTCGGCATTTTCTCGCTCTTATAGCTGGTCTCATGTTCCTCATCTATGACCACGAGGCCCAGTCTCGGAAAGGGCGTAAAAAGCGCAGATCTGGGTCCTATCATTATATCAAGTTCGCCTCTTGCAGCGCGCTCATACTGATCGAAGCGTTCACCGTCGGAGAGTCTGGAATGCAATACGGACACTCTGTTACCGAATCTGGTATAGAATCTCATGAGCGTCTGGAAAGTAAGCGCTATCTCCGGGATAAGGACTATTACCTGTTTTCCCCGGGCTATCACATCTGCGGCAAGTTCCATATATACTTCGGTCTTACCGCTTCCGGTCACTCCGTAGATAAGACACGGTCTGCGGGATTCTAAAGCCATCTCATTTTTGATCCCGTTTAAGACCGCCTGCTGCTCATCATTGAGTCCCGATGCAGCATTTTCTTCTTTTACCGCCTTCGCCGGTATCGGATTTCTATAATCTCTTGTGGACTCTACCCTGACGAGCCCCTGTTTTTCCAGAGTCTTTATAACGGAAGCAGAGACGTTCAATCTCTCCGTGACCATGGTCTTCGGTATCGCTTCCGCGGACAGGAGAGCATTTAAAAGCCTGATCCTTGCAGCATATCTTGAAGGATTAAGATCGCCTATCTCTTCAAGGATATCCTGTATATCTTTATTTCTCCAGACAGTCTCATACATTACTTCCTTTATCTTTTTCCTGACGGGAAGCACTGTGCGGAGAGCATTGATCATTGTCGATCCGTATCGTCTTCTTATCCATGCCGCAAGAGACAGAATTTTTCCCTGTGCGGTTACGGCTTTCTTATTTATACCGGTGATGCTTTTTATCCTGGAAATATCGATCTGCGGAGTATCCGAAAAACCTACCACATACCCCTTCCGTTCGGTATCGCCCTTGCCAAAGGGAATGAGCACTTCACTCCCTTCCTCTATCTCATCTGCAATATCTTCGGGTACTCTGTATTGAAAAGGTCTGTCTAACTTCTCCGTAGATATATCTATTATTATGTCAGCGTATTTCCTGTTCATAGATAAGCTTAAAATCTTACGGGGATCCCACGCTCTTTCAATATCTCGCGAACGAGTACCCTTTCATCCATTGGATGTCTTACTCCTTTGATCTCCTGATAATCCTCATGTCCCTTGCCCGCCAACACTATGACATCACCTTTCTTCGCATGATCTATGGCATAGCCGATGGCTTCCTTTCTGTCGGGAACGGTCACATATTCACCTTTAGTCCTTTTTATCCCGGTTTCAATATCCGCAATGATATCCATAGGTTCTTCATTCCTCGGATTGTCCGATGTGATGATGGTAAAGTCTGCCAGATTGCCTGAGGTTTCTCCCATCTCAAATCTTCTGTCTCTGTCCCGTCCGCCACCGCAGCCGAACAGTGCCACTATGCGGCCCGGGTCATATTCCTTAAGTGTTGTAAGGAGAGAATTAAGAGCCATGGCATTATGAGCGTAATCTATCATGAGTGTATATTCATCGGATACGGGAAGCATCTCGATACGTCCCTTTACGCTTACCTTTTCAAGGGCTTCCAGTATATCGGCTTTATCCGCTCCGAAGTGCAGGCATATGGCGATGGCCGTGAGAGCATTATAGACAGAAAATGTTCCGGGCAGGTCTATCATGGCCTCAAGATCGGCACTGCCACAGGTCTTAAATGTCATGCATAAAGCACCGCCTCTTTTATCGGGCTTCATATCGAAGGCTCTGAGATCGGCCCCACTTCCCGTTCCAAATGTTTCTACCCTGCATGTGCAGCCCTCCGAGATCTTCGGAAAATATTCATCATCGCAATTGAAGATACCTGTCTTGCACTGAGAGAAAAGCATCTTCTTGCATCTTAAATAATCATCAAAATCCTTATGCTCATTTTTCCCGATATGATCAGGGCTGAGATTCGTAAAGATTCCGTAATCAAATACAAAACCTGCCACTCTGGACAGCATCAGTCCCTGGGAAGATACTTCCATAACGACCGCATCACATTTGTTCTCCACCATCTCCGCAAAATATTCCTGCACGAGATATGACTCCGGTGTCGTATTCCTGGCAGGTATCACACGGGATCCGGTGCAGATCTCGATAGTCCCTATGAGTCCCACTTTGAATCCTGCATTTTCAAGGATATTCTTAACAATATATGTGGATGTGGTCTTTCCCTTTGTACCCGTGATGCCTATGGTCTTTAAGTGCTCTGCGGGATGGTCAAACCATGCTGCTGCCGTGATACCGAGACCTTCTCTGGTATCCGCCATCTTTATCACTGTTATATCACTGTTCTTTATCGATGCTTCCTGATCCTCCGGAATATATTCCACAAGAACAGCGGCAGCCTTTTTTGATACTGCTTCTCCTATCTTGGAATGCCCGTCAAAATTTGCGCCCTTTATGCAGACAAACAGACACCCCTCTTCTATCTTTCTGGAATCGTAAACCAGGGCAGTAATATCCCTGTCTTTGTAATCATCTCCGTTCCCGGGCTGAGCAAGTATCTCAACCTTCGCATATTCCAAAAGCGTTCCCAGCTTTTTATTCATCAGCTTCATCCTCTTGTTTTTCCATAAAATTTTCTTCCGCTTTATCCCCGTCATCCTTGTCGAGTTCTGCTATAACGGAAGCTGCACTTCTTTTGATATGTGTTCCTATGATCTCGGACACGTCCGTGATCGTAGTGAATGCACTGTAATCCATATCTCTGACAAGACTTCTGACATCGGCGATCTCTGCCCTGGTCACAACACAATAAAGCACATCTTTGTTGGTTCCCGATACCAGACCTTCGCCTCTGATAAATGTCACCGTCCTGCCAAGCTTCTCATAAATATCCTCAGCGACTTCCTCTCCATGATCCGTGATGATCATCACTGCCTTAGCCTGCTCAAGGCCCAGTTCCACGATATCGATGACCTTGGATGTGATGAAATACATGAGCATGGAGTATAATCCGCTCTCTATACCGAATGTGAGACCGGCGATCAGATATATCACTACATTTATGATAAGCACCACTCTGCCTACGGAAAGCGACGTCTTCCTGCTTACGAAGATCCCCACTATCTCGGTTCCGTCAAGACATCCGCCGCCTCTGAGCACCAGTCCTACACCTATTCCGAGTACCACCCCGCCAAAAACGGTGGCAAGCAAAGAATCGTCCGTTATTCGCTGCAATGGCTCAAAGAACCCCAGTGTTATCGAAAAGACCGCCATGGCTGTCACGGTCTTGATAACGAATTTCTTTCCGAGATTTTTTAAGGCTGCTATCAGAAATGGAATATTCAATATGATGACCATTAACCCCAGATTTAATTCAAGTTTGGAGGTCAGTATCATGCTGACACCGGTTATCCCGCCATCAAAAATCCTGTTGGGGCTAAGAAATTCTTCAATAGAAAATGCTGCGACAGCAGCACCAAACACGATCGTCAGGATTGAAATAAAATCGTTTTTGATTCCGGATCTCATAGGTTCACCCTCTGGATATCCATTATACCATAATCAGTCGGCGCTCGACATCCCTGTCTCGCTGTTCCCTCCTGATTACGGCAAAACGTCCTTGTTATACCATAATCAGTCGGTGCTCGACATCCCTGTTATACCACAATCGGCAGTCTCGGCATCCTGGCCGAGCTTTATAATCATGATCGCGGGACAGTATCCATATGAACCACCGGTCACTTCCCATCGCGTATCAAACCGGTCCTTATCCCTCATGAAAAGAGGGAAACAAAAAACGGATATAAATAAGAAGACCACTGCCGTGCAGTGGTCTTCCTTATGAGGGGGGAGATAGTAATGTTATTCACTATCTGACACAGATAATATCTCCAAATTATGTCTAAATTATGAACAAATGTGTATTTTTAATAATACATCAGGCTATTTTTTAGTTATTAGTTCGTAAATATTTCTTGGCTGAAAGTAATTATTCACACTTCTTTGTGGATTGTGTGGTTAACTTTCACTAATTTAAGGTATTCTGCAACTAACTGTGTGCAAAACTTTCCCGATTCTATCTCTTGTGTATTTGCAGCTGAAACAGCTATCGCACTTCTTAACGCATCTTCACCCGGGATCCCTTTATCAAATGAATATGCCAGCGATGCTACAGCCGCATCACCGCATCCCACCGTATTTTTGGGTTCAAGTTTTATCGCCTCACCAAAATAACCTCCCGTCTCATCGACAAGAAGCATTCCCTTTTCACCCATGGAGACACAGACCGCTCCCACGCCTTCATCTCTGATCTTTTCAGTCAGTCTTACTATGTCTTCAATATCCCGGCCATCCGTATTTTTACAGTAGAGATCCGAAAGTTCCTTTATATTCGGCTTTATGAGATCAGGGCATGCTTTTATGCCTTCTCTAAGTGCTTCTCCCGAGCAATCCAATATGGTGCGAACGCCCTTTTCTTTCGCCATACGGATGAGCCGGCCGTAAAAATCCGCAGGCACACCTTCAGGCAGCGAGCCGGAAAAAACCACTGTATTTACTCTGTCCAAAAGCTCATCAAATCCGTTTTGGAATTTAAAAATGAGATCTGCCTCTATGACCGGACCGGGCTCCAGTATTTCCGTTACACTCCCATCCGCAGAAATGACATTCAGATTTGTCCTGACGGGAGAAGCAGTTTTTACAAAAGCACATTCAGCGCCACAGTCTCTCACTGCCTTTTCGATAAACTCTCCCGTGTATCCCCCCGTAAATCCCGTGGCTATCACATCTGCTCCCAGCAGACGCAGAGCCCTGGTAACATTTATCCCTTTGCCTCCGGGATAATCCTTTACATTTTTTAATCTGTTAACACATCCCGGTGTTAACGAATCAACCGCAGCAGTCCTGTCCACTGCCGGATTGAGAGATACCGTAAGTATCATTTATTTTACCTTTTTATTCTCTTTCACATTCCCGGTAAGAAAAGCGAGTGCGGGAATGTTAAGTATTTTTATCCAGATAAGCTCTGCTGCCGTAAGTACGATCACCAATGCGGCTTTTGAAGCAAATGTGTTATCCATCAGTGCAAAGACCTCGTCCCCTGCAAGCTTTGCAATATATATCCCTCCAAGATCGAAGAAAGTGAGATAGACGAACGGAGCATTCTCTCCGAAATAATTTATCACTCCTACCTTGCCTATCCATACGCATATGCACCACAAACCGGCAGTCATCAAAATTGTTCCCGAAAGCAGAGCCCATGCATTTGAAAAATAGAGATATGGCCAATAGAAACTTCCGGCTCCCAGAGCTATCGCAAATGCCCCCGCAACAATAAGAGGTATCCCCGGAAGAAGGAGTCTTTCCCTGTGTTTTTTGACTTTGTCCGTAATCATAACAAGTGCCTGCCCGGTCAGAATGAAAAAGGCCGCCAAAACACTTCTGACAAACATCATTGCCAGCCTGACCATCACGCCTTCAACAGACATCCCCGAATCTATCACCACATTTGTAAAGCTGATATTTCCCACATGGTATACCAGCGCAACCGTTATCTGGAGACATGCGATAATGATAAAGATCCACTTAAATGACAGGCTCTTTTTTAATATCTGACAAACCGTAAGTGCGACAAACAGGGCCGGCAATATCCATAGGACCGAATACCCGTATAGAGTCAATGTACGATATAAAAGATCCGGCAGCGCCGTATTATGATATCCGGAATCATCGGCAATGACCCGAATAGCAAGTATTGCTCCGTTTATGAGCGAAAACCAGAAATACGGACACAGAAAATATCCCGCATTTTCCCTGATCAATTCTTTTTCCGAAGGATCGCCGCCTTCTCTGATAAGGCTCAGTGCTCCCACTGCCATAAACAGCATGGGGATGCCGCATGCTTCGCAGAGCTTTCCTGCCTGACCGTTAAGAAGATCTGACTGCTCTGCCAAGATAAACAATATCGCCATTCCCCCAAAAAGGAATACCGGTTCCGATTTGTATCTCAATGTCTTCTTATCCTTACTCATTACAGACTAAAATCCTCCACTGCCATCTGGATCTTCCTTACTCCTCTGAATTCATTCCACTGTGCACTGTAAGCCGCAGAAAATCTCACTTCCGGTACTGTTCCTCTGTTCTCCTCAAGAGCTTTCACCACATCCTCTCCGTATTTAGAGGATAGCTGTTCTTCTAAAGCCTCCAGCTTTTTGAATAAGACCATCTCCGTCCGGATATTCCCATCCGTAACCTTTAATCTGGCGGAATTTCTCTTCTGCCCCATAACACTGATGCCTGTCAGGCGTATATCCCTCTTTGCAAATAACGGCCTGCTGTTGCCGTTACCAAAGGGCTCCATTAATTCCAGTGCCGCTAACAGATCTTCATTGACATATTCAAGAGGCAGCTCCATATCTATCATAAGCTTTCCTCTCAGATCTTCCTGAGTAAGCTTACAGTTGGCATTAAGCCTTTCTCTCATCTCATCCAGCCTTTCCTCTTCCAGAGAAAAGCCTGCCGCCTGTGCATGTCCGCCGAATTTAGTAAAGACATCCTTTACTTCATTCATTGCTTCATACATATTATAGCTTTCAACGGAACGTCCGGAACCCTTAAGTCCATCTTCACCTCTTGTTACTATAAATACAGGCTTCCCGTATCTCTCCCTTATCCTGCCTGCGGTTATTCCCGCTATGCTCTCATGACAATCGGGAAGAAATATCACAAGCACATTCATCCCCTCAAATGCACCGGATTCAACCTGCTCCACAGCTTCTTTCACAGCCTCTTCGGTCATTGACTTGCGGGCTTCATTCATATTCTTAAGCTCGCCTGCGATCCTCATGGCAGTCTCGTGATCATTCTCGGTAAGAAGCGCAAGAGCTCTGTCTGCACTGTCGATACGCCCGGTGGCATTGATACATGGCCCCAATACAAAGCCCAAATGATACGCGGATATCTTCGTTCCCGAGAGCCCCGATGCCTCGATCAGTTCCTTTATCCCGTGAGCGGGAGCGGAATTGATGAGTTCCAGTCCTCTTTTTACGATCACTCTGTTCTCATCCTTAAGCTCCATGATATCACCGACAGTGGCAAATGCCGCAAGCTCTGTCAGCTCATCAATAAATGCTCTGTCGGAATAAACGTCTGCATATTCCTCACCGCACATTCTGCTTTGATACAGATATGAGATGAATTTATATGCGATCATTCCTCCGCAGATCCCCGGAAACGGATAAGGACAGTCATCCTGTTTTGGATCCACAACCGCATCAGCGTCGGGAATGATATATTTCCTTACGCCTTCCGATTCTTCATATGGTACTTCATGGTGGTCAGTTATCACGAGTGTGATACCCAGATCTTTGGCAAGTGCAGCTTCCCCTGAAGCTGATATGCCATTATCACATGTAAGGATGATCTTAACGCCATCCAGATAGGCTTTTCGGATCATCTCCGAGTTCATTCCGTATCCGTCATGAACCCTGTGGGGGATCACGGCATCCACATCGGCTGACAATCTGCGAAGACCCTTAAGCAGTATTGCCGCCGAGCAGACTCCGTCTATATCGTAATCCCCAATAACACGGATCTTGTCTTTTGAAACAACAGCATCCGCCACCAGGCGGCTTGCTTTGTCCATATCTTTAAATAAAGCAGGGTCATGAAGGCATTCCATACCTCCGTGCAGGTAGAGTTCAAAATCCTCATCAGTCACCGCACCGCGATTCCTGATCAGTCTCGCTGCCGCCGTAGGAATATGATGCTTTCTGCCTATTTCCTGAAAATCTCCGCCCTTGCGGATAAGAAACCATGCCGGCATCCCTGCTCCTTATATCAAAAATAACTATTCAGTCACATTTACATTCTTGATCAGATAATCAAGTACTCTTGCCTGAAGCGCACTCTGTGCAACATAAGGATATCCAAAATTATCCACCAGACTGTCAAATCCGGCATCCACATATCCCTGCTCTGCCCAGTATGCCTTTACTTCTTCCTTTGTATTGGTAAGTCCGGACTCCTTGAAGATGTAATCAAGCTCAAGAGCATACGCAGCCTTTTCCTTAGCCTGTTCATCCAGGAAAGCATTGAAGGCTTCCTCTGTATCATAGCCGAACATTTCATACTCTGTTCCGGCTTCAAGACCGTACATCTGGAACTGGGCAGCCTGAGAATCATACTGCGCCTTATACTGCTCATCTAAAGTGGCCCGCACATTTTCAACATATCCCTCCGGATAGGCATTGATAGCACTGTTTTCGGAAAGAGATGAAGCTACAGCCCTCTTAATGGACTCATCATAGTAATGATCGCGAAGATACTGCTTATATTCCTCTACAGAATTAAGCCCTTCTCTGTTATTGGCAGCAACAAATTCATCCGTTATCTCCGGAAGTTCATAAATACCCTCTACGGTAACATTGAATTCCGCTGTCTTTCCTGCGCGATCCTCATCATAATAATCATCCGCATAATTAACGGACACAGTATAATTATCACCCTTCTTTCGTCCGACGAGAGCTTCATCGAATTCTTCTCCGAGAGTGGCAAATCCGATAGTGAGATTTCTTCCTCCGTCCTCCGCAGTTGCGGAATCTGATGATACACCGTCTATAGTAGAGGTGTAGGTAACATTAACCTTATCTCCGGACACCGTCATCTTATCGGGATCTTCCGAAAGTGATTCGTAATTTTTCTGGAGATCCTTAAGATCCTGATCTATTACGGATTCGGGAGCCGTAAGCTCGCTCTTCTTAAAGGAAAGAGAAGCATAATCTACCGTAACATCACCTGCGTTGACACCCTTTATCGTTCCCTGCTCCGTAAGGGGCTTTGAATAATAAGGGATATTTGCAGCCTTGAGCAGTCCTATCCCAACGATAAGAGCCACAACACATGCCACGATAAGTATGGGCCAGATATAACCCATGACTCTCTTCTCTCTTTCAGCTTTCCTTGCCTTTTCCTGAGCAAGTCTCTTCTGCTTTGACTTGCTTATTCCCGATTCATTTGAAGCAGTATCATTATTTGATTTATCTTTGCTCATTTTGATCCTTCTTTCGTATATTGATCAATATCAGTCATCATCATCATCCGAAGGCGGGAACTTTTCTCTGAGAACGTACCATAATGCACCCGTTACACAGATGGATGAATAAGTACCGCATGTGATACCGATGATAAGAGGAAGTGCGAATTCCCTGATGGAAGAAACACCGAGTATGTAGAGTATAACAACCATGATTACTGTAGTCAGTGAAGTAAAGATACTTCTTGAAAGTGTCTGGCTGATACTCTTGTTTACCATACCCTCGAGGGTATCCTTCTTGCGCATCGCGCGAAGATTCTCCCTGATTCGGTCAAAAATAACGATGGTCGCATTGATGGAATAACCGACGATCGTAAGCATACATGCGATAAATGTTGAGCTTACCGACAGTCTTACCAATGCATAGAATGTAAGTGTTACCAATACGTCATGCACAAGAGCTGCCACGGAGCTGATACCGAAACGGATATCACTGAATCTGAACCAGATGTAGATCAGCATACATAATACAGCAACTCCCACAGCCATAAGGGATTCCTTCTTCATCTCTCCAGAGATGGTGGAACCTATCGTCTCTGCAGTGATGCGCTCAGCACCGATACCGTAAGCACTCAGCATATAATCGATAAACTGCTGACGTTCTTCAGTATTCATAACACGGCTCTTGAAGATAACTTCGTTGGTATCATTTACGCTCTGGAATGATACGTTTGCATCTCCCGTGATCTTCTCAAGTTCGGGGATGATCTGTGAATCGATAACATCCTGTGAAGGAACAGTATCAAATACAACCGTAGTAGCAGTACCGCCCTTGAATTCCAAACTGTAATTAAGTGCATCTCCCCTGGTGGCACCAAAGAAGATCATAGCTGCGATACCGAGTCCGATCATACCGAGAGAAACACCAAAGAAGATCTTCTTCTTTGAAAGGAAAGCAATGATCTTATCTTCCTTCTGCTTCTCTTTTGCAGATACCATATATAAGCCGGGGGCTGTAAGTCCTACGGCATAGAAAGCATTTACCAGCGTTTTGGTGACAAACAGTGCGGTGAACATCGAAAGGATGATACCGAGAGCAAGTGTGTAACCGAAGCCCTTGATGGTTCCGCTTCCCATTGCGATGAGCACGACTGCCGCGATAAGAGTTGTGATATTACCGTCAATGATGGCCGAAAGAGCCTTGGAGAATCCGGCTTTGATTGCTTCTTCCACAGTACTGCCGGCTTTAAGCTCTTCCTTTATTCTGGCGAATATGATAACGTTCGCGTCAACCGCCATTCCCACAGACAGGATGATACCTGCGATACCGGGAAGTGTAAGTGTGAGTTCAAAGAGATTTATAAGGAGTATCACAAGCATCGAATAAAGAACAAGTGCTATAGAGCTTGCGAAACCGGGAAGTCTGTAGATCACGCACATGAAGATCACGATGATGGCAAGACCTATAAGACCTGCGATTATACTTGTCTTAACAGCATCCGTACCAAGCTGTGCACCTACTACATTGGAACGGAGTTCCTGAAGTTCCAGCTTAAGACCACCTATCCTTATATTCTGGGCAAGAGTCTCCGCTTCCTGTGAATCTGCCATTCCGGTGATCTGAGCGCTTCCGCCATCTATCCTTCCCTGAACGGTGGGAACAGAAAGCATCTCACCGTCATAGTAAATACCGATGGTTCCCGCAAGATTGGGCTTTCCGTAAGCTTCACCCGTAGCATCCGCAAATTTCTGTGCTCCTTCGGGAGTGAAATCAAGACTTACGATATACTGAACTATGTTGTATTCATCCGAATAAGCCTTTCCTTCCGCCGAAGCAACATCGGTACCGGAAAGCACTGCATCACCTGCAGCAACGATCTCATCAATAGGCTTTGTAAGTGTATATACAGGCTTTGTGTGTGCCTCATTTGTTACGGTATATACA
Source organism: Lachnospiraceae bacterium (assembly GCA_024697065.1). GTDB lineage: Bacteria > Bacillota > Clostridia > Lachnospirales > Lachnospiraceae > NK4A136. The sequence goes on from JAILGE010000008.1 coordinate 143,961, forward strand.
ACATTCTGACCTGCTTCATTAACATACAGATCGTTTGTCTCCTCATCATAGAGGTAATTAACATTATTGACGGGAACGAATTTTGTATCATCTTCCTGCATTACCTGCTGTTTTCCCACAGCCGTTCTGAGGGGCTCATAGTTGAAGCTTCCGTCTGCAGAACTTACTGCACGAAGAAAATAAAGTGAACCGGGATTACCGAGATCGGCAAGGATCGCATTGGCATCCGTAACGCCTGGGATCTCGATACTGATCCTTCTGTCACCCTCAGGGTAAACATTGGATTCGGTAGAATACTGGTCTACTCTCTTCCTTAATTTGAAGACCGTATCATTAAGATCTTCCTTGGAAGGAGCCTCGTCTCCTACAACTTCGTAAGTGATGCTGACACCACCGGCAAGATCGAGGCCGAGCTTTGTGGTCCCGGCTGAAAGATACCCGTCACTGCCTGTGCCGTTTAGCATCACATAGGCTGCGCCCACCAGCGCCGCGATCATGAGTATGATCGCTATTATCCCAGTTGACTTTTTCATAGTTGAATCTCCTTGATATTTATTTCCGGTATACCCGGTATATCACTTTTTATTCTTCTTCCGCAGCCGCTACCTTGAGCATAATCGCGCATTCCACACGCTTACGCTGAAGTTCGCATCCCACTTCGTAAGCGCCGTATATATCGCCCGTGAAGTGCTGTGAATTGGCCATGCATCCGCCGCTGCAATAGTAGCGGGCAAAGCATTTGCTGCAATCCGGCTTGGAATAAACATTACAGTCATGGAACTTCTTCTGAAGAGCCGTATTCTTTATTCCTTCATATATGGAACCGAGCTTGTAATCCTCCTGACCCACGAACTGATGGCAGGGATAAATATCTCCCCAGGGTGTTACGGATACATATTCGCATCCCGCACCGCATCCCGATAATCTCTTATATACACAGGGACCGCCTTCAAGATCGATCATGAAGTGGAAGAAATTAAAAGCATTTCCTTCACGTCTGCGCTTTATCATATCGTCCGCAAGGATATCATACTGTTCAAGAAGTACGGGGATATCCTCTGTGGTCAGAGCATAATCCTCTGTTGCAGGTGCTACCACGGGTTCAACAGAGATCTGCTTGAAGCCCAGGTCTGCCAGATGCATGACATCTTTTGCGAAATCCGTATTGAAATGGGTATAGGTACCTCTCACATAATAATTGGTCTGACCGCGTGATTCGGCTGCCTTGATATACTTGGGAACGATCTCATCGTAACTTCCCTGTCCGCCGCGATAAGGGCGCATACGGTCGTTAACTTCCTTTCTTCCGTCGATGGAAAGGACGAGATTGCTCATTTCCTTATTTGCAAATTCGAGGATATCATCATTAAGAAGTGTACCGTTAGTGGTAAGAGTAAAACGGAATTTCTTGTTCTTCTCCTTCTCGATGCTTCTTCCGTAAGCAACGAGCTGCTTTACCACATCCCAGTTAAGAAGAGGCTCTCCTCCGAAGAAATCCACTTCAAGATTATGTCTGGAGCCCGAATGCTCCACAAGATAATCAAGAGCCTGTTTTCCGACCTCATAGCTCATTACAGCACAGGGGCCGTTGTATTCACCCTTGCCGGCAAAACAGTATTTGCAGCCGAGATTGCAGGCATGGGCAATGTGAAGACACATAGCTTTCACTACTGTCTCACGGTTCATAAACTTATCTATGGAATCAACATACTCATCTTTGGAAAAAAGCATTCCCTGATCTTTCAGGGTAAGTATTTCTTCTATCGCTTCCTTCCTGTCGGTATCCATGAGGGAGCCACCGTATTTTACAGCGAGCTCATCATCACTCATACCTGCTTCAACGTCTTTTTCAACCTCCGGGATCATGTCATAAACCAGATCGTCTACCACATGAACACTCCCGGAATTTACATCCAGGACTATGTTATAGCCATGGCTTTTATATTCATGAATCATAAAAAATTTACCTGTATACACTAACAGAGCAGCGGCAAACCTACCGCTGCTCCATCATTTCTCTCTTTTGTCAAAATTATTTGGACAGCTGCTCGCAGCTCTGATTTCCTACTGTGCAGGAAGTCTTGCAAGCTGACTGGCATGATGTCTGGCACTCACCGCATCCGCCTGTCTTTAAGCTCTTCTTTAAATCTCTAGTGTTAAGTGTCTTGATATGCTTCATCACTTTATCCTCCAAATTGATATTACAACTTTCGCTATTCTATCACAACTTATCTGCTCTGTCAAAACGCCTCTCTATTCGGCTTTGAAAAAATCCGCCGTCTCATTTTCCCCTTCGTCGCGGTCTTCATTTTCTTCATTATCGCCGTCTTTTCCGGGCATTTTTTCCGGGAGCCTTGCTATTACGGAAAGGATACGATTATTCTCCGCCTTCTCAACCTTGAGCACGGTACCGTCTTCAAGAGCAACCTCTTCCCCTTCCTCCGGTAGCCTGTCATTTAATTTCTCGATAATGATACCGCTTATGGAATCATAATCATCACTTTCAAGCTCTGTCCCCAGAACATCATTGATATCATCAAGCTTCATGGTGCCTTCGATGCGATACATACGCTCTCCCAGAGATTGGATCTTCTCATCCTCATCCTGATCGTATTCGTCTCTTATCTCTCCGAAGATCTCCTCTATCATGTCTTCCAGAGTGATCATTCCTTCCGCTGCACCGTACTCGTTAAGCACTATCGTTACCGAAGCATTGCGTCCCCTCATCTCACTCATCAATTCTGATATCTTTTTATACTCATAAGTATAATAGACCTCCCTCATGATGCTCTTAATCCTGAATTTCTTAGCTTCATCCAGGAAAAGGACGTCCTTCAGGTTTACCATTCCCACTATATTGTCGGGATTATCCTCATAGATGGGTATCCTGGTATAGAGATGCTCTTTGAAAAGTTCCATGAGCTCCTCTAAGGAAGTATGGATATCTGCCATCACCATATTTACTCTTGGCACCATTATGTCTTTTGCTTTGGCGTCGGAAAAATCAAACATGTTATGGATCATTTCCCGCTCTTCGCTCTCTATCACACCCTGCTTATGGCTTGTATCAACATAAGAAAGGATCTCGCTTTCGGATATGCTCACGATCTTTTTGTTGGGATCGATCTTTAAGAGTCTCAATATCCCGTTCGAAAGCTTGTCTATCACAAATACTATGGGGAAAAGGATTATCATCAGCAGATTGATGACAGGCGCGAAGCTGTAGGTCAGTTTCTCATTCTTCAACATGGCCGTGGTCTTGGGAACTATCTCGCCGAAAAGCAGTACAACAACGGTCAGCACACCCGTAATTATACCCACCGCCCATGATCCGAAGACATCCGTAGCCAGCACTGTAGCCAGTGCGGATGCGGAGATATTTACGATATTATTTCCCACAAGAATAGTACTGAGAAGCCTGCTGTATTTTGACAGAAGCTTAAGCACCAGTTTTGCTTTGGCAGATCCTTCATCCGCCAGGGTTTTCAGCCTTACTCTGTTAACCGTGGAAAAAGCTGTCTCGGAAGCCGAGAAAAATGCTGAACACAATATCAGTACTATCAGAATGACCAATTGTGTAAGATTGGTATCGCTAAACTCGATACCGTTAAATAGAGTGCCGTCACTGACGGCGCCTGTACCGGCAGGGTCCATAAGATCCTCTTGTTACCTCCTTAACTGTTCTCCGCTCCGTATTCCGAACGGATCTTGTCCGTAAAACCTTCTTTTATCAGATCCACCATGAGAGGGACGAGCTCAGGATCAAACTGTGTCCCGGAATTGCTTTCAAGCTCGGCTATGATCCTGTCATTATCGTAGGGCTCACGATAGCTTCTGTGTGAATTCATGGTATCGAAGGAGTCTGCGATGCAAATGATCCTTGCAGTAAGAGGGATCGTCCTCTCCCTCAGTCCCTCGGGGAATCCCTTTCCGTCAAATCGCTCATGATGGTAATGTGCACCGTCCCTGATATTGGGTATCGCAGTAAACTTTGTCAGTATCTCATCACCTATAAGCGTATGGGTCTTTATCGTCTCATACTCTTCTTCCGTAAGCTTATCGGGCTTTCTGAGTATAGCATCCGGTATGCCTATCTTGCCGGCATCATGAAGAAGCGCAGCATAATAAAGGTCATTCAGCTCCTCGCCTTCTATTCCGTATCTGGCAGCGATCTCTTTACTGTAAATGGCAACTCTCACGGAATGACCCTTGGTATAAGGATCTCTGGCATCGATAAAGTTGGTGAATGTGGTGATCGCCTGCTTTATGATAAGCCTGTCTCTTTCCCTTTGTCTCTTCAGGCTCTCAACTCTTGCATAGCTGACAAGATGTATTGTAAAGAAGAATAACCATACCCCCGTAAGAGCTACAAGCACATAGAATGCAGGAAGCTGCTTTACTTCAAGCGGGAGATAACCTCTGATCTCGTAACCTTCAAGCACCAGATCTTCGGAAGTATAAAGGACCGTACCGAAAGTAACTTCCGCATTACCTTCTACCTGATTCAGATTATCATCGGGAGCAAAAGACATGGTATTGGCATCAGTATGAAATTCGCCGTTCCATGAACTGTCAATCACTACCGGAACATTGAATTGCAGCGTGGCCTTCCAGTTTTTTAAAGGTCCGTTTGTATGATTGAAAACAGTAAAGTCATATTCTCCTCCGACGGGGATGTCAGGATGATTGTTCTCATCCGTCCAGCGCTTGTCCAGAGGATTTACCATCTTGATGACGATGCCGCCTTTATCTCTTTTGGTGAAAACCTGTTCTTTGCCTGATTCGGCATTGATATAGACAAAAAGGGCAGAAAAAGCAATTGCCAAGGCAAGTGCCATTACCAGATATATAAATAAGGCTTTCCCCTTCAGATAATCTTTCAAACCGCGTTCTTCCCCTCTCACAGTCTTAAAACATGGCCGGGTCTTTTTCAGATCATTTACGTGAACCGATTCTCTGTCTTACCACTTCATATGCAAGCACTCCTGCAGCGACCGAAGCGTTAAGAGAATCAAGAGGTCCCTCCATAGGTATTTTAACATGAAAATCACATTTCTCGGATACCAGCCGGCTTACCCCGTCCCCTTCCGAACCGATGACAAGACCAAGAGCCCCCGTGAGATTGCAGTCATACATTATATCTCCGGACATTTCAGCACATGCAAACCACATGCCTTTTTTCTTAAGTTCTTCTATCGTCTGCGACAGATTTGTCACTTTTGCAACAGGGATGTAATTGATCGCACCCGCTGATGTCCTGGCTACTGTGGGTGTAAGGCCAACAGCTCTGTTCTTGGGGATGATCACGCCGTGAGCTCCGGCCTGGCATGCCGTCCTTATTATCGCACCGAGATTATGCGGATCCTCTATCCCGTCAAGCAAAAAGATAAAAGGAGCTTCGCCCTTATCTTCCGCTGCTCTCAGGATATCCTCCACTTCCGCGTAGGCATAAGCGGCAGCCACCGCTATGACACCCTGATGCGTCCCGGTCTCACTCATCTGGTCCAGACGCTCCCTGGTAACGAAATGGATCACCGCATCACGCTTTTTGGCTTCACGTTTTATTGTCTGTATGGGGCCGTCCTGACAACCGTCAAGGATAAAGATCTTATCGATGGTCCTGCCTGCACGGAAAGCCTCCGTCACGGCATTTCTGCCTTCTATGTAATTTTCATGTATGCGACTGTTTCCTTCTGCCGCATTATCATTCATCATCTGTTTCTTATTTTCTTTCATATTCTTCAATGCCTTTCCTGATAAGATCAAGTGCTCTCGCACATTCTCCGTTTAAATAGAGATATCCCATCAGTGCTTCAAATCCCGTTGCTCTCCTGTATTCGGCAGGATCCGCATTCTTGGGTATGGTATGAGATTTAGCATTGCGGCCTCTCTTATAGACCGCAAGCTCTGCTTCCGTGAGCATCCCCTCTTCTTCATAGAAATTCACCATCGCAGCCTGAGCCCCCGCTCTTACGAGCCGTGTCACAGTTTTATGGAGTTTCTCCACCTGGGTATTTCCCTGCTCAACTGCCATAGTGCGCACCACCATCTCATAGAACGCATCCCCTATATAGGCAAGAACCAGCGGACTGTATTGCGCAGCCGGTATCCCCTCGGTGCTTCTCACGGAATTCATTGCATCATTCAGATCCTGTGCCACTTTACGCCCTCACGTGTATCTTCGATCGCGATTCCCTTTTCAAGAAGTTCCGCACGGATGGCATCGGCTTTTGCAAAATCCTTAGCCTTCTTCGCAGCCTTTCTTTCTTCTATCTTTTCCGTAACAAATCTTACAGTCTCTTCATCAGCATCGGGATCACCGTTTGCCCCGGCGCTGTTCTTTGCTCTTAATTCCTCTGCTCTCTTTAAGAGATCCAGTGAAAGTACCTCGTCAAAGCTTCCGATGAGCGCTTTCCTGGTGGCATCATTTGTATCAGCTTTGAGCACATCATATACGATCGTAATACCCATGGAAGTATTGATATCGTTGGTGATGGCTTCGGTAAATCTCTTCCTGTATTCTTCGAATACGGCATCGTCAACCTCACCGTCATCTTTAAGCTGGGCGATCCTCTTTATCAGCTTATCAAAGCTTACGGTCATGTTGTCCATAACCTCGTATGAAAATTCAAGAGGCTTGCGGTAATGAGACTGTAAGCAGAAGAATCTGTATACTATCGGGTCGTATCCTTTTTCTTTTAACAGATCTACGGTAATGAACTCTCCCTTGGACTTACTCATCTTGCCGTTCCTGTCTACAAGGTGATGAACATGGAACCAGTATTTGCACCACTGATGTCCGAGGTATGCTTCACTCTGCGCTATCTCATTGGTGTGGTGAGGGAAGATGTTATCCACTCCGCCGCAATGGATATCAAGCGTCTCGCCGAGATGCTTGATGGCGATGCATGAGCATTCGATATGCCAGCCGGGATAACCGTATCCCCACGGGCTCTCCCACTTAAGTTCCTGATCGTCGAACTTTGACTTTGTAAACCATAATACGAAGTCACTCTTATTTCTCTTATTCGTATCCTCGTCAACATCGTCACGAACACCGACCATCAGGTCTTCCTCGTTAACTCCGCCGCCGAGTACATAATAATTATCAAGCTTCGAGGTATCAAAATAAACATTTTCTCCTGCCTGATATGCATATCCCTTCTCGAGGAGGATCTCTATCATGTGGATAAATTCATCTATGCAATGAGTGGCAGGTTCTACCACATCCGGCATAGCGATATTAAGCTTTGAGAAATCATCGAAGAATGCCTTGGTGTAAAAATCTGCGATCTCGAGAACCGTCTTGTGCTCACGCTTCGCACCCTTAAGCATCTTGTCTTCACCTGTATCCGCATCACTGGAAAGATGTCCCACATCCGTGATGTTCATTACGCGCTTTACGTCAAAGCCCGCATATTTCAAAGTCTTGATAAGCGCATCTTCACAGATGTAGCTTCTCAGATTACCTATATGCGCATAATGATAAACGGTAGGCCCGCAGGTATAGATCTTAACCTTCCCGGGAACCTCAGGAACAAATTCTTCAACTCTTTTGGTCTTTGTATTGTAAAGTCTCATAGCAATCATCTCCTTGCAGCATTATAATCATGCTTTTTTATCATATACAATTCTATCATGTTTTGTACTATCTTCTTACTGAAGACCGCATTTTGCAAGTTTTTCTTTACAGGATTATCTTCCCTGCGGTTTTATCGGACTTTTTTGACTTATCCTTTTTTTCCTTCTTTTCTTTTTTTACTTTTTTGTCCTTCTTATCTTTTTTTTCTTTCTTTTCTTTTTTCTTTTTTACGGCTCCGCCTTCTGCTTCGTTTTTCTGCTTAAGTTCCATAACGGATCTCATGGCAGGACACATGCTTCCTCCTGCTCCCGCACAGGGCGATCCCGATCCGCAGCCTCCCGCAGCCACCGGTGCTCCTTCTTCATCTTCGGAGGAAGATGCGATAGACACACCTCTTTCCGTCACATCAACCGACACGGCTTCCGAAACGGAAGTCAGGAGACAGACAGCATCCGCTGCGATTCCCTCTTCCCTGCCGGTAAATCCAAGATGTTCCTCGGTGGTAGCTTTCACATTTACCTGTCCGATAGAAAGCCCCAGCGCATTGGCTATATTAAGTCTCATGTCCTCAATGTAGGGAGCGAGCTTCGGTCTCTGCGCACGTATCGTGGAATCGATATTCTCAATGATAAAGCCGTTTTCTCTCAACAGAGTCCCTACCATCTCCAGCATCATAATGCTGGAAGCTCCCTTCCACTTTGGATCAGTATCGGGAAAATGCTTCCCTATATCTCCAAGTGCAGCTGCTCCGAGTAATGCATCCATCACTGCATGAATAAGGACATCCGCATCCGAATGTCCTACAAGCCCCTTCTTGTAAGGTATATCCACGCCACCTATTATCAATTTTCTCCCTTCACCCATACGGTGAACATCATATCCGCTGCCGATCCTCATTTATAAATCCTCCGTGTTGATGATCAGTTAATATCCCGGCTTCTCCTTAATATCCTGCCGGTATTTACGCCGTCAAGCTTAACTATCCTGCCGGTCTTGTCATAATATGTAAGAAGCGCATCTTTTGATGCTTCTTTTTCTTTTTCAATTTGCCGTATTTTCTTTGTATCCTTTTCAGGCGGCCCCACATGTATCATTATCTTGCCGTTATGATTTGATACGGTATAACGCCTGCTGTCCGGTTCCTCATCGGAATATGCCGCAAGTTCTTCTTCCACATCTTCTTCGGGTAGTTCTTCTTCCTCTTGCGCTTCTTCAAGAGCTTCCGGATACTCCGAAGTCTCATCATCGATATACGCAGACATCTCTTCCGTGATATCCTCTGCTGATGCACTCTCCCTTGGTAAATCAAAGAGTTCTGAAAGATCCTGGCTTGCTGCTTCACGGTTATTTTTCTTTACCGCATCTTCATCATCACCGTACCATATCACATTCATGAATCTGCGGAAAAGATTCTTTATAGCAGCGACAGCCTTTGTTAAGATCCCTTCTTCGTTTTTTTCTGCCTCTTCCCTGACAGGCCGCCTCTTTTCTGAGGCATGGGATGCTTCATAGGAATCTCTGTTTTTTGACCGTTTGCTGCTGCCGGAGTCCTTGGGCTTTTGATCACTTCGCTCCCATACGACACCGTTTTCATCGTAATCAAGTAAAAAAGCCGGCGTCTCCTCATTTACCTGCTTCGACCTCTTCCTGCTGTCGGAATAGGTGCCCGTGTAAAATTGGTTGTTGTCGACTTTTTTTATCATTATGTTTCGGGAAAACAGCAGATAATATTACTGCTGCCCGCCTCCGCTTAACATCGGATTACCGCGATTTAAGCTTGCCGCATCATGTGAAAGTCCGTTTGACATAGTCACATTTGATGTGGGCGGTACCTGTCCGCTGTATATGGGAGATGCAGCTGCTGTGCCGAAAGATTCGGCTGATGCATATCCCTGCGCAAAATCAACCACACTCTTGGGATGTGAAACATTACCCGGCTGCTGTATCTGCTGCTCATATGATGTAGGCTGATACTGCGGCTGTGCCTCTTCGTAAGCCGGAGCTGCAGGCGCACTTCCGTATAAAGGTGAAGGAGCAGGTGCTGCAGGGGCGCTTCCGTATAAAGGCGAAGGAGAAGGTGCTGCTGCAGGCGCGCTTCCGTATAAAGGTGAAGGTGAAGGTGCTGCTGCAGGGGCACTTCCGTAATATCCTGTTGCCGGCGCCTGAGCGGGTGCTGCCTCTCCGTATAAACCTGCCGAAGCAGATGAAGACTGATTATACTGAGGTGCTGCAAGCTGCTGACCCTGAGCCGCTGCATTCTGCGCATTCAGAGCAGCTCTTATCGCTCTCTGCTCCGCAAGATGCTTACGCTGCTCATCTCCGCCCGCACCGATCTTGTATTTGAATTTACTTCTGAACATATTTGAATCATCGGGATCGCCGTAATCAAATGACATATCACCGATATTTGAAAGAGCTCCGCCGGCATTTACGCTGACACCGGTCTTGATATTGGTCTCTTCCTTTCTGAGATTGGGAGACTCGAATACGAATCCGCTCTCGATAGCTTTATGTGTCTCTTCTCTTCTGATCTTGTCCATGATGCCTGTACTGCCTGCAGAAGACAATGCTCCTGCTCCGGGCTTTACGCTGGTAAGATTGAGAAGCTCCGACTCAAAGATCGGGCCGCCTGCCGAAGGATCTGCAGCCTGTAAGAGACTGAATGAAGGATCTTCGGGCTGGTCCATAAACGAGGAACCGGCAGGTGCTGATCCAAGATGCGCTGCAACATGCTGTGTGTTCTCTCCGCCCACAACTCCGGATCCGCCGCCAAGTCCGTTAAAGTGTGCCTGAACGGGCTGTCCGCCTCCTGCCGGCCGGGTTCCGTAGATTCCTGCCTCAGGTACTGCAGGTGCTGCCGCAGGCCGGGTTCCGTAGATTCCTGCCTCAGGTACTGCAGGTGCTGCCGCAGGCTGGGTTCCGTAGATTCCTGCTTCGGGTACCGCAGGTGCTGCCGCAGGCTGGGTTCCGTAGATTCCTGCTTCGGGTACCGCAGGTGCTGCCGCAGGCTGGGTTCCGTAGATTCCTGCTTCGGGTACTGCAGGTGCTGCTTCATAAGGAAGCGCTGAAGGTGTACTGCCTATTGAAACGATTTCCTGAGACTGCGCAAAAGAAGCCTGGGCAGGGGCACTTCCGTACTCGGCAGAAGTTGTCTGCGTAACAGGCTGTACAGTCTGTGTATCCTTATGATAATTGGGATCGTAAGCAGGAGCTGCAGGTGCAACCCGGGGCTTAAGCATGGGTCTTGTATATTCCGGTGCGGGAGCAGGCTGAGGAGCAAAAGAAGATATCACCGGTGTCTCGGGTTGTGAAGGGATAGTTCCGTAAGGCTGTGCGCTTGCATATGAAGGCGCAGCAGGCTGTGCGGGGATCTGGGATTCCGCAGGTGAGATCTGTGGTTCAACCGGCTTCTTCTTTAAGAAGTCAAGTTCAGGTACCGCTGCAGGCTCGGAATGGGAATAAACACTTCCAAGAGAGATGGAGGTATTGATATTACCGCCCTTCTTTTTCATTTCCTTAACATATTTCTTAATATTAAATTTGCATCCGGGACACGATTTTGCTGAATCGTCAACTATCCTGTTACAATTGGGGCAGACGATATTTGCCATGGAATGCTCCTCCTCATAATAATGATCTTAAAAACTATCTAACATAGTATAAATGACTGAGTTCAAATAATCAATGATTAAATCACCGTCAAATTTAATAAACTGAAATTTTTCATTGACAAGCTTAACGTCATTAAGTATAATGACATTCGTTCGGTTCAAAGCCGATGTGGCGAGATAGCTCAGTTGGCTAGAGCACGCGGTTCATACCCGCGGTGTCGAGGGTTCGAATCCCCCTCTCGCTATAAAGCAAAAAAAGAATCCTCAATGAGGATTCTTTTTTTATGTTCTTTACGGCTTTCCTTTTTCAGAGTTCTACATCACCGCATACCTTGTCTGCAGCGGCGGTATAATATGCCTTCCCGTCTTCCGGTTTGATATAGATCTTTATATCCTTTGTGTCGGCATTTCCGTTCTTCTTCACAGCCTTCTTTGCTTTATCGACGATCTTTGCGAAATCATACTGCCTGCCGTCATATTCAAGATAAACATTTGTCTTCATCTTTCCCTCCTCTATATGCTTTATTGTCTGTCATTACATACGCTCAGGTGATTTAAATCCCAGCAGATCTATACAGGTCTCGAATACCGAAAGCACGCCGGAAAGCATGCTTATATAGGATTTCTTCTTTTCCTCATCCTCTTCCGCAAGAATCTTTACTTCGTGATAGAAGGAATTGAAATCATTTGCAAGCTTGTAAACAAAAGCGCAAACCTTGTGAGGAGCACGCTCTGCAAATGCTTCATCCACCATTTTGGAAAAGCCTGCAACATCAAGCAAAACAGCCTTTCCCGCATCACATGCCTGAACGCATGCGAGCAGATCACCGCTGCTGCAGACCTCCCCGCCCTGCTCCCTGTATTTCGCAAGGATGGAGCGGATCCTGACCATTGTATAAAGGAGATAAGGACCTGTATCTCCCTCGGATGCCGTAAATCTCTCTGTATCGAATATATAATCCTTGGATGCCTGATTTGACAGGTCACCGTATTTAAGTGCGGCAAGAGCAGTGATCTTCGCAGTGGCTCTCGCTTCATCCTCAGGAAGATCCTTATTCTCGCTGATCTTTACGAACATCTTATCCTCAATCTCTTTTAAGAGATACTCAAGTCTGAGCACGCCTCCGTCCCTTGTCTTGAAAGGCTTTCCTCCCGGTCCGTTCATCGTTCCGAATCCGATGAATTCAAGGCTGGTATCAGGCTTGGCGATACCGCACTTTCTCGCTGTACGGAATACCTGAACAAAATGAAGCTCCTGTCTTTTGTCTACCACGTAAAGAATGGCATCGGGCGTAAAATTCTCCTCACGATATTTAATGGTAGCCAGATCGGTAGTCTCGTAATTTGCGGCTCCGTCGCTCTTAAGGACGATACAGGGAGGTAATTCCTTCTTGTCTGTCTCTTCCGCGATATCAACAACAAGAGCACCTTCCGAAATATGTGCAAACCCGTCAGCCTTCATCTTCTCTACCATAGGCGGGATCATATCGTCCACATCTGATTCACCCATCCAGAGATCAAAGGAAACCTCAAGTTTCTCGTAATTTCTCTTAAGATCGGCAACGGATACTTTAAGCACCTGCTGCCAGAGAGCACGGTACCCTTTTCTTCCGTCCTGCAATTCCTTGGTGTTTTGCAGCGCTTTTTTCTTATATTCTTCATCTGTCTTGCATTTTCCGCTTGCGACAGGATAGATTTCTTCAAGTTCGGAGATGGTAAAAGGAGCTTCTTCGGGATAATCCCCTTCAAAGCTTTCATCGAAATAAACAAGTTCGGGCTTTCTTTCCTTAAGCTCGGTTATGATCTGCCCCATGGGCATTCCCCAGTCACCGAGATGAACATCACCTATAACCTTATGTCCCGCATATCTCGCTATACGCTTGATACTCTCACCTATTATCGCAGGGCGCAGATGACCTACGTGAAGCGGCTTTGCAACATTGGGTCCGCCGTAATCGATAACGATAGTCTGCTGATCCTTGGGATCTTCGATACCGAACTTCCCGGACGCGAACATTTCTTTTGCATAATCCGAGATAAACTGTTCCGAAATATTGAGATTAAGAAATCCGGGCTTCACCGCCTCGACACTTGAGAATACTTTCGATCCTTCAAGCTGTTTAGCAACATCCTCAGCGATCATGAAAGGAGCCTTATGATACGCCTTCGCTCCGCTCATGGCACCGTTACACTGGTATTCGCACAGATCAGGTCTGTTGCTGACTCCTACTCTGCCGAGGGCGCGGTCATATCCGGCCTTTTCGAAAGCAGTCATCATCTCTTCGTTTAAAAGTTCAATAAATTTTTTCATTCTTTATACCCTCCGGGAAGACCGATAGTCCATTCGTCCTCCCCTATATTTTCTTATGATCCGAGCGCAGAAAAAATCCACATTCCGTATGATACATTGATTTTTGATTTCTGTCACCCCGTAAGAGCTTTTTCAAAAGTACTTCGACTGTATTTCCTTATTCCTGCAGATTTCTTTTTTCTCTTTCCGATTTGGAAAAGCCGCATCCGCAGTAGTCCTGTCTGTACAGCCCGTATTTTTCTGAAAGCTCGATGGATCTTTTATAGCCTTCCTTCTTCTTAAAGTCAGACGGAAGGAAAGCCACCCCGAATCTCTCCCCTGCCTCTTCTCCTATATGATTGAGCACCGAAGCATTTTTCAGCGGAGATATGGTAAGTGTGGTGGTGAAACAGTCAAAGTGATTATCTGCGGCAAATCTTGCAGTCTCATACAATCTCAGTCTGAAACATTTCACACATCTCAAACCGCCTTCGGGTTCCGATTCAAAGCCTTTTACAGCATCGAAAAATTCTTTAGTATCATATTTTCCTTCTACAAAACCCACAGACAGGGCTGCATCCTCCGAATTCATCACATCTATCAGACGCCTTATCTCATCAGTCCGCTTTCTGTATTCGGCGCCCTCCGTTATATTCGGATTATAATAAAAATCCGTAATATCAAAATACTGCCTGAGATACTCCAGGCAGTAGCTTGAACACGGTGCGCAACAGCTGTGAAGCAAAAGCTTCGGCCTTACTCCCGCAGCTGTATTCTTTTTTATGATATCATCAAGCTTCTTTTGAAAATTGTCTTTTGGAAGCTTTAAGATCTCTTCATCCGAAATCATCTTTCTCCTTACAGTTTTGTGATATCTACCACGCTCTGTGTCTTATCTCTTTCCTTTGCTTCAAGGCTTGAGAGCAACGCATTTGCTGTATCAAGACTTGTAAGGCAGTGAATACCGGTCTCAATGGATACTCGTCTTATAAGGAACCCGTCTCTTGATTTATCACGTCCCTGGGTAGGTGTATCGATAACAAGATCGATCTTGTGACCAAGGATAAGATCCATTACCGTAGGTGATTCCTGATGGATCTTGTTGACTTTCCTTGCATGTACACCTGCATCATTTAACGCCTTAGCGGTAGATCTGGTCGCATAGATTATATATCCGAGCTTCTCGAATCTCCTGCCTATCTCGATGGCTTCTCCCTTGTCCGCATCCTTAACGGTAAGGATTATCTGCTTGAATTTGGGAAGATCTATCCCGGCTCCGATAAATGCTTTATACAAAGCTTCATCAAACGTCTCAGCGATACCGAGAACTTCACCGGTAGACTTCATCTCAGGTCCGAGACTTATCTCTGCACCGCGGATCTTTTCAAATGAGAATACAGGCATCTTTACCGCAAAATATCCTGCATTCTTTTGAAGCCCGGGCTCATAGCCAAGCTCTTTGATAGTCTTGCCCAGGATCACCTGTGTAGCCAGTACTACAATGGGAATGCCCGTTACTTTGGATATGTAAGGCACCG
Source organism: Lachnospiraceae bacterium (assembly GCA_024697065.1). Taxonomy (GTDB): domain Bacteria; phylum Bacillota; class Clostridia; order Lachnospirales; family Lachnospiraceae; genus NK4A136. The sequence goes on from JAILGE010000008.1 coordinate 158,982, forward strand.
TTCTGGAAGATCTCGGATTAACCTCGATGATATATACATCATCGCCGATGGCGATGAACTGAATATTTAAAAGTCCCTTTACGTGAAGAGCTTTTGCAAGTCTGCCGGAATAATCAACGATGGTCTCTCTTACTTTATCTGAGATCGTATGTGCAGGATAAACCGAGATGGAATCGCCGGAATGCACACCGGTCCTCTCCACATGTTCCATTATACCGGGGATCAGTATGTCTGTTCCGTCGCATACCGCATCAACTTCAAGTTCCTTGCCTTCAAGATACTTATCAACCAGAACAGGATGTTCCTGCGTATAACGGTTGATAACAGCCATGAATTCCTCTATCTCCTTGTCCGACAGAGCGATCTGCATGCCCTGACCTCCAAGCACGTAGCTGGGACGTACAAGAACAGGATAGCCCAGCCTGTTTGCCACAGCCTTTGCTTCTTCCGCAGTAAATACCGTCCCGCCTGCTGCTCTGGGTATACCTGTCTTTTCAAGTATCTCATCAAAGAGCTCTCTGTCTTCAGCCGCATCCACATCCTCAGCCTTGGTGCCGAGTATCTCAACGCCCATCTTCATAAGAGCTTCCGTAAGCTTGATGGCAGTCTGTCCGCCAAACTGTACAACCGCTCCGTCCGGATGCTCGATATTTACGATATTTTCCACATCCTCCGGTGTAAGAGGCTCAAAATAAAGCTTATCGGCGATATCAAAGTCAGTTGATACGGTCTCGGGATTGTTATTGACGATTATGGTCTCCCAGCCTGCTTTTGAAAATGCCCAGGTTGCATGAACGGAACAATAATCGAATTCAACACCCTGTCCTATCCTTATAGGCCCCGATCCCAGTACCAGCACCTTCTTCTTCGGAGTACCGTCGGCATTAAGCTCTTTGGCGCTTCCGTCAGATTCATTTACGCCGTCAAAGCAGCTGTAATAATACGGTGTTTCGGCATCGAACTCAGCCGCGCAGGTATCAACGGTCTTGAAAGCCGCCGTGATTCCGTAAGCTGTCCTGAAGCGCTTAATTTCACTTTCAGTCTTACCGGTGAGTCTTGCGATGACATTATCCGGGAATTCCATGCGTTTTGCTTCACGCATGAGTTCCTCGGTCATGGGCTCATTCTCAAGCTTCTCTTCCATCTCGGTGATGAGAGCGATCTTATCGATGAACCATTCATCGATCATAGTGATCTCGTGGATAGTCTTTTGTGCGATCCCGCGTCTTAAAGCCTCCGCAACCGCCCAGATACGCTGATCGTCCACGGTTTCCAGCTTTTCAAAAAGCTCTTCTCCGGTAAGTCCCGAGAAATCATAGCTTCTGAGACAATCAACATGCTGCTCCAAAGAACGGATCGCTTTCATGAGTGCACCTTCGAAATTGGTGCATATGCTCATTACCTCACCCGTAGCCTTCATCTGTGTTGTAAGAGTACGCTTTGCCGTAATGAATTTATCAAAGGGAAGTCTCGGGATCTTAACAACGCAATAGTCGAGAGCCGGTTCAAATGAAGCATATGTCTTGCCTGTGACCGCATTCTTTATCTCATCAAGTGTATATCCCAATGCGATCTTGGCTGCAACCTTTGCGATAGGATATCCGGTTGCTTTGGATGCAAGCGCCGACGATCTGCTCACACGTGGATTAACTTCGATAACACAATACTCAAAGCTTGTGGGATGAAGCGCAAATTGGACATTACATCCGCCGGTGATACCCAGTGTTGAAATGATCTTTAAAGCAGATGTTCTGAGCATCTGATATTCTTTATCGGAAAGCGTCTGGGATGGAGCCACGACGATGGAGTCTCCTGTATGAACTCCGACAGGATCGATGTTTTCCATATTGCAGACGGTGATAACATTTCCCGCGCCGTCACGCATAACTTCATATTCGATCTCTTTCCATCCTGAGATACAGCGTTCCACAAGAACTTCTCCTACTCTGGAGAGTCTCAATCCGTTGGCAAGGATATCATCAAGTTCTGTCTGATTGTGGGCTATACCGCCGCCACTTCCCCCCAGTGTATAAGCAGGACGAAGTACCACGGGATATCCGATCTTTCTGGCAAAGGCTTCTCCGTCTTCAACAGACCTTACTACTTCCGAAGGAGCACAGGGCTCACCTATGGATTCCATGGTATCCTTGAAGGCCTGTCTGTCTTCAGCTTTGAATATCGTCTCTGCGCTGGCACCAAGAAGCTTTACATTATGGGAAGCTAAAAATCCTGATTCCTCCAACTCCATTCCGAGGTTGAGACCTGCCTGTCCGCCCATATTGGGAAGAATACTGTCAGGCTTTTCAACTTCTATGATATGTTCGAGAGTCTTTACCGTTAACGGTTCAATATAAACATGATCGGCTATGTCACCATCAGTCATTATGGTCGCGGGATTGGAGTTGATAAGTACTACTTCAACGCCTTCCTCTTTTAACGATCTGCAGGCCTGTGTACCTGCATAATCGAACTCTGCCGCCTGACCGATAACGATCGGTCCCGATCCAATAACAAGAACTTTTTTTACATTAGGGTTCTTCGGCATCTCTTTTCCCTCTTTAACCTTCTCGATTTATATAATGATGTCAGGGTCAAAATAACTTTTGCCCTGACTAAATTAACAGCGATCTTTTCTTTATCATCAAGCGCTCTGACGCTTCTTGTCTCCCGATGCGCTCTTCATCATCTCAATGAACCTGTCAAAGAGATAACCCGAATCCTGTGGACCGGGGCAGCTCTCCGGATGGAACTGAACCGTAAATATATTCTTACCGGTATAGATCAGCCCTTCATTGGTACCGTCATTGACATTAACAAAAGCAGGCTCAGCCACCTTCGGATCAAGGCTTGCCATATCCACGACATAACCGTGATTCTGAGATGATATATATACCTTTCCTGTTGCAAGATCCTTAACAGGATGGTTTCCACCTCTGTGGCCGTATTTAAGCTTGAATGTGTCGGCTCCCGTTGCAAGAGCCATAAGCTGGTGTCCCAGACATATAGAGAATACCGGAACGTTGCTGTCGTAGATCTTCTTAATCTCTTTGATTATCTCTCTGCATTCCTTGGGATCTCCGGGGCCGTTGGAAAGCATGATGCCGTCAGGGTTGTCCGCAAGCATCTCTTCTGCCGATGTTGTTGCCGGGTAGACAGTAACGTCAACGCCGCGCATGGCCAGACTTCTTACAATATTATTCTTAAGTCCGAGATCAAGAAGCGCCACCTTAAGTCCGCTTCCGTTTAATTCATAAACATAGGAAGGGCTCTTCTCGTGAGCTCCCGTATAAACCGCAGAGCCTGCAACAGGGCCGTTATCCTCAAGGGTCTTTGCACCGGGAACAGTGTATTTCTCTTTACAGGTTACTCTTTCAACAACATTTCCCGTTGTGTAAGCCTTAAGCTTCCCGAGAAGCTCTTCTTTTTCTTTGCCCTCATACTCCCTGGTGGTGATGCAGCCGTTCATGGTTCCCTTTTCACGGAGTATCTTTGTAAGGGCTCTTGTATCGATACCTGCAATACCGGGAATATCATACTTAAGAAGAAAGTCCTGAATGGTCATGTCCGCCCTGAAATTCGAAGGCCTCCTTGACAATTCACGGACTATAAATCCATCCGGCCATATTCTGACCGATTCCATATCTTCAGTTATTATCCCGTAATTACCGATAATGGGATATGTCATACAGACAGCCTGTCCTGCATAGGACGGATCAGTCAGAACTTCCGGATACCCGGCCATTGATGTGTTAAAAACTATTTCGCTAATGGTCTCCTTTTTTGCTCCGATATGAGTGCCGGCGAAGACCGTGCCGTCCTCAAGGATCAGATATGCTTTCATAATTCCTCCATTTTTTATCGTAGGGAATTTTAGCACAAGCCAAGTTGGCATACAAGACATCCTGAAATATTAAAAGCTTATCGTCCGTTATAGCGCACGTCTGAATCTTATTTTCTTTACAAGTCCCTGTCCGGTCCTGTATTCGGACTCAGTGAATATATCGGGAGCAAACGCAGCCTTTTCCAGCAGCTTCATAAGCCTATCAGCTTCTTCTTTATTTATTCCGGGTGCTTTATATCTCACCGCATGTTTCTTTTTCTTTCCGGCCTCTTCTTCATCCTCATCGATCTGATCCAGCGAAGAAGCCACTCCCGCAGAGATCCATGTGACAATAAAATCTCTCACCTCTCTGAGCGTCGGATATCGTCCCTCTATAAGCCCCTTCCTGTAAAGTCCGGCGGGTATGTTTCTGTATATCTCCAGCATAGCCTCAGAGTATTTATTTTCTCTTATAAGTCGTCTTACACGCATCTTCTTCTTAACGATCTTGTAAAGAGCCGATCCGATCACAACAAGAACAACGATCCCCAGTGTCCAGATAAAAGGACCTGCAAGAAAGTCTATGGAGTTGAAGAATGCTTTTAATTTGCCTGATGCAGAATCGCTTCCGTCACCGGGATCTGTCATTTCCCCGTTATCCCCTGCCGCATCTGCAGCATTTCTCGAAGTCCTGAAGATCAGACCCGAGAAGAGATTGTACAGGCTAAGCTGAGACTGGGTGAGTTCATCTTCATCCGAAGGCGGAGTCACCTCGTAAGGGACCCAGCCGTAGCCGTCCAGCCATATCTCTATCCATGCATGAGCGGCTGCATCAGGCAGTTCTACCTCAACAACGCCTGCATTCTCATATTTCTCACCGCCTATCTGCCAGTCGGCAACGTCGCCTTCCACACCGTTACTGTCCTGAACATTCGTAAATGTGATCGCATAGCCTTCCGTATATCTGGCAGGTATACCCAGATATCTTAAGAGCAATACGGACGATGAGGCAAAGTGAGCACAATACCCTCTCTTCTGGGTAGTCAGGAAATACTCCACCACATCCCTGTCCCAGGGCGTAGTACCCGGTGACATGGTATATTGGAAATCACTCCTGAATTCCTTGGCGATATCGGCAGCTGCGGAAACACGTGCCATCTGGGATTCCTTAAACAATCCCTCATCCCCGGCATCGAAGGTCCCCTGTCCGTATTTTTTTCTGTCAAAAGTGATATCATTCTCGTCACAGAAATCCGAAAGCACCTCTTCAAGATAATCCGGGTACTGGAGAAAATTCTCATAGACGAACTCTTCATACTCTTCTGTGATGTTGGGATTGATCTCTTCGTGAACCTCAAGTTCATATGGCTCAAACAGGACTTCATAATTCTCCTTCATCACTTCACCGCCGGCAAAGGATCTGAGTGTTTTTTCATCATCCAGCAGGTCAAATATGCCATCATAATTCTTTCTGGCATATTTGGTCACCGCTTCGGGGATACCCTTGCGTTCCTCAGGCTTATCGGTTCCCGTATAGAACCCGTGATAAGGCTTGTAATCATAGTAGGTATCGGCATCGATGATACCGAGCCACATTTTTGCATAATGATCCGATACGGGCATTGCCGGTTCGTTCATAACAGGCTTATCGGGGATGATGGGTGAAAAAGTATTATCACTGTAATACACACCCGTATATCCCTTAAGATAAACAGTCCCCGAAGTATAAGGTACAAATCTTGCGATGATATCTGTCTGGAAGTCCGGATTGACATTTCCTATACCGCCGAGCTTTCCTTTTGCAAGTCCGCCCGTGGCATGATAACGGTTAAGGATAGAATTCAGGCTTCCCTGAACGGCGATCTTTACAAAATCATCCGTGGTATCCTTAACGCGGTTCGATATGTATTTTCCATTGATGTTTGAAGAAAACAGTCCTCCTGTCACAAGAAGGAATACCGTTGAAAGCACAATGCTGTAAACAGTGATCAAAAGCATTCCGTTGCTGCTGGCAAGATAAACATGCTTATGTTTTACCTTCTTTTCTCCCTTTCCGCTTCTGCTCCTGTCAAACTCCTCTCCCTTCGGATGACGGTACGGGAGTCCGAAATGCCCGGAGTATCTGAGCAGTGCTACAGAAATATAAACCGCAAGGAGCATTATCAGATACTGAATGGGCGGAACTATATCTATGTAGAAAGCAGCCTGCAGCGGGAAAAAAGTGAGCATGAATGTTATGGGCAGATTCATATATCCGGATATGGATATATTTAAGAGTATCGAAAAGAACCAGCCCATGAATATCATGGCTACGGTTACAGTCATGAATCTGTCAGTGATGATCTCAGTTGCCTGTCTTACGGAAACCATTCCGAAGTAATCAGAATACCTGTTGTACAGCTCGTTCATAAAAGCCTGATAACCGGAATTGATATACCAGTATCCTCTGACGGAGTAAGCCACAAATCCCACAAAAACCACGATATAACCCAGGTAAAATGTAACCTTGTTGAAATAAAGGAATGCCGAAAAAAACGCCAGCACAAAAAGAGCGGATACCACCAAAGGCACCGAATATCTCATTCCGAAGGAAGATGCGAGCGCTCCCACCATTCCGTAAGATGCGAGGAAAATCAGCACTGCTCTTATGAAGCAGAGAAAGAATCTGTTCTGCGCCCTGTCGGTATGGATATCCGCGACGGCAACACCAAAACGCTCAAGATCCTTTTCTCTTGCGGTCAGCTCTTTCCTGCGTTCTTTGGTCTGACGCTTGTCAGGCTTTTTTTCCGAAAAAAGATTTATCTTCATCCTTAATACTGTTCCACTGTAACAGGAGTAACAATAACACCCTTTCGTATCCTGATCACTCCGTACATATCCGGATACTGTTTTTCAAACCTCTCATATATTCCGGAACTCTCTCCGCTTTTTAAGCCGCCATACATGGTATAGATCTTGAAAAGAACGGTAAGAAGTTCCTCTTCCTCGGTAACTACGCAGATCTCTACGCTGCCGGTCTCCGGGTCGGTCAAAGCCACCCGGAAGGTCTCCTTTTGCTTTATCAGATATCTTCCCAGTGCGTATATATTCTCAAGGTCATCCTTGAAAAAATCTCTCTCCATCTCAGGCAGGATCAGATAATATAATTCCTTTGATCTCTCATATTCTTTGACCAGGATATCCTCTGCCTTGGCGGACTGTTTCCAGTGTATATCCCGCAGTCTGTCGCCCACCCGGTATTCTCTTATCTGCTTTATATCCGTTGTGAGTTCTCCCTCTCCTGACTGGACGCTGTCTTCCGTTTCCACAACTGCCTTGGAAAGTCTGAGAGCAGGAAGCTCACGTTCCGCGGGAAGTACCGGGATCTCCGCATAATCCTTGTATGGCATTGTGAATGTGCATATATGAAGGAAATCCGTTACCGATAATGAGCTGAACCTGATGCGGATAAGTCCTGCCTGGGCCGTATCCAAAGGCAGAACGACTGTGGTATCCTTCTTTGCCTCCGCAGCTATGGTAAGCTCGTTGGAAAAACTCTCATACAGGGAATTACCAAGAGTGAAATTCAGTCTGCAATTAAGCATGGGCAGAAAGGAAGGATTGGAAAGCATGATCTTCAGTTCGATCTGCTTTCCGACAGGATAATGCCCCTCGGGTCTTATAAGACTTACACTCAGTCGCTCAGCTGTTTTGGCTGTGGCAAAGACCGAAAGCGGTATTATCATGAATATGAGAAGTAAAAGCACTACCAGCAGAGACTGTCTGTAAAAGAGCGTTCCCAACATGAATAGTGCAAGTACAATGATATAGCCGATTATATATAAGATATGATATTTTCTTTGCATTTGTACTCAGTTGATCTTAGGTATCTCAACCTGTCCAAGTACACGGTTGAGGGCTTCCGTTACGCTTATTCCCGATGCCTTAGCCTGACCACCGAGTCTTACTCTGTGTCCAGCCACCGCATGCCAGATATCATGGATATCTTCAGGCAACACATATCCTCTGCCCTGAACATATGCATGAGCCTTGGCCATCTTAAGGAGCGCAATGCTTCCTCTGGGTGAAAGACCGAGTGCGAAATATTGAGGATCCCTCGTCATCTCTGTCAGCTTCACAATATATTCGTATATGCTGTCATCCACAAACAGAGCCTTAACCTCTGCCTGCATGGAAAGGATCATTCCCGTATCCGCAACAGCTCTGACATTATTCATATCATTGGCGGAGTCACCCTTAAGGACAGCTACCGCATTTTCGAAATCAGGATACCCCATACTGAGACATATCATAAATCTGTCCAGCTGCGACTCGGGAAGCTTCTGTGTTCCCGACGATCCGAAGGGATTCTCCGTAGCAAGTACAAAGAAAGGTTCCGGCATAAGCCTTGTAACGCCTTCAACCGTAGCATGTCTCTCTTCCATGGCTTCCAAAAGCGCAGACTGGGTCTTGGGTGATGTACGGTTGATCTCATCAGCTAAGAACAGGTTGGTATAAATGCTGCCCGGCTGGAATCTGAACTGACCGCTCGCTTTATCATACATATTAAATCCGATCAGGTCTCCCGGCATAACATCCGGTGTAAACTGTACTCGTCTGTATGCCAACGAAAGTGCTCTGGATATGCTTACCGCAAGAGTTGTCTTACCTACTCCCGGTATATCTTCAAGGAGAACATGTCCTCCCGCAAGTATCGCGCATAATGTTAATTTTATAACTCCATCTTTTCCGTGAATAACTTTTCTGACTTCATCGATTATCAAGTCCGGTGTACTGGCCAATTTACTATCCCTCACTTTTGTTAATTTTATTCGGTGGCATTATCACCTTAGCCTCTTCAGGATGAACAGGTTCTCCCACTATCAGTTTCCTTGCATCATCCAGTATAAGAGGTCTTCCCCAAAGGAATCCCTGAATATAATCACAACCCAGATCTTCCAGAAGCTGTCTTTGATATTCCTCTTCCACGCCTTCTGATATTACCGCAAAATTCATGATTTGGCTAAGGGAAATTATCGCAGCTATAAAAGACTCATCCTTTTTGTCTTTGATGGTATCCACAAAGGTCTTATCGATCTTAAGCAGATCAATGGGAAGATCCTTCAGATATCTGAGAGATGAATATCCCGTTCCAAAATCGTCAAGTGCGATCTGAATGCCGCGCTCTTTGATACTATCCATGATCACCTTGGCGCGTTCTACAGACTCAACAAACACAGTCTCTGTCAATTCAAGTTCCAGACATGCTGTAGGAAAGTTTGTAAGCCTTATGGCTTCATCAAGATCGCCCAAGAATTTATCATCAAGCAAGTGAAGCGCGGAGATATTGATGGAAAGTATAAGATCCGGATCCTTGCTGATGAGCGGGAGAAAATCAAACATGGCATGCATGAGCACCCATCTGTCAACATCCTTGATAAGAGCCGACTGCTCGGCAATGGGTATGAACTCTGCGGGACTAACGGGTTTTCCAGAATTATCCCACATGCGGATCAGCGTCTCAAATCCTCTGAGCTTCTTATCCGTAGTACGGAACTGGGGCTGATAAAGAAGAGTAAAAGTATTTGCTTCAAGAGCTCCCCTGATTATAGTCTCAAGCTTAACACTGTTCTCGATGGCATCATTCATGATGCTGTTGAAATAAACGAGCTGGTTTCTGCCCTGCTTTTTGGCAACATACATTGCCATATCCGCATACTTAAGGCTCTGACTGGGATCAACCGAGTCACTGGGGAACATGGCAGCTCCCATACTTGCGCTGATGTAGTAATCCCTGCCCTTGAGCACGAATTTGTCACTGAGTACCGAAAGCATTCTTCCTAACATCTTATCCAATGATTCAAGAGAATCGTAATCGGATATTACAACTGCGAATTCATCGCCTCCGAGGCGGCCAAGAAAATCACCGTCACGAAGCTCGCCTTTCCATCTTTCAGCCATCTCACCAAGGGCTTCATCACCGCAGTCGTGTCCTGCAGTATCATTGATATTTTTAAAATTATCAACATCGATAATAGCTACAACATAATGCTCACAATGCTCATCGATCAGGGTTTCAAGATACTCCCTTACTGCCCGTCTGTTAGGAAGGTCCGTAAGCATATCCTTATGGGCCATTTCCTCAACATGCTCTTCCTGGGTGGAAAGCCTGATTATCAGTTTATGGATAACATACTGAACACAGATCCCCAAAAGGATCATTGCCAGACTGGGGGCAAGCATCATCTCACCGGTAAAGGCAAGACGTACCGTTACGATAAGAGTCTCAAGAGAAAAAAGGATAACCGCGTAATAGTATCCGCTTTTTGAAAGTGTAACAAGGAAAACCGCGACGAGAATCTGAAGGACGGTCATCACGCCAAGAGCATCCGCAAACATGTTGAGCTCGGCATTCATACCGAATCTGGATATCAGATAACTTTCAAATGCTATCAGAACACAAAGCAGGAAAGCCAGTAAATAAAACAGTACCTTCTGCTTTCTTCCCTTTAATTCATCCATGAAATTCCTCCAAATATCCTTCAAAAGAACATAAGATATTTTAACTAAAAAAAGGAGAGAATGCAATCATATATGCATCTCTCCCTCACCGTATGTAATGCAGGAAAAGGGACTTGAACCCTCATGAAATTGCTTTCACACGGACCTGAACCGTGCGCGTCTGCCAATTCCGCCATTCCTGCGAACCTCAGTTATATTACCTTACAAATCTTCCAATGTCAAATAAAATCTTTTTGATATAAATGAAATTTTCTCTTGACATCTATCTCTATCTCTGATAGGATAGCTTTTGTTCGCGGGAATGCTGGAATTGGCAGACAGGCATGACTAAGGATCATGTGAGGCTACCTCGTGAGGGTTCAAGTCCCTTTTCCCGCACGTAAGAGAGACAGGTTTAAGGCCTGTCTTTTTTATTTCTTTTTCACCCCTTTCGATGATCATACAGGCATGATATTCATACAGGCATTAAAAAACCCCCAAGGTATTTTATACCTCAGGGGTTTTAATTTAACACATTCTCAATTCATCAAGTATTGGATCCTTAGATCCGAAATTTGTACAGCAGACTTATTTAGCGTAGTCTACTACTCTGGATTCACGGATAACATTTACTTTGATCATTCCGGGGTATTGCATCTCTGCTTCTACCTTCTTGGAAATATCTCTTGCGAGAATGACCATATCATCATCCGAAACCTGGTCCGGAACTACCATAACACGGATCTCACGACCTGCCTGAATAGCAAACGATTTGTCAACTCCCTTGAAGGAATTGGAAATCTCTTCAAGCTGACTCAATCTGTTGGTGTAAGTACCAAGGGTCTCACGTCTTGCGCCGGGTCTTGCAGCCGAAATAGCATCAGCAGCCTGAACAAGGCATGCAACAAGCGATTGAGGTTCAACATCACCATGATGCGCTTCAACAGCATTAATGACAACCTGAGACTCTTTATACTTCCTGCAGAGCTCAACACCAAGCTGTACATGTGAACCATCCATATCATGATCGACAGCCTTGCCGATATCATGAAGAAGTCCCGCTCTCTTGGCCGTACGTACATCAAGTCCCAATTCGGAAGCAAGAAGTCCTGCCAGCTGCGATACTTCGATAGAATGTTTAAGAGCATTCTGACCAAAGCTGGTACGATACTTAAGACGTCCGAGAAGCTTGACCACTTCAGGATTCAGACCATGAACGCCGCATTCAAGTACTGCTGCTTCACCTTCTTCCTTCATGATCACATCGACTTCTTTTCTTGCCTTCTCAACCATTTCCTCGATCCTGGCCGGATGAATACGTCCGTCCACTATCAAACGTTCAATGGCTATTCTGGCAACTTCACGTCTAACAGGATCAAAGCCCGAAAGAACAACCGCTTCAGGAGTATCATCTACAATGAGCTCAACGCCGGTCATAGTCTCGAGAGTACGGATATTCCTTCCCTCACGTCCTATGATGCGTCCCTTCATCTCATCACTGGGAAGGGGAACAACGGAAACCGTAGTTTCCGAGACATGGTCTGCCGCACATCTCTGTATAGCGGTGACAACATACTCTCTTGCTTTCTTATCGGCTTCCTCCTTTGCATAAACCTCTGCCTCTTTGATCTTCATGGCAGTTTCATGCTTTACCTCTTCCTCAACAGTCTGAAGGATAAGCTCCTTAGCCTGATCGGATGACAATCCCGAGATCCGTTCCAGTTCCTGTACTCTCTGTGCGCTAAGCTTATCAACCTCTTCTTTTCTCTTGTTAAGGTTTTCCTCTCGCTGCGCCAGACTCTGTTCCCTTCGTTCGATTGCCTCAGTCTTTTTATCGATGCTTTCTTCTTTCTGCTGGATTCTGCGCTCGGAACGGGTAATTTCATTTCTGCGTTCCTTCAGTTCTCTGTCAAGGTCACTTTTGGCTTTGATCGTTTCCTCTTTGACCTCTAGCATACTTTCGCGCTTCTTTTCCTCCGCTGTCTTCAAGGCATCATCGATTATCTGCCTTGCCTTCGTATCAGCATTTCCAAGTTTTTCCTCGACTTCTTTCTTATATTTCCCTACCGAAACCTTGGCTGTGACCGGAATTGCTATTACGAGGGTGACTGCTGCTGCAACTAATGCGAAAATCCACTCCATTGTACAGGAGCACCTCCTTATTTAATTTTCATTGTGCACGGATTCTTATAACAATATATTCAGCTCTCTTCAGCACATAAGAAAGCTAGTAAATATACATATCAAATAATCCCACAATCGAGATTTATTATAAGCTTTCACCGGATATTATGTCAAGTAATCGGAGTCCCTCAGACAGGCCCTTATGTCATCTATCCTAAAGCCCCTCCGGTACAGATAAGCCACCTGTTTCTCAGTCTCGGAGCGGTCTGAAGCGGTCTTGTCATATCCCCTTTTCAGAAGGATCTTTTTGATCTTTTCCTTCTCCCCTTCACGGGAATCTCCAATGACACTGCTTATGGCTTCATTGATAAAATCCTGATCTATGCCCTTCCTCATAAGATCCAGTCTGATCCGTCCTATACTCTTTCTGTCCTGATAACATTCGGTATATCTGATACTGTAACTACGGTCATTTATCAGGCCATGTTTTTTTGCCGTTTCCACAGCAAAATCGCAGGCATATCCCGGATAAAAAGCCGCGCTTAATTTATCCCTGATCTGCCTTTCCGTATAGTCTCTTTTTTCAATAAGATGACAGACTCTGCTTAATGCCCGTTTAGGCAAAAGCTCTTCCGTGATCTTTTTATATTTTTCTTCGCTTATTTCGGATCCATCGTGCAGATCTAAGCTTCTCAGATCAGAACCGTAAAGCTCAAATGCAGGAACAGACCTGCCATCTGTGTATACCTTATAATGACTTTTTCCAATTTTTGTAAGACCAGTTATCTTCATGGGCCGGTGTTCCCGCATTCAACAGTTGTTATATATCTTTTTACTCTTCCTTCTTATCCTCAGCAGTCTCTGCCGGGGCCTCTTCAGCCTTCTTCAAGCGCTTCATCGGCTTCTTATCGGCCTTGATATCCATCTCTGAGGGACTGCCACCGATATTGTAATGTTCACGTACCCTGCGGTCTACAGCAGCACAGATATCTTCATGTTCCTTCAGATAGATTTTGGCATTCTCTCTTCCCTGTCCGATCTTCTCACCGTTGTATGAATACCATGCGCCGCTCTTGTTGATGATATCGATATCCGAAGCAAGATCAAGCAGATCACCCTCATAGGAGATACCTTCTCCGAACATGATATCGAACTCAGCCTCTTTGAAAGGCGGTGCAACCTTGTTCTTAACGATCTTGACTCTGGTTCTGTTGCCTATGGAATCACCGCCCAGTTTAAGCTGTTCTACCTTACGGACTTCCATACGTACTGAAGCATAATATTTAAGTGCATTACCACCTGTTGTAACCTGCGGATTACCGTAGAACACGCCCACTTTTTCACGAAGCTGATTGATAAATATAACAGAGCAGTTTGACTTACTGATGGCACCTGCAAGCTTTCTGAGGGCCTGGCTCATAAGTCTTGCCTGAAGTCCCACATGAGAATCACCCATATCACCGTCAAGCTCAGCCTTGGGCGTAAGAGCTGCAACTGAATCTATGACTACGATATCCACAGCGCCGGAACGAACCATTGTCTCGGCGATCTCAAGTCCCTGCTCACCGAAATCAGGCTGGTTGATATAGAGATTATCCACATCCACTCCGATAGCCGCTGCATATGCCGGATCAAGAGCATGTTCCGCATCAATGAAGCCGGCTATACCACCGCGCTTCTGCACCTCAGCGATCATGTGAAGCGTAACTGTTGTCTTACCGGATGATTCGGGTCCGTATATCTCTATCACACGTCCCTTGGGGATTCCGCCGATACCCAGTGCTATATCAAGAGAAAGGGATCCTGTCGGTATGGTCTCAACATTCATTTTGTTCGTAGGATCACCCAGCTTCATGAGGGCGCCTTTACCGTACTGACGCTCAACCTGCTTTAAAGCCGCATCAAGTGCTTTTAACTTCTCTTCTCTTTCCATTTGTATATATCTCCTTTATTGTCATTTGAAAACATTTGTTCGTATTACATCTCAAAGAATAAAACATGTGTTCGGATTTGTCAACTGTCGGTTTAATACTTATTTTCTTTCATTGATTTCCCGTTTATTCATTTTTCAATGTACGCTTTATCTGGTGAATTTTACGGACGATATTATCCGCTTCGAAACTTCACTTACCGGCTTCGAATGATGCCGGATGAATCCACACCCAATTTATCACAATTGCTTTGGTTATTCAACCGTTAAAATAAGCGTCATGCGATCATCTATACCAACAACAAAAGCACCGCTCAAAGGCGGTGCTTTTCAAACATATGTCACGTCTTTCCGTAATAAAGACATAGCCGGTGATATTTACCGGACAGATCATTTTTTCCGTCACTTTACCAGATTGTACTTGATTATACAATACAGCGCTCTTACGGCATCCTTCCAGCCTATCTTCTTTCCCTCTTCAAAAGTACGGGGATGATATGCGATGGGGATCTCATAGATCCTGCATCTCATCTTTGCCAGCTTTGCCGTAACCTCCGGCTCAAAACCGAATCTGTTTTCTTCGATCTTTATGTTCTGTATTATCTCGCGTTTGAACATCTTATAGCAGGTTTCCATGTCCGTAAGGGACAGGTCGGAAAAAATATTCGATGCAGCGGTAAGCATCTTGTTACCCAGCTCATGATAAAAACCATCCACACGGTAACGGTTCCCCTTAAGATATCTGGAGCCGTATACAACATCCGCATCTCCGCCGTCCAGGAAGGGCTCCGAAAGACGATTGAATTCCTTAGGGTCATATTCAAGATCGGCATCCTGAACTACCACCAGGTCTCCCGTAGCAGCAGCAAAGCCATGACGGAGAGCAGCACCCTTACCCTGATTTTTCTTATGAAAGAGGATCTTGTCAATTTTGTCATAAAGTTCCCCCTTCATCAGTTCCCTGGAACCGTCCGTGGATCCGTCATCCACTACTATTATCTCTGTTTCAAGTCCGCATCCGCGCACCCGCTCTATAACATTTTCCAGTGTGTCCGCTTCGTTATAGCAGGGTATCACTACCGAGATCTTTATATTTTCCTTTGTAAGGATCTTTCCCTCATCGCTCATTCTTCACCTCCATGAAGAGAATCATACCGCATTCCCGTCGATCTTATTATAATAACCGTACATCTCGCTTATGGTATCTTTAAGTTCGATCTCGGTCTTCCATCCCGTATCTTCATATATCTTCCTGCAGTCGGATTCGAATTTCGGAGTGTCGATGGGGCGTATCCTGCTCGGATCCACAACTATCTCAGCCTTTACGCCGGATATCTCTTCCAGCATCTCTATCACTTTTCTGATAGATACCGCGTTCCCTCTTCCCGCATTATAGATCTCTCCTCCGCGGCCTTTCTCCGCAAGTACCGCATAGGCTTTTACAAGATCTCTTACATCGGTATAATCTCTCTCTATATTGATATTGCCCGCATGCAATGTAAAGGATTCCCGACCTTCCTTATGCGCTGACGCAAACTGGCTGCAAAAATCCGCAACGGAAAATCTTCTGCTCATTCCCGGACCTATCTCATTAAAAGTCCTGACTGTTATGATATCCATCCCGTAAGCTCTGTGATAAATCCCCGCAAGCAGAGCCTGACAGACCAGAGTGGATGCAAAGATATTATTCGGCTTAGGCTGCAGCGTTTCCGCCATGGGAAGTCTGTCGTAATCCGCTCTTCCGTATTCTTCTCCGGAACCTCCTCTGAGTATCCTCGGTGAATATCCTTCTATAGCTCTTACAGCATCAAAAAGATTTATGCCTCCGATAACGTTTATATCCACTGTTACCGCAGGGTCTTTCCATGCCCGTCCAACCGAATTCTGCACAGCAAAATCATAAATTATTTCCGGTCTGAATTCTTTAAGAACTCTTATGATACTGTCTTTATCCAGCACATCCATCTCGGTCCATTCGGGAGTTGCAACGCCCCCTGTATATTCAGCGATGTCCGTTCGCTCTTTTATCTGCTGGCCGTGCATATATGTTGCGATAACCTCACATCCTTGTTTTATAAGGAGTGGTATGAGGTATACACCGAACAAACTGCTTCCGCCTATGACAAGGATTTTTTTATTCTCACAGGACATAGTGTCTCTCCGTGTATTAAGATTCAGTCTTTGATCAATTCTTCATGACACCTGTAATGATCGAGCATATCCTTTATGGTCTGCTCAAGCGGTATTTCAGGCGTCCATCCGGTAGCTTTGAACATCTTGGTCATGTCAGGCTCTATCACAGGTACGTCCACAGGCCTGAGCTTTGCCTTGTCCACTTCCACTTCAATCTTTGCAGTGCTGAGTTCTATGATCTTATCAAGCAGTGCTCTTATCTCTATCGCTTTGCCGGTACCAACGTTATAGGTTTCTCCGGATACACCGAATTGAATGAGGGCGGTATAGGCATTAACCACATCCCTGACATCTGTAAAATCTCTCCTGGAAGAAAGATTACCGACATGTATCACAGGATCCTGCAATCCTTTTTCTATACGGACAGCCTGTCTGCAAAAGTCCGATACGACAAATACCGGAGACTGGCCGGGCCCCATATGATTAAAGCTCCTGGTCATAATGAGCTGCATATTATAGGCCTGTGCATATACGGCCGCCATCATATTCTGTCCTGCTTTTGTTGCGGCATAGATATTGCCCGGGCGAAGGAACTGATCTTCTTTAATGGGAATATCATCCGGAGCGATATATCCGTATTCTTCACCCGATCCTGCCATGAGAACCTTCGGTTTATATTCAAGCTGCCTTATGGCATCAAGAAGATTCAGTGTTCCCTTTACATTGACATTTACCGTAAGTCCCGGATCCTTCCATGATCGGGATACGGAACTTTGAGCCGCAAGATGAAATATGTAATACGGATGCTCATCCTGAAGCAACGGCAGGATAGCCGCCTCATCCATTATATCCAGATCGCGCATCCGGGTTCCGGGGATCTCTGCCCTTGTTCCCGGTCTCTTGGTAACTACTGTTTCACATTTTAGATTGTTTCTCACAGCTTCTGCCAGATAAGGTCCGACAAAACCCGCTGCTCCTATTATCAGTGCCTTCATCCAAAGACTCCGTCTGTCAATTCATTTTTGATATTATGTATCTGGGTCTGCGCTTCACTTCATCATATACTTTCGAAAGATAGAATCCCAATATACCGATCCCTATCATGATTATGCTTCCTGTAAAAAGCTGCAAAAGTATAACTGTTGTAAAACCTTCCGCGGAATTCCCGCAAAAATACCTCACCAGCGTTTCGATACCGAGTACAAAGGAAACTATAAGGGTAAATATACCTGCCCATGTGACGATATGAAGCGGTAATGATGAATATTCAACGATATTATTCAGCGCATATTTAATAAGACTTGCCGTAGACCACTTGCTTTCTCCCTCGGTCCTTTCGGCAACATCAAAATCAACCGATGTCTTTTTAAACCCAACCAGTGAAGAAAGTGCTCTGAAAAAAACATGATATTCAGGGAAAGATAAAAGAGCATCCACAGCTTTTCTGTCTAAAAGCTTAAAGTCCGAAGCCCGTGACATATCTATTCCCGTAGCTTTTGACATGAGACTATAGAAAGTCGCCGCACTGAATCTGTGTGCCCCCGACTCTTCTCCCCGGGTACGCTTAACTCCTTCTACGACCTCGTATCCCTTACGCCATTCCCCATACATTTCAACAAGTGTTGCAGGAGGATGCTGAAGATCACAGTCCATAACCGCGACACATTCTCCCCTGGCAGCCGCAAGACCGGCGAAGATGGCAGCTTCCTTTCCGAAATTTCTTGAAAAGCATACAAAACGTATCTTTTGATCGTTTATGGCAAGGTCCTCTATACGCTGTTGCGTATTATCGGATGATCCGTCATTTACAAAAACCAGTTCATAATCTATATCTGCACCGGTAAGGACGGATTTCAAAGTTCCCGCGGTATTCTTTATCAGATTTTCCTCATTGTAAGAGGGTATAACAACTGAAAGCATTCCGGTATCAGCCTTCCATAACTACGCGATTTCTGCCGCTTTCCTTGGCGATATAAAGCCGCTTATCAACAACAGCGATATTATCTTCCGCCGTCATGTTGGGATTAACAACACAGCAGCCGAAGCTTACCGTCACCTGGATAGCTACACCTTCAAATATACAGTTAGACTCCTCGATAGCTGAACGTATCTTCTCTGCCGCACGTGCAGCTCCGAATATATCCGTCTCATCAAGAAGGACAACAAATTCTTCTCCTCCCCAACGGTATACCGTATCCGTCTTGCGTGATGTCTCAACAAGCATACGTGCCACATGCCTGAGAACAGCATCACCGGCATTATGTCCGTAGGTATCGTTTACAAGCTTGAAATGATCTATATCACACATGATCATGGAGCCTGCCTTGGCATCATTTCTTCTGTCAACACCGGTCCCGTAACGCATGTTGAAATCATGATAGAAACCTACTCTGTTTCTGACCTTTGTAAGCCTGTCACTCTCCGCATCCGCAAGGAACAGCTCGGATTCCAGTGTAAGACTGCAGATAAAAGCCGCAAGAGAGAGTCTCTTGCAATCCCTGCGTGAATTAAATTTTCCGTCACCGTCAAGCTTATTTATTACCTGGTATGCACCAATATACTCGCCTCTGCTGTTGGTGATGGGCATTACAAGTATGGATTTGGTAACATATCCCGTGCTCTTATCTACTTCCGCATTGAAAAACGGATCATGATAGGGATCGTTTGTGACCAGGGTCTTTCCCTCCGCAAGAGCCTTACCTACCATTCCGCTGCCTTCGGGAATAACGATCCTGCTTGCATCCGTTGCGCTGAGGGTCCAGATGGTATGGGCTTCACTGTCCACTCTCCATAAGCTGGCACGGTCTGCATTTACAAGACTTCTTCCCAGATCCGTAAGGAGCCTGAAGATGCTCATATGATCCTCTTCCACTCCGGTACTGGGATCGCGCATCTGTGCATACAGCTCATTGGTTATGCTGAATATATTATCAAGAAGAACTACATCCTCTGAAAAAGAAGCATCATCAGCGGCATCCGCATCCCCCGCAGGATCCGGCGCAGCATCTGCACAATTGCAGGAAACCTCTGAAGGCTTTTGAGCAGGTCCGGTTCCCAAAAGTGAAGCCCCGGGTACCGGCACAGGTGCCGATCCTAAAAGTCCGAGCCCATCCTTGAGCTTACCTTCATTTGTCTGATTTCCGCTATTTTCAGTTGTCATTTTATATCCTCCTCACACATTATCGCAGGGTCCCCGTATAAAACAAAAATCATTTGTATGATAACATAAACAATCACTGCACTCAATGCCACAACGCGGTTATCACATTAAAAAACGGATGCCGTCACGACATCCGTTTTCATACATATAAATTTACTTACATCTCCTCAGGTGCCTTGGATATGGGTCTTGAACAAATGATGGTCAGGTTACCGTTTCTGGTACGGAGCGCATCCACGAACTCCTTCTCCTGAGCGGGATCCTTAAGACTTACCATATAATTCAGTTCAAAAATACTTCCCAGGTCTTCCGTCTTTACCCTGACAAGGTCGACTTTGTTCAGATACTTTTCAAAAATATCATCAAACACAGTCATATAATCCAGGGTCTCGGGAATGAGCACCTTAAGGCTCTTTTCCTTCAGATTGCCCTCTCCGAATCTGGAAACCACCAGGATCAGGTATATCAGTGCAAGCATCACAACTGTGGCACCGCTGTAGTATACAAATCCCATGCCGTTTGCCAGTCCTACAGCCATCGCAAAGAAGATAAAAGTGATATCTTTGGAAGTACCGGGAAGGGATCTGAATCTTATGAGTGAGAATGCACCCATAACGGATACAGCCGCCCCGAGATTTCCGTTAACTACTGTGATGACTATCTGTACAAGGGCCGGAAGTATGACAAGCCCTATAACAAAACTCTTTGTATATGAAGAGCGGAACATGTACAGAAAAGCTATGACAAGTCCGCATACCACAGATGCCAAAAGGCATCCTAAAGCTCCCGCTGTCGACATTTCTCCTGCCGCATTAGTAAGAATACTAGAAAACATTTATCAATTCCTTCCCATTATTTCTCAGGCCAAAGCCCCCGCAGTTGCAGAGGTCCTGTTTTTCGCAGAATCACCCTCCAGCTGCTGCATTGTATATCTGATCTGAGGATCGTTTTCTTCATCACGCTCCTCCAGATCGTCCTTCAGCCTGCTCTCGTAAACTCTGCCGTATTTCGAAAACGAGGTTGAATAAATATCCAGCTCGGCAAGTATATCAGCAAACCATATAGGCAATGCCGCAGGAGCCTTGATCTCAAGAAGCTTCATGTTATCTTCGTACAGAAGATCTCCATGGCTTCCCTTCTTTAAGTCAATTTCAGTCTTCCTGCTTCTTATCCTCTCATCAAGAGTGAATCTGATCTCCGGCATATCCTTAACAACATAGGCTTTCCTGTCATATGCAAGGAACACCTTCGGAACAAGCCTGTAAAAACCGATCGCATAGTCGATCTCTTTAAGGATCTGACAATCATATTTCTGAGGATATATATGCTCCGACAGATACAGTTCCGCATCCTTAAGAGGCATCTCGACCCTGCGCTTATATACCACACCACGCCATTTCTTCTTGAGTTCCAGGAAGACCATACTGTCTTCTCCCGCCTCTCCGTAACAACGCAGCCTGAACTTCTCTTTGAACTTCGGCTTGGCAAGAGATCTGCGTATCAGATCATTACCCTCCGTATCGTAATAAATATTACAGATCGTATAATCCGAATACATATCATCTTCGATACGGTCTCCCAGTTTCTCTATAAGAAGCCTTCCCTGTTCGGAAGTCAGTAGATATTTTTTTTCAACTCTTTTGAAAATACCTGCCATATCCTGTCCCGATACTTAAAAACGTGAAGCCGCGGTTTTATACGCAGCTTCACCTGATAATCACTACGATCAGTTATCATCCACGCTGTAATTGGGCGCTTCCTTGGTTATCTGAATATCATGAGGATGACTTTCCTTCAGTGAAGCGGCCGATATCTTAATGAACTTACCGTTTTCCTGAAGTGTCTTGATATCTTTTGCTCCGCAATATCCCATTCCTGCCTTAAGACCACCCATAAGCTGGAATACCGTATCTTCAACAGTTCCCTTATATGCAACTCGTCCTTCAACACCTTCCGGAACAAGTTTCTTTGCATTTTCCTGGAAATATCTGTCCTTGGAACCGTTCTCCATCGCAGATATGGATCCCATTCCGCGATATACTTTATACTTACGTCCCTGATAGAGTTCAAATGTTCCCGGGCTTTCATCGCAACCTGCAAAGATGCTACCCATCATGCAGATGCTTCCGCCTGCTGCTATCGCTTTTGTAAGATCACCCGAATACTGTATACCACCGTCGGCTATGATGGGGATATCGTATTTCTTGGCTACCGCGTAGCAATCCATTATCGCACTTACCTGAGGAACACCGATACCTGCAACGATTCTTGTTGTACAGATGGAACCGGGTCCGATACCTACCTTTACGCAATCAGCGCCGGCATCGATAAGAGCCTGGGTTGCTTCACCGGTCGCAACATTTCCTGCGATAAGCTGAAGATCGGGATACTTCTCCTTGATCATCTTTACGCTTCTTATAACATTAGCGGAATGACCATGAGCAGAATCTAGAACGATAACATCAACACCTACTTTAACAAGAGCTTCCACTCTGTCCAAAACGTTTGCTGTTATACCGACACCCGCTCCGCATAAAAGCCTTCCCTGCGCATCCTTTGCAGCGAGAGGATATTTGATCGCTTTCTCGATATCCTTGATAGTGATGAGTCCCTTTAATGAAAAATCATCATCTACGATCGGAAGCTTCTCTTTTCTCGACTTGGCAAGGATCTCCTTAGCCTCTTCAAGAGTTATTCCCTCTTTTGCGGTAACAAGATTCTCGCTGGTCATAGACTCGCGTATCTTCTTAGAAAAATCCGTTTCAAATTTAAGATCTCTGTTTGTGATTATTCCGACAAGCTTTCTGCCTTCAGTGATAGGCACGCCGCTGATGCGGTACTTTGCCATAAGATTATCGGCATCTGCAAGTGTATGATCTGGTGAAAGTGAGAAAGGATCCGTTATAACACCGTTTTCAGAGCGCTTGACCATATCTACTTCCTCGGCCTGCTCTTCAATAGACATATTCTTATGTATAATGCCTATTCCTCCCTGTCTGGCCATCGCGATAGCCATCCTGTGCTCTGTTACCGTGTCCATTCCTGCGCTCATCATCGGAATGTTCAGTTTAATCGTCTTTGTCAGATTAGTCGTAAGATCAACCTCGTTAGGTATCACTTCCGAATAACTCGGCTGCAATAGAACGTCATCAAATGTAATGCCTTCGCCAACGATCTTTCCCATCATTTCCTCCTTATTTTTCTCCGCCCGTATTCGTCTTACCGGATCTCTTAATCAGTATATACTTTTCTCGGTGCGTTATTTTGTACTATTTTAACAAATTCGCCATTCAAATCAAGCAGCACTTTTTCCCTGTTATCATATACAAGAGCATAAGGCACATGATCATCACTGTCATCCTCGCTCCAGTAGCTTACCGTCTTAAGATTCTTATAATCCGCAAGCCTGTAGGAATTTGAAGGTGCCAGGAGATCCATCTTATCAAGGGTATAAGTCGCAATGTTTTTACGCTTCTCCTTTCCCATGATCTTATCAACCGTGATCTCCTTGTCACAATATGAATATTCATATTCGATATCCGTAAGGGGAAGTATGAAATTATGGTATATAAGCCACAGTACAAATCCCGCAAACAGACTGACGGGTGCAAGTGCCGGGCCGATAAAAAACGGTATCCCCACAACCACGCATACTACAAATACGTTGCAAAGAACTCTGACCATGATCTCTTTATTACTGGTCTTTTTCTTAACAAGATATTCAACAAAACCATCTTCCAATGCCATGCCTTTGCTTTCTCCTTCCGAAACACTTCCTGTGAGGCCTGTATACTTTACTTTTTGACGTCTACTATAGCATATTCGGTGGGGATTCTCAAACAATATCTGTATTTTACCGGACAAAAGGAAGCTTACGCCCACACGGACGGATACGGATAAAACTGTATCCTTTGTGATACTGCGGTAAAAATACCTGTCAGTATAGGAGATTTTGGTTTGGTATTAGTAGTATAATGGTGTAGATCATTTATAAAGGGTCTTTATTGCCCGTTCAAAATATATAATGCAACCATGCGGAGGAAATAAAATGAAAGAGCAGCTTTATACGATACCATTAAATGATGCTGTGGATCAGGGCGGCGAATGTCCCCTTTGTAATGTCGAACGCGCACTTGAACAGGATACAATGGATTTCGTACTGGGTTCCTGTGCATCTTATATGGAGACCGACGTCAGGGCGCTGACGGATGACAAGGGATTTTGCAGAGTCCATATGAAAAAGATGTTTGATTACGGAAATACTCTGGGTAACGGCTGGATACTCAAAACCCACTACATGAAACTGCGTTCCGACTTTGAAAAAGAAACGAAATCATTCAAGCCCTCAAAGCCGTCTTTTACGGATAAACTCAAAGGCCGGAAGATCGCCAATCCTCTGGTTGATATGGTAAAAAAAAGAGAATGCAAATGCTATGTATGTGATCACACAAAGGAGATCTATGAAAGATATATAGATACATTTTTCGTTCTCTGGAAAAAGGATGAAGCTTTCAGGGAAAAGATAAAAAATTCCAACGGGTTTTGCATGACACATTTCGGAGATCTGTGCGAAGCCGCCGATGAAAAGCTTTCTGCCGAAGAACAGTCTCAGTTCTACGATACGATCATACCTCTTATGAAGAGGAATCTGGACAGACTGCAGGAGGATGTTAACTGGCTCATAGAAAAATTCGATTACGAGAATAAAGATGCTGACTGGAAAAATTCAAAGGATGCGATACAGCGCGGAATGCAGAAGTTAAAAGGCGGTTTCCCCGCAGACCCTCCCTATCAGATGAAAAAATAGCTCTGTCTTTGGAATATCATTCATAATAAAAGGACTCCGCTCTCCGGGAGCTTATCCCGAAAGCGAAGTCCTTTTTAACACCTTCCAAAGGATCATTTATCTCTGTCCCACTTATCGGAAAGAGAATTGATCTGATCCGCAAACTTGGCCATATCCTTGTTGGATAAACCTTCGTTCTTGTATATGACCGCCATAAGCCTCTGTCCTGCGGCAAGGAGCCTTGCAAAGATATCGGATACACGGCGTGCCTTTTTCTTGACGGGAACAGGCTTCGCCTCCTGCATTATCTCACCGGTTATCATATTGAATGATGTACCACTGTAAGGAGCATACGCATTGTAACCGTATTCGCTGCGAAGGGTCTCTGTAAAGAACTTTGTGCTGTCATCGTCTCCGTGAACCACAAATACCATCTGCGGCTTCTCGCCGATATTCTGAAGCCACTCTATCAGACCTTTCTTATCGGCATGTCCGCTCATTCCGGCAAGTATCTTTATCTCCGCACGGACTTCTATATCCTCGCCGAAGAGCTTAACCTCTTTTTTGCCTTCAACAAGCACCCTGCCCAGTGTACCCTCTGCCTGATATCCCACGAACAGTATCGTGCTTTCCGGGCGCCAGAGATTATGCTTCAGATGATGTCTTATTCTTCCCGCATCACACATTCCTGAAGCGGAGATTATAACCTTAGGCTCAGAATCGAAGTTGATCATTTTTGATTCATCACCCGTTATGCTGAGATGAAGATTGGGGAAGGTTATCGGATTGATACCCTGATCCACAAGAGCACGTGCCTCATCCGAAAAACAACTGTCTATATTCTTACTGAAGACTTCCGTTGCTTCCACAGCAAGCGGGCTGTCCACATATACCGGAAAATCGGGGATGTTGCTTACAAGTTTATTTGCCTTTATCTCCCGGATGTAATAGAGCATTTCCTGGGTGCGTCCGACAGCAAAGGAAGGGATGACAACGTTACCTCCGCGTCCCAGGGTATCGGATATGATCTGAGAAAGCTCTCCGACATAATCCGGTTTTTCCTCCGTATGAAGCCTGGTTCCGTATGTCGATTCCATGATCACATAATCGGCGCCTTTAACATACTGAGGCTCTTTGATCAAAGTTCCCTTTTTGTTACCTATATCACCGGAGAATACAAGCTTCTTCGTCACTCCGTTTTCCGTTATCCATAACTCGATGCTGGCGGATCCGAGGAGATGTCCCACATCGGTAAATCTGAACCTGATACCTTCACAAAGATCTTCGATCTCATCATAGGGGAAAGGCACCAGTCTTCTTATGGCACCGTCCGCATCCTCCATCGTGTATAACGGTTCCACCAGTGCATTGTCCGATGAACGTTTTGCCTTACGGTTCTTCCATTCTGCCTCCTGCATCTGGATATGAGCCGAATCACGAAGCATGATACTGCAGAGATCTACAGTAGCTTCCGTCGCCATTATCTGACCCCTGAAGCCTCTCGCATAGATAAGAGGGAGAAGTCCCGAATGGTCGATATGCGCATGAGAAAGAAGAACATAATCTATAAGTCCCTCTTCAAAAGGCAGGTCCGCATTTTCAAAAACATTCGTTCCCTGCTCCATACCGCAGTCAAGAAGTATCTTCTTGCCGCAGGCTTCAAGCACATGACAGCTTCCGGTAACTTCATGATCCGCACCTATAAATGTTAACCTCATAAGAAATCCTCCTTTCTCATAAGTCGCCCATCCCCCACTAATAGATCATCTGCACGCCGGCAGGATGAACTTCAAATCTGCAATGCTCTCTTCCCTGTTCATACTCACCGTCAAGAGACCAGTCCGCGATATCGGAGAAGACCAGATCCGCATATTTGATCTTGCTGACTTTGACATAAGGCGTATCATAATTCTGTTCCATCAAAGCCTTTATTATCATATTGAGCTGCACCAGATCCTTCGGTACGGTTATCAGAAGCAGTTCAAACATACCGTCTCCGAGATCCACATAGTTCTTATCAAGGGTCATCACTCCACCCAAAGAAAATGTATTGCATATGGTGGCAAAGATAAAATTACCTTCATATGTCTCCTTATCGGTTGTTATCTTCAATTCATAAGGCTGAAACTGGGTTATATCCTTCATACCCTCAAGGATATATGCGAAATGTCCCAGGAGATTCTTGGCGCTCTGAGGCGTATCATAGGACGTTCTGGAGAAGATACCGCATGAAGCTGTATAAACAAAGCTTCTGCCGTTAAATTCTCCGATGTCAAGCTGCTTTGGTTCTCCCGTCATAATGCGTTCCGCAGCTTCCAACGGATCTCCGGGAAGTCCCAGACTTGCCGCAAAATCATTGGTTGATCCTGCCGGGATGTATCCCATAGGCTTATCCCAGTTTATCTTCCGGCATCCGGCTATCACTTCATTAAGTGTCCCGTCTCCGCCCATACATACGATCAGATCTATAGCATCACCCGCATGCCCTTCAACCAGCTTGGTACCGTCTCCATGTTCCTTGGTAAAGCAGACAACCGTCTCATAACCATGATCGGAAAAGCAAATGATGATATCCGCAAGAGGTATCTCCCTGCGTCTTATACCGGCATTTGGATTGATGATAAAAAGAAGTCTTTTATATATATTCATGATGTATACATTATACCCCCAAAACGCTTGAATTGCTATATTATCGCACTCTTTCTCCCACCTACTGTGTGCATTCACAGTGAAATATCCGCTTTCAGTTCTTTCAGGAAATGCGTCCGGATTACACCTCGCACACAGCGTGCAGCAGCGAGAGCGTATTCGACAATTAACCGCGTCGATCTCGAGTTTGACATGCTGTATACTACCTCGGCAGACCTTCTGAAACGCCCCGAAATGCAAAAAACCACCGGAAGTAATTCCGGTGGTTTTGTAATGATCATATGATATCCGATCACTTAAGAGGATACTTTGCAGTAAGCTCTGCTACGATCGCACGTGCTGCAGGGATGCCTGCTTCCTTTTCATTTACGATCTTTGCGATAGCTTCCGCGATCTTATCCATATCTTCAGTCTTCATTCCACGGCTTGTTACCGAAGCTGTTCCGAGACGGATACCGCTTGTAACATTGGGCTTCTGAGGATCGTTGGGAATAGCATTCTTGTTGGCTGTGAGATGTGCCTCATCCATCCATGTCTCAACGTCCTTACCTGTAAGCCCCTGAGCTGTAAGATCCACAAGCATAAGATGATTGTCCGTACCGCCTGAAACAAGCTTAACGCCTCTGTTCATAAGACCGGATGCAAGTGCCTGTGAGTTATCTACGATACCCTGGCAGTATTCTTTGAATTCGGGAGAAAGAGCTTCCTTGAAGCATACAGCCTTGGAAGCGATAACATGCATGAGCGGGCCGCCCTGGATTCCGGGGAATACAGCCTTGTTGAACTTAAACTTCTTTGCATTCTCTTCGCTTGATAAGATAAGTCCGCCTCTGGGTCCGCGAAGGGTCTTATGAGTTGTTGTTGTTACAACATCAGCATAAGGGATGGGGCTGGGATGAAGTCCTGTAGCTACAAGACCGGCGATATGAGCCATATCAACCATCAATATTGCGCCGACTTCATCAGCAACTTCACGGAACTTCTTGAAATCGATGGTTCTTGCATATGCGGAAGCACCTGCGATGATCATCTTGGGCTTTGCTTCAAGAGCGATCTCACGAAGTTTATCATAATCTATGAATCCTTCATCATTTACACCGTAAGGAACGATATTGAAATATGTACCGGAAATATTTACCGGGCTTCCGTGTGTAAGATGTCCGCCGTGAGCAAGGTTCATTCCCATGATGGTATCACCCGGTTCACAGATCGCAAACTGAACCGCAAGATTAGCCTGTGCACCCGAATGAGGCTGAACATTGGCATATGTGCATCCGAAGAGCTTCTTGGCACGTTCAATGGCGATGGTTTCGATAACATCCATATTCTCGCATCCGCCATAGTAGCGCTTTCCGGGATATCCTTCAGCATACTTGTTGGTAAGTACGCTTCCCATAGCAGCCATAACAGCATGGCTTACCCAGTTTTCCGACGCGATGAGTTCGATGTGATCATTCTGTCTGTCAAACTCTTTCTCGATGGATTCCGCGATCTCGGGATCAACGGCACGAAGTTCCTCGATTGAATACATCTGTGATTCCTCCTGAATTTATTTGCTAATTAACGTCCGTATGACGGACACAACGCCGACATTATAACATAGAAGACAGCTTTTTTCCATTCCGCTTATCACTGCTTTGCGGCAAATATCTCCTCTGCGTATCTTACTGAACCCATGGCATCCTTGGAATAAAAATCCGCATTTATCATCTTTGCGTACTCAGGTGTCATAACGGCCCCGCCTACCATAACAAGCGTATCCGGTTTCTCACTTCTCAGCTGCTTTATGGTTTCCTCCATGGAAGGAACGGTGGTCGTCATAAGAGCACTGAGGCCCACCAGTTTGATATTCTCTTTCTTTGCGGTTTCAACTATAAGTTCCGGAGGCACATCCTTCCCCAGATCCAGGACTTCATATCCGTAATTCTCAAGCAGTACTTTCACGATATTCTTTCCTATATCATGGATATCTCCTTTGACCGTCGCAAGGATGATCCTGCCTTTGATCTCCCCTGTCTCACCGGATTTGGAAAGGTTCTCTCTGATCACCGCAAAAGCTGCGGATGCCGACTCGGCACTCATAAGAAGCTGCGGCAAAAACATTGTTTTCTTCTCAAATCCCCGTCCCACTATATCAAGCGCCGGTATCAGGGCTTCATCGATTATCTCGATGGAGTCCATTCCCGCTTCCATAAGACCTCCGGTAAGGAGCCCCGCTCTGTCCTTCATGCCCTTTACTATCGCTTCAACAAGCGGGAGTTTTCTGTCATCTTTAATATCCGCATAAAGATCATTTCTTGCCTTTACGGGTACTCCCGCAGGTTTTCCTCCGCCGGAAGCCTGAGCCGCTGCTGCCGCTTCAAGGCGCGCTGCTTCCTCTGCCTCTTTTTGAGCCTGCAGTTCTCCCGCAAATCCGATAAAGCTCATGCAGTTTTCATCCTGCATATTAAGAGCGCAGAAAGCATAATATGCTTTCATCATCTCTGTGGATCCGGGATTCATTATCGCTGCAGACAGTCCGCATTGCATTGCCTGTGTAAAGAAAACGGAATTGACCATCTCACGTCCCGGCAGGCCGAATGAGATATTTGACACACCAAGGGATGTAAGTCCACCAAGCTCGTCATGGATGCGCCTTATCGCCTCAAGTGTTATAAGGGCGGAATCAGGTTCTGCGCTTATACTCATTGCAAGGGGATCGATGATTATATCTTTTTTCTTTATGCCATATTCGGCGGCTCTTGCATAAATCTTCTTTGCGATCCTCAGACGTCCTTCGGCAGTCTTCGGTATACCGTCTTCATCTATGGTCAGAGCGACCACTAGGCCTCCGTATTTTTTCGCAAGAGGGAATATCTGCTCCATCACTTCATCTTTTCCGTTAACGGAATTGATCATGGGCTTTCCGTTATATAGTCTGAGCGCCTGCTCCATGGCCACCGGATCTGTGGTATCGATCTGGAGCGGAAGATCGGTAACAGCCTGCAATTCCTGCACCACTTCCACCATCATTGCCGGTTCATCGATCTCAGGCAGACCCACATTCACATCCAGCACATCCGCATGTTTGTCCTGCTCATCAAGTCCCACCTGAAGGATATGATCAATGTCATGATTTCTCAAAGCTTCCTTGAATTTCTTCTTTCCGGTAGGATTGATCCTCTCGCCGATAAGAACAGGCTTATTTCCAAATAAAACAGCATGTGAATAAGATGTGATCATTGAATAGGGCTTTTCCGTCACGGGAAGCGGCTCCATCTTCCTGACCGAATCTATCATCTCCGCAATATGGGCAGGTGTTGTACCGCAACAGCCTCCGAGGATACGCGCGCCTTTGGACGCGATCTGCTTCATAGATTCCGTAAAAAGATCAGGCGTAACATCATAAACCGTCCTGCCGTTTTCTGTTCTGGGAAGTCCGGCATTGGGATTAACAACCACCGGTATGGATGCATATTTATAGAGCTCATCCACGATACCCATCATCTGATCCGGACCAAGCGAGCAGTTAACGCCGACACAGCTGACTCCCCAGCCTTCCGCAGCAGCCACCACGGTCTTGGGGTCTGCTCCCGTAAGAAGCTTATGGGTCTCATCGTATGCAGTGGTCAGTATGACCGGCAGCCCGCTTTCCATCGAAGCAAGTACTGCTGCCTTGGACTCATAGAGATCCGTCATGGTCTCGACAAGTATAAGATCAACGCCTGCCTTAACCCCGGCGTTCACTGTCTTTGAAAAAATATCAAAAGCATCTGTAAATGCAAGATCCCCCAGGGGCTTTAACAGTTTTCCCAAAGGTCCTATATCCAAAGCGATGTAATGTCCGCCCGCTTCTTTAACTCTGTCATATACATCTTCCGGCAGATCATTCCCACAAAGATCTTTGCCTGCTTCAACTGCCATGATCGCATTTTTTGCATGGCTCACTGCGCTGGCAACTATATTATCCAGCGTCTCTTCTCCGCTCTCATCTGAATACTTCAGAATATTTGCGCCGAAAGTATTTGTCTTTAATATATTCACTCCGCCGCAAAGATAATCAAAATGCATCTTCTCGATCACTTCACCGTGAGTAAGATTCCATCTCTCAGGCAGTTCACCGGGCATAAGCCCCGCAGCCTGTAATATCGTACCGCAGCCTCCTTCGAAAAAGGCAAAACCTTTATTGATTCTTTCTATCAGATCCATAGTTGTCATTTCCTGATTACTTTCTTATTTTTCAGTTTCATATGTCTTTCTTCCGGGCACGTCAGAAATACCGATTATCGCTGTCACCGATTTTTCGGGTGCCATGATCATCGAATCCATCAGAGTGATACCGGTAAATTTTGCAGGAGTTAAAAGATCAAAGATACCTTTCTGATTATCAAGAGAAAGTTTTCCGTATCCCGGAGAAAATCTGAGTCTTAAATACTTTCCTTCTTTCGCCGTTTCCTTTTCCAGCTTATCGAACAGGGCATCACACACCGCCTCCACAGCTGCAGCCCCCGTTGCCTGAAGCACCGCAGTCTCTGACATTGATATATGTCTTTTTCGCTGGATAAGTCTGTCAAAGCCTGCACCTATGGTAGCGGCAAAGATCCATACCTCACTGCAGCCTGCGATATGTCTTGAAAACACGTCGCTCTTAACCTCTCCGTATGGAAGCTTCACGGTCTCCCCGTCAGGATAAACTTCCACCGGGAACCGCGAGTAGCAGGCCTTGGCCGACATCACTTTCTTAACTTCTTCTATACACTTATTGATCAATTTCAGACTTTCACCTTCCGGCTTCTGCCCGCAGTACCAGAGATATTTCGTTATCTCCTTCTCCTTTATCTCAAGGGTATCGGGGGCAGCGATGAAAGTCATTACCGGGTATGCCAATTTAGTTCACCTGCTTGTTCTCAGATCCTGAATTTCGATACTTCACCGTCAAGCTCTGATACTATGCTGGCATTCTCGTTAACGGCATCCATATTCTTTGTCATGTTGTCATTCATATCCTTTGCAGAGGACACCACATCCTCTATATCCGAAACATTTCTTTCCACGAGGTCAGTTACGGAATCTACGGATATTGTCATCTCATTCATCGATCTCTCAATATGTTTAAATTTATCAACCGTATCATTCATCAGTTCGGATATCCTCATGGCATCCTCACTGTAATGATCGCCGGTATCTTTAAGCGTTCTGTATCCGCCTATGGTTTGCTCCCTTATATAGGTGATCATCTTCTCGGATTCTTCAACAAGCTCCTGAACACTGTCGATAACCTTCTGGCTGATCTCCTGGATCTCCGTTGCAGTATTGGCTGAGGTCTCGGCAAGAGAACCTATCTGTCCGGCAACAACCGCAAAGCCTCTTCCGGATTCACCGGCCCTTGCTGCTTCGATTGATGCATTAAGTGCAAGGAGATTGGTCTCTTCGGAAATGGATAAGATCTGATCCGTAAGCGTCTTTATGCTGTCAACCTGTTTTGCTTCCTCTATCCTCATATTCATGGTTGCAGCCATATCCTCTGAGGAATTCTCCGCATCCTTAACCGCATTGTCCGCATGGACACTGACTTTTTGAGCTCTTTCATTCATCTCGTCCGCATAATCCGACATGCGGTTCACGGACTTGCTCATCTCGGAAACAAGAGAGAGGACAGTCTCCGCCGAGCTCTTAACACCCTCTAACGTATCCGATGTCCTCATCATGGACTCGCTCATCGAGGATATTGTACCGGATACAGACTTTATCTTATCCACGGTATCCGTTGTTATCTTCTGGGAATTATCGATGGAATCCGCAAGATTTCTTGAGCTTCCGGATATATTGGTTATTATCTGCCTGATAAATCCAAGCAATCCGTTGATGCTCTGTGTTATATCGGATACTTCATCATTGGATGTTATCTCTATCTCTTTGGTAAGATCGCCGTTACTGTTAACGAGATCAAGTATTTTCCCGTTAACTGTCTTTAACCCCCTGGATATACCGTTGGCTACGATAACAGCGATTATCACAACAGCGAACATGGCTATCGCCAGGGAAACGATGATCCAGAAATACATTTCTTTTTCCGAATCCAGTATAGTCTGGGCATTATAATCCACTCCTACCGCAGCGACACTCTCGCCTTTGGTATTATGGATCGCTACATAGACGGTAGTAATATTTTTTCCGTCTACTCTGTCAAATTTGCCTGTTGCAAATTCTTCGGAAGCAAGCCCCAGCTCCGACTCCTCTTTCCATTCATCCTCTACCGGTACTCCGATAACATCAAACTCCGGAGAAACCAGATATACGATCTCGCCATCCCGCTTTCCTAAAATGTAGATCATTTCGATCTCATCACTGCTTCCCAGGGCGTTATTTATGGTATCAAATACTTTTCTGTAATTGGAGGTTGCTTCATCTCCGGGATCCAGACGTTCGACCACATCACCTTCCAGTTCGCCGGCTATCAGCTTTGCAACCGCAATGGCATCGTTTCCGACCACGGAGATCAAAGTTGACTTGACTCTGTGTACCAGGGAAACGCTGATTATCACACTTGTGAACGCTCCCGCCAGAATGACCAGG
This sequence comes from Lachnospiraceae bacterium, assembly GCA_024697065.1. GTDB lineage: Bacteria > Bacillota > Clostridia > Lachnospirales > Lachnospiraceae > NK4A136. The sequence goes on from JAILGE010000008.1 coordinate 192,619, forward strand.
AGAATTATCTTAGCCTTGATTGAAAATCTTGATTTCTTTTTTGAACGTGAAGAATCTCCCATATTTTTTTCCTTTCGTCTAAGATTTTCTTTTGATGATTTACGGCGAAAAACAGCTCTTTTCAGATAATAATTATAGCATAATCAATCGGTGCCCGATATCCTTGCTTTTAATCTCAATATTCTGTAAACACTTTCATCTATCCGCTCTTCCGAAAATACTCCGTTCATAACGGCAGCTTCTACGGCTGCCGCCGCCCCTGCAGGATCCGTCGGCAAAAGCAGGATATCATTTCCCGCATTTACAGCATATACAGAGATCTCTACAGGCGTGTAATTGTCCGTAAGAGCCTTCATCTGCAGCGAGTCCGTCATTATAACTCCTTCAAATCCCATGGCCTCCCTTAGTATTCCCGTCACAAAAACTCTTGATAAAGAAGCCGGTACCGCATCAACATTGGGAGCTAGTATATGTGCAGTCATCACGCAATCCGCTCCGGCATTTATTCCTGCAATAAAGGGTTTAAACTCTCCCATTTGCAAATCCTCCAAAGACTTATAGATAACAGGGAGCTGCTCGTGAGAGTCCTCATAAGTATCTCCGTGCCCCGGGAAATGCTTAAGGGTACATGCCACACCACCGTCATGAAATCCTGCCACTGCAGCGGGAATGAGTTCGCAGGCTGTATCAAAATCCCTGCTGTATGCTCTGTCTCCGATAACATTATTAGCCGGATTGGACCAGACATCCGCAACAGGCGCAAGATCCAGATTAAAGCCAAGCGCACTCATATCTGACGCGATCACGCTGGCATTAAGGCAGGCTCTTGGTGTTCCAGCACTTTCGTATGAAAGCATTGGCAGAAAGGAAGCCGTGCCAACCGATCTCGAAAGCCTTGCCACTCTCCCGCCTTCCTCATCACACATGGTAAGGAGCTTTGTATCCGAAAGAGCCTGCATATCCGAAATGAAGCCCGACACCTGCGATTTAGACTTCATGTTTGACTTATCGAGTATCACTCCTCCTACCGGCAGCAGCTCAAACATCTGCTCCATGGTCTCATTCACTTCCGTCACATTTTCCACCCCTGCCAGCTGCTCCGGATAACAGACTATCATCTGGCACACTTTCTCATGAAGGCTCATGGAAGCGATCTTATCCGCTATAGCCTTCTCCTCTTCCGGTGAAAGATCGTCCTTTGAAATATATTTACTGTTTTCCACAGCTTCTCCCTTTACAAATATACAGCCATAGATGCTTAGAGAAACGACCGCCATCGCAAACAGTCTTACCACCGATCTTTTTATCTTTTTCATCCGTGTTCTCCTCTCCTCTTTTCATTTATCTTAGCGATCATTTAATCTTTTCATATCCTCAGGGGAGTTCATCCCTCACTTTGTCGATCTTCGCAAGAAGCCTCGGATATTTTTCACGAAGTCTGTTTCTGTGTTCATGCCTTTCCGCACGATAGATCTCATATGCTTCCGGATCTCTGTTCTTGAATTCCAGCTCTCTTTTCCTCCTAAGCCTGATCAGATCAGCTATGAGATCCTCATCCGACTCGGAAAATCTCTTGTCTATATATGCATGATACTGTGCCAGTGCCAGCTCTATCCCCTGAAGCCTTGAATAGATATCTGCGTCCGTGCTTTTATTCTTAGCATATTCCGCAACCCGCATTTCGACGATATCCAGAAACCATTCCTCATCCATAAGTCCCCAAACGGGAATAAGCCTTTTTCTTATGGCTTCTCCGGGCATTGATTCAGATCTGATCATCTCCTGTGACTGCATCATCTCTTTTACATAATCATCAGCAAGTTCTCTCATCCTGTTCTCTGCATAAGGTCCGAAAGCCCATTCAAATAATGCAAGAGCCGAGCGTCCGCTATAGGAAGATGATACGCTCTCACCGCGGGCTGCATCCCCTTCCCCTTCCAGATCATAGGGTTCACGTATCCCGCAGGCCCGCAGGGCCAATTCTATCTTCGGCAGCACAGCCCATTCAGAAAGCATCACTCCGCATCCGTATTCATGAAGGGCATCGTTCAATTCTCCTGAATGCTCCGTAAGAAAAAATCTTATCCCCTTTGCCTTCATGGTCTCATAGATCTTAAGGAGATATTCCGCAGCTGTCACGTCAATGCTGCTGATGTTGCCCGCATCAACGATCACTGCTTTTGTCTCACCGGTAACAGCTTCTTCTATGTCTTTCTGGAATTCCATTGCATTGGCAAAGAAAAGCGGATGTGTGAACCTGTATATAACAACTCCCTTTATCTGCCTGACTCCCTTATATCTGCCTATACTGAAGAACCCTTCTTCTCCGGGAATGCATCCCAAAAAGACTTTGGCCGATCCGGATATCTTCACGATATAGCTTATAAAAGAGACGATGACTCCGGCCACAACTCCAAACATGGTTCCAAAGATCAACACCGCCAATGCAACTGAGATAAAAATAACAAATTCGTTTTTAGCGGTTTTGAAAAGTCTTCCCGCTAGTTCAAATTCTATTATCCCCAAAAGAGCTGATATAACGATACCGGTAAGGATCGGTACAGGTAACCATCCCACCACCGGTGTGGCAAACAGCAATATGATCACCATGGTCGCCGAAGCCGTAACAGACATGAGCTGTGAAGAAACCGTGTACTGATCCGCGATACCTGTTCTCGATACCGATCCGTTAACCGGACAGCATCCCGATATCGCCGCAGAAAACATCGCTGCGGTATATGCCGCCAGCTCTCTTCTTCCGCTTATCCTGTCGCCCCTTTTCAAGGCAAAATTCCTGGTGGAAAGAAGTGTTTCAGATGTTACCACGATGGCAATTGTAAATGCCGCGGTAAAGAATTCCTTTGGTGAATAAAAGACAACCGTGATATCCGGTATGACAAGATCGAACAGTCCGGGTCTCGGAGTATCCAAAAGCTTTACGCCCTTATCAGTCATATCGGTAAATACCGCGAGCAAAGCACCAATTACCATTAGAATGACCGTCATCGGAATGAGCGGTGATCTCTTTTTAAAAAATAATATTATAACTATCGTTGCGATCCCGAGGATAAATGACAGGAGGTTGAAGGAATCCGTCTCGCCTATCAGGGCAGGTATCAGAGTAAAAAGCTCTCCATGAACCGCGTTCCCTCCAAACAGTTTCGGAAACTGCATCAGGATGATCTCTGCACCTATACCGCTTATGAATCCTCCCATTACCGGAGAAGACACAAATCTGGTCAGTCTGTCCGCTCCGAGAAGAGTGAAGATCAAAAGGATCATCGCCGTCAGAAGCGTAAGTACCGGTATCACCTGCAGGGCATCATCAGAAAAAGGCGCCACCCCCAGTGTGACCAAAAACGCACCGGTAAGCGCCGCCGGAGCTGCATCAACGCCGAATACAAAACGCGGTGATGAGCTGATAATACCAAAAAACAATATTGGAAGGACCGAACCGTAAAGCCCGTAGACCGCAGGAAGCCCTGCGATCATCGCATATCCCATTGAGATCGGGATAGACACGAACGCGATCACGATACCTATGAGAGCATCTTTGATCCTTTCCTTTTTCTTCATAGATAAGCTGACTGTATCTTACACTTTCCTGCAGGACGGTATTATATCCGAAAGATTCTCCTGGATCTTTTGTGCCACATCAGCCTTATTCATCGTATATATATGAATATGCTCGATCCCGTTGGCAAGAAGATCGATTATCTGATCGGTAGCATATGCTATGGCCGCCTGTTTTAAAGACTCCGGCTTATCTCCGTATCTGTCGAGTATCGCAACATACCTGCGGGGTATAAATGCCTGTGACAGAGAAATGATCCTCTCCATCTGCTTTGCCCGTGTCACTGGCATTATCCCTGCCGTCACGGGCACCGTGATCCCTGCTTCCCTGAGACGATACATGTAATTGTAAAAAAGCGAATTATCAAAAAACATCTGGGTAGTCAGAAATTCACATCCGGCATCCACCTTTTTTCTTATACCCTCTATATCCGACTTTATATCCTTTGATTCCGGATGTTTTTCCGGGTAGCATGCGCAGCCTATACAGAAATCGCCGTACTTCTTTATGACAGGTATGAGTTCACTGGCATGTTTGAACACCCAGTCACTCGTACTCTCAACGCCGGCGGGAAGGTCACCTCTTAATGCAAGTATATTATGTATCCCGTTACTGCTTAAGGATTCCAGCTGCTCCTTTAATGATGCTTCGGAAGCATTAACGCATGTAAGATGGGCAAGGGCAGTAACTCCGCTCTTTTCTATATTCGCTGCGATAGCTGTTGTATATGTTCTTGTGCTTCCTGCTGCGCCGTAAGTCACGCTCATGAAATCAGGCTTAAGTGCCGCAACCTCTTCCGTCGCCTTTACAACACTGTCATATACTTCGCTTGTCTTGGGCGGAAAAACCTCAAATGACAATGTAGGATGTCCGTCCTTGTAAATCTCTGATATCTTCACTTTTTTATTCCTCTCTTTATCAGTTCCTTAATCTGTTCTTTTCAAACTGCTGCCTTGTAAGCAGGGTATGCTTGATCATTGTGATACGTTTATCGGCATCTTCTTCCGACACTTCCATTCCCAAAGAGATCTCCATCGGAGTCAGGATCTCAGGAGTTATCTGATCCCTTATATCATAGAGAACACGCAGCTTGTCATCTATCTCCTCGGCATCGAGGAAACGCATAAGCGCGGGATCCACCTTGTCCGCATCAGGATTTGTGATATTCTCCGTCTCACGTTTCATTTCCGTTCTGTCTTCACCTGAAGCCATGTTGTCTTCACCGGTTGCCATAGTCGAATGATCCGCAAACGGCATAGTACGTGTGATAAGTGCAAACCTCTCCTTTTGCTTCGCATCGGGGTATTTGTTCTTATCAACGTCACTCATAAATTCGGACAATTCACGCACATATATCTGATAAGGCGGATACAATCCCTGATAAACGACCATGTCACGATCATAGGACGCATCCTTGGCCAGGGCCAGTATCTGATAATCATGTCCTTTGAAATGACGGTATTTTTCAAAAGGTCTGGGATCCTTGCGCATTCAGAAATCCTCGCTTTCGTAATTATGTTTTGTACTCATCTTTTCTTCCATATCTCTGTCAGCCCGATCTATAGTCTCATCCAGTCCGGACAGAGCATCAAAGGGCGCAAACTGAGCCGATCTGGCTTCCATGGACATCTGCGGGTATTTTTTCGATACCGGATGCTCCATGTTCAACATCTTTTCAAATAATTCATCATCTGTCATATCTGTCTCCGCGTCCCGTGGAAAAAACTCAAGTGATCGAAGAAGCCGGTCACGATAGCTATTATACCATAATCAGGTAATATTCGGCTTATCTGCCCATGGTTTTATATTGCAGCGGGTATATGATAAAATATCACACGTTATGGCATACAGACCGGGAAAAAAAGAATCAGCCGTCAATTGGGTTCCCCTTGATATTAAAAGCGGGGAGCTTAAGAATATTTATATTCTTTACGGGGATGATCCTTATGTAAGGGATACTTATTTCAATATGCTTAAAAAAGCCCTTATGCCGGAAAATCCCGAAATGAACCATGCCGGATATGACGGCATATCCCTGAGTTCCGACGAACTCTATAAGAAGCTCGTCGCATCAGCTGACACAATGCCTTTTTTTGCTGACAGAAGACTTATCACGGTTAAAGGAAGCGGATGGTTTAAAAACGGAAACGAACAGTTCGCAAAATACCTGGCCACACTCCCGCCCACAACCTATATCATTTTTTCTGAAAATGATATAGACAAAAGAAAGACCGTATGCAAGGCTGCTGAAGAAAAAGGCAGACTCATTGCCTGTAACAGGCTTGAAGACAGAGATCTGCAAAATGCGGTAGTTTCCATAATACTTAAAAACGGCAAAGCCATACGTCAAAAAACCTATGATCTCTTCATAGAAAAAACCGGAAGTGATATGGCCACCGTCACCAACGAACTCGAAAAGCTCATATGCTATACCGGTGACAGGAAAGAGATCACTGAAGAAGACGTAAATCTATTGGTAAGTACAAGACTCGAGGATAATGTATTCCTGCTGGTAAATGCCATGACCGACAAAGATCAGCGCGCCGCGCTGGATTCCTATTACGATCTTATCCGTAACAAAGCATCCGTATTCGGAATACTTTCTCTTCTTTATAAGCAGTTCAATACGATATTGATAGTAAAAGAACTGTTATCCGCAGGTCTTAAAACAAATGATATAGCCGATAAACTCGGTTGCAAACCGTATGCGGCCGAGCAACGTGCACGTTCTGCAGCACGCTTTTCAAAATACGACCTTCAGGATTTTCTGAAGGATTGTGCCGAAGTCCAGCAGCAGATCAAATCCGGTACCATGGATCAGAAGCTCGCCGTAGAGCGTCTGATAATCAAACATACATCCAGGATACACTGCGAAATCTGACCTCTCTGTATTTCCGAATCCTTATATCCATCATCACTTTTTTCTTTTTTGGATTTCCCCATAAAAACGTTCTTTCCGATCCGTATATGATACATAGTCTTTTCGAAAAGAAAAAAACAAATCATTGAAACACTCGGGAGGAGAATTATGAGATCAGGAAATCTGAAAAAGATAATATGTATGGCAACACTGGCTGCAGCATGCGTCACCGGCTGCGGAAACGATCAGGAAACAGTAAGCAGCGGCACTTCTGCTTCACCAACTGTTTCAGCTGAACCTTCGGAAACTGTAAGCATGACCCAACCGGCTCCTATTTCAGGAGACGTATCAAAAGTAATCGAAGCATTTCCGGATGCTGATCTTATTAAACTGATCGATGATGATCTGTTTGTAGTAGTTGATTATAATTTCAGCAAAAACTCGACAGACATTCAGATTTATGATGCATCAAAAGACAGTATAGTTAATGATTTCTCCGTAGCTGAAGTATCATACTCCATAGTTCCGAAGATCATAGACGGACAGGGATTCGGCGTAGCTTTTGATTACACCAAATACAGCGGAAATGATAACGGAGTGATCGGATTCTATTACAGTATCAAAGATAATGAAGTCACCAAATTCGAAACAACATTTGACAAAGAGTGGAATTATTGGGACAGCTGCGCATTCGCTCCTGACGGAAGCGCCATGTATATATTATTGGATGACCGTTCGATCTGTGCCTGCGGATATAATTTCAACCCGGACTTCAAGACCCGTTTGATCGAAGTAAATGCAGACGGAAGCGGCGATAATACGATCGTCGAATATGATCATCATACCAGTCTGCAATTAACAGGAACAACCGATGACGGAAGACTTGTAGTTACATATACGGAAGATCCTAATGATTATCCTCACCGCACACATGAAGAATTTGAAATGATGAGTCTACAGGCATTGAATTCCGACACCGAACCGGGCAAAATCGAACACGGTCTGGCCTTTATCGACCCAGGAAACTTCACTGATCCGGATCAGACATCTGTCATCAAAGAAGCAGCTATGGATAAGATCACTGTACTTCCGGATGGTTGCAGACAGATGGTCTATCGACAGGGTTCCTTCATCTGTTTCACTGATGACAAAATAATAAAACTGGCCCCTGACAGTAACGGTGTGATCAATGAAGCCGTCTATGACTGTAATATTCCGGATAACGTTGAATACTTTTCCTATGAGGACAAATATGTTTCTTCCAATGGTGATTATGTGGTTTTTTCAGCCAGATACAAGGATAAAACCGGATCCATGCTTTACATCATCCATTTCGATAATGACGATGTCAAAACCGTGCTGGAAGAAGCAAATGACAGCAAAATGATCGACCTTACAGATTATTACGGTCCCGTCATATTTGATGAAGAAGACGGCGTATTCTATGCAAGATACGATGATACATCCACGGACAACATGGAGCGAAACCCTTATCAGATCAATATCGATAAGTAACAGCCGTTCTGTCATTTGATAAAAAGACCGTAAGCCTGAGCCTTACGGCCTTTTTATTTTGACATTTCTTCGTTTATGATAACCGCTCCCATCTCATCGGTTCTAAGTATCTCACATTCCATTAGTTTAAGTCTGTCTATCACTTCACTGTGAGGGTGACCGTAAGGATTGTTTTTCCCGCAGGAAATTATCACTGTTTTAGGCTTTACGAATTCCAGCCATTCTTTTGAAGATGATGTGGATGATCCGTGGTGACCTGCTTTAAGCACATCATATCCGTCAGGCGGAGCCTGTATCTGACCGGCAAGGCTGCCGCTATTGATCGATCTCAATATCGCTTTCTCACTATCCGCAGATGCATCCCCCGTAAATATCCCTTCGAAATCTCCGCAGCTTATCTCCAACACCTGTGAATAGGAATTGATATCTTCCGTGTCATAACCTGCTGCCGGATGGAGGCAGACAATATGCAGATCATCTTTGTCTCTGCCTGAACATGCCTCTTCGCCTGTTGAAAAAAACATGACCCTTATCCCCTGCTTGTTCGCAAGAGATATTATCTCACGACAGTCTTCTGCGGCCCCCTTTGCATCGGGCAAGACAATACTTCCGATATTCAGTCCTCCCATATCATCCAATGCAAGCATCTCGGTCAATCCGCTTATATGATCCGTGTCAGGATGTGTCACAAACCAAAGATCCACTTTTGATATGCCTTCATGTTTTAAAAACGGCTTGATCTTATACTCAAATATCTCCTTTTCCGATGTACTTCCACCATCAATCATACAGACCATTTTCCCGGAATCCACACATATGCAATCTCCCTGCCCGACATCAAGAACTGTAAGTCTGAAACCGTGAGGAACCTTAAAAAGGAGTATTGCTGTGGCTAAAGCTATTATGGCAAATCTTGTCCCAAATCCGATCTTTTTTCCCAACAAGAGGATGAGTATGAACGATCCGTAGCATAACACTGTCTGCTCAACTGAAGGCATTCCGCATATATAGTGGGATAAAGGCAGTTTATCCGACAGATTGCATATATATTTATATAAACATAATATGACATGACAGGGTATTGCCGTGATGGTTCCCGCAGGAATACATACAAGTCCCATTAACATAGATAATGCACCAAATATGATCACTGCAGTCATCAACGGTATGACTAACAGATTTATAAATACTGAATATACGGGTATTTCATAATAAGTCATTGCCGTAACAGGAAAAGTAAATACAGTAACCGACATTCCGCTTATAAACGCATCAAAAATCTTACCCGCATATCTGTTCTCTATTTTGACGCCATCCTTTACTGCCTTTCCGAAAACTGCCACTCCTGTCACGGCCAGATAAGACATAAAGAAGCCTGACTGCATCAGTTCATACGGATTGACCGTTATTGTCATCAGTGCCGATAAAGAAAGTGCAGTGGGCAGATCATAACTTCTTCTGACCATATCAGCTGTCACCATGATCACAAACATAGTCACAGCCCGCAAAGTAGATGTCCCCGCTCCGGTCATCCCTGCGTATTCGATCATAAGCATCCCTGATATTACAGCACTTGGAATAACCGGAACAGTGATCCTTCTGAGGGTCTTATATAATGCAGCTCCGATCAGTGAAATATGCAGACCGCTTATGGCAAGGATATGAGCAATACCGCTCAAGCTGTAAAGTGCCCTGATATCCTCCGCCAGCTCACTTTTATCCCCAAGGAGCATTGCTCTTATAACGCCGGAATCTTCTTCATTGAAAACCGAAGAAATGCTCTCACCCAACCTGCATCTGACCTTCCACAGCAATTCTCTGTGTAAATCCATTCTCCCATCCGTCATTTCCCAGCTGCATTGCTTCATATAAGCTCCGTAACCGTTACACAGCCGGTACTCCCTCATATCAAATTCGCCCGGATTGGTTGCCTTCTTAAATCCTGAGATTTTTCCCGTGACAAAGACACACGAACCCATAGGCGGCGTGTCCGTCTCAGGCATATAACATATGATCCCCTTATTTAATTGTTTTGATTGTTCTTCTCCTCCGGAGAAACCGGAGATGCCAGTGATGCTGACATTTTTCAGATATACTGCTTCCGAATCTGACTTGATCTCTTTCTTTTCTACGGTACCGTACAATGAAAGAGTCATCCCCTCATATTCATCATACGGATCATCCGGCGGCCCGGCTATCATGAGCCCAAGCCATACCGTAAATACGAAAAATATACAGAAGCAGGCTAGCGGCCTCTTCATTTTTTCTCCTACTATTATATAAAGTCATAGTCTTTCTTTACCTTTTCTTTAGGTTTGACTATGCTATTTTAAGATACTGTGGATTGGTGTTTTTCTCCTACCACTTGATGGTTTAATTAAGGCTCCAACCACAGTCTCTTTGTTTATT
>JAILGE010000026.1 GCA_024697065.1 Lachnospiraceae bacterium
TTCCGTAGTGACATTCTTCCTGTATAGTAATGATCTTCAGATCGTGTCGGCAGTGGTCAATAATCTGGCTCCGGGACTTATGGGAATCTTCACGGTATGGTTTGAAGGCTGGTATCCTGCGCGTGTTGCGGCAGGCAAAAAAATGTGTGATTGAAAAATCCCTTTTAAATTGTGCATGTTCAGAGAGGGATAGCTGAGACCTTTTCGGATATAGTAGAATTGGAGAGCAGATGTAAAATGATCTGTACAAAACGGAAGGTTTTGGAGTAAGAAATGAAGAAATATAAAAATAAAAAGATATGGGATCTGTATTCACTTCAATATGCATTTTCTGTAGCAGGTATGGTTATGATACTCATAGCCGTTTTGCTGATCGGGTATGGATTGCCCCTCTTTTTCGGTTTCAGAAAGGAATTGAAGGGAATACGCCGTATAATATCCTTATCAGGGATCACCGCAGATGACATAGACAGGGAGTCTATGAAGAAAGGGGCACGATGGTTGGGTTCGTTAAAGATTTATCTGACCAAAAATATGCTGGTCGGACTCAGAGCGGATTATATGAAAGACTATGACGATCAGGTGGCATTTCGATATGAAGATATATGCAGCGTCTATAGATATAATGCGAAACCAAAATACGGTATGCCGTCAAACGTAAAGGGAAGATATCTGATCTGTGCAGAAGCTAAGGACGGTAAGAAATATGTTCTGTCTGACAGCTCTGTTATAGGAGACAGCAGAGATGTGTGCGATGAAAGTATCGTACTGTTTAGAGAATTAGAGAAAAGAGCTCCGCATATAGCAACGACGCCTGCAGATGGAAAGTATAAGGTATTCCGTTATCCGTTCTATATATATTTATCGGGAGGACGTTATGAGGAAGGGCCGGAGGCGTATGAAAAGCTTGGTGATTTTTGCGAGGAACTGGAGTGGAGATTTGAGCAAGACAATCTGATGCAGCACTACCCGACAGTGGAAGCAATTTTCAGGATGTCGATGGTATTCAAACCGGATGGTTTTGTTGAAATAACCGTGGGCTATTTTGAAGAGTTCGAAGAACAGGTCAGGGCAGATATGGATGAGTTCCTGCGAAAGCAGCTTATGGCCTGGGGGAACGATGAAGAATGGGAAGAGGAAGAAACTGTCGTTTTCTGTCAGAAAAAGTAGCACATGGTATGGCAAGTCTGCTTGCTGATAATTCTATGAGATATGATAAGGAGCAGTACAGGAAGATAATATCATGCAGGGATGAATTGCCGGAAAGAAAAAGAGAAGAAAGGCGGAACTGTGTTGAATGCATTATGTTGATGCTAAGGGGATTCTGACAGGGAATGGCGGGTTCTGTGGAATGAACATATACAGGGGATGTACCCATGGCTGCATCTACTGTGACAGCAGGAGCAGATGCTATCGGTTCACGCATCCCTTTGAAGATATTGAGGTGAAGCAGAATGCACCGGAGCTTCTGGAAAAGGCGCTTAGGTCGAAGCGAAAGAAATGCATGATCGGAACCGGCGCAATGTCGGATCCGTATATGCATTGTGAAGAAGAACTGGAACTGACAAGGAAATGTCTGAAGATCATTTTGAAGAATGGCTTTGGTGTTGCGGTTCAGACAAAATCGGATCGGATCCTTCGGGATATTGATCTGCTGGAAGAAATAAACCGTTCTGCAAAATGCGTGGTGCAGATGACATTGACAACTTATGATGATGATCTGTGCCGGATGATTGAGCCGAATGTTTGCAACACAAAACGTCGTATAGAAGTGCTGGAAGAAATGCGTGATAGGGGGATTCCGACGATCGTCTGGATCACCCCTATCCTGCCGTTTATCAATGATACAGAGGATAATATCACTGCAATCCTGAATGAGTGTGTCAGGGTTGGTGTGAAAGGGATAATTGATTTCGGAATGGGACTGACGCTTCGGGAAGGTGACAGAGAATACTATTATGCTGCACTTGACAGACATTTTCCGGGAATGAAAGAGCGATACATCAGACAGTATGGGAATGCGTATGAACTGCCAAGCCCGAATGCAAAAAAGCTGAAGGGAATACTCCGGAAGATCTGCGATGACAATGAAATCCTGTCAACTCCGGAGGCGTGTTTCGGATTTATGCAGGAACTACCGGATAAGTATACCCAGATGAGTATATTCGATCTGTAAAGCATATCAATTACGAATATGCTGAAAGCCATATTCAAGAACTCTTTGACAAAACGTGAAGTTTGGTAATAAAATAACCCAAGAACAATGGCGTTTGCACTAGCAGACGCCTATTTTTTTTTCGATCCATATTTTAAGGATATAAAAACTCCGATAAAAATGACCAGTATGCCGATGATACTATTGACGGCTATATCTTCGTGAAGCAGCAAGTAACACATAAAACTGGCAAGGGGTGGTTTTATAAAAAAGGACATCGAACTGATAGATGTATCCAGATTAGATAAAGCATCAAAGTAAAAATAGTAGGCGATCCCGGTAACGAAAACAGCCACAAAAAGGAATTGCCAGATAATTGTTTGATAATCAAAAGAAAAAGGATTGCTGTTATTGATCGCTCCCGTAACCAGGAGCAGTGGGATCACAGTTAAAGATCCGTAAACGGATGAAAGTGTTGTACATGTAAGGCTGCCGTATTTTTTTACTCTGGGTTTGTTTAAGACTGTATATAAACTAAAAATAAGCATTCCCGCAAAAATGAGAAGAACTCCTAAAATAAACGAAGAGTCAACATTGAATTTGATGGAAAAGACATGAGCACATGTAATAAACAGCCCGATTATTCCAATGATCAATCCCACAACTTTTCCCTTAGTCAGTTTTTCCTTAAGAATCAAAGCTGAGAAAAGTGAAATAAAAAGAGGGTTTGAACTGAAAATGATAGCGGTAAGACTTGCTGAAGAAAGTTGTAAACCTATCTGAGTAACAGCCATACTGCAGAATACTAAAAGAAAACCCATCACGAGGTTGATCAGATGATCCTTGAGAGTAAAAATGATACTTCTTCTTTTGATCTCTTTAAGGGCAAAAGGAATAAGTATTATCCCTCCGATCAGAAATCTGTAAAAGGTCAATTGAAAAGACGAAATACAACCGTGCATGGATTTGCTGGCAACTTCAAAGGTGCTAAACATCAGTATGGCAAATAACAGACCAAGAAGATATTTTATATTAGTTTTCTTTTCCATGTGATAATGCTCCGCTCTTAGATGTGATAGTTAGTTTATGGATTTATGGTAGCATAGTGCGGAATATAAACGCCAATACTTAGAAGGGTATAAAAATTATAAATAATCACCTATACAGGGAGAGTGTATATGAATTCAAGACAGCTGGAATATGTTCTGGCAGTAAGTGAAACAATGAGTTTTTCCAAGGCTGCAAAAAAATTATATGTATCACAGCCATCGCTTAGTCAGTATATAAAAAAAGTTGAGTCTGAGATCGGCGCAGACATTTTTGTGAGGACTACACCTCTCAAACTGACTTACGTGGGAGAGATATTTGTTAAATATGCAAACGCAATAATGAATGAAGAAAAAAAACTTGTAACAGAGATGGCGGATATAAGCAACAATAAGCTTGGTAAGATCAGGATAGGTGCGGGGCCGTTAAACAGTGCTATTGTTCTTCCGTATGTAATAGAGCGATTCTCTAAGGAATACCCGGACATTTCCGTTGTCATAGAAGAGTCCGGTGAAACGGAATTGTTAGGGTTATTGGATTCCGGTGAAGTAGATATAGTGCTGACAGTTATGAATCCTCCGGTTTCCGATATGAGGATTGTTGAAGAGGTAGAAAGAGAACAGTATGTTTTAGTGGTACCTTCATCATTAGATATAAAAAATTCAGAATATATGAAAGAAAAGAAAAAAAACAAAAGAGATTTGCCATTGATAGATATAAATGAATGCAGGCATCTGCCATATATAATGCAGGATCAGGCTATGCCGGCATATATCATATTTGAAGAATTGTGCAGAAAGCGCGGATTTATGCCAAAGACCAAAGTGGTTTGTAAGAACGTTAATACAGCTATACAGCTTGCGGGGAGAGGGATTGGAGCGTGTTTCGTACCATCAAGTATTGCCGGAGAACTGCCGCAGGATAAACTTCATAGCTACAATGTGATAGGAAGTGAGACCGGGAGAGTTATTAAGATCATTTACAGAAAAAGTATGAATCTTTCTCAAATACATGAGAGATTTATTGAAGCGATAAGAATGTTTTATAAAGACAATCCGGAAGTATAGGCTATCAGTTATAATTCGGATAGTTATTATAGTATTTGTTTAAAAATATCGGCTATGCTAATATCAACTCAACCGGAAAGGGAAGGAAACAAAGAGGTTTTCAAGATATCATCTTGGGAACCTCTTTGTTATATATTAGCGGCAGGAGGTCAAAGCTATGAAAAACAATTTTATCAGGAAAATGGCGGCATATGCTATCGCATCATCATTGATAGCAGGATGTTTATCAGGGTGTGGTGCCGGAACAAACGGCGCAGGTGATACGAGTGGAGCCGACGGAGAGGTAAAAGAGATTAAGATCGGATCGATCCACCCTCTGACAGGAAGTATGGCTTACGAGGGACAGGCTTTGGTTAATGCTCAGCAGATTGCGATTGATGAGATCAATGCATCAGGTGGCATTAAGTCCATGGGCGGAGCTAAGCTGGTTCTTGTAACAGGGGACAGCCAGGGTGCTGCGGATATAGGCGCTAGTGAAGCACAGCGTCTTATTGAAAAGGAAGGCGTTGTTGCACTTACCGGTGCCTATCAGTCAAGTGTAGTAGAAACAACTTCGCAGGAAGCGGAAAAGGCCGGGATTCCCTATATGGTTTCGGTAGGATCTACGGTTTCACTTGCAGAGAGAGGGTTCTCTACATTCTTCAGAGTTCAACCTAATGCGGAATTGTTTGGTTCGGATTCTATGAAGATGCTGAGCGAGATAAGGAAGGATGATTGGCAGACACTTGCCATTATTCATGAAGACTCCGTAATGGGTACATCTACTGCTGAATATATCGAGGCTAACATTGAACAGTCGGGGTTAAAGCTGTTGGGAAATTTGGCATACTCAGCCGGTGCAACAACATTAGATTCTGAAGTGACTGCATTGGCAGGAATGAATCCTGACGTCCTGGTTTGTATAGGTTATTACTCAGATACGTCACTTTTATTCAGAACTATTAATGAGAGAGACATTAAATTCAAGTGTGTACTAGGAGTATGTAATGGTGCGATCTCGGATGAGAAGTTTGTTGCAGAATTTGGTGACAGTGTCGAGAATTTCCTGAACTGTAATTATAGTATCAATAAGAACAGTGAAGTGGCTAAAAAGCTGATGGAAACTTATAAGACTAAGTATAACGAGGACATTATCAATCATGCTGTATTCGCGTATGAAGCGGTTAAGGTACTTGCTGCTGCATTGGAAGAAGCAGGAACAACTGATGGTGATAAGGTATGCGAAGCGCTCAGAGGATTAAGTTACCCTAATGAAGAGATGGTGACAGCTATGTCAGGTAATATTGAGTTTAATGAGAAGGGTGAGAACAAAAATGCATCCCTTACTTTGATCCAGATTCAGGATGGTACAAATAAAGTAGTATATCCTACAGAATTTGCGGAATCGGAGATCAGATACTGATCTGCAGATGATCCGCAGGGGAGGCCAATGGCAACATTGGCCTCCTTATGCATTGTTCAGACTTTTGTAAATAATCAAGATAAGGAAGCGGAAATCATGAATGCCAGACAACTTGAATGCGTAATAGTACTTGCGGAAGAACGGAGTTTCTCGGAAGCGGCAAAAAGGCTGGGAATATCCCAACCGTCATTAAGTCAGTATATTCAAAAAATTGAAGAGGAATGCGGGAACGAATTATTTGAGCGATCCATTCCTCTTAATCTGACGTACTCGGGCCGGGTATATGTTGAACATGCAAAAAATATAATGCGTTCGCAAAAGGAGATGCAGCAGATACTTATTGATATTTCGACAGAAGATGCAGGTAAGATCGTAATAGGAACAGGACCTATAAACAGTATTACTTTTTTGCCGACGGTTGTATATGAGTTTAAGAAAAGATTTCCGAAGGTTGAAGTTGTTCTTGAGGAGTATTACGAAAAAGAATTGGCATTAAAGGAAATGGATGGCAAGATCGATCTGGTTATTTCTACAAGAAAAGTAAATGAAGAAAAATTCGAATACATCCCGCTTTTTGAAGAAAAAATGCTGTTAACAGTCAGAGCAGACTCAGAGTTTGCCGGGAGTCATCCTGCAAGTAATGATAATAATTATACTGTTTGCGCGAAAGAATGTTTAAAATTAAAATTTATAGAAATGGATGAATTCTTCCCTATACAAAGATGTTTAAAGAAAATGTTTGAAGAAAACGGGGAATCCCCCGATTATGTAGTAAAATGCGGAAGCATAATGACGGCTTATTCGCTTGCCAAGACGGGGATTGGTGCTATGCTTCTTCCATCAGGAGCAATAAAGAATAACAGGGATGAGAATATGAGATACTATGATCTGGATCCTGCACCGGGGGTTCGGCCTTTCGGTGTATATTTTTCTAAAGGAAAATATATAACAAGAGCCATGCGTGAATTTATTGAAATCCTGAAGGCTATAAAATAAAACATCAGGGTAAATATATAGGCGATCGGTTATAATCTAAATAGATATTTATGTATTTGTACTAATAATGGTCGAATGCTAATATTGTTTCATGATCACTACTGGAAACAAAGAGGTTTCGGAAAACACTTCCGAAGCCTCTTTGTTTTACATAAGGAGGATAAATTATGGCTGTTTCAATCACACAATCTTTGATCGACGGAATATTGATGGGAGGTGTTTATGCACTGGCGGCACTGGGTGTTTCGCTTATATTCGGTGTAATGAAGATCACAAACTTCGCCCATGGTGCTTTGATAACTGTCGGTATGTTCATCTCATATCTCATTTTTTCCACAATGGGGATTTCCCCTTATGTGTCTTTGCCTGTAACTGTTTTGCTCATGTTCTTACTGGGGTATGGAATTCAAAGAGTAACTATAAATCCGATAATCAACGCCCCTTCACATAACCAGCTTTTATTGACACAGGGACTTTCAATCGTGCTGGAAAATATGCTCCTGGTAATTTTTACAGCAAATTATAAGTCAATGTCATTACCCGGTTTTGATAAAGCTATCAAATTGGGAATGATCTCGATAAACAAGCCGAAGCTTATAGCCTTTACACTGGTCGTAATTGCTTCCTTTGCTGTTTACATTCTTTTACAGAAAACAGATATCGGACATGCGATTAGCGCAACCTCAGTTCAGAGAGAAGGTGCGGTATTAATGGGGATCAAGGTAGACAGGATCAATGCGATAGCTTTTGGTATAGGTGTTGCATGTGCAGGTGTAGCCGGAGCTTTACTGGCACCCATCCAGTATATATCTCCTACGGTAGGCGAAGGATTTCAATTAAAGTGCTTTGTAATAGCAGTCTTTGGTGGGCTCGGAAATATTTGGGGGGCTGTTGTTGCCGGATTGATCATAGGTATTGTTGAATCTCTTGCATCCCTTCTTTTAGGCGGTTCATGGAGCGAAATGGTAATTTACCTGATATTTATACTGGTCCTGTTGTTTAAGCCTACAGGTCTGTTTGGAAAGAAAACACGATAAGAGAGGACAAAAATATGGAAAAAGCATTAACAACATCTTTGATAAGAAGAACAAGCAGATCCGGTAAAAGCGCTATGTCGCTTCCGCAGATTATCCTGATGGTTGCAGCAATAATATTCTTCGCTGTTTCGCCATATCTGTTCAGCAATTACAGATTGAATTTGATCATCAACATTCTAAGGATCGCCTATCTTGCACAGTGCTGGAATCTTATGAGTGGTTACTGCGGACAGTTTTCATTTGGACATGCAGCATTCTTTGGCATAGGAGCATATGCTTCCAGTTTGTTATATACGGAATTTGGAATATCGCCTTGGGCAGGCATTTTCGTTGGAATGGCCCTTGCAGGATTAATAGGTGCAGTCATAGGTGTTCTGTCATTTGTATATAACTTAAAGGGTGATTATTTTGCTCTTGTCACGCTTGCTTTCGCAGAGATTTTCTGCGTAGTTGCAAAGAATACGGAATTTCTTAAAGCAGCTCAGGGAATCTCAATTACATTTAAGAAAGATTGGACGGTGATGCAGTTTTCTTCAAAGGCCGGATATGTTCATATGGCGTTGATAATGGTTATTGCGATAACTGCCTTTCTTATGTTACTGCAGAAAACAAGAATGGGTAAGTATTTTATAGCGATCAGAGAGAACGAAGATGCGGCCAGAGCGCTTGGAATAAATACTTTCAAATACAAAATGATCGCATTGGTTTTAAGCGCTATGTTGACATCGGTTGCCGGAACATTTTATGCACAGTATTACCTTCATATCGACCCGGATATAGTATTTGTCTCCGGAGTATCCGTTGATGCGATCATTCCCTGTATCCTTGGTGGTGTGGGAACTGTGTTTGGGCCGATCATAGGTGCATGCATTATTCAGCCGATATCGGAATTTACAAATGTATATCTTGCGGGACTTCCGGGTATGAACATGGTTACATACGGATTGATCCTTGTGGTAGCGATCATCGTGCTTCCGCATGGCGTACTTGGATTGGCCGATTCTGTTGGCAAAAAGATAAAAAGTAAAAAAGAAGAAGTAAAATCGGTCAGAAAAGTAAGGGAGGTATAAATATGGAGCCGGTATTACAAGTGAGAAAAGTCACAAAGATCTTTGGCGGTATGACAGCGGTAAATGCAGTCGATCTTGACATATATCCCGGAGAAATAATTGGATTGATCGGACCGAACGGTGCAGGGAAGACTACCTTCTTCAATTCTGTAACAGGGTTTTATAAATGTGATGGTGGATCGGTCAGATTTGATGGTAAGGATATTACATCAAAAACAACATATCAGAACTGTAAGGCCGGGATGGCAAGAACATTTCAGATCGTACAACCATTTGGTCAGATGACATCTTTGGAAAATGTGATGATCGGAGCTTTTAACAGAACAAGTTCTTATAAGGAGGCTGAAAGTCAGGCAAAAAAGTGGATAGAGTTTGTTGGGATGGAAGAAAAGATGCATGATCGTGTTGCCAATCTTAACATCGGAGATCAAAGAAAACTGGAGATGGCACGAGCTTTGGCAACAGGTCCAAAACTATTACTGTTAGACGAAGTAATGGCAGGGCTGACACCGACTGAAATCGATGACGTCATAGAGCTTGTCAGAAAGATCAGAAAATCGGGTATAACCGTTTTAATGATCGAACATATTATGAAAGCACTGATGCAGTTATCGGACAGAGTGGTTGTTTTGGATCATGGAACTAAGATAGCTGAAGGGACTCCGGAAGAGATAGCCAATAACGATCGGGTTATTGAATCTTATCTTGGCAGCGCCTACAAAAAAGCAGAATAGGAGGTTAGGATTATGCTTGTTTTGGAGGATGTATATGTTAATTATGGAACACTTCAGATCATCCAGGGAGTGTCCATGAAAATAGAAGATGGTGAAATGATCTCGCTTGTCGGCTCAAATGGAGCAGGTAAAACCACTCTCCTGAAGACGATCTCAGGATTGAAGAAACCTGAGTCGGGAAAGATCCTTTGGGATGGCGAGGATATATCCTTATTATCACCTGACAAAACGGTCGCCAGAGGAATAGTACAAGTTCCTGAAGGCAGGAAGTTATTTCCTCAGATGACAGTCCAGGAGAATCTTGAACTGGGGTCATTTCTTAAAGAAGCCAAGAAGAAGAGAAAAGAGACGCTGGAGTACGTATATGAGATGCTTCCCGATCTGTTAAAAAAGGCAAAAATGCCTGCCGGATCATTATCAGGAGGACAGCAGCAGATGGTTGCGATCGGAAGAGGTCTTATGGCATGTCCCAAAGTATTGATCTTTGATGAACCGTCAATCGGTCTTTCACCCCTGCTTACAGATATCATGTTCGACATTATCAGGAAGATCAAGGATTCGGGAACGACAGTAATGCTGGTAGAACAGAATGTACAGAATGCGTTAAGAATGGCTGACAGGGGTTATGTACTTGAACAGGGACGGATAGCCATGGAGGGTAAGGCTTCTGAACTGTTAGAAAATGAAGAATTAAAGAAATCATATTTAGGACTATAAATTATAAGAGGTATAAAACTATGAGCTTATTGATCAAAAACGGAAATGTTGTATTTGAAAATTACGTGCAGAAAGCTGATTTATTGATTAAGGGAGAAAAGATAGCAGGAATTTTTTGCAATGGATCATGTGAAGAGACTGTAGATGAAACTATCGATGCAGAAGGTCTGTATGTGATGCCGGGGGCTATTGATCCGCATATGCATCTTGGTCTTTATTCCTCGTTTGCCGACTCATACAGATTTGATTCGCAGAGAGAACTGATCGGTGGAATGACGACATTGGTTGAGTATCACAGAGGAAAAGGGAATTATATTGATACGGTTAAGGCAGAAATAGCAGAGGCAACCGGTAATTCATATGTGGACTTTGCCATTTCGTTGGGTTTATGTGCAAAGAAGCATATGGTTGAGTTGGAAGACTACATTAAAGAATTAGGTATAACATCTTTTAAGTTTTTCTTTGACAAGCAGGATATTGCGCATACATTCTATGATATTCCCAAGGAAGAAGCACTTACTCTTGATAAGGCCGATCTGTATTACGTACTTAAGAGACTCGCTGAATTAGATCCCAAGTTACTTCTTTGCGTTCATTGTGAGGATCCGGATATGTTCAGAGCTTTTCTCAGTGAGGTAAAAGCAAAGAAGCCTGATACAACTGATGTTGCGGACTGGGATGCATCAAGACCTGACTTTGTTGAAACAAATTGTGCAATAAGCGGAATGTTGATCAACGGAGAAGTCAATGGAAATATGTATTGTGTTCATACAAGCGCGAAGAAGACTTTGGATGCGTATGAAGCGCTGAAAAATGCAGGTATTCCGTTGGGAAATGTTTCGATTGAGACATGTCCGCAGTATCTTCTTCTTGATAAGGATCATTGTACCTTAGATGCAAAGGTAAATCCTGCTATACATTCAAAAGAGGATAATGAAGCTCTTTGGGAAGGGATTCGCAAAGGCTTGGTTAACACTATCGGAACCGATAACGTGCCTGTTGATAAAGCGAAAAAGTATGAAAAAGGAAATACACTTTGGGATGTGTGGGTTGGATTCGGTACTTCCGGAATAGCAATGCCGGCTCTTATCAGTGAAGGTTACCTTAAGAGAGGGATTCCGCTTACTACTTTGTCGAAAGTGTTGAGTACCAACGCTGCAAGGCTTTTCAATCTGGAAGGCAAAGGTGAGATTAAAGTAGGTTATGATGCAGACTTAGCTATTGTGGATATGGACTGGGAGAGAACCATTACACCCGAATTATTTGGATTTACGGATTTTTCAATCTATGAAGGTATGACCTTTAAAGGGTGGCCAAGATATACATTAAGTCGTGGTGTGGTAATGCAGAAAAATGGAGAGATAGTCGGCTCATCAAATCATGGAAAGTATCTCTTCAGAAAATTGTGATTCAACTAAATATAAATCGGAAAAGGAGATTTGTTATGAAAGTTAAAATTGCAGGTTTACAGCCCGGAACTGTTACACCGGGTATGACAAATCAGGAATATGTTGATAAACAGATTGAATTCATGGAAGAAGTTGTCAGCAAAGAAAATCCTTATGTGGTTGCATTTCCGGAGATGATGACCGGGATTTATTTCGGAATGCTTCGTGAAGAAAAGTGGTTTCAATATGCTGAAGATTTTCTCTCAGGCCCGACAACCGCAAGGATGCTGGAAGAGTCGAAGAAATTGGGGATACATATCATCTATTCACTTTTTGAAAAGGCCAACGAGAATGGTAAGACGGTTTACTACAATACCATGGGAATAGTTTCGCCGGTGAGAGGAGTTATCGGGAAATACAGAAAGATACACATTCCGGGTGGAGATCTAAGGTACAACCCGGTATACGAGAAATATTATTTTAACTCAGGTAAAGAACTGCCTGTATTTGAACTTGATAACGGAGTGAAGATCGCCATGCTGATCTGCTATGACAGATCCTTCCCTGAGGTTTGGAGATCATATTATTTGCAGGGGGCAGATATAATCGTAGCAGCCACATGTACTATGGGTTTAAGAGCTGATATGTTTGTATGCGAATTACAGACCAGAGCATTGGAGTCCCACGCTTTCGTCGTAGCACTGAACAGGGCAGGAGATGAAAAGATTGAAAATGAGCCGGAGGCCAGACATCATTTTGGCAAGTCTCTGATCGCGAATCCGCTGGGCAATCTGGTATGCGAACCTTTGAGCGATGAAGGATGGCAGTATGTTTCGGCAGATGTTGATCTGGATGAAGTTATATATGCAAGAGGGAGACTGAATTGGCAAAGAGACAGACATCCTGAAGTATATAAGATGATCGCTGATGAGAACTTTGCACCTAAAGGCCTTATATTTGAGAAAGGATTCTGATCGTATGAAAACATTTATCATAACAATAGCAAGAGGACTTGGAAGCGGTGGCAGTCATATAGGACATGCTCTGGCAGAGGAACTGGCAATAAAGTATTACGATGAGGAGATCCTGCAAATGGCGGCGGATTTAAGTGGGATCAATGAAAAATATTTCTGGGATGCGAACACCAGGATCACTAAGGGACAGGTGGCGATAAACAACTCTACAGGTGTCTACAATAAGAATGTCACATACAAAGAAGGTGATAAGGAATATCTTTCAAACGAGAATATTTTCAATATTCAGGCGCAGGTTCTTAAAAATCTGGTTTTCGATAATAAACAATCATGTGTAGTTATAGGTAAGGCGGCAAACTATGTTCTCAGAGGATTAAAGAATGTTGTGAAGATCAATATTCAGGCACCTCAGGATAAGTGTGTTAAGAATCTTACCAGAAGACTTGGACTTGGTACTAATGAAGCAATCGCGCTTATAGAGAAAACCGATAAGTACAGATCTGATTATTATAAATACTACACGGGCGGAAGCTGGATCAGTCCTAAAGAGTATGATCTATGTATTAATACAGGATCGATCAATGAGGCTTATGCTACTAAAATGATCATAGACCTGCTGAGGCAAAGAGAACTGATCTAGTTCTGTTTTAACTCCTCAGATTTTGTTTTTTCTTGATTATGCAATTTCCTATATCGTAGAATATCACTGACGCTCGTATTTTATTTCTTTTGATGATGGTGCGAGATTAGAGATCATGAATAAAACGGGTATGTCAGACGAGGAAAAGCGTCTGAACCGCACAGGACTGTGAGCGGCCCAAGGACAACATGTGACGACTATGATGAAAGCTGCATTGTCGGAATAGAGGGAAATCAGATTGAGCTGACAATCTAAGTAAGCAGCATCATGGAAAAACTTTTCTACAGACTCCGGAGATGGTATACTCATTCCGGAGTTTTTATTTTTTATGAGGATTCATGATATGTTAAATCAGTTTTCAAGGACACAGCTTTTATACGGAAAAGAAGCAATGGAGAAGCTCGCATCCTCACGTGTCGCTGTTTTCGGCATCGGAGGAGTCGGGGGATATGTGGTAGAAGCCCTGGTAAGGAGCGGCGTGGGTACACTTGATATCATTGATGATGATAAAGTATGTCTTACAAATATCAACAGACAGATCATTGCGACGACAAAAACTGTGGGAAGATACAAGGTGGATGTGGCAGAGGAAAGAATTCATGATATCAATCCCAAGTGTGTGGTGAATTCATATAAGACATTTTTTCTTCCGGAGACCAAGGATCAGTTTGATTTCAGCGTATATGACTATGTGGTGGATGCCATCGATACAGTTACGGGAAAACTGGCGATAATAGAATGCGCCAAGGAAGCAGGTATACCTGTTATCTCTTCCATGGGTGCAGGTAATAAGCTGACCCCTTCGATGTTTGAAGTGGCAGATATATATGAAACATCCATTTGCCCTCTTGCAAAAGTAATAAGAAAGGAATGCAGAAAGAGGGGAATAGATTCATTGAAGGTTGTTTATTCCAAGGAGAAAGCCGTGAGACCCCTGGAAGATATGTCTGTCAGCTGCAGAAGTCATTGTATCTGTCCTCCGGGAACGGTAAGGAAATGTACCGAACGAAGAGATATCCCGGGATCAACAGCTTTCGTTCCGTCGGTTGTGGGTCTTATAATCGCCGGAGAGGTGATCAATGATCTGACAGAGTGGTAAGATAAAAATCTTAATAAACTGATTGATTACTTTATAAGCATGTGTTATATTCAAATAAGTTTCTAAATTTTAAGAAAGAGAGGTTATCAGCTATGCATTATTATAGATATACATGTCCAAAAGCACATAAGATGATGACCTCGGTTTATGCCCACTGATCTGTAGGGGCAGATATATGGATTTATATCAGGACCGTGGCATCACTGCCGCGGTTTTTCTTTTTTTCAGGCGGATTCCCGGCAGATACGCATTATATTTTGAACGTTAAAAATGCAAGCATTATTGATAGGATTACTATTTTTTAAAGACACAGGAGTCAAAAGAAAGAGGTAAAAAGAGTTATGGTGAGGGAAGAAGGCAGGAAGAAAAATGAGAAGTTGTCATTTTCTGCGACAATGAAGAATTCATGGTTTGCTCTGAAACTTGCGGCCGGTATCTGTCCGGGTCTCATAGTTCATACCGTTATATTGTGGATCGTTGGACAGGGAGAGTGGGTATTCTTTGACGGCGTATTCATGAAAGTAATAGTTAATGCCCTTTCGGAGGGCAGGAGTTTTAAAAGTATTTTTGGTTTTATCCTTATCTGTGGTGCCGTATTTTGCGTTTTGGCTCTGTATTCTGAATATGTGGAGGATGTTGTCTACCCTTTAAAAACAAACAGGCTCTACGGAGGGATTTACAGGAAGCTTTATGCAAAGGCTAAGAACGTTGAGTTATCCTGCTACGAAGATCCTGATTTCTATAATCGCTATACCATGGCTATGGACGGGGCTGAGGTTAAGATCGTCGCCGTTATCAAAGGAATGATCGGTGCGGTGATTGGAACGGTTGCTTCAGCATCAGTTTTTTACATGATGTATGATATCGACCATTATGCGATGCTTTTTATCATTTCGCCCCTGATAGGAAACTTTCTTTTCGGAAATCTTAAGAATAAATATGAATTTAAGAGATACAAAGAGCAGGCTCCCAATGATAAGGTGCTCAATTACGTAAGCCGAATGATGTATCTTCCTGACGGAGCAAAGGAGATAAGGCTTTCAAATGTGTTCGCTCTTTTAAAGAAGCAATACGGAGAGGCTACTGAGAAGAATGTTAAGGTGTCTGACAAGTATGCGTTTCAAAATGCTCACATGAATTTTTGGCGTATCACATTCACTTTTACCGTGATCTTTGAAGGAGTGCTCCTGTACGCGATCTATAGAAACAGAGTGACGGGCAGCGTGACACTGGCTGAGCTGACTATCATGACCAGCCTGATGGTAGCTATGACATGGATACTCATAAGAGTATTTGAAAATGTCATGGAAGTACTGAAAAACAGCATGTTTATCAATAATCTGAAGGCCTTTCTTGAATATGAAGAGAAGCTTCCGGAGGATTATGACGGTGAGATTCCGGATCCGGATTTCAAGAGCCTTGAATTCAGGGAGGTTTCTTTCGCTTATAAGGATAAAGAGATAATCCATAATCTTTCATTCAGGATAAATAAAGGTGAGATAGCGGCCCTTGTGGGTCATAACGGAGCCGGAAAGACTACGATCATAAAGCTTATGCTCAGGCTCTACGATCCGGATTCGGGAACTATCCTTTATAACGGAAAGGATATCAGAGTATATAACCTTAAGGCCTACAGAGATATCTATGCCACTACTTTTCAGGATTTCAAACTCTTTGGGATGACAGTGCGAGAAAATGTCCTTATGGGCAGACATTACGAGAATGAAGAAGAGCTTGTAAAAGAGGCTTTGAAAAAGGCAGATGTTCTTGAACGTATAGAAAAACTGGAGGACGGTATAGATTCCGTGATGACAAAAGAATTCGATGAGAACGGTTGCGTCCTTTCCGGCGGTGAAAGCCAGAAGGTTGCCGTTGCCAGAACTTTCTTAAAGGATGCACCTATGAAGATCTTCGATGAACCTTCAAGTGCATTGGACCCTATAGCTGAGTACGAGCTTTTTAACAGCATTATCGGAGAAGGCAAGGATCATACCATGCTGTTCATTTCTCACAGACTCTCATCCGTAAAGAACTGCAACAAGGTCTTTATGCTCGAGAAGGGTACACTCATCGAAGAAGGAACCCATCCCGAACTTATGGAGAGAAACGGATGCTATGCTGCAATGTATAAAAAACAGGCAATGAATTACCTCGCTATAGAAAATGAAGAGGCGGTGATCGCATAATGAAATATATACCTAAAGAAGAAAAACTGAAAACAAAACAGACATTAAAAACGGTATTCTCCAATAACTTCTATATGCTTGGCCTCATTTTTAAAGCCTCGCCTTCATTTGTAATATTGCAGGCGGCAGATGCCGTGAGAAATCAGATATCTATATTTTTCGAGCATACGGTGCTCATCGGGTATGTTTTAGAGGCCGCGGAATTCGGATACTCTTTTAAATATGTCGCGGGGGTGATCCTTCTTCTTGCTGCACTTATAACCTTAGGAATGGTTTTTACCGTATATCAGTCGGACTATGTGACTTCAAGGGAGCGTCCCAAGGTTCGTGAGAAGATCAAGATGAAGCTGTACGAAAAGGCAAGAGCAATGGATCTTGAATGTTATGACGATCCGGAATTTTACAACAGTCAGGTGCTTGCCATTTCTCAGATCGATGATCAGATCGAAAGAGTTATCAAATTTGTGACCGATACTTTAAGCGGGCTTGCTGCTTTTATAACTACATCCGTTTATTTTCTCTACAAGGATAAGACTGCTATCCTGTTCGCGCTGGCGGCATTTGTGCTTTCATTGGTATTTGAACAGTTATATAACAGGCAAAGTTACCTTGCAAAAGTCGAGAGTATACCTGCGTCAAGGAAAAGGGATTATACGAAAAGGATCTATTACCTTAACGATTATGCCAAGGAGATCAGATTAAATCCCGGCGTTTCGGATATTTTATTTGAGAGATTCGAAAAGGCTAATGATGAGGTATACACAATAGAGAAGAAATATGCATTAAAGAAATGGTTCTTCGGGTTCATGAGAGGATATGTAAGCAACAGTTTTTTTGCGGAAGTGCTTTTTACGGGCTATCTCGTATATCAGGCAACGGTGCTTAACTGCATATCATTCAGCACGCTGGCGATACTGTACGGATCTTTTGGAAGGCTGAAAAGGAGCATGAGGGTATTTTCCGAAACATATCCCTTCGCCTGCGAGACAAGTTTATATGTAAATAAGATCAGAGAATTCCTGGAGTATGAACCTAAGATCGTTTCAAAGCATGATCTGATACCTGCTAATGATGCGAAAGAATTGGAACTTGATAAAGTATCCTTTGCCTACGGAAAAAATACTGATATGCTTATAAAAGATATGAACCTTCGTATCAGACCCGGCGAAAAGATCGCATTGGTTGGTTATAACGGGGCAGGAAAGACGACGTTAGTCAAACTCCTTATGAGACTCTACGATACCAAAGGCGGTGTGATAAGGGCTGATGGTATTGATATAAAGGATTACGACGTAAAGAAATATCGCGATACCATAGGAACGGTTTTTCAGGATTTCAAGATCTTTGCGGGAACTGTTAAGGAGAATGTTTTACTGGATGTGGCGGATGATATTGATGAAGGCGGTATCAGGAATGCTCTTGCGGAAAGCGGTCTGCTGGAACGTATAGAACGATTTGATAAAGGCTTGGAAACAGACCTTACGACCGAATTTTCGGATGCCGGTGTGGATCTTTCCGGGGGTGAAAGTCAGAAGCTTGCCATATCAAGAGTTTTTTATAAGAATGCAGGACTTATGATACTGGATGAGCCCTCCAGTGCCCTGGATCCCATCGCTGAGTATCAGCTGAATCACGCAATGCTTGAAGCTACCGGAGATAAGACTGTAATATTCATATCTCACAGACTCTCCACCACAAGGATCGCAGACCGTATAGTGATGCTTGAAAAGGGAAGTATAGCAGAGCAGGGAACACATGAGGAACTGCTTGCCATGGACGGTAAATATGCACAGATGTGGAAGGTTCAGGCAGGAGCATATATCGCAGTGTAATGTTTCCTGGGGATTAACCCGGCTAAAACAAGCCGGGTTATAAACGCTTATATATGCTTATAAGAAAAGAGGTAATCCCGTTATGTATAAAAAACTATCAGAACTTCAGGATCTGAAATATCGTGAATTGCAGATAAAGATAATCCCTGATAAAGATCCGGAAACGATCATAGGCGTCAGGACTCCGGAACTTAAAAAAATCGCAGGATC
The DNA here is from genome assembly GCA_024697065.1 of Lachnospiraceae bacterium. GTDB lineage: Bacteria > Bacillota > Clostridia > Lachnospirales > Lachnospiraceae > NK4A136. The sequence goes on from JAILGE010000026.1 coordinate 18,555, forward strand.
AATGTACAGATCGGGGGAATATGAAGCTTTTATCCGAAAGCTTCCGCATAAATATTTTGAAGAAGACCAGCTTCATGCTTTTATTCTGTCTGAAATAAAGGATTTCGATGAGTGCATGTATGAGGTGGAACGTTTTCTTCCGTATGTCGATAACTGGGCTACCTGCGATCAGATGTCTCCGAAGGTTTTCAGGAAGGGAAAAAAAGAACTGTTAAAGCATATAAAGAAATGGATCGGATCCGACAGGACATATACGGTCAGATTTGGTATAGGTATGCTTATGCAGCATTTCCTTGATGAAGATTATGATGAGAAATATCCGAAAATGGTCGCATTGGTAAGATCTGAACAGTACTACGTCAATATGATGATCGCCTGGTATTTTGCAACCGCGCTTTCCAAGCAATACGAGAGCGTTTTGCCGTATATAACTGAGAAAAAACTTGATGACTGGACGCACAACAAAGCTATACAGAAAAGTGTGGAAAGCTATCGCATCTCAGATGAACAAAAGAAGTATCTGAAGAATTTCAAGGTTAAGATCCCCCGCAAAAAGTGATCATTCTGCGGATTGTATTTTGTGAGAAACAGCATTGACAAAATAGATTGCGTACAATACAATAGCGGTAAATCAAATAATGCTTTTTGACAACAGGCTAACCAAACAACATAAACGGATAAAGATATCAAAGTTAAAGGAGGAAGCGATATGAGCAATGTATATGATTTCACCGTTAAGGACAGAAAAGGAAATGAAGTAAGTCTTTCAGAGTATAAGGGTAAAGTTCTTCTCATTGTCAATACTGCAACAGGATGCGGCTTTACGCCTCATTACGAGCCTCTTGAAGCTATGTATAAGGAGCTTAAAGACAAAGGATTCGAAATCCTGGATTTTCCTTGCAACCAGTTCGCTAACCAGACTCCCGGATCACAGGATGAGATTCATGAATTCTGCACACGGAAGTTCGGTGCTGACTTTCCTCAGTTTAAGAAGATCGACGTAAACGGCGAAAATGCAGATCCTTTGTTTGCATATCTTGCAACCGAGAAGCCTTTCGAAGGGTTCGGCAAGGGAGTAAAGAATGCGACGCTTAAAGCTTTCGCAGATATGAACAACAAAGCCTTCGGAGATAAGGCTTATATCAAGTGGAACTTTACAAAATTCCTGGTAGACAGAGAGGGTAATGTTATTGCAAGGTTTGAGCCTACCGTAGAAATGGATGAAGTAAAGAATGCTGTTGTTGCAGCGATAGGTTGATCGATTTTAACCCTCAGGCTTTTCTTCCTCGTGATGGAGATTGTAGTACCAGCGGAATACGGACATTCCGATGATCACGATATAGCCGGCTATACTTAAAGGTACCGGGATCTCTCCGAAGAAGATAAGGCCGAGGATAGCCGAGAAGACAACCTGCGTGTTATCAAAGACACTGATCCTTCTGGCAGGTGAGAATCTGTAGGCTGAGGTAATGGAAAACTGTCCCAACGCCGCAGCCATTCCGGCAGCAACAAGGCAGATAAACTGTCTGGTATCCAATGGTTTAAAATCCTCAGCCATAAGAGGTAAAGCCACAAGACACGAGAAAAGCGAGAAGCAGAGAACGATGACGGAAGTCCGTTCTTTTTTTTGTCCCAGCAGACGAACGAAAGAATAAGCTATACCTGCGCCTGCTCCGCCTATGACTCCTGCGATGGTGGGGATAAGAGATACTTCGCGGGAGGGATGTGCGATAAGTACTACTCCGAAAAATGCGATCACGGTAGTGGTGATATCAACCTTTGTCGGTTTCTCCTTAAGTATCGGTATGGATGCTATGATCGCAAAAAAAGGAGAGAGCTTATTGAGCATATTTGAATCTGCAAGGGGCAGATGATCGATGGCATAGAAGTTGCAGAGAAGTCCTGTTGTACCGAAGAGACAGCGTAAAAATATATACTTTCCGCATCCCTTACGGATCTTAAATTTATCTTCAGTGCGAAGAAGTGTTATGGCTGCGATAACAGCAGCAAAAGCGTTACGGAAGAATGCCTTTTCTATAGTAGGAACATCACCGGAAAGTTTTACGAAAAATGTCATCAGCGAAAAGCCGAGGGCAGCAAACAGAATGCATGCTATTCCCTTTGCATCCGAACTGCGAAATCTCATCTGAAAAAGCCGCTCCTTTCAAGTCGTAAGAATGCTGATATTTTAGCTCTTTGGAACAGTGGCGTAAACAGAAAAAACATTTTTGCTCTCTTTCTTTCGATATTAATTCATTTTTTTATCAGTAATATATCCGTCATTCTTTCGGCAGGTTATTTTTCGGTGTTGCAAAAATGGGCCTCAGGGGGGAAAATATGAACTTGGAACTGCGATGGGATCAAAGGATTATTAATATGAAAACGTTTCTCAAAATATTATGGCGAACATTTCTTGTATTGCTTACTGTGATAGTATTGCTGCTTACGGCGGCTTTCGGAGCGGTAAGCGTGATTTCTCTCGGACCTTCCGAAACGGCAAAGAGCATGTTCGTTAATACAGTGATGTCAACAAGTGCGATGAAGTTCCTTGCAAAGATCTATTTCACTGATGAAGAGATCACGGCATATATAGAACCGGAAGAAGAGGTGGCTGAGATCGCATATTCTCCGGATTCTCTCGATATGATAAAGATATCCGAACCGAAGGAAGCGGTGTCGGATGATTCTGCATTGGAGAACGGGATCACTGAACCTGTTGACATGAAGATAACTCAGGAAATGGATCCTTCGGCAATCAATACGGATGAAGACGGAGACGGTATAGAGGTGCTTAAGATCGTTGAAGAGACTTTCAACGGTGATCTGGTGATCGTATATGATCCTTCGAGGGTTCATTTCTATTCTATAAGTAACTTTTCCACAGAAGGGTATGGGAAAAAGATAACAGATATCATCGAAGAGACCGGAGCGGTGGCTGCCATCAACGGTGGGGGATTTTACGATCCTGAAGGCCATGGTCACGGCGGAATGCCGTTGGGACCTGTCATACAGAACGGTGTGCTGATCAGCAATTATCAGTCTGACTGGTATACACTTATCGGAATGACTGCTGACCATAAGCTGATGACCGGAAATATGACAGCGTCGGATGCGATTGCCAACGGAATGAATGAAGGGATCACCTTCGGACCGGTGCTGGTTCAGGGCGGAGAAGTGGTTGATTTCGGTCAGACCAAGGGTGGACTGAATCCAAGATCCGCCATAGGACAGCGTGCTGACGGAGCAGTACTCTTACTGACGATCAACGGGAGACAGCCCGGGTCCCTGGGGGCTACCTACAAGGATACAGCGGAACTCCTTGTAAAATACGGCGCGGTAACGGCTGCAAATCTGGATGGAGGATCGTCTTCAAGACTCTTTTATAAGGGAGAACAGTTAAACAAATCCTCTTCCATACTTGGAATGAGACCGGTGCCGAATGCGATAATCGTTCAGTAGCTCTGAAAATCCTCCTTCAGGATTTTTCATCGTGGTGGAAATATACATGAAAGATAATGATAAGAAAAGAAAAAAGAAAAAGAAGAAAATGACTTTTTACAAGGGGCTTCTCATAGCATTCTGTTCTGGCCTTCTTGTGATAGCTGTGCTGCTTGGCATGCTTTATACCGCACTGGCGCGATATGAAGAGAGGGTGCAGGCCGCAAAGGTTCCGGAGGTAGTGACTATTCCTTCGCTTGCATTGGGTGGCGGAGAGACAACCGTGTCCGGCGGGGATGCGGCAGGTGTGGAGCCGTCGGTGTCAGATGATACGGTATCCGGTGATCAGGTTACGGTATCGGCGGATGAAGTTCCGGAACCGAAGGATGATGTGCCGTCCTATCCTATCACTGAGGATGAGAAGATGCTTGTTCAAAAGACTGCGGAAGATTTCACCAAAGCCTATGCGGTCTTTTCATTAAAGAAGAATGCGTCGGGAGCGACTGCGCTTTCTTATGTGGATCCCGACAGTGAGCTTCACGGAAGACTTGCTTCATACAGTAACGACTGGGGAGTGACATATTCTTCCGATTCCTTCGATGATCTTGAGATAAGTGATATAAGGAAGATATCGGAAGCGCCGGCGGAATACAGCTGCGTTGTGGATTGTACTTATTCTGTTAATAACGGCGCCAATTCCTACGATCTTGATTTCGAATACATCCTTAAGCCGAATGCATCCGGCGATAAGATGATGATCGAAGATATGCAAAACAGATAAGGAGCATGATAATGAAGATAACTGACAGGTTGATAAAGAATATCATACTGGCTGCTATATTGATACTTTCCATTGCTGCTCTTGTTGCTTGCGCAGGGGGTATGGATACGGATACCGGTAACACCCTGAGGGATGATCCGTACGCAGTGCAGGAAATTGAAACGACGGAAGCGACTCCGACGGAAAAAGCAACGACAGAAGCAGTCACGACGGAAGCGACGCTGACGGAAACAGCCGCGACAGAAGCGACCACAACAGAAACAGCCGTTGCAGCCGCGACAGAAGCCGCCACAACGGAAGCAGTCACGACGGAAGCAACCACGACGGAAGCTGCTGTTGCAGCCTCGATCGATCCCGACGGATCATATACTGCGGCCGGTGATGTCGCATTATATATACATACATATGGGACACTTCCTCCGAACTTTATCACGAAAAATGAAGCAAAGGCACTGGGGTGGCCCGGTGGGAGTCTTGAGGAATACGCACCCGGAAAATGCATAGGAGGAGATTACTTCGGTAATTACGAGGGGATCCTTCCTGATGGCGATTATCATGAGTGCGATATCGATACCCTGGGGAAGAACAGTCGCGGCGCGAAGCGGCTCATATATTCGGACAAGGGTGCGATCTATTACACGGAAGATCATTATGAAAGCTTTACACAGCTTTATTGAAGAAAGGAGTTATCCATGGCCAGGCATACGATATCACTTGCAAAATTATATAATCCCGATGATTTTTACAAAGAGCTGGAGCGCTATATAGAGCTGCCTCCTTATTTCGGCTACAACCTGGATGCTCTTCATGATGTGTTTACGGAGCTAAGTAAGGATACAGAGATCACATTTACGGATACGGCGGAAGCCGAAGTTATGATGAGTAAATATATGCGCAATCTTAAGCGCATGTGTGAGAAATGCTGTGAAGAGAATTCAAAGCTTAAGATAGTATTTGAATGATGGATGCGAAGAAGAGACGTTTGATCGCGCTGCTTGCCCTGCTTGGGATCGTGATCATTCTTACGGTGTTGTTTATACGGGTCGGCGGACCGTTGACAGAGCTGGTCAGTGATACGGAGAGGTTTAAATCATGGCTTGATTCCTTCGGCGTCTGGTCCTATGTAGTCTTTGTGGGGATCATGATATTGCAGGTGATCGTTGCGGTGATCCCCAGCGGCCCCTTTCAGATAGCCGGAGGATATGCATTCGGAGCCGTTACGGGAACGATACTCTGTATTGTGGGCTGCGGCATCGGGAGCATGATCACATTTATGTTCATGCGTTTATTAGGCCACAGATTCGGAAGCCTGTTCATTTCAGAGAAGAATCTTGAGAAACTGAAATTTATCGAACGTTCGCCCAAATGGAAGAGCCTGCTTATCGGACTCTTTATAATTCCCGGTTCCCCAAAGGATATTCTTAATCTCTTCGCCGGACTGACAACCATCAGTCCCTGGACATGGCTTGCTGTATCCACCCTGGGGCGCCTCCCTGCCATCGCCGCATCAGCTATGAGCGGTAATGCATTTGGCGAGGGGAGTTATGCCAAGGCTTTTATCATTTTTGGAATACTATTGGCTGTGAGCGGTATCGGAGCTGTGGTTTACAAAATGATCGAAAAGAAAAATAAGGGGAGGAACGCGAAAAAGGAACGGCGATAAAAGTGTTGACAACTTGATAAAATATCAAATATAATACAATCAATTATTGGGCAAAATTTCATATGGTAGGCAAACCGGAGGTAACTCCGGGGCGCAAAGCATGAAGTCGGCGTCAATGATATACAGGATTCCGATGGTTCGGTTGCAACTTGAAAGAAGGTGTTCTTTAAAGTTGCATTTTTTTTATCCGGGTTATCTGTTTGGTAAACATTAACGGTATACATTGTAAAGGGGGGACGAGGGTATGAAAGAACAATTAAGGATATTATTCAGGAAACGATGGCTGACAAATCTGATCGCTTTTACACTGGTGATACTTGCGATCAATTCTGCACTGAAATACAACCGCCAAAATCTGTTCATAGGTAATGCCTACGGCACCGAGGACGGAAGGGAAGTGCTTTATTATCACAATTCCGTATATGAGAAGATGGGTGGAGAGGCTGAGACCGGCGCACTTAAGAATTACAGGAAGATCCTTACGGGCGAGATGGCACTTACGGGTAATGTGGCATGGTGGATGTACTGGATGCCCAGTGGAATGTTCAATCAGATCTATGTATGTGAGGACAGCCAGCAGAAACCGGAGTATATTTATATAATGACTCTCGGAAAATATGAAAACTATAAACTGGTCGAATAATGCCTGTGTCAAGATTTCTACTTGAACGGATAGTTGATATATGCTAAAGTTAGCTTGGTGTAATTCCGCACCAAATAACAAGATATAGGGAGAAGGAAAAAATGGAAAAGAGAATGAATAAGCACTTATTTGTATGGGTTTTCGTATGGCTTCTTGGCTGCTACGGTGTTGACCGTTTCGTAAGAGGTCAGGTAGGACTTGGAATCCTTAAGCTCGTTACTTTAGGTGCATGTGGCGTATGGGCTCTTGTTGACTGGATCATCGCTCTTATGAAGGTTTACGGAAGCTCCTTCGGTCAGGATGAAGAAGTAGTATTCATCGACGGACAGTACGCAAAATAATAATTCCCTGAACAAACGGTGAAAAAATACACGGCACTTATCGTAGCGACCGGTACGTTGCTGATAGTCGGTGCTCTGGTATTAACAGGGATCTACAGATGCCCTTTAAGGTATTTCTTCGGAGTACCCTGCCCGTTATGCGGGATGTCAAGAGCTCTTTATTCGCTTCTGACATTGGATATCGAAAAAGCATTTTACTATCATGCATTATGGCCGGTTGTGGTTGTGGGGATTCCCACAGCTGCCATCCTTAAGATAAGAAAAGTGGATATCAAAAGATATCAGATAAATCTGATATGCATAATACTTGCGGTAGTCGTGATCGGTTACTACATTTACAGGCATATCCAGGGTTCACCGGTAGTACAGGTAAATTTCGGGAATTCCCTTATTTACAGGGTTTATTCACACGAATGATCAGACAGATCGGGATTTATTTTCCGGTCTGTTTAATTTTCAGAGGGTTTGTCAAGAAAGCTTTGTTTTGGTATACTCATTAGTTGTCAGTATTTTTGACAGGATAAGGAGGGGCTGATATGGCGATATGCAGTGGGTGCGGAGCACAGATAGAAGAAGGAACAGCATTTTGCCCTGATTGTGGCAAGAAACAGGAGAGCGTTGCAGCATCAACAGAGCAGGCTCAGGCAGCAGCAGGGGAGAAAGATACAGCCGGACAGACCGATACAACCGGACAGGCAGATACTGCAAAGCAGTCCGAGAATGCAGCGTCAGGGCAGTTTTCCGCAACGGGCAGTGATCAGAATAATACACAGTCTCAGTACGGCGCTCAGAATCAGTACGGAGGGCAGTCTCAGTACGGCGCTCAGAATCAGTACGGTGGGCAGTCTCAGTACGGCGCTCAGAATCAGTACGGTGGGCAGTCTCAGTACGGCGCCGGGAATCAGTATGGCGGGCAGTCTCAGTACGGCACCCAGAATCAGTACGGAGGGCAGTCTCAGTACGGCAATAATATGAATGGCGGATCTCAGCAGTATTCCGGGTATGCAGCACCTGTTAAAAAGGATAAGCTGGCGGCAGGACTTTTTGCACTTTTCCTCGGTACATTTGGAATACACAAGTTCTACCTCGGATATACTAAGGAAGGCCTTATAATGCTTCTGGTTTCACTTATAGGTGGTACTGTCTCATGTGGTATCGCTACAGGGGCTATAGCGATAGTTGCTCTTGTTGAAGGTATCATGTACCTCACAAAGTCTGATGAAGAGTTTTATCAGACCTATGTTGTGGGCCATAAGGGTTGGTGCTGACAACAGTTTGATCTTTGAAAAACAATATTGGCAAAGTTGTCGAAAGACAATGACGCAAAGCTTTTGAATCTACGGATGTAATAATTCTATGATCGTCAGGCTGCAGAAATCTATATGATCTTCTGCAGCTTTTTATTTTTGAGAAGACGCTTTTAAGCCGTATGCCGGATGGCCGGACGACAGGATGATCCCGGGGGAGATATGCGGATCATACACGTTTAGACCGCCTGGTTTTATTGTAATGAGTTAACGATTCTGATATACTTGAAAAAGAAATATACCCCTTTTTTCATAAGTATAGAGGTTCAAGAAATCTTTATAATTTTGATAGGAGAATAATATGTTTCGTATCGCAGTATGTGATGATGAGCCCACATCTCTCCAGCTTAATAAAATGCTTGCAGAGCAGGTGCTGAATGAGGAAGGAATATCTTTCGAACTCCATACATTTGACGATATTGGACAGATGGCGAATACCCTGAGCAAACCGGGACAGCATTTTGACTGTCTCCTTTCGGATATTCTGTCTACGGGGATGAATGGTATTGAAGCAGCCGAGAAGCTTCGGGGCTTTGGTGAACAGCTGGATATCATTTTTATTTCCATGACTTCAGACTATGCTCTCGATGGCTACCGCGTCAGAGCGCTCAGATATCTGAAGAAGCCTGTTGATAAGGAACAGCTCAGAGAAGCACTGCTTCTTTCCTACAGGAGTCATGAGCAGAAGGACGGGCTTGCGGTCAATTGCGAAGGAAAGTATTACAACCTGGATTATAAAGATATATATTTCTTTGAAAGCCAGGCAAGGGATATAGAGATAACACTAAACGATAAGAAGCTGACTATGCACATGAAGATATCGGATCTGGAGAAGATACTTCCGGAGAAGGATTTCTTCAGATGCCACCGATCATATATCGTAAATCTCAAACAGGTTGAGAATATCGAGCGATATCAGGCTACCATGCGTAATGGCGAGATGATCCCCATCAGTCAGCAGCAGTACACGGAATTAAAGAACAGATTAAGTCAGTAAGGAAAGTTATGTTTCAGGCATTTTTAATTAAATACGCAGAGATAGCGATAAAAGGAAAAAACCGTAATCTCTTTGAAGACGCTCTTTTAAAAAGGATCCGTAAAGCGCTTAAGGAGGTTGACGGTTCTTTTATTGTATCAAAAACACGCGGACGCGTTCATGTTGAGGCGGAAGGCGACTTCGATTATGACGGAGCTTTGGAAGCTTTAAAGAAAGTGTTCGGTATCACGTCAATTTGTCCTGCGGTCGTACTTGAGGATAAGGGGTTTGACGACCTGAGCGACAGGGTGATGGAGTATATCGACAGGCAGTATCCGGATAAGAATTTTACTTTCAAGGTTAATTCCAGAAGGGCAAGAAAGAATTACCCGATGGAGTCCATGGAGATAAACGCGGAGATGGGAGGCCGTATACTTGAAAGATTTCCCGAGACCCGTGTTGATGTACGTGATCCTGAAGTAAAGATAAATATAGAGATAAGAGAGGAAATATATCTTTATTCCATATCTATTCCCGGTGCCGGCGGAATGCCTATCGGAACGGGCGGAAAAGCAATGCTTCTTTTATCGGGCGGAATAGATTCTCCCGTTGCGGGATATATGATAGCCAAGAGAGGCGTGGTTCTTAATGCGGTATATTTTCATGCGCCTCCTTATACCAGCGAACGCGCAAAACAGAAGGTTGTCGATCTTGCAAGGATCGTATCCGGCTTTTCCGGAACTATCTGGCTCCATGTAGTCAACTTCACTGAGATACAGAAATATATATATGATAAGTGCCCTCATGATGAGCTTACGATAATCATGAGAAGATATATGATGAGGATAGCTGAGCGGATAGCATTGAAGACAGACTGTCAGGCACTCATCACGGGAGAATCCATAGGTCAGGTTGCGTCCCAGACAATGGCATCCCTTACGGTTACGAATGAAGTGGTGGAAGAGATACCTGTTTTCAGACCTCTCATAGGATTCGATAAGCAGGATATAGTTGAGATATCCGAGAAGATAGGAACCTTTGAGACTTCCATACTTCCTTTCGAAGACTGCTGTACCATATGGGTTGCAAAGCATCCCGTAACAAAGCCTTCTGCCAAGAGGATCAGAAAGCATGAAGAGTTCCTCTCAGAGGAGATCGACAGAATGATCGATACAGCGATAGACGGACGCGAGCTCTGGAAGGTTGAAGAGAATGAGAGCGTCAGGATGACGGAGGCGGATCCGGAGACGGAAGATGAGCAGTGATCCGGCAGTGTTATCCCGAAGGGGTGTTTGAAAGGAAATAAAAAACGCGGCGGATCACATCCGCCGCGTATAAAATAAAGTTTTATTTTGACAGGTAAGGACTGATGATGTCCATGATCTTTCTGACTTCAGCTTCATCTTCTTCATGAATATCAAGCTCTATGGGCTTGGATATATCAAGACTGAAGATACCCATGATGGACTTTGCGTCGATGACATATCTGCCGGAGATCAGATCGAAATCACAATCGAACTTGGAAATCTCATTAACAAAAGCCTTAACTTTGTCTATGGAATCGATCAGAATTTCAGTTTTCTTCATGTTACAACATACCTCCTGTATAAACATAGTTGTAAAGTAAAAACCCCGCAACCTAAGCTAAATATAGAACATAAGAACTTATAAGTCAAGAAAGACGGTCAATAGAATCATGAAAAAAGCGGCATTTCACAATCTCGGATGCAAAGTTAATGCTTACGAAACGGATGTTATGGAAGAGGAGCTGGTAAGAGCCGGCTATGAGATAGTTCCTTTTGAGGATGCGGCGGATGTATATATTATCAACACCTGCACCGTGACAAACATTGCCGATCGCAAGAGCAGACAGATGATAAACCGTGCGAAGAGGAAGAATCCGGATGCCATAGTGGTGGCTGTGGGCTGCTATGTCCAGACATCGGAAGGCAAGGATTCTCCCGATGATATGGCCGACATCAGGATCGGCAACAATGAGAAGGGGAGACTCGCAGAGATCATCGAGGATTATAAGATCGGAAATAAAAACGGTGAGTCTGAAAAGACCGGGATTGTGGATGACTTAAGAGGCGTATCGCCGTATGAAGATATGCAGCTTGGAAGGATAAGCGAGCATACCCGTGCATATATAAAGATCCAGGACGGCTGCAACCAGTTTTGTTCCTATTGCATCATCCCCATGGCGAGAGGTCGTGTGCGAAGCAGGAAAGAGGCAGAGATACTAAAAGAGATAGAGGGTCTTGTGAAGGAAGGCTGCAGGGAATTTATAATTACGGGGATACATATAAGCTCCTACGGGACCGACTTCGATATACCCGGAAAGATAGTACCGTCGGATACCTTCGGGGAAAAACGTCTCCTGGGATTGCTGGAAGCCATAAATGCCATACCCGGCGTCGAAAGGATAAGACTGGGATCGCTGGAACCCCGTATCATGACAGAATCCTTTGTTGAAACTATGGCGGGATTTGAAAAGATATGTCCTCATTTCCATCTCTCGCTTCAGAGCGGATCGGATACGGTGCTTAAGCGCATGAACAGGCATTATGACACTGCCGAATATCTCGAATGTGTGGAGAGATTAAGAAAACACTTTGATGACCCCGCCATCACAACGGACATTATCGTAGGCTTCCCGGGAGAGACAGAGGAGGAGTTCGGGCAGACCCTTGAGTTTGCCGAAAAGGTCGGATTTTTCGAGATACATATATTTAAATATTCAAAACGCCACGGAACTGTAGCTGCGGGTATGAAGGGACAGCTTACCGAGAACCTGAAATCAGAGCGCAGCGACAGGCTTGAGGAAGTGGAGAAGAAGTTAGAGCAGGATTACAGGGACAGACATAAGGGAAAGCGCGCGGAAGTGCTTTGGGAAGAAGAAAAGGAAGAAGGCGGCATACGTTTTATGACGGGACATACCCGGGAATATATAGAGGTGAAGCTCCCCATTCCCGAAGGTGCGAAATGGAAATCCGGGGACATATCGGAGATCACGCTGTAGTTTGAAAAAAGCCCTCATTTAAGATATAATTTATTCCGAATGTTTTGTAAAAGCACGACGAGGTAATATAAGAATGGCGGATTTAAATAACACACAGTTTTTTAAGGTTCAGACCGAGGAACCCGGCGGAGTTAAGCAGATCCTTAACGAGGTTTTTGTTGCGCTTACCGAAAAAGGATATAATCCCGTAAACCAGATCGTGGGATATATCATGTCAGGGGATCCGACCTATATCACCAGTCACAAGAATGCCCGCAGTATCATCATGAAGGCTGAACGTGACGAGCTGGTTGAGGAGATGCTTACCGAATATATCAAATACAATCACTGGGACGAAGAGGCGGAATGAGGATAATCGGACTCGATTTCGGCAGCAAGACCGTTGGGGTCGCTATCAGCGATCCGCTTCTTATAACTGCCCAGGGAAAAGAAATAATAAGGCGTGAGAGACCTGATAAGCTTCGAAAGACTCTTGCGCGGATAGAGGAACTGATCCTTGAGAATGAGGTCACGGAGATAGTTCTCGGTGATCCCAAGAATATGGATGGAAGCGACGGCGAGAGAGTTAGAAAGACTCTTGAGTTTAAGGAAATGCTCGAGCGCAGGACAGGACTTCCGGTACATATGCAGGACGAAAGGCTTACTACGGTTGAAGCGGAGGAGTATATGCGCGAGACCGGTATTAAGCGTGAGAATTTTAAAGAGTATGTTGACGAGATAGCTGCAATGATAATATTGCAGAATTATCTGGACAGGACGGCGGATGAACGAAAAAAGTAAGATAAAAATGACTTCCGATGACGGAAGCGAGATAGAACTTTATGTTGTCGAGCAGACAACTTTAGGAGGCATCAGTTATTACCTTGCGGCAGATAAAGCTGAAGGTGATGCAGAAGCTTATATTTTAAAAGATGAATCAGGGAAGGAGGATACTGAGGCTGTATTTACGATAGTGTCGGATGAAACAGAACTTCAGGCTGTGAGCCAGATATTTGAAGGTCTGTTGGACGATACCGACATCAGCTGATATCAGAGAGAAAGATTTTGAAGAAAACTACAGAAGGTGCATCTCCGCTTAGGATCATTCCCTTAGGCGGTCTTGAACAGATTGGAATGAATATCACGGTCATCGAGTATGAGGACAGCATAATCGTTGTAGACTGTGGACTCGGTTTTCCGGAAGACGATATGTACGGTGTTGATCTGGTGATCCCCGATGTTACATATCTCCAGGAGAATATAGAAAAGGTGAAAGGCTTCGTGATCACTCACGGACATGAGGATCATATAGGAGCACTTCCTTACATATTGAAGCAGATAAATGTTCCCGTGTATGCCACAAGGCTGACAATGGGTATCATTGAGCATAAACTCGAAGAACACGGGCTTATGGATACTACTGTCCGTAAGGTCATAAACTTTGGGCAGACCATAACACTTGGAGCCCTCCATGTGGAGTTTATACGTACCAACCACAGTATAGTGGATGCTGCCGCATTAGCTATCTATACCCCTCAGGGAATAATAGTTCATACGGGAGATTTTAAGGTTGACTATACTCCCGTATTCGGGGATGCCATAGATCTGCAGAGATTCGGTGAGCTTGGTAAAAAGGGAGTGCTGGCTCTTATGTGCGACAGTACGAATGCGGAGCGCCCCGGTTTTACACCCTCCGAGAGAACGGTGGGGAATACTCTCAGAAATATTTTTGAAGAGCAGAAGCATAAAAGGCTCATAATAGCTACTTTTGCATCGAATGTTGACAGAGTTCAGCAGATCATCAATATCGCCCATGAGTACGGCAGAAAGGTTGCCATCGAGGGGCGCAGCATGGTCAGCATCATCGAGACTGCACTCAATCTTGAGAGACTTAGTGCTCCCGAGGACACATTTGTGGATCTCGACAGATTGAGAGACTATCCGGATGAGAAGCAGGTAATAATCACCACCGGAAGCCAGGGGGAGCGTCTTGCAGCACTTTCAAGGATGGCTAACGGAACACATAAGAAGGTTGTCATCACGCCCAGGGATGCCGTGGTATTTTCCTCGCACCCAATACCCGGTAATGAGAAGCCGGTGACAAAGATCATCAACGAGATCTTTTTAAAGGGGGCGGATGTGATCTTTCAGGATACACACGTATCCGGACATGCATGTACGGAAGAGATCAAGCTTTTATATTCTCTCACAAGACCGAAGTATGCCCTGCCTGTCCATGGTGAATACAGGCATCTTAAGGCCCAGGCGAAGATCGCCGAAACTCTCGGATATGACAGTGAGCATATCATTATCATGCACAGCGGTGATGTGCTGGAGTTTGAAAATGAGAAGGCAGAGATCGTATCCCAGGTTCAGAGAGGTGTGGTATTCGTAGACGGTCTTGGCGTCGGTGATGTCGGAAATGCAGTGCTCCGCGACAGACAAAAGCTTGCCGCTGACGGTATAATGGTCATAGTCATGGCCATAGATGCAGAGGAAAGAGTGATATCCGGGCCGGAGATCATCACAAGAGGATTCGTATATGTGAAGGAAGCAGATGAGCTGCTTGAGGATATACGTATGGTGGTGGATGATGCTGTTGTCGAATATTATGAGAGATGCAACGAAAACGTCGAGCACGGAAGATTAAAGAATAATATTAAGGACGCTGTTACGGAGTTTATCTGGAAGAAAACAAAGCGCAGGCCTATGATCCTGCCTGTTATCTTAGAGGCTGACTGATAAATGGTTGAAGTAGAAAATGAACTTTACGTTCTTGTCGAAGCTGTAAAACATTCCAATATCTATAAGGATTACGACAGGTGCAAGAAGACGCTCAAAGCAGAGCCGGACCTCTTCAGACGTGTCAACGTATTCCGTATAGAGAATTACAAGCTGAACCAGCAGACTGATGACGGTACACTGCAGGACAGGATAGAGAAGTTTCAGGAAGACAATCTGGAACTGACGGAGGAGCCGCGTGTCAGGGCATTCCTTGATGCGGAGCTTGCCCTCTGCAGGATGATCCAGGAGATCAATACCAGATTGGTAAGAGGCATAGATTTTGAGTGATGAGCAGTAAGAAGATCGTTTGGACAATAGTTAAGATAGTTTTATCGATAGTGCTGATCATGTTTATCTTCTCACTTGTATATAAGTGGGCAGGTAAGGCATATGACTTCGGATTTCGTATTTTTGCCGAGGAACCGGTATCACCGGAGCCGGGTATGACCATGTCGGTGGCTATCGTTGAAGGCAAGTCTGTCATGGAGATTGGTGAGATACTTGAAGAAAAGGGACTGATCAGAAGTGCGGTTCTCTTCTATGCTCATGAGATGTTTTCGGATTATCACGAAAGACTTCAGCCCGGTATATACGAGCTGAATACATCCATGACTCCGGATGAGATGATGGCGGTAATGGCTGCCGGTTCCGGAGAAGAGGATGATCTTTCGGAAATGATGGAAAGCGGCAACAGCGATTCTTCGGAGCTGCTGGAGGAAGAGAGCGGTTCCGTATCGGAGGATGCAGTTGGCGGAGAGTAATCTTTCAGACAGCATTATAAGTAATGCTTCACGACTTGAATCATATTTTCAATCTCTGGATACAGGGATGCCGGAATGGTTAGAGAGGATACAGCGGGAATCCCTTGAAGGCGGTGTACCGATAATACGCGAGGGAACGAGACGGATCCTTTCATTTTTTGTCCGTATGACAGGTGCGGATAAGATACTGGAAGTGGGAACTGCGACGGGTTTTTCTGCTCTCGCCATGTGGGAAGCGTCCGGAAAAAAGGCCCACATCACAACGATAGAAAAATATGAGAAGAGGATACCGATAGCTAAGAAGAATTTCATTGAATGTAATGCTTCGGAGTATATCACTCTTCTTGAAGAGGATGCGGATAAAGCTCTTTCGGAGCTCGAAGGCTCGTATGATATTGTATTTATGGATGCTGCCAAGGCTCAATACCTGCAGTGGCTGCCGGATGTTTTGAGACTGCTTGGAAAAGGCGGGATCCTGATTTCCGACAATATCATGCATGAAGGAGATATACTTGAATCAAGATATGCAGTACGAAGGCGTGACAGGACCATTCATTCACGGATGAGGGATTACCTGTATGAACTTACACACAGGGATGATCTGAATACCCTTATACTGGCGGAAGGCGATGGTACTGCGGTAACGGTTAAGCTTTGATATGACAGAAGAGATCAATAAAAACAGAAAATGGAAAAAGCCGGAACTTCTGCTTCCTGCCGGAAGTCTGGAGGTATTAAAGGCAGCAGTTAATTACGGTGCCGATGCTGTTTATGTCGGCGGAGAAGTGTTCAGTCTCCGTGCCAAGGCGAAGAATTTTTCGCGGGAGGATATGGAGGCCGGTGTGGCTTATGCGCATGCTCACGGTGTTAAGGTACATGTGACTGCAAATATCCTTGCACACAACGGGGACCTTAAGGAAGCCGAAAGATATTTTGAAGAGCTGAAGGCCATAAAGCCGGATGCGATGATTATTTCCGATCCGGGAATGTTTATGATCGCCAGACGTGTATGTCCCGAGATAGACATACATGTTTCCACTCAGGCCAATAATACCAATTACGGCACATTTCGTTTCTGGTATGAACAGGGGGCGAAGAGAGCGGTTACAGCCAGAGAGCTGTCTCTTAAGGAGATCAGAGAGATCAGGGACAATATCCCTGAGGATATGGAAGTAGAGAGCTTTATCCATGGAGCCATGTGCATCTCCTATTCGGGAAGATGTCTTCTTTCGAATTATTTTACGGGACGCGATGCCAACAGAGGAGCATGCACTCATCCCTGCAGATGGAAATATGCAGTGGCCGAGGAGAACAGACCCGGACAGTATCTTCCCATAGAGGAAAACGAGAGAGGTACATTCATCTTTAACTCCAAGGATCTGTGCATGGTGGAGCATATTCCCGAGATGCTGGATGCCGGAATAGACAGTTACAAGATAGAAGGAAGGATGAAAACTGCCCTCTATGTTGCATCTGCGGCAAGAACATACAGAAAGGCGATCGACTGGTGCCTTGAGAGTGAAGAGACCTACAGGGCGCATTTAGACTGGCTTAGAGAAGAAATATCACAGTGTACATACAGACAGTTCTCAACGGGATTCTATTTCGGTAAACCTGATGAGAACAGTCAGATCTATGACAGTAATACCTATGTAAGTGAGTCTGTTTATCTGGGTATAGTTGCAGAAGTTAAGGATGGTCTGGCTAAGATCTATCAGAAGAATAAGTTCTGCACGGGTGATGTAATAGAGATAATGAAAACAGACGGACGCGATATCAGCGTTAAAGTCCTGCATATGTATGATGCGGAAAAGCATCCGGTAGATGCATGTCCTCATCCGGGGCAGGAGATATGGCTTGATCTTGAGGAGCTTCCCGAAGAGGGAGACATACTCAGGATAAGGAATAGATAAAATTATTTGTCTATTTTTAGTAAAATGTGAATTTTAATATAAGGTATACTTATTTTATATTAAGCAGAAAAGGAGAATCATCATGAAATTTTTTGCTGCACAGGACGGGAGTATCATCAACGGTGACTGCATAGACAGCATGCAGCTTGCTGCTGCAGGTAATTATGGCGGAAGTCTTTACAGGCTGGTCATCAATACCACAGGCGGTCAGAAGATACAGTTCTCTGAAGAGAAGAATAAAGAAGAAGCAGGGGCTATCTGCGGTGTGATCATGAATATCCTTCTGTCAGGACAGGACGGAATATTCGAATATCCCGAGATCAAGGCCCGTTCCGTACAGATGATGTGATCTTATTTAATCAGCTCTATTATCTTGATAAGTCTTTTTTTCTCATCGGGACTCATGGATGAAGTAAGACGCGCTATTTTTTTATCGAGAGAATCCTGTGTATATGAGGTCTCTAAGCAGCCTACGATATCATCCAGGGTCCTTCCGGTGAGTTTCGCAAAGTAGATCAGGACCTTAAGTGACATTGCGGACCGGTTGTTCTCAACATTGCTCACATAGCCTGTGGTTACCCCAAGGGCTTTTGCAATATCATTCTGGGTAAGTCCGCATTCGATACGGAGGTCCTTTATGATCTTACCGTAATTCTCGTTGTCACTTTTTTTTCTGCGTTTTTGAGAAGAGACTTTTTTTTCACCAGACCGCATAGCTCACCTCCGGAAACCGGTATGGGTATTCAAATAAGAAACTTTATTTCGTATAAGTATACCTGACACTCACAGGTATGTCCAGTATTCACAGATGAACGGAAGCAGGATCATGGTCTGTTTTGCACCCATGGAGGGCATCACAGGCTATATTTTCAGAAATACATATAACAGCTTTTTTGAGGGGATAGATACTTTCTATACCCCTTTTATCCCTACATCGCAAAAGGATAAGCTTCCGGCAAAATATAAGCGGGATATAGCTCCGGAGAATAATGCCGGTATATCGCTTATCCCGCAGCTTTTGTCCAAGGATCCCGTACGCACCGCACATACGGCTGTAAAGATCTGCTCTGGATACGGTTACGGTGAGATAGATCTAAACTGCGGTTGCCCCTCGGGGACCGTTACTGCAAACGGCAGGGGAGCGGCTATGTTATCCGATCCGGATTCGCTGGATGCTTTTTTTGAGACTCTGTTTATGGAGCTGGACAGGATAAGTGCTGAAGGGGTAAAAGTGCCTGATATAAGCGTAAAGACGCGTATAGGAATGTCATTTGTGTCGGAAGCTGAAGATATCATAAAGATATATAACCGTTATCCCATAAGCACGCTTATCATCCATCCCAGACTTAAGGACGAGTATTACGGCGGAAATGTACATATGGATATATTTTCTCAAATGTATGAAGAAAGTATTCATCCGGTTATATATAACGGCGATATAAATCGTGCGGAGGATTATAACAGGATAGTACGTGACTATCCGGATCTTAAGGCTGTGATGATAGGAAGAGGGCTTTTAAAAGATCCGGCTCTTGCGGAGCGGATAAAGGGGATACGACGGAAAGAAGATTACAGTCACAGGTTAAAAGAGTATATCAGGGCATTATGTGACGGGTATTATCAGGTTTACAGGGATGAGAGAAACACTCTGTTTAAGATGAAGGAGATGTGGAGCTTTTTGGCGGATAATACAAAAGATCCGGAGAAAACTCTGCGAAGTATAAGACGTGCAGACAGTCTGGGAGAATATAAAGCTACTGTAAACAGGATATTTGAGTTTGAAATTTTTTCTGTAAATATGGGTATTCTATGATAATTTAGATTTATGAGGGAGCAATCAGACTGGTTGCTTCCCTTTTCTGACTATACATTTATTAAAGATATAAGTCAATATCAGTTTGTGATTGTACCAAGGATTGTAGTATGATTATTTGCAGATGCAATCGATAAATTTTGCTAATGTTTGTCAAGCAGGTTTTTGAAGATTTAGAGCGTATTGATGGCAGAAAAAAGGGTAACTTTAACAAGACCTGCTGTTGCAGGAATTAGTTAACGGCTATAATGAAAGCGGACGGATTTACTTGTACAACTCCATTGCACGAGCGTAATAGATCCGCAGGAACTTATTAACGGCAGCCATCTTGGCTACGTTGTATGGTTTCCCTTCCTGTTCCTTTTTGAGCAGAAAAAGGTACACAGGATCGTCCTGAGGTTTTGTAAGTTTGAGAGCCTGCATAACCTCAAAACATGCTTTTCTGAGGGCTGGGTTGCCACGTTTAGAGATGTGACGATTCCGGCTCTCAAATTGTCCGGA
>JAILGE010000016.1 GCA_024697065.1 Lachnospiraceae bacterium
ATTTTATATCACGGAATCTCCCGTCATATAAAAGAAATAGGCTTATTTTGGATATCTTGTTCAGAAGTAAAGATGTTGAAAAATCAGGAACCGGATTCCAACGTGTAAATGATTTTTGCAAACAGCAAAATGTAACGTGGACTTATAGAAAAGAGGCATATGGATTCTTCTTCGAATTTATCAGGACAAATGTCCAGATAAATGTCCAGATAAATGCGGAGCTTACAGAGGCGGAGCAGGTCATTTTCAATTTAATTCAGAATAATGAGAGGATTTCCAAGGCTGAGATGGCTATAAGGATTGGAAAATCCGAAAAGACCGTCCAGAGGATAATCTCATCTCTTATGAAAAAACAGGTAATTGAAAGAGATGGATCAAATAAAACCGGTAGTTGGAGTATCAGAGTATGAAGGATGCTTTAATAAGAATAGTTGAAGCTTTTCATAAATATAATTCGGAACATATGGCAGCAAAGAACTTGTTCAGTGTTATAAAGATCTTATGATAAAGTTCCCGGAGGAATGCGTCAAGTATAATATTGCAGGAAGCATCGAAAGTGCAGAGGCGATACTTACATGGGAGGATGAAAATGGGAAAAAAGGTTGAAAATTTAGTAGATGAGGGATTCAGAATCGGCCTTGTCGAAACAGCCTTTTTTGATGGTAAATTTGAAATCCCTCATATAAATGCACCAAAAAAGATAATTATTCCAAAAGGAATGATTTCCATTATGTGTACAAATAGCAGATATTTATCTTAATAGGGCTGTAGGCTACTATCTTTCACAGCAGGGGATATATGTGATTCCTAATATCAGATGGGGTGACGAACGTACATACACAGATGCATTGTTGGGAGAAAAGGTTGCCTTTCAGGGTGTTGATAAGCATAGCATTGTATCTGTTGGTACATATGGGCAGATACAGACAGCTGAATCTAAGAGGTATTTCAGGGAAGGCCTTATAGCAATGTTGGACGAATTAGAACCACAAGTGGTTTTAGTCTATGGTAGTATGCCAAATCAAATATTTGGAGGCCTGTCTGATAGAACCAAGTTTGTGCAGTTTCCTGATTGGACAACAAGAATGAAAACCACAAAATAGTTGTGCCCATTAACCGGTTTGATAACATTTCCATGATAACAATTTGATAACTTCACGATTTTGTCGGGATTTGGGAAAGAACCGACAAAATTCAACACTCTCTGGTTTCCTCATTGGTTAAGAACTGTCGATTTTTGTCGTAAAATGTGGCTGGCTCAGGTTGGTCGCGAGCGGATTGAAGAAGTAATAGATCCGGAATTGACTATCGAGAGGGCTCTTGAAACCTACGCTAAGAAAGGTTATTCCAGAGAATGGATCAATCAGCGCCTGCAGGCAATCCAGGTAAGAAAAGAACTTACCGATGAGTGGGATAAGCGAGGTATCAAGAAAGGCGTAGAATATGCAATTGACGCTTATTCCAGTTTTGGCCAAGGCATGGAATAAATCATTTTCAGACTTATCAGATGTGTTTGGTCCAAGACTATGAGATTGTGAGCGCATGCGTTCACAATTTGATAAGGATCTTTTTAATATAGGCCGGGACATCGAAACGCAGAAATTAATAAAATGGTGTTTCAGAAGTTTTTGAACCGGAGATCCATACAGGGCAATACCGGATTTTTAAGAAAGAGGTACTTACATATGGATATGACAGAATACAATAAAGTCAGTGATATGACGTATCTTGAATACTGTGATTACCTTATATGGCATTATTGAAAATGCACAGCAAACTGCAATTGTATCCGTCAATAGTGTACTTGTGATTCGTAACTGGCTCATTGGAATGCGTATCTCAAGAGAAAAAATGAGGGGAACAAGATCTGAACGCTACGGAGAAGGTATTATATCTGAATTGGCTGATGAGTTAACTCAAAAGTATGGCAAGGGTTTTGATAAGCGCTCTCTTTATAAATATGTACAGTTTTATCAGAGTTATCCCGAGATTGTGGGGATATTGACCTCACAATCTGATGATTTTGAGAATTCTGGGATTGTGGTGACAACGACCCCACAATTTGGTGAACATGCAATGATAATAAAAGGCAGAAGAATACTTACATGGTCTCATTACGAGCGCCTGCTCCAAGTTTCAGATACTACGGCAAGAGCATGGTATGAAAAAGAGGCCATAGAACAGTCTTGGCCTGTTAAAACTCTACGAAGAAATAATAGTACACAGTACTACGATAGGATTGGATGTGGCTGTTACTGAAAGAGGCTGAAAATTCCTTAGGCGGAGTTAGGGGGCCGATTATTTGTGATTGGACTTGATTATAACATCTACATGGAAGTAGCGGTCATCCCGCTGGATATAGTGCTTTATGCGTACCTTTGGCTGAAGTATAACAACATGACACGTGTCAATGTGGCCTTCAGAAGGTTCGCTTTTATTGTTATGATCGCGGATGTCTTTGATGTGGCTACCGCCATCGTCACCGGTGCCCACGGCGAAATAGCGAAGTACATGCTCGATATGATCGATGATGATAAGGAGTTTAAGCTTCGTGAAGAGGACTGACCACAGGAAGCTTATACATAAAGGAAAATGATTAAGGAGAAAACTATGAGTACAAAGGATTTTACTTCAGATCCAAAAAGCAGAGAAGAGTTTCTCGCACAATTTGAAGATACTTCAACAGAAATAACCGTAATGATCCGATGGTCCTGGGAAAAAGGTAATGGCCCGTTCTTAAAAGTAGGCAATGAGAGTTTGGTATATGCTGATTATCTTAATCCCTGGTTTGCAACCGAGGAGTATCCTTTTGGACGCGGCGGACAGATCTGGTGGTTTGGCAAGCGCAGGGTCTTAGGATATAAGTATCCACCTCAGCTTAAGAGAAACCACTGCTATAAGCTTCGTGTGAGACGGTGTAAGACAAGTGAGTCTACGTTTTATCTTGAAGATGTGATCGAAAGAGATACTGATGCCTCCAAAGATGAAAGCATTTACGAGACCGTAAAACAGAGGATGCTCGGCAGGTATACGGGAGACCCTGAGGAATTGCTGTTCTATAATATCGAAAGTGTTGATATGAGCAAGCAGAAAAACGCCGGGGGAGTTGGCTTATCCTCCGGGAGCGCTTACTTTAGCGCCATCAGGAAGGCAGGAAGCGACAAGCCGGTCAGAGCAGACGGAGGAGTTCTCATTCCCGCGGATGACAAAGACTTTGCGAAAAACAAAGGGATCAAACTCAAGGCGGGTAAAGTATACCGCGTGATGGCAAGGCATATCGATGAGGAAGATCTCAATGTCTATGCTCTCGAAGAATTCCTTGAAAAAGAGGTCGACGACAAGGAACTCGCCGAACTTGGTAAGAAGGCACTGGAACCTGTTCAATATGTTGTTAACGGGATCGGAGAGTTTACCATCAGAAGAGAGAATCAGTCTCTTCTGGCTCGCGGTATCATCTCACGTGGTAAAGCAAATGGTTGCGATGAGATCACCATCACTATGGAATGTGACAGTGACGATCCGACAAGAGCTGACAAGTCTGCGGAAGTGCTCCACAGGATATTTGATGATATCGATGCGACGGAACGCAAGATCTTTGGCGCCATCGCAGACGCCGTAACAGATAAAGAAGGTAACATCGAGGTCTGGTCGGGTGACAGTCCGAATATCAGCAGGGAAGATTTTATGAAGAGACTGAGCATCATTGTTATCAATATTGATGGCTCAGGCGCAGAGCTTTTCATCGATCTTGATGATATGTTTACCGATCACGCTTATACGGCCTATATGGATAGCGACGGCAATGTCCGGGCCGGAGATTTGGTGGGTTAAGCTCAGACCGGTCAAGGAGATCGCAGAGGGAGTCGGTATATCCGGCTCCTTTTTTTATTTTCTCGTGTTGACAAAAGTTTAGGTATTGAATAATATAAAGATGTTTATATAAACAGGTTTATATTATGAAAGAGAGGTTGTAAGCCATGATCCTTATAGTGAATACCACTTCGGATACTGCTGTTACCGAAGAATTGAAACGTTGTCTGGAAGAAAGATCCGTAGAAGCCGATATCGTAGAAGCGGCATCTTTAAAGATAAGCCACTGCATAGGCTGCAATCACTGCTGGCTGAAGACGCCCGGAGAATGCTCGATCAAGGATGACTACGAGATCATATTGAAGAAGGTGGTCCATGCGGATCAGATGTGGGTAATATCGGATACGGCCCTTGGTTTTATAGATCACAAGGGAAAGAATATTTTCGACCGCATCCTTCCGATCGCTACGATGTACCTTAAGTTCGTGGGGGATCAGATGAGGCATGTGCCCCGTTACGATCAAAGAACCGATGTCGGCATCATTTATTCCGGAGATGTGGAAAAGGAATATCTGGAAAGATGGACCGAGAGGGCAGCACTGAATTTTGAGAGCAGGTCACTTGGAGTTTTTGCAAAGGATGAATTAAAGGAGGCAGTATCATGCATGTGTTGATAATAAACGGAAGTCCGCGAGTTAAGGCATACAGCAATACGGATAAGATATTGGAGAAGTTTACGGCGGGAATGAGTGAAAACGGCGTGACTTTTGAGCAATATGAAGTGGCTGATGCCAAACAGTGGGAAAAAATGAGGGAAGCGTATTATAATAACAGCAGGATAATCATAGCTCTTCCGCTTTATGTTGAATGCATACCGGGACGTCTCATGGAATTCCTGGAAACCCTTGAGCCCAGGAATGACGGCACGGGAATGGCTTTCATACTGCAGAGCGGTTTCGCGGAAGGGATACAGCTCCGCTGCGGAGAAGCATATCTTGAGATACTTGCGCGTAAGCTTGGATGTGAATATCAGGGTACACTGGTTAAGGGAGACAATTTCTCTATCAGATTTTTCGAAGGAGAACAAAGAGATAGGGTAACGGAACCCTATACCGAAATGGGACGCGAGTATGCGAAGAACGGAGACTTTAAATCCGAGGCTTGCAAGAGATTCACGGGACCGGAAGTTTTTCCCGCACATATCCGTTTTCTGGTAGGATTGTTGCAGAAGACTTTCGCCAAAAAAATGTTTAAGAAGATCGCCGGAAATTTTGGATGCACAAAGGCGCTCGATTACAGGCCTTACTCATAGATCGCAAGGGAATAGAGATGGGACGCAAGACACAGATCACACGGGAAATGATATTAAATGCCGCATATGAACTGCTGGATGGATCCGGGAGCAGTTCGGTGGCTATCAAGCTGATAGCGGAAAAGCTCGGATGCTCGACCCAGCCGGTGTCATGGCAGTTTGGGAGCATGAACGAACTTAAAAAAGAACTGTACTCATATGCTTCAAGGCGTGTGTTTTGCGGTTTGGAGGAAGAAATGCAGGGGAAGGATGCCATAGAGGCGTTCTTCATTTCGGGTATCAGATATTTATCCGTTGCATGCGATCATCCCAATGTATTCAGGTTCCTGGTTGTGGATGATCCCATGGATACGATCGGTGAGCGGCCTTACGGCGATACCAGCATGTTTTCGCTTCAGTTTGACGAAGAAGCCGTGAAGATATTCGCGGCTCAATATGACATCCCCGGTGATCAGATCTCGGAAATGGTTAGAGACACTGTCATCTATACACACGGCCTGGCTCTTATGATGATCTTTGACGGGCAGAAGCTCCCGAAAAAGGAGGCCTGCAGGATGATGTATAATGTGGGCGTGAAGCTGAGCAAGGGGATAGGGATAATATCGCAGAGCGATTTTGAGTCTTTATATCGCGGAAGGTGATTGAACAACGAATTTGTTTCGGAATATTCGAGAAAAGCGGCGGAGCTTCTTGAATGTTTTCAATGGCGGGTGAAGAATAATTATGATTAATAACGGATCTATAATCGGTGGAGCTGATGCTCCTACATATTTGTTTCTTGTGTTCAGCTGGTTAAATCTGATCGGACTGATAATAGTTGTTCTGATGCTGATCCCGAATATGGTTTATGCATTTAGGAAAAAGGGGCAGGCGAACAGATGCAGAAATAAATTGATGAATATTCTGGAACAGGTGGGCAGATATGGCTGCATGTTCCTGATGATATTCAATCTTGGAATTACAGAAAGAGGTTTTGCATCGAAAGGATTGTTCATAGCTTATTTATTTGGGAATACGGTATTACTTCTTTCCTACTGGATAATATGGGCATTATTTTTTAGGAAGGCGGACTATCCTAAGCAGATCGCCTTAGCTGTAATACCTGCGATGATCTTTATATTGAACGGTGTCACCATGATGTATCTTCTGCTTGCGGTGTTCGGAGTCATCTTTGGTGTGGCACACATATATGTCACCCGTGAGAACAGGGTGTGTGCGGAATCTGAAGTGAGAGGGCCGGTATGAGAATATTACGTACTATCCGCAATTATTTTTTCTACTGCGGTATAGAGAAAGACGAATACAATGCCATTAAGAAGGAGGCTTACGTTTCCAATTTCGAAGTGTGGAAGATCCTTCACTTTTTGATGGCTGTATTATTTGCTGCATTGTTTATCTCTTCGCTGTTTACCGATCTCATGAGAGTTAACGGCCCGGCCTATCTTGCCGGCTTTGGTTATTCGCTGCTTATCATTGGGCTCTTCTTTATGATGAAGAAGGATTCCATCATACCGCAGTTCCTGATATATCTCACCATATCGCTGCTGTTCATATTCGGTATAGTACTGTCCGTCAGAAATCCTGACACACCGGCGGTTTCCTTTATAGCACTCCTGCTGATCACACCTATGTTTATGATCGATAAACCTTTTTTCATGGCTTTTGAGCTCAGTGCGGCATCTGCGGTTTTCCTGATCTGGACATATCCGGTCAAGCCCTACGATGTCTGGATAGTAGATCTGGCTAATATCATTCCCTTTACGATCATCGGAATCTTTCTGAATGTTATAGCCAATTCACTGCGTATAAAGGAATTCGTTCTGACAAGGAAGCTGAATATCCAGAAGGATACGGATGATCTGACGGGACTTAAGAATAAAGGCGCGATCATCAGAGAGATAGATAAGTTCTTATCAGATGATCATACCCGTAAGGGGATCATGTATGTAATGGATATAGACCATTTCAAGGTCATAAATGATACCTGCGGGCATGATGTGGGTGATGAAGTCATAGCGCAGTTCGGCCGGTTCCTTGATGAGCTTTTTACGGGAGATGAGATCGTCGGCCGTTTCGGAGGAGATGAGTTCATCGTATTTATCAGGGATACGGATGACAGAGATATTGCCTGCCGTATTGCCGAAGATATCGTGAAGGGCTGCGCCGAAAAGGTCGTATATGGTGATGGCAGTGATAAGGTCAGTGCCAGCATCGGTATCGCCATATACCGGGGGAAAGAGAAGGACTACTCCGAGCTCTTCAAGAAGGCGGACAGTGCTTTATATGAGGCCAAAGCCGATGCCGTGATCAGATATCATATTTCGGAAGGATGAGAGGACGGGGGCGGTTTTATCCACGGTGGCATTATTTGCAAAAATATAGTACAATTACAAGGCATTTATGTTTGACATGAGCAATCGCCGGTTTACCTGCCGGTTAGAATCTAAGAGAGGAATAATGAAATGAAGAACGCGCTTATTACGGGAATCAACGGACAGGACGGATCATATCTCGCAGAGCTTCTGCTCGAGAAGGGATATACCGTTTACGGAATACTCAGAAGAAAGTCGGTTGTGGATTACGGTAATGTAGCTCACATCAAAGATAAGATCCATTTTATCTATGCGGATATGACAGACGTTGTATCTCTTATAAATGCCATGAAGATCTCACAGGCAGATGAAGTATACAACCTCGCTGCCCAGTCCTTCGTTGCTACCAGCTGGGAACAGCCTCTTCTTACTGCCAATATCGATGCGGTAGGTGTTACAAATATGCTTGAGGCTATCAGATTTGTAAAGCCTGAAGCAAAATTCTATCAGGCTTCCACATCCGAGATGTTCGGAAAGGTACAGGCTATACCTCAGGATGAGAACACACCGTTCTATCCCCGCAGTCCCTATGGTGTATCAAAGCTTTACGGTTACTGGATCACCAAAAACTACAGAGAGAGTTTCGGACTTTTCACATGTAACGGTATTCTTTTCAATCATGAAGGTGAGAGAAGAGGTAAGGAATTCGTTACCAGAAAGATCACAGATACAGTCGCTCGTATCAAGCTTGGCTGCGCTGAGTGTCTTGAACTTGGTAATCTCAATGCAAAGCGTGACTGGGGTCACTCCAAGGACTATGTACGCGCTATGTGGCTGATGCTTCAGCAGGATGAGCCTGATGATTATGTAGTAGCAACAGGTGAGACCAGAACAGTCAGAGATTTCGCAAAGCTCGCTTTTGAGAAGGTTGGTATCAATATCGAATTCTCCGGCGAAGGCGTTGAGGAGATCGGTAAGGATGCCGCTACAGGCAAGGTTCTTGTAAAGGTTAATCCTGAATTCTTCAGACCTGCAGAGGTTGAGCTTCTTATCGGTAATCCCGCAAAGGCTGAGGAAAAGCTTGGATGGAAGAGAGAGATCACATTTGATCAGATGGTTGAGAGAATGGTTGCAACAGATCTTGCTCTTGTTAACCGTGAGATAGAGCTTTCCGCAAAATAATTATCCCGGAATGATAATGATTTATATGGGCGGCGTTCACTGAGTGTGGCGCCGCCTGTTTTATATTTTGCGATAAAAAAATCACCCCGCATCCTGTGATACGGAGTGATTTCTTATCGCAATTGCGTAAATATCATGCTTCTGTGATGGCGGCCTTTTTCTCGGCAAGTTTTTCGGGACTCCATACAGCGACCTTCATGCCCTTGCCCTTATTTACACAGTTAAGGCGAAGGTGGAAGAGCTGCTGGATGAACTGGAGGCTTACCTTTAAGGAAATCTTTGATTCACCTGATTCTCTGTCATGGAAGCTGTAAGGTGTTTCAAGTATCTTCTTAACATTGCACTGTGCGATGACTTCTACCATTATCTTCCAGCCGATGGGATTGAGATCCGCGCCCTCGAGAAGCTCACGTCTTACCATGAAGAGTCCGCTGGTAGGATCGGAGATCTTGCGGAGGCAGGGAAGTATGATCTTGGCGATATATTTTGCAGAGCTTGAGATTATCTTTCTGATAAGATCAAGGCCGCCGTCGGAACCGCCGGGTATAAGACGGCTGGGGATAGCCATATCAGCGTGTGCAAGCATTGCTGCATACATATCCAGCAATACTTCGGGCGGATGCTGAAGATCTGCATCCATGCAGGCAACATAGTCGCCTTTTGCAAGTCTGAAGCCCTTAACAACTGCTGTGGCAAGGCCCTTCTCATTCTCGCGGTGGTGAAGTACCACATGGGGATTTACTTTTGCTTCTTCACTTATCACTTCCGGAGTCTCATCATTGCTGTCGTCAACGAAGATGACTTCGTAGTCGATCTTGCCGAGAGTGGCATCGATGCGCTCTAACAGGGGATGTATGTTACCCTTTTCATTAAATGTAGGAACTACTATTGAGATCATTGGATACTCCTTTTCAATTGGTATCGATAAACACCCTAATTCTATCACAAACAGGCTCTTTATGCTATAATTATCGGGTGTGAAACAAGCTTTGTAAGGATCCGGAGGATGTTTTAGGTTGGATCTTTTTAATACGATCATCAATCTTTTTATCTGGTTTGCCGTATTTCCCTTTTTGTCCGGTCTCATTCTTTCTTCTTTTATTAACAGGGTGGGAAGGACTGTTACCGGGGTTTATCTGTGCGGCTTTTTTACCATGTTTGCCGTGACGGAGATCTGCGCTGTACCGAGTATTCTTTTCGGTAAGACGCTGTCTTTCCTTATAGCTCTCATCATGTCGGTCATGTCGGCTTTATCGGTTATAGGTCTGATCATTCTGGCGGTTGGATTTGCTGCCGATACACTTCCGGTTTTTTTCAGATTCAGATTGTATAAAAATGTGAAAGTGGCTGACGGTATACTTTGGGTGGTATTTTTTATTCTCCTGGCTATCCAGCTTGGGATGTCCATAATGGTCATGACGACAGATCCGAATGATGCTTTCTATGTGGGACATGCGCTGGCGTCGGTAAAGCATGACACCATGTATGTCACAGATCCTTACACAGGTGTTGCTACTGCCGTGGATTTCAGGCATGCATTGTCTCCTTTCCCCATCTTTACCGCCATGATCTCAAGGGTTACAGGCGTACATGCCGCCACCGTGGCTCATACGATCCTTCCTCTTTTCTTGATGGTGACTGCATACATGATCTACAGAGAGATAGCGGACAGGATATTTGATGATGATCCTGTCAAGACTCCCGTCTTTCTGATCCTCATGGTTTTGATCAATTCTTTTGGAAATTATTCCGTTTATACGAGAGAGACTTTCCTGATAACACGGACCTGGCAGGGGAATGCAGTCCTTGCAGGTCTCATAATACCCTATGTATTTCTGATAATGTTTGCGCTGGCGGATCTGACTGAACCGTCGAAGGCGGGCATGAATGAGGAGGAGGATACCGGAGAAAAGAAGATGTCTCCCATACCCGGACATTTTTTGATGCTTTTTGTGACCAATCTCACAGGGGCGTTGGTGAGCTGCCCCGGAATGTATCTCCTGGCAGTTATGGAGGGCGTGGCCATCACCTGCATAGCGATAAGGAACAGAAGACCCCTTATCTTTCCTGCATGGATCCTGACAGCGGCTCCCTGCTTTTTCTACCTGACGATCTACGCATTACAGGGGAGGGGCTTATGATCGAAGATTTCAGAGAGATTTTCAGGATTTATGCCCAATATACCGGAAGCGGTATCGTAATGATACTTTTCTTTGCGGGGCTGATCTATACAGCGGTTTCCATCAAGAAGAGAAGCATCCAGACTGTTCTGGTGATAACCAGCACAGTGTTATTGGCAGTTATTTTCTTCCCGCCGGGATATGAGCTCTATGACCGCTTCGGCGGCGCCGACTCATACTGGAGGCTCTGGTGGATGATGCCCATCGGCCTGGGACTCGGATATGTGGGATGCGATCTGATCAAGGATCACAGGATCGCAGGATTTGCGGTTTTGATGGTGGTGCTGCTGCTGGGAGGTGAGTTTGTATATACCGGAGAGATAGAGGGACTCAGGAGTGAAGCGGAGAATGCAGGACAGCTCCCGGAGGATACCATCGCTACGGTGAAGCTTTTAAGATCTGTATCGGATGAGAAAGAGATCCATGCAGCATTTCCGGGGGAGCTGCTGCCTTATGTAAGACAGTACGATGCGGACATCATCATGCCTTACGGATATGAAACCGTGAGAAAGGATTATCCGGTAAAGAACGAATTCTTTGATGTTATGTCATATGAAATGACGGATTTTGAAAGGCTGGCAGAGCTTTGCAGCGAAACCGGAACCAGATATCTGTTTATACCTGAAGGATATCCGGCAAAGCATCCTTTCGGGCACTACGGTTTCAGGAAAGTGTCTGTAAGTTCCGGATATACCCTGTACGAATACAGGCTGCTTTCGGAGTAAAGAGGGCAGATCCCGGCGGGATGACCTGAGACAGGGAAGTATGTTATAATACAAAAGTTTGGGATGCTTATGGTTTACATAAACATCGTAATGTAAGTAAATGCAATAAAACAGCAATACGGGATTTAATGAAGAAAAAGAACGAAATAGAATTTCTTGATATAGATGAAGAGGGGCTCACGGGAAGACTGGGGGATACTGATGTCCTCACGGCTGTGAGAGGTGCCGATCCGCTTGAGGATTACCCGGAAGAAGATTACCCGGAAGAAGACTACCCTGAGGATGGCGGCGAGGCATTGGATACAACGGGCTTTGAATCAGCAGGCTTTGATCCGGGCGCTGATGATAATAAGATCCGCATCAGGCTTTCTTCTGCCGGGGATAAGCATGAGGATGAAGCTGATGAGGCTGCATCTGCTGCGATTGCGGCACCTTTGGAGGAAGGCTTCACTGAAGAGACAGGTGTCGGCGAAGGTTTCACGGAGGAGCAGGGTATCGGCGAAGGCTTCACAGAGGAGATAGGTCCTGGGGAGAGCTTCACGATAGGTCTCGAGGAAAGCTTTACCGAAGGTATTAATATCTCTGAAGGCTTTACGGAAGAAATGGAAGCGCCCGTCGTGGCGCCCGTCGTGGCTGAGGCTGAGGGCAAGCAGGTTCTTTTCGTAGGCAGACCAAGAGAAGCGGAAGCCGCGGACGCAAGTGCCGGCGGCAATGCTGATGAACTGAGACAGGATGCCGGCAGAGCTGCTAAAAAAACGTCTGATAAGCCCGCTCAGGATAAAAAGCCCCGGGATAATGCAGATCCGGATAAAAAGGGTTTAAATAAGAAGAACTCTGAAAAGAAGAACTCTGAAAAGAAGAGCTTAAATAAAAAGACTTCCGATAATAAGGCTCAGGACAAAAAGAGCGCTGAAAAGAAAAAATCTGAAAATAAAAACTCGGAAAAGAAAAGTCATGAAAATATAAACTCTGAGAATAAAAACTCGGAAAAGAAAAGTTCTGAAAAGAAAAGTCCTGAAAAGAAGAATTCAGACAAGAAGAACTTAGATAAGAAGAACTTAGATAAGAAGAACTTAGATAAAAAGAGCTCTGATAAAAAGAATTCAAACAAGAAGAACCCGGATAAAAAAGCATCTGATAAGTCTGCTCAGGATAAGAAGATAACCGGGAATAAAGATTTAGATAAGATAATATCCTCTTTGGATGCAATATTTAAAGAGAATAAAAAGTTAATTATAACAGTGGCGGCAGTTTTGGCAGCAGCGGTAGTCATCCTGGTCATCTTCATCAATGCGATGCCGAAAAAAAAAGGTGCTTCCGAGGAACTCGTTGCTGTTGGAGAGAGGCTTCAGACTCTGGGCGTGGCCGGAGAGTCGGGGCTCCTTGCAGTTGCCGATACCAGTCTGGCGGCAAGGATAGCTGAGGAAGAGGCACTGGCGGAAGAGCTTGCAAGACAGGCGGAAGAGGAGAGGATAGCTGCCAGTACTACTACCGTAAGGCTGACATTTACATCTCTTCAGAAGGATCTTAAGGTTAAGTTCCTGGATGTTTCTGCAGGCGGTCTTATAGGAGATTCCGCATTTTCGGTAGTGCTGACATCCAAGAACGGTAAGGATATAGAACTTAAGGATGATGACGGAGACGGTATCATCTACAAGGACGGACTTGATGCGGGAGAATACAGTGTTTATGCCGAAGCTCCCGAAGGGTATGAATTTCAGGATTATGCCGATACGGTAACCATTAAGGACAAGATCGTCTATAAGCAGATCGATGTCTCTGAGGAGATCAAGAAGGAAACCGAAGTCAACGTGGCACAGGAAGATACCGGTGCCAATAATGCGGCTGCGGTAGTTGAGGAGACACCTACTGTAAAGGATACCGTAGAATGGGTGGAATCCACCAGAACGCTGAAAGACGGAAAATCCGAATATGAAGAGATCGACAAGAAAGAAATAGCCGATCCTTCATCGGCCAAGGCAGATGAAGTTTCCGTAGAAAACGGACTCTACGCGGCAGGGCGGAGAACAGAGCTTTCCGAAAAGATACTTTATGAACCGGAAGGTGAGAATAAGGAAGGCGATAAAGAAGGAAATAAGGGGGAAGGTTCGGCAACCGAGGAGACAAAACCTACGGAAGAGACCAAGCCTACCGGGGAGACAAAGCCCACGGAAGAGACTAAGCCCACGGAAGAGACTAAGCCTACGGAAGAGCCGAAGCCCACACCGACTCCGACAGAGGAGCCGAAACCCACACCTACACCTACGCCGGCACCCACACCTACACCGGCACCCACGCCGACACCGGTACCAACGCCTACACCGACGCCTACACCTACACCGACACCGACACCCACACCGGCACCTACGCCGACACCGAGCCCGGTACCCACACCTTCACCGTCGGTTCAGGCTACGGCAAGTGCTTCGGCAACAGCCTCTGCTTCCGTGGAGGCATCCGCTTCCGCAAGTGCGACGCCTACTCCTAAGGCTGTGACGGATGAGACTACTCTCTTAAAGAGCACCAACGGAAGACAGATATATGTAAAGGACAACGACAAATTCCGTAAAGCGGTCTATGCCGATTATTATAAATTCGATACATTTTATGTAGAGGCGGAATCGGTATATAATTACACGGGATGGCAGACCATCGACGGCAATGTTTATTTCTATGATAAGAACGGAAATAAAGTGACCGGAGATCAGGTCATACAGGGAATCCAGTACAGCTTCACCGCGGAAGGTATTCTCGCTGCCGACAAGAATGGTATTCTCGGTATAGATGTTTCAAAGTGGAACGGGACCATCGACTGGAATGCGGTTAAGAATTCGGGTATCAGTTTTGTCATCATTCGCTGCGGATACAGGGGATCTTCGACCGGAGTACTGGTTTCGGACTCCAAGTTCCAGAGCAATGTGGCAGGAGCGAGAGCTGCCGGACTTAAAGTCGGAGCATATTTCTTTACTCAGGCCGTAAATGAAGTGGAAGCGGTAGAGGAAGCTTCCATGACACTTTCCATTATCAAGGGAATGGGAGTCGGATATCCGGTATTTATAGATACCGAAAAAACATCCGGCGGCAACGGAAGAGCGGACGGACTCAGCGCAGAAGCAAGAACAGCAGTATGCAAAGCTTTCTGCGAGACCATAAGGAGCGGAGGTTATACCGCAGGTATTTATGCATCCAAGGACTGGTATAATAACAATCTGTCATATTCATCGCTTTCCGGATATAAGATCTGGCTTGCACAGTATGCATCGGCGCCTTCTTTCTCGGGCAAGCATGATATGTGGCAATATACCGCCAAGGGGACGGTTCCCGGTATCAGCGGTAAGGTTGATATGAATCTGAGTTATTTAGGTTACTGAAGATAAAAACGGAGGAGATTACAAAATGAGAACTTATCTTGTTACAGGTGGTGCGGGCTTCATAGGCTCTAATTACATTCATTACATGTTTAAGAAATACGGTGACGATATCCGTATCATAAATGTGGATTCACTTACTTATGCGGGAAATCTGGAAAATCTCAGAGATATTGAGAACCGTGAGAATTACTCATTTATCAGAGCCGACATTACCGACAAGGAAGCCATCAGCAGGATCTTTGAGGAAAATGAGATCGACAGAGTGGTTCACTTTGCAGCAGAAAGCCACGTGGACAGAAGTATCAGAAATCCCGAAGTATTCATCAAGACAAATGTATACGGCACAGGTGTAATGCTTAACTGTGCAAAGGCTGCATGGGAAGTTAAGGAAGGCCCCGATCCTCTCGGCAATTACAAGCCCGATAAGAAGTTCCTTCATGTATCTACCGATGAAGTATACGGTTCACTTCCCGAGGGCGACGGATATTTCTATGAGACGACTCCTTATTCGCCTCATTCACCTTATTCCGCAAGTAAAGCAGGATCCGATATGTTAGTAAAGGCATATATGGATACATATCATTTCCCCGCAAACATAACCAACTGCTCCAACAATTACGGACCTTACCAGTTCCCTGAAAAGCTTATCCCGCTTATCATCAACAATGCACTTCAGGGCAAGAAGCTTCCCGTATACGGTGACGGCAAGAACGTAAGAGACTGGTTATATGTAGAGGATCATGCAAAGGCAATTGATATGGTCCAGGAGAAGGGAAGACTCGGAGAGACCTACAATGTAGGCGGACATAATGAAAAGCAGAATATCGAGATCATAAAGATCATCCTTGAGACTTTAAGGGAAATGCTTCCTGACAGCGATCCCAGAAAGGCTAATATCACAGAGGATCTCATCACTTATGTTGAAGACCGCAAGGGACACGACAGAAGATATGCCATCGCACCCGACAAGATCAAGAGTGAGATCGGATGGGAGCCGGAGACAATGTTCAAAGACGGTATAAAGCTTACCATCAAGTGGTATTTTGAGCATGAAGACTGGATGAAGAACGTGACCAGCGGAGATTATCAGAATTACTACGAATCAATGTATAAGAACAGATAAGGAGTTTGCGATGAAGGGAATAATTTTAGCCGGAGGTTCCGGTACAAGACTCTATCCTCTTACCAAAGCCGTATCAAAGCAGATCATGCCTGTCTATGACAAGCCCATGATCTACTATCCGCTCTCCATACTTATGCTGGCGGGTATCAGTGAGGTGCTCATCATTTCAACTCCCAGAGACCTGCCTGTTTTCAAGGAGCTCCTCTCCGACGGCTCGCAGCTGGGAATGAAATTCTCCTATGCGGTGCAGGAACAGCCCCGCGGACTCGCAGATGCATTTATCATCGGAGCGGACTTTATCGGAAATGATTCGGTATGCCTTATTCTCGGAGACAATATCTTCTACGGTCAGAGCTTCTCAAAGCTCCTCAGGGAAGTGGCTTCAAGAGATAAGGGAGCTACCATATTCGGATATTACGTAAGAGATCCCAGAGAGTACGGTGTTGTGGAATTCGATGAAAACGGCATGGCACTTTCGATAGAGGAGAAACCGGAGAATCCCAAGAGCAATTATGCTGTTCCCGGATTGTATTTCTATGACAATGATGTGGTTGAGATCGCAAAGAATGTAAAGCCCTCCGCCAGAGGAGAGATCGAGATCACCAGTATCAACAATGAATATTTAAGAAGAGGAACACTTCGTGTTGAAACTCTCGGAAGAGGCTTCGCATGGCTCGATACGGGAAATCATGATGCGCTTCTTGATGCTGCTGACTTTGTTGCGGCTTTCCAGAAGAGACAGGGGCTTTACATTTCCTGCATTGAAGAGATCGCTTATAAGAGAGGCTTTATTTCCAAGGAACAGTTGCTTGAACTGGCCAAGCCTCTTATGAAGACCGATTACGGCAAATATCTGACAGAGGTAGCTAATGGACTCTAAGGTCAAAGCTCTGGCTGTACTTGCAGCACTCAGCGTGACCACTCTCGCATTGCTGCTTGTATGGTATACAAACGGCAGTCGGAATAATGCTCCCGGCGCAGGTGCTGCGGCATCTGCAAGTGTACCGGCTAAACCCGAAGAAAACGGATACAGGGATTTCCTGAAGGATGATACATTCTTTGATCCCGAACCGAAGGGCAGTGTCCTGACAGAGACGACAGAACTTACGCCCAGGCTGTATATGCAGGCTGACAGCGTTATGAAGGATATCAGGGTCTGTATCACCGGAGAAGACGGTGCACCTGTAAAGGGATATTCGTTTTATATCAATATCGACGGACTGGGAGAGTTCAAGGATCTTGACAGGGACGGTATGATATATGTCCCGGATCTTAAGGCGGGAGATTATTTTGTCCAGCTGGAAAATGAACCGGGCTTTGTAGTCCCCGATGAGCCTATGCGTGTGGCAGTCAGGGATCAGCTGGAATATGAAGTCATAGATGATATCTCACTTTACATACACAGCGAAGATGAGATAGATGAAGCGGCGGAAGATACTGAGATCCCCGGGGCAACCGATGATACGGATGAAACGGAAGTCAAAACAAAGTGGGAAGGTACCGATGCGGCTTTCGGAATAGATGTATCCAAGTGGCAAAAAGAGATCGACTGGCAGAAGGTTGCCGACTCCGGGGTTGAATTCGCCATCATAAGATGCGGATACCGCGGATCCTCAAGCGGTTACCTTATTGAGGACAGGATGTTTAGGAAAAATCTGGAAGGTGCCAAAGCAGCCGGTATCAAAGTGGGAGTATACTTCTTCTCACAGGCGGTATCGGAAGTGGAAGCGGTTGAGGAAGCTTCAATGGTGGTATCTCTTTTAGACGGTGAAAGACTTGATTATCCCGTCTTCATTGATACGGAATCCGCAGGAGGTAACGGAAGGGCAGACGGCCTGAATGCGGCAGACAGGACGGCAGTTCTTAAAGCCTTCTGCGAGACCATAGACAATTCCGGATATCACAGCGGTATCTACGCCAGCCGCTGCTGGTATTATGAAAGATTAAATGACGGTGAGCTTACGGATATAACCCATTGGGTGGCCGAGTACAGAAAGAATCCTTTGTACAAAGGCGACTTTGCCCTGTGGCAGTACACATCATCAGGCGTGATAGATGGAATAAATACAAGAGTCGATCTGGACCTTGTGTGGAACGGAAATTGATAAATAAAAAGGAGAAGCAGATAATGGGAAAGATTACGGTTGAAACCTGTGAGATCGAAGGACTTAAGGTCATCACTCCGAAGGTATTCGAGGACAAGCGCGGATATTTCATGGAGACGTACAACTACAACGATTTTAAAGAAGCCGGGATCCCTGAAGTATTTGTTCAGGATAATCAGTCAGCTTCCTCTAAGGGCGTGCTCAGAGGATTGCATTTCCAGAAGAAATTCCCTCAGGATAAGCTTGTAAGAGTAATAAAGGGTGAGGTTTTTGATGTGGCAGTGGATCTTCGTGAAGGTTCTGCTACTTTCGGACAGTGGTACGGTGTAAGGCTTTCCGAAGAGAATAAGAAGCAGTTTTTCATTCCCAAGAATTTCGCACACGGTTTCCTTGTTCTTTCCGATTATGC
This sequence comes from Lachnospiraceae bacterium, assembly GCA_024697065.1. Taxonomy (GTDB): domain Bacteria; phylum Bacillota; class Clostridia; order Lachnospirales; family Lachnospiraceae; genus NK4A136. The sequence goes on from JAILGE010000016.1 coordinate 18,530, forward strand.
CGAATTCTGCTATAAGTGCACTGATTTCTATCATCCCGAAGATGAGGGCGGAATTGCTTACAACGATCCCGAGATCGGCGTAAAGTGGCCCGTGCCCGATGATTTTGAGTTCATTCTTTCTGAGAAGGATACCAATCGTACATCATTTTCCGATTATAAAAAAGAACACGGAATGATCTGAGTACCGGTTCGGAGATCATAATGGAAAGCAGATATACTTGGGACAGGTGGTTTGAAGAGGCCTACCTTAAGCAGAAAAATCTGAACATGAATCTTACCTCCCGCCTGGTGGATGCAGGAAAACGCAGGGAGGAGACTTATGCGAAGCTGACCAGGATAACGGGAAGCCTGCCTTTTCGCATCATCAACAGATTAAAAGGCACAAAGCCCGTTAATTCCAAAGCGGGATCTTTAGAAAGCAGGATATGCACGGAATACGAAGAGAAGATCGCATGCAGACAGGATCTGTATGGGGAGTGGATCTCAAGGAATGAAGGCAGGGAAACCGCGGTCAAAGAGGCTGTTGGTAAAGCGAATGATAATGTAAAGATCATATCCTTTGCCGGATTTTGCAGGATGCTTTCTTCGGAAGAAAAAGCCGACGGCATATTGCTTGTTGCCGAAGATACATCATGTCTTGAAAGAGATGTGGCTGATGTCGCATTCTCTTTTTTTGCGGAAAGAAAAGAATATGATCTCTGGACTGCAAATGAGGATATGATCACCGCTGACGGAAAGCGTCATGATCCTTTTTTCAAGACCGTTAATGCTCCGGAGACTATGCTCGGATACTGCAGCTATGGCAGCTTTTTTGCTGTCAGGGCCGCACTTTACAATGAGATACTGGCCGTATACGGGAAAGTTGCAGCCGCGCTTTCCGATACGGTTCATGATATGACAGACCGTGAGTCGGTCTGTCTTTTTATGCTTATCGCATCCGATGACAGACGGATGGGACTTACGGATCGAGTACTCTATCATTGCAGACAGGAACTTCCGGAATCTTCGGAAAGCGATCATTTTGATTACCGGAATGCTCTTAATTTCTATGGATATGATAAGCGGTATGCGATGATCAGGAAGACTTTTCTTAAAACGATAAAGAGTGTCACTACCGAAGTATATCGCACTTCCGCAGGCGATGTGTACAGTGTTTATCCGGTGCCTGAAGGAACCGGGATGCCGAAGGTTTCAGTGATCATCCTGTCAAAGGATAATCCCCTGATGTTAAACAGCTGTATAAAAAGCATACTGGATAAGACCGATTATCCTGAGTATGAATTCATTATCGTCGATAACGGGAGCGACAGTGAGAACAGGCCCAAGATAAGCCATATGATAGCATCGTTTTCCGAGAAAACCGGGAAACACTTTGATTATATATATCACAGGGAAGATTTTAATTTCTCTGCCATGTGTAACAGAGGTGCTGCGGATGCATCCGGGGAGCTGTTACTGTTTTTGAATGATGATGTTCAGGTCATAGAAGAGAACTGGATGAAGATAATGGCAGGCACAGCCATGCAGGAGAAAGCCGGCGCCGTAGGTGCAAAACTCTGGTATCCGGATGACATGAAGATCCAGCATGCGGGTATCACCAATCTTGCCATCGGACCTGCACACAAACTCATAGGATTCCCGGATACAAGGATATATTATTACGGAGCGGCCGCACTGCCCTGCAACATGAGCGCTGTCACAGGCGCCTGTCTGATGATAAGGAAGTCGGTATTCGAAGAGGCGGGACGCTTTGACGAATCTCTCCCCGTTGAATACAACGATGTGGATCTGTGCTTTACGCTCATAGAGAAGGGCTACAGGAATATCCAGAGAAACGATGCGGTGCTTCTCCATCTGGAGTCTGCCAGCAGAGGACAGGAACCTGAATCCATTGGCAAGGCTGCCAGACTTATTGAAGTACAAAAAAAGCTCTATGATAAACATAAGAGTTTCGAGGGAAAAGATCCCTATTACAGTCACAACCTGTCAAAAGATTCTTCATCCTATCTGCTGAATGTAGTATTTGATGCGGATGATCCTGAGAAGAAAAGTGATATCGGTAAGATCGGGGATAAAGAAAAAGAAGAATATGCAAGGGCCGTAAAGAACGGCGCCGGGACCGCTTTGAAATGTACGGTCGAGTTTGCGGATATTCAAAAGAGAAACAGAAAGGATGATCATCCTGTATTATGCATAAGCGGATGGGCCTATGTTCAGGGGAAGGACAATGCCTGCTTTGATATATCCGGCAAGAGTCTGATACTTCTTTCGGAAGACGGAGGCGAATGCCTGCGCGTATCTCTTTTCGAGAAATACAGACCCGATGCACAAAAGGTGATGTATAACGAGAAGAATATCGCGCTGTCGGGATTTACCGGAAGGATAGATACTTCCGATATCAGACAGGGCAGGTATCACATACTGACAGAATATACCGACAGGACAGACGGACAAAGATATATCGCGGTTTCCGACAAGAAACTCAACAACCCGGGAACTGTTTGCTAGAGAAGGGTACGGATGCATTATGGAAGATGATTACAGAACGCTTTATCGTGAAGAAGCTAAAAAAACAGAGAAGCTTACGGCACGCATAGAAGCTGAAAATGCAGAGGCAAATGAGCATCAGTCAAAACTGGATGCCATCAAAAACGGAAGACTCTGGAAGGCAAGTGCTCCTGCCAGGTCTGCGATCCACTGGATGCAGCGGACTAAGGACAGGGTAGCCAGATACGGCTCTCCAAAGGGGATAGCCAGAAAGCTTTCCGCCAAGTCCATCGAGCGAAAGGCAAGATTAAAGCACGGGACCATGAGCTTTCCCAATGCTTCCGAACGCGAAAGACAGTCCACAGAAGTATTTCCGAAGAAGGTATTATTCAGTCTCCTGGTGCCTTTATACAATACTCCGGAAAAGTTCCTGCGTGAGATGATAGAATCCGTGACCGCTCAGACCTACGGGAACTGGCAGCTTTGCCTTGCTGACGGTTCGGATGCGGAGCATGCATCCGTAGGCGAGATCTGCATGAGCTATGCAAAAGCGGATGAAAGGATATGCTACAGAAAGCTTGAAAAGAATGAAGGTATATCCGGTAATACCAATGAGTGTTTTAAGGATGCAAAGGGTGACTACATAGGGCTTTTCGATCATGATGATGTGCTTCATCCCGCTGCATTATATGAATATATGAAACGTATCTGTGAGGAAGATGCGGATTATATCTACTGTGATGAGACTACATTTCAGGGCAATAAGAGTATCGATCATATGATAACTCTTCATTTTAAGCCGGACTTTGCTCCGGATAATCTTCGCGCAAATAATTACATCTGTCATTTCAGTGTATTCAAGCGGACGCTTCTGGATGGGACAGAGCTTTTCAGATCACAGTTTGACGGAAGTCAGGATCATGACATGATCCTCAGGCTCACTGCCGCCGCAAAGCATGTTTCCCACGTTCCCAAGATCCTTTACTACTGGAGATCACATGCGGGATCCGTTGCTGCGGATATAAGCGCCAAGACCTATGCCATAGATGCGGCCAAGGGTGCTGTGGCCGATCACCTGACGAAGCTTGGACTTAAGAATTTCGAGATCTCCAGTACCAAAGCATTTGAGACCATATTCAGGATCAGATACGAGATCACGGATGATCCGCTCATTTCCATCATCATACCGAACAAGGATCATATCGATGATCTGAAGCGCCTGGTGGATTCTGTTTTTGAGAAGTCCACTTATGATAATTATGAGATCATCGTAGTGGAGAATAATTCCGAAAAGAGTGAGACCTTTGAATACTATAAGGAAACCGAGAAGGCAGCACCCGGACGTTTCAGGGTGGTAAAGTACGAGGGAGGGTTCAATTTCTCTGCTATCTGTAATCTGGGAGTAAAGAATTCAAAGGGCGAATATGTTCTTTTGCTCAATAATGATACGGAAGTCATAACGGTCAACTGGCTGGAGGAACTCCTTATGTATGCCCAGCGTTCGGACGTGGGTGCGGTGGGAGCGAAGCTTCTGTATCCCGACAGGACCATACAGCACGCAGGTGTGGTGATAGGCCTGGGAGCCCACAGGACGGCGGGACATGTTCATTACAGATGTGCCGATACCAATTTCGGATATATGGGAAGGCTCTGCTATGCACAGAATTTTTCAGCAGTGACGGGAGCATGTCTGTTAGTATCACGTGCGAAATATGACGAGGTGGGCGGCCTTGATGAAGGCTTTGCGGTGGCGCTTAATGATGTGGACTTCTGTCTGAAGCTCAGAGATAAGGGCTATGTGAATGTATGGACACCTTTTTGCGAGCTCTTCCATTACGAGTCTGCTTCAAGAGGTTCCGATGTGGAAAAGCCGGATCCCGGGAAGGCTGCCAGATATGACAGAGAATCGGCCAGATTCAGGGAGATCTGGAAGGATGCGCTTGATGCGGGAGATCCGTATTTCAACATTAACTTCTCTTTAGACCGCAGTGACTTCGCGTTGAAAGCATAGGTTTTCGGTGATAAAATCATATATTGTAAGCGTTTTAATAAATTTGGGAAGGAGATAACCATGGGTTACAGAGAGACATTTGATTTCTGGCTTGAAAGTGATTATTTTGATCAGAAGACAAAAGAGGAACTTTTAGCTGTAAGAAATGATGATAAAGAGGTAGAGGATCGTTTTTACAGAGAGCTTGAGTTCGGCACGGGAGGACTTCGCGGAGTCATCGGTGCCGGAACCAACAGAATGAATATCTATACCGTAAGAAAGGCATCCCAGGGTCTTGCCAATTACATCATAAAGAATGCAGGTGAAGACGGTAAGAAGAGAGGTGTAGCCGTTTCCTACGATAACAGACGCATGAGTCCGGAGTTTGCCGAAGAGACGGCACTTTGCCTCAATGCAAACGGGATAAAGGCTTTTGTTTTTGATTCTCTTCGTCCCACACCGGAGCTTTCATATGCACTCCGTACACTGGGATGTATCGCCGGTGTTATGGTCACCGCATCACACAATCCCCCCGAATACAACGGATATAAGGTTTATTGGGAAGACGGCGCGCAGATCACACCGCCTCACGATACCGGGATAATCGGTGAAGTTAAAGCCATAACCGATTACAATTCGGTTAAGACTATGGATAAGAAGGCAGCAGTGGAAGCAGGCCTTTACAATGTCATCGGAAGTGAGATCGATGACAGCTACATGGAAGAGTTGAAGAAGCAGATAATCCACCCCGATGTGATAAGTGCTGTTGCCAACGATATCAAGATCGTTTACACGCCTTTCCACGGAACAGGAAATATCCCCGTAAGAAGGATCTTAAAGGAACTGGGCTTCAAGAACGTATATGTTGTTCCCGAGCAGGAACTTCCCGATCCCGACTTTACGACTCTCGTTTATCCCAATCCCGAGGATGAGAGAGCGTTTGAGCTTGCACTTAAGCTTGCGAAAGAGAAGGATGCTGATATCGTAATGGCAACGGATCCCGATGCCGACAGACTTGGTATCTATGCAAAGGATACCAAGACAGGTGAGTATGTTGCATTTACCGGTAATATGTCCGGTATGCTCATCGGTGAATATATCCTCCGCGAGCGTCTTGCGACAGGAACAATGCCGGAGAATCCCGCACTTGTTACTACTATTGTTACCACTAATCTTGCTCATGCCATCACAAAGGCTTACGGAGTTAAGGAGATAGATGTTCTTACCGGATTTAAGTATATTGGTGAGCAGATCAAGTTCTTTGAGCAGAACGGATCATACAATTATGTATTCGGTCTTGAGGAATCCTACGGATGCCTTGCCGGAACACATGCCAGAGATAAGGATGCCGTTGTTGCCGTAATGATGCTTTCGGAGGTTGCTGCTTACTGCAAGAAGCAGGGCATCACTCTCTGGGATATGATGATCGATATCTACGAGAAGTACGGATATTACAAGGAAACTCAGTATGCCATCACCAAGAAGGGAAAGGAAGGTCTGGAAGAGATCGCAGCCATGATGGAGAAGCTCAGAAACGATCCTCCTAAGCAGTTCGGTGATCTCAAGGTTAAGAAATTCTATGATTATAAAGTTGGAAAGACCATAGATTTTGAGAGCGGCGAAGAGGGAAAGACGGAGCTTCCCGTATCCAATGTTTTATATTTTGATCTCGAGAATGATTCCTGGTGCTGTGCAAGACCTTCGGGTACGGAACCCAAGATCAAGTTCTATATGGGTATCAAGGGAACCTCTCTTGAGGATGCGCAGGTAAGACTTGATGCTCTTACGGAAGCTGTTAAATCTAAGATCTGATATTAAATGAGTTTAACAGGCAACATAAAGCGCACGGTCGGATACTTTAAGAAGAACGGCATAAAAGATACTTTTTATGCTGTTGCTGAGAGGTTAGACCAGAAGCGGAAATACAAATACAGATATGAGGCACCCACGGAGGCAGAGCTTGCAGAACAACGGGCTTATGTCTTCAGGGAGCCGGTATTGATATCGGTGGTGGTTCCTGCATATGAGACTAAAGATGTCTTTATGCAGGATCTTATATTGTCTTTGGAAGATCAGACTTACAGGAATTTTGAGCTTGTCATAGCTGACGCTTCCAAAACGGATGCCGTCAAAAATATCGTTGAAGATTTCAGTTCACAATATGACTTCATCAGATATCTGAGACTTGAGAGCAATGACGGGATTTCCGAAAATACCAATCGCGGTATAGATGCTGCCACCGGAAAATATATCGGGCTTCTCGATCATGATGATGTACTTACACCGGATGCCTTATTCCATGTGATGTGTGCGATAGAGGATTCGGATGTTTTACCGGATCTTATCTACTCGGACGAAGACAAAGCGGACGGATTCCTTGACAGATTTTTTGATCCGTACAGAAAAAACGATTTCAACAGGGATCTTCTTTTTACCAACAATTACATCTGCCATTTCTCGGTATTCAGGGCAGAGGTGATAAAGGGATCAAAGCTTCGCAAAGAATATGACGGAGCACAGGATTATGATCTGATACTGAGGATCTGTGCGGGAGCAAAGGGACCTGAGTATATAAAGCATATTCCGAGAGTTCTTTACCATTGGAGATGCCATACATCATCCACTTCGGACAATCCCGAATCGAAGATGTATGCATATGAAGCCGGAAGAAGGGCGGCGGAAGCCGCTGTACGGGAACTTACCGGAAAGCAGGTAGAAGTGAAGATGACAAAGCATCTCGGATTCTACAGAACCGAATACGGTGACGGGATATTTGACCTCAGACCGGATATCGGTGCGGTGGGCGGCCCGCTTTTCAGAGCCGGTCGCGTTAGCGGCGGAGCCATGGATAAAGAAGGCCATGTGATGTTTGAAGGCCTTCCGAAGGGCTTCTCGGGACTCATCCATATCGCGAGCCTGCAGCAGGACGTGGAGGCGGCGGATATCAGGAATATCCGTATAAGAGACGACCTTATGCCTCTCTTTCGAGAGGTGACAGGGGAGGATAGCCCGGACAGTAAAGCTCTTGATACACTCAATGATAAGGATGCCGTTGCTGAGAGTCTGAAGTTTTGCAATAAACTGAGAGAACAGGGCATTGTAATTATGTATGACCCGGATCTTACAAAGAATAGGGGGTAGACTTTGAAGACTGCAGTCAGTGTTATAATACCTAATTTTAACGGGAAAGAATATCTTGAGGGCTGTGTTGCATCGCTCCTTGAACAGCGTTTTAAGCCCTTTGAGATCATTATCGTAGATGACGGTTCCGATGACGGAGCCGTGGAAGAATTAAAAAAGAAACTTCCAAAAGACAGAGAGTATCCCGGATTCAGATTCATCACTCATGAAGAGAATCTTGGTTTTGCAAAGTCGGTCAATGACGGAATAAAGGCTTCGGAGAGTGAATTTGTATTACTCTTAAATAACGACACAAAAGCAGATCGTGAATTCGTGGGAAGGATGTATCTTGCCATCAGAAAATACAGGGATGTTTTCTCCGTATCGGCAAAGATGCTTTCCATGTCGGATCCTTCCGTGATGGATGACTGCGGTGATTCGTATTGTGCGCTTGGATGGGCCTACAGCAGGGGCAAGGACAAGCCTGCAAGGGAATTCAGACAGTCGGGGAGAGTATTTGCCGCCTGTGGCGGAGCGGCGATCTACAGGAAGCAGGTTTTTGAAGAAATCGGCTATTTTGATGAGGCTCATTTTTGCTATCTTGAGGATATAGATATCGGTTATCGTGCGAATCTTGCAGGATACAGAAATATATTTTTCCCGGGAGCGAAGGTGCTGCATGCCGGCTCGGCGGTATCCGGATCGAGACATAATAAATTCAAGGTCTCTTTGTCTTCAAGGAACAGCATTTACCTGATATACAAGAATATGCCGGGATGGCAGATAGCTTTAAACCTTCCTTTCTTTATCATTGGTTTTGGCGCTAAGGCTGTATTTTTCACATTTAAGGGCCTTGGCTTTACCTATATCAAGGGTCTGTTTGAAGGATTTAAAATGTGCAGAGAGCAGGGAGAGGCTTCTCGCGTCGACTTCTCCAAGGTTAAGCCTTTGACGCTGGCCAAGATAGAAGGTGCTTTGCTTTTGGACACGATCAGGAGATTGATCTGTGTAGTGTCCGTTATACCCTGAATATTGAGGCAGGGACACTTTTGTAGTAGAATTATTCGGGATGATCAGAGATAATCAAAAGACTTTTAATCAGCTTCATGTAGTACTTGACGGTCTGCTGATAGCTGCTTCATATATACTGGCATGGTATTGCAAATTCGTATGGTTGAATATGGAAACCGCCGGTACGGGAGCGCTTGATCAGGGGACTTATTTTTCATTTCTTTACTATATCATTCCGGGATATCTGATCATCTATTATTTTTCGGGATTATATTATTCTAAGCGTTATTCCAGCGCCAGAAGAGAGACTGCCAATCTTATCAAAGCCAATGTAATCGGCCTTGTGATCCTTTTCTCATCCATTTATGTATTCAAGATCAAGGATGTATCCCGTGGAATGATCACATATTTCTTCTTCATCTCACTGACTATCGAGATGACGGAGAGAATGCTGATAAGAAAAGCTCTCCGCGGTATCAGGAGGAGAGGGTATAACACCAAGTATGTGCTTTTGGTAGGTTATTCAAGAGCTGCTGAGAAATATATAGACAGGATCTTAGAGAATCCTCAATGGGGATATGTTGTCTGCGGTATCCTTGATGACAGGATCCCGGCAGGTACGCTTTACCGTGGTGTTAAGGTACTGGGAAAGCTGGGAAATCTTGAGATAGTCCTGCCGGAGAACAAGCTTGATGAGATCGGTGTCACCCTGGCACTTCAGGATTACGGTATGCTCGAGGAGATAGTGAATATCTGTGAGAAATCCGGAGTTCATACCAAGTTCATACCCGATTACAACAGTGTTATCCCTTCCAGTCCTTATATAGAAGACCTTACGGGACTTACCGTTGTAAATATCCGTCATGTGCCTTTGAGTAATACGGGAAATGCTTTGATCAAACGTATGGCGGATGTTATCGGCTCACTGCTGCTGATAATCCTTTTCTCACCTTTGATGATCATCTGTGCGTTGCTCATCAGGATCACGGACAGAGGTCCGGCTATCTTTAAGCAGGAGAGAGTGGGGCAGCATAACAGGAATTTTATGATGTACAAATTTCGCTCCATGAAGATGCAGGTATCCGACGAGGAGCTTAAGGGGTGGACCAGGAAAGGCGATCCCCGAGTAACCAGTATAGGAAGATTCATCAGACGCACCAGTATTGATGAGCTGCCACAGCTTTTTAATGTGCTTAAGGGCGATATGTCTCTTGTAGGGCCAAGACCCGAGAGACCTCAGTTTGTTGAGAAATTCAAGGAAGATATCCCCCGTTATATGATCAAGCATCAGGTGCGCCCGGGAATGACCGGTTGGGCCCAGATCAATGGCTACAGGGGAGATACATCCATCAGGAAAAGAATAGAGCACGATCTGTATTACATCGAGAACTGGTCCATCGGATTTGATATCAAAATACTGTTTTTAACAATATTCAAAGGATTTATCAATAAAAATGCGTACTGAGGCTGTTACTAACGGGAATGATCGTACGGTTGACGTACTGATACCGGTTTACCGTCCGGATGATAAATTAAAACAGATCATAGAAAGACTTGAAAAACAGGATCATCCCGTTTCTCATATTATCCTTATCAATACAGGGAAACAGTATTTTGATGACTTCTTTAAAAATGACGGTTTCCTTGAGGGATTCGATAATATCATCATTCACCACATCACAGAGGAAGAATTTGATCATGGTGCTACCAGAAGGCTGGCGGTATCCATGTCCCATGCCGATATATTTGTCTGCATGACGGACGATGCCGTTCCAAGGGACAGACATCTGATCAGCCGGCTGATAAAGCCAATAGTTGAAGGGAATGCGACCTCCGCATATGCAAGGCAGCTCCCGGGGAAAACATCCTCTGTGTATGAGGCTGCCAACAGACATTTCAATTATCCCGCTGTATCCATGATAAAGGGCAGAGAGGATCTGAAACGTCTTGGGATAAAGACATTTTTCTGCTCCGATGTCTGTGCCGCATATGATCGACACGTATATGACAGCCTGGGCGGATTCGAGAACCATATGATTTTTAATGAGGATATGGTCTATGCCAGGCATGTGATAGATGCTGGCCATCATATCGCTTATGTTGCGGAGGCACAGGTTATACATTCGCACGATTACAGGGCAGGACTTTATTTCCGAAGAAGCTTTGATATGGGTGTTTCGCAGGCTATGTATCCGGAAGTGTTCGATGTTTCTTCCGAATCGGAGGGCATGAAGCTCATCAAACGGACCTGTACTTTCTATATCAGGAAGAAGAAGTTTCTGCTCATTCCACAAATGATATTTATCAACGGATTAAAATTCCTGGGATACAGACTGGGGAAAAGTTATAAGAAACTGCCTAAACGTGTTATACTTGCGGCAACACAGAATAAGGTTTTTTGGACTAAATAACGTACACATAAAACGCAATGATTAAACACAATTTTGTCACAATCATCTTATAGAATCCGTAATTGTAGGGTTTATTAAGATTTTCTGAAAGGAAGTGTTTTACGATGTATGAGAACAACAACAATAATGGACTAAACGGCACTTATACCGGACAAAATGCAAACAGGACTTCTTACGGAACCTATATGCAGAATAATCCCGGCTATTATGCTTCCCAGTCCCAGTTTAATCCGGGAAATGGCGATCCGGGGTCAGGGGCACCTAAGAAGCCTGTTAAAAAAAGAGGCGGGATGGCGAAGAAGCTCATCGCTGCAGCATCGGTCGGCCTGATGGCAGGTGCTTTCTGTGCTGCGGGTTTTATCGGAGTGTATTTTCTCGGTTCCCGCATGGGTTTGATAAATAACAAACCAAACGAGGATGATAATAAACCTGTTGCATACAGCGCAGCTGCCCAGATCACTCCGGCTGCAACTGCTGACACGGATAAACCTACAGTAACCACTGTATCCTCTTCTTCTACCAAGACAGTAGTATCGGATGTAAGTGAGATGGTGGATGATGTTATGCCTTCCATTGTATCCATTACCAATAATATGACAGCTGATTATTATTATTTCTCTCAGGAGGAAGAGGGAAGGGGATCGGGTATCATCATCGGACAGAACGACGATGAGCTGCTTCTGGTTACCAATTATCATGTAATAGCCGATAATGACAGACTTACAGTTACTTTCAGTAATGACTCCGATGCTCCGGCACTGGTCAAGGGAACCGACGCAAAGCTGGATCTTGCTGTGATAGCAGTCAAGCTGGATGATATCCCAGATGAGACTATGGACTACATAGAGATCGCATCCATGGGAGATTCCGATGCGTTAAAGGTAGGTGAACCTGCCATAGCAATAGGAAATGCCTTAGGATACGGACTCTCTGTCACAACAGGTGTTATAAGTGCGGTTGACCGTAAGCTTGATCAGGATTCCGTATCAGGTACATTTATCCAGACTGATGCTGCCATCAACCCCGGTAATTCCGGCGGAGCACTTTTGAATATCAACGGAGAGGTGGTAGGTATCAATTCGAGTAAGATCGGAGGAGCGGCTGTAGAGGGAATGGGATATGCCATCCCCATTTCTGCAGCAAGACCTATAATCGAAGATCTCATGAACAAGAATACCAGAACTGTAGTGGCGGAAGAGGACAGAGGATATCTCGGCATCTCGGGTATATCGGTTTCACCGGAGGATGCACTTTACTACAGTCTTCCTGAAGGCGTATATGTATCAAGCGTGACATCCGGTTCGGCTGCAGAAAAGGGCGGCATCCTCAAGGATGATATCATAACCGGTATCGAGGGAACCAATGTCAGCACCATGGATGAATTCCAGAAGGAACTCGCATATTATGCAGCGGGCGAAAACGTAAGTATAGAAGTTCAGAGATTATCCGGTAATTCGTACAAATCAGTCACTCTGACTGTTACACTGGATGACAAGAGTGTGCTGGAAGATGATTGACGGATCTGATTGACGGATCTGATCGATGGATCTGATTGACGGATCTGATCAATGGATCTGATCAAAGGGACTGATCGGGGAACCGTATCCGACGGATCTGTCAAAAGGACCTGCATGAATGACCCGGGATGAAGCATTTGATTCATACGAATGAAGGACGAAAAATTAAATCGAGGATTAATAATATAATTAAATCTAAAATAAACAAAACTACAAAATAAAGAAAAACGGAGATCTCCTCTGACAATATAGCCGGAGGAGATCTTTGATTGAGGTGAGGTGATTATGGAAAACTACGAAAATAATGATCTGAAGATCTGTTCTGTTTGCGGCCGCTCGGAAGATGTGGCGGGAAAGATGATACGCATGCCCTTCAATATGTATGTGTGTCCCGATTGTATGGATAAGCTTTCGGAGATGATGGACAGACAAATGGGAGATATGTCCGGGATGAATCCCAACGCTTCCGTTGACTGGTCAAAGATAATGTCCGAATACAATTCCATGGTAAAGAATCAGAATACAGGCTCAGACAGTGGAATGACTTCGGGAGCTTTTTCGGGAACCGAAGCGGTTTCATCAGAGACAGGATCCGGTGATGCGACAGGAGCATCAGATTCCGGAGCCGATATCGTAAATGGCGAAGGGCAGACTGCCTACGGTGAAAATGGTGACACTAAGACAGATGACAAAGAAAAGCAGGAAAAGAAAGCAGGAGGACCCAAGGTAAGTTTCCTGAATTTTGCGGATCTTCCTTTCGATCTCGGCTTTGGCGGAGGAAGCCGTTCCAAAGTCAAGCGAGCCAAGAAGGGGGAGGCGAAGCCTATCATGCCTCTTTCGGATGTGCCGGCTCCTCATAAGATAAAGGCTATGCTTGATGAATATGTGGTTGGCCAGGAAAAGGCAAAAAAAGCACTGAGTGTTGCTGTATACAATCACTATAAGCGTGTTGCTGTAAATATGAGCGGAAGCGATATTGAGATAGAAAAGTCCAATATCCTGATGCTTGGACCTACAGGTTCGGGTAAGACCTACCTTGTAAGAACCCTTGCAAAGATACTTAATGTACCGCTTGCTATCACGGATGCTACGGCTCTGACCGAAGCAGGATATATCGGTGATGATATAGAGAGTGTAGTAAGCAAACTCCTTGCCGCTGCGGATAATGATGCGGATAAAGCGGAGCAGGGGATCATATATATCGATGAGATAGATAAGATAGCCAAGAAATCGGACGCTCACGCCAGAGATGTGAGCGGAGAATCCGTCCAGCAGGGAATGCTCAAGCTCCTTGAAGGATCCAATATCGAGGTGCCTGTGGGTTCCTCGTCCAAAAATGCAATGGTTCCCACCACTGTGATAAATACACGGAACATACTGTTTATATGTGGTGGTGCATTCCCGGGACTGGAGAAGATCATCGAAGAGAGATTGAAGAAGACCACATCCATAGGCTTTAAGGGGGAAGTAAAGAGCAAGGATGAGGAGGACAGGAATATCCTGAATAAAGCAGAGACCGAAGATATCAGAAAGTTCGGTATGATCCCGGAGTTCGTAGGTCGTCTTCCCATGGTATTTGCTCTCGACGGATTGGATGAAGAGATGCTTGTGAAGATCTTAAAAGAGCCCAAGAATGCAATTGTAGCCCAGTATCAGAAGCTTCTCGAACTGGATGGGGTAAAACTGGAATTTGCGGATGAAGCGCTGGAAGTCATAGCGAAGAAGGCTATCGAGAAAAAGACCGGTGCCAGAGCATTAAGAGCGATACTTGATGAATATATGATCGATATCATGTACGAGATACCCAAGGATGAGAATATCGGAACGGTGACTATCACCGGAGATTATCTGGAAGGGAAGGGGGCTCCTCTGATCGAAATGAGGACCATGGAGCTTCCCGGCTGATAAAAATAGTTACACTGATAAGCAGGTATCACAGTCAAAAAATTCCGGACATTTAGTCCGGAATTTTTTGATGCCGCGTCGTCGTAATTCGAATCTGATTTTATTATTCCTCTCCGTTCGAAATTCGGATCTGAATTTTCATTCCTCTCCGTTCGTATTTCGAATCTGATTTTTTTATTCCTCTCCTCTCCGGTCGGTCGTATTTCGAATCTGATTTTTTCATTCCTCTCAGTTCGTATTTCAAACCTGTTTTTTACTCCGCGGGTCGGATTTTCGCGTTCTGCATACAATCCTGTATACAGAATGCGAAAAATGGCAGGTTAACATAAAATCTGAGGTATTTTGTTTAAAAATGCCTCAAAAGTGCAGGTTAACATAACTTGGGAACACAAACCTATTTTTTACGCTTCATAAAAACATCCCCGGTCAATTGCTGACCGGGGATTGTTAAATCATGATTTTACGCGATTGCATTCATATTTAAACATTGATGGATCCGGCTGAAATCAGCCCTGAAATATTATGTAAATCAGGCTTTTATCACTGTTCCGGCCTTTCCGTGGAGTGCATCATCGGTTTTTGCAAGGGAAGTGATAAGAACTGTACCTCCGGGAACAGCCTTCAGATAGGAAATGGCTGCCTCTATCTTGGGAAGCATATTTGTTGTTCCGAATTCACCTGCTTCGATGTACTTTTCTGCTTCGGCAACTGTCATTGAAGATATGGGTGCCTGGTCCGGAGTACCGAAAGATCTGTATACACAATCTACGGATGTGAAGATGATGAGTTCATCTGCCTCAAGATCCGATGCAAGCTTTCCTGCTATGCTGTCTTTTTCGATGACGGCAGATGCGCCTTTAAGCTTGTGACCCTGTTCTATAACAGGTATACCACCACCGCCGCATGCTATGATATTCTCTCCTGCCTCTGCCAGTGTCCTGATGGATTCGATCTCAACGATACGAAGAGGCTTGGGAGCGGCAATGATCCTTCGGAATCCGTTTCCGGGGATCTCCTTTACGAAATTGCCTTTCTTAACTTCGACCTCGGCATCCTCGGCGGACATGTTTCTTCCGATTAGTTTCTGAGGCTCATAGAAAGCTTCGTCATAGGGATCTACGGTAACCTGGGTAAGGAGTGTGACAACAGGAGTGGCATCTCCTCTGTTTAACAGTTCGGAATGAAGAGCATTCTGAAGGTCATATCCGATATAACCCTGGCTCATGGCAGAACAAACGCACATGGGTGCGGGAGTATAGTCGATATATACGCGCCTGAGCTCGGTCATGGCTTTGTGTATCATGCTGACCTGGGGACCGTTGGAATGTGTTATGGTCAACTGTCTGTCCTGACCGGCAAGATCCGCGAGAGCGGAGGCTGTGATCTTAACAGCATCCATCTGTTCCAGAGTGTTGTATCCGAGGGCTTCATGCCCGAGTGAAACTACGGTTTTCTTCTTATCCAAGGTGACACCTCCGTGAAGACATATCTCAAGTGTGTTATATGGATCTGTCTTTACAATAAAATATTAACAATAAAAAAGTTACGTAACCTTAGAAAAGTATAGCACGTAATATAGAAGAAATCCATTGTTTTTTGAAGCTTATGAAGCTCCGGGAATGTTGCAACGGTGCGGTAAACAAGGTAGAATAAATCCATGATAAATATTTTCAGAAATCTTGATAATGCAGGAAGACAAAAGAACCGTCCGCTTGGTGACAGACAGTCCGGCAGCTCACATGCAGGTGTGTCCGAATACATATTGAGACACCTGAGTGCCGTTTGCCCGGGAGAGCCGGAGGATTGGGAAGATATGGTCATCTATATCGAGATGCTGTATTTTCGTGTGATCGAGGACGCTTCCATAAAGCCGGAAGCCAGGAGTCTTTCCGATATGCTGGATAAGCTTGAGGATGATCTTGCTTATTCAAAGGAGATTTTTGGCAAAAGAGCCGGATTTGTCCTTGATTTTCTGGAAGCCGATCTCCTCAGAGGATCCATAAAGAACGGCGGGGAAGATGATGCCTGCCTTGTTATAGGCAAGATCGTTTCCATAAGGATGCGTTATTTCGGACATAAGAAAGATAAGTGCCGAATAAATGAAAAGATGTATCCGACCGAAATCAAATACTATCTCGATACCTATATCATCGGTCAGAATGATGCCAAGGTCGCTATTGCCAATGCGGTATACGGACACGGCAAGCGTGTAAGGCATCCGGATGTAAGGTTTGCGCCGGATGTTGTATTGCTCATCGGTCCTTCCGGCTGCGGCAAGAGTGAGATCATGCGCAGGATAAAGGAATTGACGGGATACCCTATGGTATTTACCGATGTTTCCAATCTGGGAGCCAGTCAGTACCGTGGCAGACACAAGGAGGACATCCTCTATGAGCTTTATGAAGCTGCAGGAAAGGATAAGAAACTGGCCGAAAAAGGCATAGTATTTATGGATGAGTTTGACAAGCTCCTTCTTCCCGCGGTATCCGAGAAGGGCATCAATGTTCATGATGATGTTCAGTCCCAGCTCCTTACCATGCTTGAAGGGAGCGATGTGGAGCTTAAGAATGACGGACAGTCTCTGGTTCTCAATACATCCAAGATGCTTTTTGTACTGGCCGGGGCTTTCCAGGGGATAGATGAGTTCATCAAGGCTGACAAGATGAAAAAGGAAAAAGTGCCCGGGAATATGGGATTTCTTTCTCCTCTTTCAAAGGATATGGACCTGGAACTTGTCAGAGATAATATCAATCATGAAGTACTTATGAATTATGGTATGAAGCGTGAACTGGCGGGACGTATCTGCAGTATCGCGGTACTGGAGAAACTTAAGCTTGAGGATATGATAAGGATATTAAAGGAGCCTAAGGATAACCTGATCGAGCGCTATGCCAGAGAGATAAAGCTTTCATCGGGTGCGGAATTGTGTTTCGATGATTCGGCCATCACGGCCATAGCGGAGACTGCGATGAAGATGCCAGTGGGTGCCAGAGCTTTGCAGTCCATAGTTGGAGATATCATGATGCCGGTGCTTTACAGAGCTCCGGGGATAGATGATCTGAAGAAGATAATCATTAACAGGGATGTTGTGGAGGGAAAGGCAGCTGCCGAGTATATAACTTCCGAAGGCGAGTCCCTGGAAGGTATGATATTAGAGGGTTACGGAGAGGCAAATGCAGGAAGTCTTTAATCTGGATACAACAGAAGAGCAAAGGCTGTTCATCAGGAAGGAACTGGCTCTTTATGAGGAGGCGGGAGGATATCTTTCCGACTCGGTTCTTCTTGAAAAATATCTGGTCATCATCATTCATTATCTGATGATACGCAGGCCGAAGTTTGATCGTAACAGCTCCAGTATCTGTAAGCTCCTGGGAGCGAGTTACAAAGTAAAAAACTACAGGAGCGCATTCTGGACCATTATTTCCGAATCGCTTAATACCATGCCGGATGATGAGATCTTTTACGGTGCCCGCTCGGTTGAAAAAGAGATCACAAATAACGAGATAGATGAAGCCTTTGATTTCATGCAATATGAGCTGGGCAAGATAAAAGAGCCGGCGGAAAGAGAAAAGCAGCTGGGGCTGCTGTCATTTTGCCGTGTGCGCTACCAGCAGGGTGTCCGATTTAATGACATAAAGATGAAGGGGACGTCGGTCCCTAAAGGAAAGAAGGAAAAGAAAAGCCCTTTCATAGCACAATGTGAAAAATTCTTACACAGATACACTCCCGAAAAGATAAAAGAATATCTTGACAGATTTGTGGTCGGACAGGATGACAGCAAAAAAGTCCTGAGTACGGCTGTATATAATCATTATCTGAGGATACTCTATCCTGAGGAAAAGCTCATCAAAAGCAATGTGCTTCTGGTGGGACCTACAGGATGCGGTAAGACTGAACTGATAAGAAGGATATCGGATCTGGTCAATGTTCCCGTATCCATAACGGATTTCAGCGGGATAGTGGCGACACCGTGGCGTGGACGAAACAAGGAAGAGGCGCTTTCTTCCTTATTTCTTAAGTCCGGGAACGATATCGAAGCCGCGGAGCATGGCATTATCTTTTGCGATGAATTTGATAAAGTCATACCTTCGAGACAGTATTCGAGAGGCGGGGACATCAATGATGAGCTTCAGGGGCAGCTGCTTGGAATGTTTGAGGGGACGGAGATCGATGTTCCGCTAAGAGAGGGCAGTTCCGAGATCATCCAGATGGATACTTCCAACATTTTGTTTGTATGCGCCGGAGCCTTTGAAGGTTTGGATGAAATTGTCAGAAAAGACATGGATAAGGCAGGAATCGGCTTCGGAAGAGAAGTTAAGGATACGGGTGTGTTTGAACTGACACCTGATAATCTTGAGAAGAAACATCTTATCTCATACGGGATGAAGCCTGAGCTTGCGGGCAGACTGTCTGCGGTAAGCGTATTGCGCAAGCTTGACCGTGCTGCTCTCAGACGGGTACTTACCGAACCGGAGGATAATGTTTTAGAGAGATACATAAATGAATTTTGGGAGGAAGATTATATAGAGCTGGCTTTTACCGACGAAGCGCTTGATGTGATAATAGATAAAGTCATGAAAATGAATATAGGTGCCAGAGGACTAAATTCGATAATCCATGATATTCTGAACAAGGCGATGTTCGAGGTGCCTTCAACTGAGACCATAAACACCGTTACAGTGACCCGGGAGGCGGCTGAAGGAAAGGAGAAACCTCTATACAGCTGAGATGATCGATTCGAGATTGGGGAAGCTTCAAAGAAAGATACTTGTGGCAACGATGTTTCCCGTTATGATAATGGGATGCATGATCGTTTTTTTTTCGATGAAAAGATATGAATCTCTTGTTTCGGAAGAGGTGGATAATTCGCTCCTTACAACGGCAAAAGCGGTACAGATGATGTATGACGATCTGTATCCGGGCGATTATGTGTTGGTAGGAGATACATTTGTTTCATTATATAAAGGTGAGAAAGAACTGACAGGAGATCATGCGCTGATAGATTCCATGGGCAGTGAGACCGGAGCAACCATCACATTGTTCTATAAGGATGCAAGGATCCTCACAACCATGGTCAGTGAGAACGGTGCCCGTCCCATAGGTACCAAGCTCAATGACAGGATATACAAGAAAATGGAGTCCAATCCTGCGGTTTCTTATTACTCCGGATCGATCGGTGATGAGGAATATTATGAGTGTTATATGCCCCTCATCAATTCAGACGGAACCTTTATAGGTATCATCGGTACCGGTATGCCGGCAGCTACTGTCAAAGCAAAAGTCAGACATGCTACGTGGCCTATATTCACAGGTGCTCTGCTTTTAATGCTGGTTGCATCCCTCATCAGTATCAGATATACGACGGGAATGGTAAAGTCTATCGGCGACATCGGAAAGTTCTTAAGTGTTGTAACATCCGGAAAGCTGGATGCAAAAATGAACGATACGACACTTAAGAGAGATGACGAGATCGGAGATACCGCCAAGGCTGTCGTAAAGATGAGAGATGTCTTAAGGATCATGGTTGAAAAGGATCCTCTCACCATGCTTTTTAACAGAAGATGCGGAAGCGGCAGATTTAAAAAGGTCCGGGATAGTGCGAGAAGGAGTGGCATACCTTTTTGCGTTGCTCTTGGCGACATAGATTTCTTTAAAAACGTTAATGATACATACGGTCATGATGCAGGTGACGAGGTTCTTAAATTTGTGGCGCTGGAACTCAGGCGTATGATGATGGGCAAGGGCTTCGCTGCCAGATGGGGTGGTGAGGAATTCTTACTTGTTTTTGACGACAGTAATATTGATGAGACCAGAAAAGAAATGGAAGCATTCCTTGACAGGATAAGAGCTTCTGTGATCCATTACGCCTCTAAAGAGATACGGATCACAATGACATTCGGTATCCTTGCCGGTGATCCCGAAGAAGATATGAAAGAGTCGGTTAAAAAAGTGGACAAGGCTCTTTATTACGGAAAGGAAAACGGAAGAAACCGTATCATAAAATATTCGGATCTGACTATAAACGAAAGTGGAAAACAAGTACTTGTCAGTGAAGAAAAGTCTGATAGAATGAATGAGGATTCTATGGATGAGTTTACTTCGCTCCTTGAAGGATTCAGTCATGACAGATCTTCGGATGCTAAATCGGATGCTAAATCGGATGCTAAATCGGATGCTAAAGTGGAAGAACAGATGGAAGATCTGATAATGAAGCTTTCCGAAAACGTGATGCATGATATGAATTGGAAAGAAGGCAAAAACAAAGAGTAAACAGGCGGGTATGGCGGAATTGGCAGACGCGCCAGATTTAGGTTCTGGTGGGAGACTGTGCAGGTTCAAATCCTGTTACCCGCACGTGTGTCGCGTTGTCTGCGGCACATCACATCATTAAGAAAAGGAGAAGGATCATGGAAATTTCACCACTTCAGAAGGCAAGATATGAGTATGTACCCAAGCTTCCGGGAATGCTCAGAAACGGTATCGCAGATATCTGCGTTAAGGAAGGCGCTGCAACAGCAAGCGTAGCTGATCAGGACAAGATCAAGGCTCTTTTCCCCAATACTTACGGTAAGCCCGAGATCACATTCGAGAAGGGTTCCAACACTTCTGCCGCTAAGAAGCAGGTTGTAGGTGTTATTCTCTCCGGTGGACAGGCACCCGGAGGACACAATGTTATTTCCGGTCTTTATGATGCTTTAAAGGCTACTGACAAGGACAATGTTCTTCTCGGCTTCAAGGGCGGTCCCGACGGACTTCTCAAGAATGATTACGTTGAGTTCGATGACAAATTCATCGATGCTTACAGAAATACAGGCGGATTCGATATCATCGGTTCCGGCAGAACAAAGCTTGAGACAGAGGAGCAGTTCAACATCGTTGCTGAGAATGCAAAGAAGAACGGTCTGACAGCTATCGTTATCATCGGTGGTGACGATTCAAACACAAATGCTGCTACTCTTGCCGAGTATATGGCTGCAAAGAATACAGGTATCCAGGTTATCGGATGCCCCAAGACCATCGACGGCGATCTTAAGAATGAAGATATCGAAGCATCCTTCGGTTTCGATACAGCAACCAAGACATACAGTGAGCTTATCGGAAATATCGAGAGAGATGCAAATTCCGCTAAGAAGTACTGGCACTTCATCAAAGTTATGGGACGTTCTGCTTCCCATGTTGCTCTTGAGTGTGCTCTTGAGACACAGCCTAACATCTGCCTTATCGGTGAAGAAGTTGCTGCCAAGAAGATGTCACTCGCACAGATCACCAACTACATCGCAGATGCAGTTGAGAAGAGAGGCAATAATGGAGAAAACTTCGGCGTTGCCATCATTCCCGAGGGTATAGTTGAGTTCGTACCTGAGTTCTCGGCTCTTATCGCTGAGATCAATGAGCTTCTTGCAGGAGAGAAGACAGCTCAGTTCAACGCTCTTCCCGATTGGAATGCAAAGTATGAGTTCATTAAGGCCGGCCTCACAGCTGACGCTTTCAAGGTATTCGATATCCTTCCTCAGGGTATTCAGCAGCAGCTCTTCCTTGAGAGAGATCCTCACGGAAACGTTCAGGTTTCACTCATCGAGTCCGAGAAACTCTTCTCAGAGATGGTTAAGGTTGAGCTTGCAAAGAGAAAGGAAGCAGGCACATACAAGGGTAAGTTCGGTGCACAGCATCACTTCTTCGGTTATGAAGGAAGATGCGCATTCCCTTCAAACTTCGATGCTGATTACTGCTACTCACTCGGTTACAACGCATTCATGCTCATCCAGTACGGTTACACAGGATATCTTTCAAAGGTATCTAACATCAGCAAGCCTGCTGATCAGTGGGTTGCAGGCGGAATGCCCATCACCAAGATGATGAACATCGAGAGAAGAAACGGAAAGGACAAGCCCGTTATCAGAAAGGCTCTTGTAGAGCTTGATGGCAAGCCTTTCAAGTATTTCGAAGCACACAGAGATAAGTGGGCGGTTGAGACCTGCTTCACATATCCCGGAGCTATCCAGTACTACGGACCTGCAGAAGTATGCGATCTTACTACAAGAACTCTTGCACTTGAGAAGGGCTGAGTCATATCACTGAGATACTGAAACAGTTTAACCGCCGCGGACATGATACTGCGGCGGTTTTTGTTTTATGTTATAATGTTCGCTGAGTTAAAAACTGTACAAAACGCATTAATACATTGGAACGGTTATTACGAGTATTACGATGAAAGGAAAATACAATGTGCGGAATAGTTGGTTATGTAGGTAAAAAGCAGGCGGCTCCCATTCTTTTAGATGGATTGGCTAAGCTTGAATACAGAGGATATGATTCGGCAGGTATATCGGTAAGAGACGGCGCAAATGATGCCATAATAGTCAAGGCAAAGGGACGTCTGTCAAAGCTTGCCGACAAGACAGATCAGGGCAGGGCTGTTCCCGGAACATGCGGTATAGGACATACCAGATGGGCTACCCACGGAGAACCCTCCGAGCTTAATGCACATCCTCATTGCAGCGATGATATGAATGTCATAGGTGTTCACAACGGGATCATAGAGAATTTCCAGGAACTCAGACAGAAGCTCATCAGACACGATTATCAGTTTTATTCGGAGACAGATACGGAAGTTGCGATAAAGCTTATCGACTATTATTACAAGAAATATGCAGGCACACCTGTTGATGCCATCAACCATGCTCTTGTCAGGATCAGAGGCTCATACGCTCTTGCGGTAATGTTCAAAGAGTATCCGGGAGAGATCTATGTTGCAAGAAAAGATAACCCTATGATACTCGGACTTAACGAGGACGGTGCATTCCTCGGTTCCGATGTTCCTGCTATCCTGAAATATACCAGGAAGGTTTATTACATCGGCAATATGGAGCTTGGCAGACTCTCTGCTGATGGCGTGACTTTCTATAACCTTGACGGTGATGAGATCCAGAAGGAGATCACAGAGATAGAGTGGGATGCGGAGAGTGCAGAAAAGGGCGGCTTCGAGCATTTCATGATGAAGGAGATCCACGAGCAGCCCAAGGCGATCGCTGATACTCTCGGAATGTATGTTTCTGACGGAAAGATCGATCTTTCTTCTCTCGCAAAGAACGGTTCTGTTGATGAGAATGCAAAGGAATCCGATCCGGAAAACATATTGAAGGATATCGGACGCGTATACATCGTAGCCTGCGGTTCTGCATATCATGCGGGAATGATCGGCAAGAGTGTTATAGAGAAGCTTGCAGGTATCCCGGTAGAAGTAAGTCTTGCTTCGGAATTCAGATACTGCGATCCCAAGCTTGATAAGAATTCGGTTGTCATTGTTATATCCCAGTCGGGTGAGACAGCGGATTCGCTTGCTGCGCTCAGACTGTCCAAGGAGCGCGGGATACCTGTTATCGCCATTGTAAATGTATTCGGTTCCACAATTGCCCGTGAAGCCGATTATGTAATGTATACGGCAGCAGGCCCTGAGATAGCGGTAGCTACCACAAAGGCCTACAGTGCCCAGCTTATCACACTTTATATCCTTGCCATGAAGACAGCTCTGTTAAAGGGCATACTTGATGAAGAACGGGCAAAGGGGCTTATGGATGAGCTCGCTGCAATACCTGCAGGGATAAGTAAGATCCTTGAGGATAAGGAGAGGATACAGTGGTTTGCGGCCAAGTATGCCAACGCTAAGGATGTTTTCTTTATCGGAAGAGGTATTGATTATGCTATCGGTCTTGAGGGAAGCCTTAAGATGAAAGAGATCAGCTATATCCATTCCGAGGCCTATGCGGCAGGTGAGCTGAAGCACGGAACCATTTCTCTTATCGAGAAAGGGACTCTTGTGATCGGTATCATGACCCAGAATGACCTCTATGAGAAGACACGTTCAAATATGGTTGAGGTTAAGGCAAGAGGTGCTTATCTATTCGGCCTTACATCATACGGGAACTACAATGTCGAAGATACAGTTGACTTCGCGGTATATGTTCCAAAGACGGATGAGAACTTTGTGGCATCTCTGGCAATAGTACCTTTACAGCTGCTGGGATATTATATGGCAGTGACCAAGGGACTTGACGTTGATAAGCCCAGAAACCTGGCGAAGAGCGTTACGGTAGAATAAGTATAATAGGAGACATCGGATATGGGAAACGGATTTGGTTGGCTTAACCTGATATTAACTTTGGTAGGGCAAGCCGCAATAATAGAAAAAGCCGGCGGTAACGGATGGGTTGTATTTATTCCTTTTTACGGAAGCTATAGATTTTTCAGGATCGCGGGGAGAAAGAATCTTTTCTGGTGGTATCTGGCACTGACAATTGGATTATTCATGTGCATTTTCGCAATTATATTATCAAACGGAAGGCTCGATGTAGACAACTATATCATAATAATGATCTTTCTTTCCGTCGGATTTTTTATCATTCACATATTAAGGTGTTTGGGCCTTGCAGATGCTTTCGTTTTAGGCGGAGGATATGTTTTAGGTTTGATAATCCTGCCGGTTGTATTCTATCTTATTCTCGGATTTTCAGGTAGTATGCGCTATTACGGATCCGAAAGGAATGGTGAAACCGATTATCCGGAACAGAATGGAACAGGGTACGGTGAACAGAAAGATTACAGCGGTCAGTATAGTGATAAAAAAGATTTTTACGACAGAGATTTTTGATAAAAATATGTGTAAACAAACAGCAGGGGAGGAACAGTTATTATGGGTGTAGCATCAGTAATGGTTATTCTGATCTATGGTGTGGAGTTACTGCTTATTCTTGCAGTGTCCATCGCTACCATAGCCGGGATGTGGAAGATAATGGTTAAGGCCGGATATAACGGCTGGGAATCATTGATCCCTTTTTACAACAGATATATATTATTTAAGCTTTCGGGAAAAAAGAAGCTTTTTGCTTTTTATCTCGGTATAAGCATAGTGATGGCTGTTGGCGGGATTA
The DNA here is from genome assembly GCA_024697065.1 of Lachnospiraceae bacterium. Taxonomy (GTDB): domain Bacteria; phylum Bacillota; class Clostridia; order Lachnospirales; family Lachnospiraceae; genus NK4A136. The sequence continues at coordinate 43,899 of JAILGE010000016.1, forward strand.
TAGCTATGGCAATAGTCTTTGTTCCGTTATTTGGCATGATGATGGAAGGCTACAGCTCGGGGTATGTAAAAGAACCCGGTTTTGATGAAATGTTTGGAATGTGGGCGGGGACGATGTTCTATTCCATTCTTTCAGGCGTGCTCTCTATAGGAATTCTTGTCTTAAATGTGTTGATGTGTATCGGTCTTACGGAGTCCTTTGGAATAAGCGCAGGATATGCTGTAGGTCTTATATTCTTACCTTACGTATTCTATCCGATCATCGGTTTCTCAAAAAATATCCAATATATTTGTCCGGGCGGAAATAAGAATATGAACCAAAATTATCCAAATCAGAATTATCCGATGGGGAATTACCCGAATGTGAATAATTCGAATGGATATTACGCAAACGGAAATTATGCAAACGGATATTATTCCGGTCAGACTTCAGGTGATCAGTATTATCAAAATGGCACAGGTCAGAACAACGGCGGTTCCGGGGAGATTTAACCGGTAAGTTTTGATCGGTAAGTTTCGATTTGAAAGATTTGATTTGAAAGATTTGATTTGAAAGTTTCGATCGGTAAGATTTGATCGGAAAGATTTGATCGGAAAGATTTGATTGGATAGAAATAATCGGAAACAAGAGGGGAATTCGTATGGACGCAGGTACGTCTCTTTCTTTGTTGTCATATGGCATTGAAACAGTGTTCAATGCATTGGCAGGGATCCTTATCATTATCGGTATGTGGATGATCAATATTAAGGCGGGATATAAGGGATGGGAAGCCCTGATCCCGTTTTATAACATATACGTATTGACCGGGATCTCCGGGAAAAAATCACTTTTCTGGTGGTATCTGGCGCTGGCGATCGGCGAAATCATCTCATTGGTACTTTTTATCTTTACGTTGATCGGAAGCTTTACGGTTTTTACCGGAGATGACTATGTAGGGAATATATATATAGGTCATGGAAATGCGACCCTGATAGGAATGTGGGGAGGGTTTTTAGTCACTTTCGCCCTGGCAGGTATTTTTATCATCGGAATATTTTTAGTATATATTTTTATGTGTATCGGGCTTGCAAAGTCCTTTGGATTAAACGGCGGGTATGCCGTGGGTCTCATCTTTCTCCCCTTTGTTTTTTTCCCAATTATTGGTTTCTCCGGGAATATACGGTATATCGGCCCGGACGGGGTTATGAACTACGGTCAGTATGTTTAATACCGATATGAATGGCTTTTTCCGGGCATTTATCAACACAGCGCCCGCATCGAATGCACTCTGCGGAATCAGGATACTTTAAAGGGTTCACATCCATGGGACAGACATGTGAACAGGTACCGCAGGAGGTGCATTTTTTTGTATCGATCTTTAAACGCAGAAAGCTTATCTTATTAAGCAGCCCGTATATGGCCCCCAGGGGACATAAGGCTTTGCAGAAGAATCTGTGAATAAAGATGCAGGCGATGATCGTAATGACAAGTATGGAAGCCTTGAGGATGAAAAGAGAACCGGCAACACTCCGTAACTCTTCATGAGATGACATAAGAGGAATGCTCCCTTCAAGTGTCCCGACAGGGCATATATATTTACAGAATGCGGGATCGCCGACACCTCCCGAGGCGGAGGAGAAGAGGGGCATAACAACCGGCAGCAGTACAACGAATACAGCTAACAGCACATATTTAAGATACGTGAGCCATTTCGGCAAATGGAATTTGCGCAGAGGGATCTTCGCAAACAATTCCTGTATCAATCCGAAGGGGCAGATATATCCGCATATAGCCCGGCCGAACATTACGCCGAAAGCAAGGAGGATCCCCACGACATAGAAACTGAAATTGAATTTTCTGGAACCGGCTACGGCCTGCATCGCACCCACAGGGCATGAAAGCGTAGCTGCAGGACAGGAATAGCAGTTCATCCCCGGACAGCAGAGAGTTTTTAACTTGCCGTCATAGATCTTTCCTTCTGCGAATCCGTTTATATGTGAATTACAGAATCCGAAGGATGCAAGCTGGATCAGTTTTCTTTTTATGCCTTTGCCGATCATCCGATACCTATACACTCCAGACATATATGAATGGCTTTGCGCAACACAGTATCAGGCTCTCCGCGCACTATACCGTATAACATGCAAAAGAGAGAAATAAGCAACAGTCCGTATGCTGTGATTATCTTTTTCTTATCCTTATCCATTATTCGTAATCAATACTGCTCAGATAGTCATTAACCACATCTTTGTACTGTTCTACATCTGCGCCGACTATGGCTTCGCCGATCTGGTTTCCTTCGCTGTCTACGAAGATCGTGGTGGGAACATACTCGGTGCTGTTTAGAATCGCATAAAGTCCCTCGTTGGGAATGAGATTGATATAGTCGGCTCCGGCATCATCCAGGAGGTATAAAGCTTCGTCGATATATTCCGTATCATCCTCGCCCTGGATGTCGCATACGATCCCGATGATACATGCATGTTCGGGGAGTGAATCATTCCACTCGGCAAGCTCCGGAAGCTCTCCGATACAGGGACCGCAGAAGGTTCCCCAGATGTTGATAACAGTTATATCGTATTCGGAAAAAATATCATCCGTGACGGTATTTCCGTACAGATCCTTAGCCTGTCCGAAGGCAAACATGGAGTCGGCAGGAGTGAAATCAGTATCTTTGCCTGAATCACCGGACTTTTTGCTGCCGGATTTCTTACCGTTTTCCTTATCGTCTTTTTTTGAATCCTTATCTTTGTCCTTTATTGAATCCTTATCTTTTTTTGAATCCTTATCTCTGTCTCCTTTTTTATCATCGTCGTCATCGTCATCATCGTCATCATCGTCATCATCGTCGTTATAATCATCCTCATCTTCTTCGAAGAAGTCGGAGTCTAAGAGGCTGCAACCCGATACAAAAGCTGATGTTCCGGTGATAACTGCCGTAAGTAAAAGAGCTTTCAATAATCTGTTTTTCATCCTTATTTCTCGCTTTCTTTCTGATAGCTGTACCATGCAGGCGGCAATCCCCGTCCGAATACCTTTATTATAACGTATTACAGACATCTTTGTGACGATTTTCAGAAAACGTTTTCTACTTGTTTTTTATCCCGTTTATGAATACAATGGTATTGTTTTGGGGGTGAGAATCGGGAGGTATGATATGGTATCGATCAAAGATGTTGCAAAAAGAGCGGGAGTAGCTGTTTCCACGGTTTCCAAGGTGATAAACGGATATCCGAATGTCAGCGAGGGTACCAAGAAAAAGGTACGTTTGGCAATAGATGAATTGCATTACGTTCCCAATGCCATAGCGGCGGCACTTTCGTCAAAGTCCAGTACACGTATAGCGATGTTAGTCAATTCATCGCAGCATTCAAGCTCCATTGATGAGATAGATATGAAATATCTGTCGGGAGCTCTTGCAGAGGCAAAGAGAAAAAGCCTCGAGATCAGAACATTTTTCTTCTCAATGTTTGAAGATATGAAGTGCGAAGATATCATCAGAGATTTTGAGTCTCAGAGGATAGGCGCGCTTATCATTTATGGCATCAATCGTAACGACGAAGTGATGTGGGAGCTTATCAGACAGGAGCAGTTCAAAACAGTTCTTGTGGATACGCCCATCGTTGAAAGAAATATTTCTTCAGTCTGGATAGATCAGGCAAAGGCACAGTTTGATGTTGCCGAAAAAACATATCCTCAGGTAAAGGGCAAGAAGTTATTGTATATAGCGGGAAAGAAAGACGGATATGTTACCGGCGGAAGAATAGAAGGGATCACGAGATTTGCGGACAGTCACGGAATGGAACTGGCTGTAAGATATGCGGATTTCAGTGAAGAGAAAGCCAGAGATATCGTGCTTGAAGAAGGAAAGGATGCGGACATGATCGCGTGTGCATCCGATCTGATGGCAGTGGGAGCGATGTTTGCTTTAAGAAAGCTTGGAAAGAAAGTACCCATTTGCGGTTTCGATGGCATAGGGCTTCTGGAATATGCTGAGGAATCCATCAATTCGGTAAGACAGGATTTTGCGGGCATATCGGCGGAAGCTGTACGAGAGGCCATGCGTCTTATAAAAGGCGGGACAGGCAGGAACATAGTAATGGATTACGAACTTGTGACTCCCGAGTACGGAGTTCACTGAAAGGCATATAAGGGGTGAGGTTTTAGAATGCATAATTTACCTAATATGGCAAGACAGGTCCTGGAAAGCAGGATAGGCATACAGCTGGATGATCTTGCTGCAAAATACTTTTCTAAGAAGTTCAAAGACTGCACTGATACCGAATGCTACAACTGTCTCCTTCAGATGACAAAGATGCTCATGGAGACAAGCGATGCCATTGTCGGAGAAAAGAAGTTATATTACATCTCGGCAGAGTTCCTTATCGGAAAACTTCTTTCAAATAATCTGATCAATCTCGGCATATATGACAGAGTCTCAGAGATCCTTAAGGAACAGGGAAAGGATCTTGCAAGGATAGAAGAAACCGAGCCCGAGCCATCCCTTGGAAACGGAGGACTGGGACGTCTTGCTTCATGCTTCCTTGATTCCATAGCAACCCTCGGACTGCCGGGAGACGGCATAGGTCTTTGTTATCATTTCGGTCTTTTTAAGCAGGTGTTTGAGGACAATCTTCAAAAGGCAGAGATCAATCCCTGGATAGAGAAGCATTCATGGCTCAATAAAACGGATATCAGATTCAAAGTAAAGTTCGGAGACCGGGAAGTGATCTCCAGACTGTATGACATGGATATCATAGGATATGATAACGGCATCAACAAGCTTCATCTTTTTGATATCGAATCCGTTGATGAGTCCATGGTAAAAGACGGTATCGATTTTGATAAGACAGCGGTAGATAAGAATCTTACGTTATTCCTTTATCCCGATGATTCGGATAAGGAAGGCAATCTGCTCCGTATATATCAGCAGTATTTTATGGTGAGCAATGCGGCTCAGCTGATACTTCTGGATATGAAGGAGCATGATTACGATCTGCGAAGGATGTATGAACATGCAGTGATCCAGATCAATGATACGCATCCCACCATGATAATACCGGAACTCATACGTATCCTTGTTAATGACAAGGCCTTTGCCATGGAAGAGGCGATCAATGTTGTATCGAAGACATGTGCTTATACAAATCATACGATCCTTTCCGAAGCTCTTGAAACATGGCCTCTCGAATACCTCGAGAAAGTTGTGCCGCAGCTTGTGCCCGTCATAAAAGAGCTGGACAGATTCGCAAAGGAAAAATATCCTGATCCCGCCACTGCCATAATCGACAAGGATGATATCGTTCACATGGCACATATAGATATACATTACGGATTCAGTGTTAACGGTGTTGCGGCTATACATACGGATATATTAAAGAATACCGAACTCAATCATTTTTATAAGATCTATCCGGAGAAGTTCAATAATAAGACTAACGGTATAACTTTCAGAAGATGGCTCTTATCATGCAATAAGCCCCTTACGGATATGATCACCGGACTTATCGGTGAAGAGTTCAAGAGGGATGCCGATGAGCTGAAAAAACTCCTGGAATACAGGGATGATGAAAATGTTCTTGCAAAGCTCGGTGAGATCAAACGATCAAAAAAGCTTGAGCTTGTATCTTTCCTGAAGGAAAAGGAAGGGATAACGCTTGATCCGGATTCCATCTTCGATATCCAGATAAAGCGTATGCATGAATACAAGAGACAGCAGATGAACGTGCTCTATATCATACATAAGTATCTGGAGATCAAAGCGGGTAAGAAGCCTGTCCGCCCCATAAGTTTTATTTTCGGAGGAAAGGCCGCGCCTGCTTATATCACGGCTCAGGATGTGATCCATCTCATTCTTGTGCTTCAGCAGATCATCAATAACGATCCGGAAGTCAATGAATATATCAGGGTCGTTATGGTCGAAAATTATAATGTGAGTTATGCGGAAAAGCTGATACCTGCGTGCGACATCTCCGAACAGATATCACTTGCCAGCAAAGAAGCATCCGGAACCGGCAATATGAAATTCATGTTAAACGGTGCTGTGACGTTGGGAACGGCAGACGGAGCAAACGTTGAGATCAGAGAGCTGGTTGGCGATGATAATATCTACGTATTCGGCGCAGACTCGGATACAGTCATAGATCATTACAGAAAATCCGATTATGTGGCAAAGGATTATTACGAAAAGAGCCCTGTGATAAAAGAAGCGCTTGATTTCATAGTAGGCAAACAGGCTATGGCTGTCGGTCACAAAGAAAATCTTGAGAGACTGTACAATGAGATCCTTGGCAAAGACTGGTTCATGACATTATTGGATCTTGAGGATTATATCGAGACCAAGGACAGGATCTTTAATGACTACGAAGACAGGAAAAAGTGGCAGCAGATGAGCCTGGTCAATATCGCTAAGGCGGGATTCTTCTCATCAGACAGGACTATCTCGGAATACAACCGTGATATCTGGAAGATAAAGAACGAAGATAACCTCTGAATTGAACGGTGCAAGCCGCCGCTTCGTGTGGTAAAATCATTTACTGATCATTGGGAGGGAATAGAAATGTGGGCTGATGAAAGTGTTTTTTATCAGATTTATCCGTTGGGTTTTTGCGGAGCTCCGTTTGAAAATGACGGAAATCAGGTATCAAGGATACTTAAAGTAATAGACTGGATCCCTCATATCAAAAAGCTCGGATGCAATGCGATCTACTTCTCACCGGTTTTCGAATCGGACACACACGGTTATAATACGAGGGATTATACAAAGATCGATGTTCGTCTGGGGACCAATAATGATTTTAAGCAGGTATGTGATGCCCTTCATAAGGAAGGGATAAAGGTTGTTCTAGACGGTGTATTCAATCATGTGGGAAGAGGCTTTTTTGCTTTCCGGGATGTGTTGAAGAACAGAGAGAATTCTCCTTATGTGAATTGGTTTTCACGCATTGCTTTTGACGGGAATTCAAATTATAATGACGGTCTCTGGTACGAAGGCTGGGAAGGCAATTACGACCTCGTAAAGCTCAATCTCAGGAATGAAGATGTGATAGCGCATATCTTCAATGCCATTGACGGATGGATAAGAGAATTTGATATAGACGGTATCAGGCTTGATGTGGCATACTGTCTTGACAGAGACTTTCTGAGAAGACTCAGGGAATTTACAGATTCAAAGAAACAGGATTTCTTCCTGCTTGGAGAGGTACTGCACGGAGAATACGGAAGGATGCTTGGTGAGATGCATCTGCACTCTCTTACCAATTACCAGTGTTACAAGGGTATCCATTCCGCGCTTAATTCATCGAACCTGTTTGAGATAATACATGGTCTTATGCGGCTCTTTGGGCCTGAAGACTGGTGTGTGGCAAGAGGCGCTCATCTGTTATCTTTTGCGGATAATCATGATGTATCACGTATCGCGACTCTTATTCAGGATTCGGGATGCTTGCCGCTTGCTTACGGGCTGGTGTTCGGAATGCCGGGTATCCCCTGTATATATTACGGAAGCGAGTGGGGGACTAAGGCAGATAAGAGCGAGGGCGATCCTGCATTACGTCCTTCCTTTGAAAAGCCTGAGTGGAATGAACTTACAGAGATCATTTCAAAGATGGCGGAAGCCAAAAAGAATTCAAAAGCACTCCAATACGGAGGCTTCAGGAGCGTACTGCTGAATAATAAGCAGTGCATATTTGAAAGAAGATGCGACGATGAGAGAGTTCTCGTAGCGATCAATATGGACAGTTCGCCTTATATGGCACATTTTGATGCGGGCTGCGGACAGGCGCAGGAGCTTATAAGCGGTAAGCTTCATGACTTCGGTGGAGGAAGCGAACTTCCGCCTTACAGCGTTGCCTTCTGGAAGATGGAAAGATAATAATTTAGAAATAAAGACAGATAAGGAGATTGCCTGATATGGCTAAGGAACTAGCTAAAACTTATGACCCCAACGGACTTGAGGACAGACTTTACAAGAAATGGCTTGATAAAAAATATTTCCATGCTGAAGTGGATTCCAAAAAGAAACCCTTCACCATCGTGATCCCGCCCCCCAATATCACGGGACAGCTTCACATGGGACATGCGCTTGACGAGACCATGCAGGATATCCTTATCCGTTTCAAGAGAATGCAGGGCTACAGCACACTCTGGCAGCCCGGAACAGACCATGCTTCCATCGCTACGGAAGTAAGGATCACAAATACGCTTAAGTCTGAAGGCATCGACAAGCACGAACTGGGCAGAGAGAAGTTCCTTGAGCGTGCATGGGAATGGAAGAAGGAATATGGCGGCAGGATCATCGAACAGCTTAAGAAATTAGGCTCATCCTGCGACTGGGACAGAGAGCGTTTTACAATGGACGAAGGCTGCAACAAGGCTGTTAAGGAAGTCTTCGTTAAGATGTATGAGAAGGGATATATTTATAAGGGATCCCGTATCATCAACTGGTGTCCTGTATGTAACACATCACTTTCCGATGCGGAAGTTGAATATGAAGAGCAGAACGGACATTTCTGGCATATCAAATATCCGGTGCTCAACGATGACGGATCCGAGAGCGGAGAATATATAGAATTTGCGACCACAAGACCCGAGACAATGCTTGGAGATACTGCTGTTGCGGTTAATCCCAAGGATGAGAGATATACGGGACTTGTAGGCAAAAAGCTCATGCTCCCTCTTGTTAACAGACCTATCCCGGTTGTAGCGGATGAGTATGTTGATATGGAATTCGGTACCGGCGTGGTTAAGATCACTCCCGCTCACGACCCTAACGACTTTGAGGTAGGAAAGCGTCATGATCTTCCTGTCATCAATATCATGAACGATGATGCCACCATCAACGAGAATGGTGGTAAGTATGCCGGTATGGATCGTTATGCTGCCCGTGAAGCCATCGTTAAGGATCTGGATGCTCTCGGACTTCTTGTAAGGATCGAGGATTATTCACACAACGTAGGAACACATGACAGATGTCATACTACAGTTGAGCCTCTTGTAAAGCAGCAGTGGTTCGTCAAGATGGACGAACTTATCAAGCCTGCAAAGAAGGCTGTTGAGACCGGCGAGATCAAGCTTGTACCTGCAAGTCTTGCCAAGACATACAACAACTGGGTAGACAATATCCGTGACTGGTGTATCTCCAGACAGCTCTGGTGGGGACACAGGATACCTGCTTACTATTGCGATGAATGCGGTGAGATGATCGTATCCCGTGAGACTCCCGATAAGTGTCCGAAATGTGGAAGCACACATCTGACTCAGGATCCCGATACTCTTGATACATGGTTCTCATCAGCACTCTGGCCTTTTTCTACTTTGGGATGGCCCGATGAGACTCCCGAACTTAAGTACTTCTATCCTACGGATGTACTTGTAACAGGATATGACATCATATTCTTCTGGGTTATCCGTATGGTATTTTCCGCATATGAGCAGATGGGAGAGAGACCTTTCAAGACAGTATTGTTCCACGGACTTGTTCGTGATGATAAGGGCAGAAAGATGAGTAAGTCTCTCGGAAACGGTATCGATCCTCTCGAGATCATCGACCAGTACGGTGCCGACGCATTAAGACTTACACTTATCACGGGAAATGCACCCGGAAATGATATGCGTTTCTATCGTGAGAAGGTTGAGGCTAACCGTAATTTTGCCAATAAGATCTGGAATGCATCAAGATTTGTCCTTATGAACATGCCGGATGAAGCTGCGGGAGACAAGGCTCTTTACAAGCCTGAAGAAAAGGATCTTCTTCCTGCCGACAGATGGATCTTATCCAAAGTCAATACTCTCGTTAAAGATGTGACCGACAATATGGAGAAATACGAGCTCGGTGTTGCGGTTCAGAAGGTTTATGACTTCATCTGGGATGAATACTGCGACTGGTATATCGAGATGGTAAAGCCCCGTCTCTATGCCAAGGACAGCGAAGATGAGAATGACCGGATCTCAAGAAATGCAGCACTCTACACCTTAAAGACCGTTCTTATCACGGCCATGAAGCTGCTTCATCCTTATATGCCTTTCATTACAGAAGAGATCTTCTGTAATATTCAGGATGAGGAAGAGTCCATAATGGTTTCGGAATGGCCCGTTTATTCTTCGGAATTCGATTTTGTCAAGGAAGAGTCTGAGATAGAGACCATCAAAGAGGCGGTAAGAGGCATCAGAAATGTGCGTACGGAGATGAATGTTCCGCCTTCAAGAAAGGCACAGATCTTTGTGGTGACTGCAGATAAGGATGCCGCAGAGAGCTTTGCAGAGAACGGATATTTCCTCAAGAACCTTGCTTATGCTTCAGAGGTAAAGATACAGGCAGACAGAACAGGCATCGCAGAAGATGCGGTAGCGGTAATGCTTGCTCATGCAGCCATTTATATGCCTTTCTCCGATCTGGTTGATATCGAGAAGGAGCTTGAGAGACTGAAGAAAGAAGAGAAGCGTCTCGAGGGAGAACTTAAGAGATCAAATGCGATGCTCAATAACGAAAAGTTCTTATCCAAGGCTCCGGAAGAGAAGATCGCTGAAGAAAAAGAGAAGCTTGCCAAGTACGAGAAGATGATGGAGCAGGTTAAGAACCAGATAGCAGGTCTGTCCAAAGAATAATTATCGGTTGATTTTTGGGTAACGATAAATTATTATGTAAATGCGTGTGCAAAAATACATACATTTTTTCATTGACCTGTTAAGTCTGCGGAGATCGTAATGATAGTATTTGAAGAAGAACTTAAGAAATTTCATAAAAGTCTCGAGATCGACGACGCTGAGAAAGATATATATGAGAAAAATGACGAGAAGGATGTTGTGGAAGTCCTTCTTGATGTCGCAAAGAATGACGAAGGTATAGTTGAGTAGGAGAACGAAACGTGGAGTGTTTTAATTGCGGCTGCGTTCTTACCGAACTTGACTATTGTACAAACTGCGGGACGGATGTAAGACAGTACAAGAAAATCATATATACCTCCAACCGGCTCTACAATGAGGGACTTGAGAGGGCGGAAGTCCGGGATCTTTCCGGAGCTGTCCGTGTTCTTCGCGACTGCCTGCGCTTCAATAAAAATCATGTTGATGCCAGAAACCTGCTGGGTCTTATTTACTATGAGACCGGTGAAGCGGTGGAAGCTTTATCCGAGTGGGTTGTAAGCGCAAATATTAAGGCCGATAAGAATATAGCCAAGGAATATATCGGTATCGTCCAGTCCAATCAGGGGCGTCTCGATACCATTAAGACATCCATTAGGAAGTATAATAAGGCTCTGGATCTGTGCAAACAGGACAGTCCGGATCTTGCTGTCATACAGCTTAAGAAGGTTATCAGGCTTAATCCCAATTATGTTCAGGCCAGACAGCTTCTTGCTCTTTTGTATATCCAGAAGGAAGAGTGGGAATGGGCGAGAAAAGAGCTTGAACATGCTCTTAAGACCGATAAGGGAAATCTCACAACACTGAGATATTTAAAGGCAGCGGAAGATGCTCTCGGTGAGAGTGCCGATAAGAAAAAGAACCAGAAGAAGAAGGAGACCAAGACTGCCATTTACCGTACTGACGGTAATGAGACCATCATCCAGCCCGTTCGCGGACCGGAGATGCCGGGAGTCGGAGTGTTTATTCAGATCGGTATAGGTATACTTATCGGTGTATGCGTTGCATATTTCATGATACTTCCCGCAAGGATATCGGAAGTAAGGGAAGAGCTTAACGGTAAAGCTCAGGATTATGCGACTCAGATAGATGAGAAAAATGCTGATATCACAGCTCTCAACTCACGCATCAGCGAGCTGGAAGGCGATATACAGACACAGAAAGAGACCATCAACAGTTACTCGGGCGCTAACGGTTCCATTGAGGTCAACAATAACCTGATCGCCGCTGCATATGCTTATCTTGATGAGAGTCAGGACAGTTTGAATGTGGACAGCTACCTCGGAATGATATCCCAGGATTATATCGACAACAGTGCTTCACCCGAGTTCCTGAATCTGTATAATTATCTGAAAAACGGTATAGGTACATCAGCATCGGAAAGTTTCTATGATGACGGTATCGAGGCCTACAATACCATGGATTACGATACGGCCATAGACAAGCTTGGCAAAGCTTTTCAGTATGATCCGGAAAATGATGATGCTCTCTATTATCTGGGGCTTGCTTATCTCGACAGTGGTGATGTCACCAATGCTGCGGCCAAGTTCAATCTGCTGTTGGATACTTTCCCTGACAGCGCAGAGGCCGAGAAGGCTAAAAAGCATCTCAATGAGATCAATGAATAGACGTGCAATAGTATTTTAAATGCGCTATAATCTTAATACTAAAGTGCAGAGCAAATGCACTATAAAAAGGGAGGAACGATATGGCAACTATCAAAGTTAAACCCAAGGTTGAAAGAGAGCCTAAGGATGTAGCAGGAAGGATCATAGGATTTCTGTTCCTTCTGATGCTTATTGCGGGCGGCTATTTTATGTTTGATATGTTCCGCCAGATCGATAAAGTAAACGATAATATCCAGGGAGAATGGGATATCCCCGCACAGTTAGGTGAAGATACCTGTGAATGCTGGCAGTTCACGACTGACGGAAAGGCAGAAGGAAATACCGGTGTTGCCATCAGCTTTACTAAGAACAAGAAGACCGGTGAGCGCAGCAATGTTGTTGAGTATACATATGTTATCGAAGAGTATACGGATTCCGCAGATACGGTACGTACACATATCGTTGTAACAACTTCGGGTGTTAAGAGATCCGAGATGGTTTCAAGAGAGATCAGGATCACATCACTCTCCAAGATGGAAATGTCAGTTACATTCGTTAATGATCGTTTCCACACAGATATCACAAGACTTACAAGACCTACGATGTTCTGATGATCATTTAAATAATGCAATTTAAAACCGGGCTGCATGCAGTCCGGTTTTTTAGTGAGCGGTCGTTCTCCGCTTTATGTATTTCATTTGCCGTGCGCAATGCCCGCCTGCGGTGTGAAATTACAGTGTATAGTGAGCCGTCGCAGTTCAAGGAAATGCTTGCTATACAGAAACGTCCTGCCATGGACGGCAGGACGAGCGAACAACGCTCCATGGAAGGAGCGTGTGAGCGGTTTCGTACACAGTGTATCTCGCCCGCATTTCCGAAAAGAACTGCAGGCGAACATTTCACTGTAATTTCACACCGCAGGCGGGCATAGCGCTATCCGCCATTAATGAATAAACAGCTCGGTGATAAATACCACTGCGCAGGATACGGTAGCGACCAATATCATGCTCTTTTTAAAGAAGGATAATATAAGTGCCGTGATAAATCCTGCGATGGCGGAAGCTGTGGATCTTGTTGCTGAGAAGATCGCAGGTACTGTCATAACAGTCAGCGTTACGTAAGGAACATAGTAGAGGAAGGAGCGGAGCAGCTTATTCTTAATCTCCTTACGGATCAATGTCATGGGAAGCATACGCACCAGATAAGTGACGACGGCCATGACTGTGATATATATCCATATGTTATTGCTCATATAAACAACATCTCCAATCTTTACTTCTCTGCGCTGTCCTGTGAAACGTCATCGTTTTCTTTAATGGGAAATAAAATGGCGAATACAAGAGATATCAGCACAGTCAGGATGATTATCATGGTTCCCGGAGAAGCTTTTCTGATATCTTTGATAAACGGTATGAATGCACAGGCTGTACTGATGATCATTGATGCAAGGACCGCAAAAGCAACATGCTTATCTTCTCTTGACTGGGGGATGAACACTGCAATGAACATACCGTATAAGGCAAGGTTTAGTGCGCTCACGATATTATCCGGAAGAATGTTGCCTGCGGCGACTCCGAGGGCTGTGCCGGCAACCCAGCCGGGGACTGCCAAAAGAAGCGCCCCATAGGTATAAAAAGGCGATAAAGGCTTCGGCTGTTTTACCGATATGCCAAAGATCTCATCGGTAACACCGTATGACATGCATGTCCTGTGGAGGGACGAGGTCTCAGGCGCGATCCTTTGGGAAAGAGCAAAACTCATAAGTATATATCTGAGATTGATTATAAGCTGTGAAAGAGCCATTGATATGTAGGAACCGCCGGTGGCGATGATGGAGAGTGCCGCGAATTCGCCGGCGCTGGTAAGGCTTGTAAGAGACATTACCGCAGCCTGTAAAACGCTCATTCCCGCGTCCTTGGCCTGGATACCGAGGGAAAAGGATACTGCAAAATATCCCAGAGCTATGGGCAGGCCGTCACGCATTCCCGATATGAAGGCTCTTTTTTTTGGATTTATTTCAGACATGTTGAGTATCATAACCACAATTTTGATGTCGGTCAAGACCGTTTACAGACTTGCCTAAAAAGGTCCAAACGACTATAATCTAAAGCGTGGTCTTTTATACAAATCCCTTTGTTTTTCATATATGAGAGGAGCGGTTTTGGACAAGAAAAAGAAACGGTCGGTCATCATCCTGCTTGCGGTTCTTCTTGCCGCATCTGTCGCGGGAATAATCCTTACAATGCACACTGATAAGCATGAATCAGTTAAAGCGGCAATGCGTGATGCAGTGCTTCACAACATCAATAAGATAGATATCTTTGGGATCATTCAGGTCGATCCTTCACTTCTTTCGGGATTCATCGTAACCGCAGGTCTTTTGATCATCGCGTTACTGATCCGTATATTCGCGATACCCAGATTTAAATATATTCCGGGCAGATTTCAGATGCTCATAGAGCTGTGGGTTGGAACTTTTGATAATCTTGCAAAGACCAACAGTCCCCATAAGAACGGAGCTTTGGGAGCATATCTTTTTGCCGTGGGTTCATATATATTTACGGGTACGATGTTTGAGCTTTTAGGAGCTCAGGCGATTACCACAGGCGGTCATTCGGTTTCCCTTCCCGCACCTCTTGCAAATATAAACGGTGCTATAGCGGCAGGATGTTTCTCATATCTGTTCATTATGTTCGGCGGACTTACGGCCAACAAGGCGGCGGGCGTCGGCAGGACATTAAAAGAATTTTCGCTCCCCTTATCAATGACTTTCCGACTCTTCGGAGCGCTGTTATCGGGAATGCTCACCACCGAGCTTGTATATTATTATCTCACACTGAGCTTTGTTCTCCCTGTTGTTGTGGGAGTTCTCTTTACTGTTTTACATGCGCTCATACAGGCATACGTTCTTACGATGCTCACGAGTTTTTATTACGGTGAGGTAACGGAGCCGGCGCATCCGAAAGAGAAGAAGGCAAAGAAAATGATCAGAAAGCCCGAAGCGGCATAAAGAAAAAGAATACGGAGGAACCAAAATGAAATTAAGAGTACTGAAGACAATGGCAGTAGTGCTTGCGGCGGTCATCTTTGTAATGGTCGGAGTAGGCGTTGGCGGCGTGATCACGGCGCAGGCTTCCGATGGAACTGCAAAGACGGTGGTCAGAGAGGGCGCGGAAGCTCCCGCAGCTGCAGAAGCAGAGACTGCTGCAACCGGCGCAAATGACATACTGGGAAAAGCCATAGGCGCAGGTATCGGTGTCGGTATCGCAGCCATGGGTGGTGCACTGGGAATGGGTATGGCGGTTGCGCGCTGCGGAGAAGGTATTGCAAGACAGCCTGAAGCTGCCGGCAAGATCCAGACCATCATGATGCTCGGTCTCGTGTTCATAGAGACAGTTGTAATCTACGCGCTGATCATAGGTATCCTTACGATATTCGTTCTTTAAGATAGGAGAGTGTAAACGCAATGGTATTGGGAATTGATTTCTTGCAGATATTTCTGCATCTTTTCAACATAATACTTCTGTTCGGAGGTCTTTATATCATTCTCTACAAGCCCGTAAAAGACTTCATGGAGAAGAGGGAAGCTCATTACAGGAAAATGGATGAGGATGCTGCCGAGAAAATAAAGGCGGCAAATGAGGCCAAAGAAAAATATGAGAAAGCCCTTGAGCAGGTTGGCGATGAGATCGCTGACAGGAAGAAAGCCGCATCCGAAGAGATAGCAAGGATGAAGCAGTCTCAGGAAGAGAAGGCAAGAAAAGATGCGGAGCGCATAATAGACGAGGCTAAGGCCGAAGGCGAGAGAAGAAAAGCCAACATAGTCGATGATGCAAGGGAAGACATAGCCAGAATGATCGAAGAGGCTACCGGCAAGATACTTTTAGACAGAAAGAGCGGATCTTCTTTTGATTCGTTTTTAGCTGAAGCGGAGAAGGCTAACGGGGGAAATTCCGATGGAAGAAAGTAAAAAGGCTTTAATTTTCAGCGCGACAGAGCCTGATGAGAGGCAGAAGGCGCGCTTTGAGGCTTTTCTTACGGATAAATACAAGGTTCCTTACGAGCTTGTCTGGGAATTGGATGAAAGCGTCGGAACGGGATTCAGATTAAAAGCCGGCGGTGATGTCTACGACTGGACCGAAGAGGGAAGGTTCAGACAGCTGGCCGATATGCTTGATGCTCTTGATGGCAAGGATTTCGGTGGCAAGGGAGATGTGATCTCTCTTTTCAGAACATCCATCAATGAATGGCAGGCGCACGTTGTTCCGGAGGAAGAAGGAACTGTTCTTACCGTAGGCGACGGTATAGTTGTTGCTGAAGGTCTGGATGGTGCGGTTTACGGAGAGATAGTCATATTTGAATCCGGCGTTAAGGGAATGATCCAGGATCTCAGACCTGACAGCGTAGGTATCATCCTGTTCGGTGATGATACGGATGTTACCGAAGGATGCCGTATCAGGAGAACAAAAAAGACTGCAGGTATCCCTGTGGGAAGCGGATATCTCGGAAGAGTGGTAAATGCTCTGGGAGAACCTATAGATGCAATGGGACGTATCAAAGCGGAAGAGTTTCGCGCCATAGAGTCACCGGCTCCGGATATCGTGTCAAGACAGCCTGTTGATACACCCATGAATACCGGACTTATCACCATTGATTCCATGTTCCCTATCGGAAGAGGACAGAGAGAACTTATCATAGGTGACAGACAGACCGGTAAGACGACCATAGCCATGGATACCATCCTCAATCAGAAGGGGAACGGTGTTATCTGTATCTATGTAGCTATAGGGCAGAAGTTATCAAGCGTTGCACATCTGGTTGAGAATCTGAGAAAAAAAGGCGCCATGGACTACACCATAGTCGTATCGGCGTCAGCGTCGGAGACTGCACCGGTTCAGTATATTGCTCCGTATGCAGGCGCTTCACTGGGAGAATTCTTTATGAATAAAGGCAAGGACGTTCTCATCATTTATGATGATCTGTCCAAACATGCCATAGCTTACCGAGCACTCTCTCTTTTGCTTGAGAGATCTCCGGGACGAGAAGCATATCCGGGTGACGTATTCTATCTCCATTCGAGACTCCTTGAGAGATCCGCAAGACTCTCCGATGCCATGGGCGGAGGAAGTATGACGGCTCTTCCCATTGTGGAGACTCAGGCGGGAGATGTGTCAGCATATATCCCGACCAATATCATTTCCATAACCGACGGACAGATCTTCCTTGAAAGCGATCTGTTCTTTGCGGGACAGCGCCCGGCAGTTAATGTCGGCCTTTCGGTATCCCGTGTCGGCGGCGCTGCGCAGACCAAGGCCATGAAGAAGGCTGTAGGGAGTCTCAGACTCGATCTTGCACAGTATCGTGAGATGGAAGTGTTTACACAGTTTTCAAGCGATCTGGATGAGACTACCAAGAAGCAGCTTCATTACGGTCAGGGACTCATGAAATTGCTGGTCCAGCAGCAGGGGCATCCTCTTGCGCTCCATGAGCAGGTGATCATTCTGGTATCTGCCATAGCACGCGTCATGGAGGAACTGGAAGTATCGGAAGTATTGCCTTTCAGAGATGCGCTCATAGCTCATTTTAATGAGCAGATGAGTGAACTGTGTGACCGTATTGATGAGACCGGTATCATGGAACCCGAGGACAAGGAAGCGATCATAGAGGAAGCAAAGAGCTTTCTTGAAGACTATAAGAATAAAAAATAATATCCATGCCGAATCTAAATGAGATCAGAAACAGAATATCGGGCGTTAAGAGTACGCAGAAGATAACCAGTGCGATGTATCTCATCTCATCTGCAAAAATGCGAAAGGCTAAAGAAGCATTTGATCGGACAAAGCCTTTTTTTGAAGCTCAGAGAACGGAGATCAAAAGAATCTTCGAGAATTCGCCTTCCTTCGATTCGAGATTTTTCGTTCCTTTGTCGGGGCATCGTGAGACAGAGAATCGCGCATATCTCGTTATCACTGCAGATAAGGGACTTGCCGGTGCATATAATCTTAACGTGATCCGTGCGGCTGAGGCGGCAAGGGAAAAATACGGCAATATAAAGCTCTATGTGGTGGGTGAAGTCGGCATCAGATATTTTAAGAATCACAGGATACCCATAGAATGTGAGATCCATTCCATATCCCAGACACCTTCCTACAGGTGGGCGGTGCAGATATCATCAAGGCTTATGGAGGATTATCTGGGTGGACGTATAGATGATATATATATGCTCTACAATGATGTCCAGAGTGAGCTGGCCTGTGCGGTGACAGAGAATAAACTCTTACCCTTCGAACGGGAGGAATTCCTTCCGAGAGAAAAGTGGGGGATGGACAGGAATTATGCATTCGATCCGTCGCCTGTTGCGGTTCTTGACGGATTTATGCCGCAATATGTTGCGGGCAATATCTATGGTGCGCTGGTGGACAGTTTTTGTGCGGAACAGAATGCCAGGATGACTGCCATGAGTGCGGCTAATGATAATGCCGAAGCTCTTTTGGCTGAATTGAAAATTGAATTTAACCGTATACGACAGGGTGCGATAACGCAGGAGATAACCGAGGTTGCAGCCGGTGCCCGTGCCCAGAAGAGAAAGAAGAAAAAGAAAAGGGCGGTGAAATGAAAGAACTTCATAAGGGAAAGATAATACAGGTATCAGGTCCTGTGGTTGATGTGCAGTTCAAAAAAGGAGAGATGCCAAGGCTCAGGGAAGCGCTTACCGTGGAAACCGAAGACGGTACACGTGTGATGGAAGCATCTGCCTTGCTTGAGGATAATATCGTCCGATGCATAATCCTGTCCCAGTCGGAAGGATTGGCCAGGGGGATGGAGGTGACTGCCACAGGAAACGGTATCAGTGTTCCCGTAGGTGATGCGACCATAGGACGAATGTTCAACGTTCTCGGAAAGCCCATTGACGGAGGCGCCGGGATACCCGAGGATTCCGAGCGCTGGTGCATTCACCGCAAGGCCCCCGATTTCAAGGATCAGAACGTTGCTGTTGATATCCTGGAAACGGGCATAAAAGTCATCGACCTGCTCGAGCCCTATGCAAAGGGCGGTAAGATAGGTCTCTTCGGAGGCGCGGGTGTAGGTAAGACGGTACTTATTCAGGAGCTTATCCATAACGTTGCCATGGAACACGGAGGATATTCCATATTTACGGGAGTAGGAGAGCGTTCCAGAGAAGGAAACGATCTCTGGAATGAGATGAAGGAAAGCGGGACCATAGATAAGACAGCCATGGTCTTCGGTCAGATGAACGAGTCACCGGGAGTACGTATGCGAGTCGCTCTTACGGGACTTACAATGGCAGAATACTTCCGTGATGTTCAAAACAGGGATGTGCTCTTATTCATTGATAACATATTCAGATTTGTGCAGGCCGGTTCCGAAGTGTCCACCTTGCTGGGACGTATGCCTTCTGCGGTGGGATACCAGCCGACTCTTGCGCAGGAGATGGGAACGCTTCAGGAAAGGATAGCATCAACGGCAAACGGCTCCGTAACGTCCGTTCAGGCTGTATACGTACCTGCCGATGACCTTACAGATCCTGCACCTGCAACAACGTTTTCACATCTCGATGCGACTACGGTCCTTTCCAGAAAGATCGCCGAGCAGGGTATCTATCCTGCCGTGGATCCTCTTGAATCCACATCGCGTATCCTTGAAGCGGATATAGTCGGAAAAGAGCATTACGAGACCGCCAGAGAGGTACAGAGATATCTGCAGAAGTATAACGAGCTCCAGGATATCATTGCGATCCTCGGAATGGATGAGCTGTCCGATGAGGATAAGAAGATCGTATCCAGAGCCCGTAAGATGATAAGATTCCTTGCTCAGCCAATGTTTGTTGCCGAGAAATTCACGGGTATGGCGGGAGTATATGTACGCAGGGAAGATACAGTCCGCGGATTTAAAGAGATCCTGTCCGGAAAGCATGATGATCTTCCGGAGGCTGCATTCTATAATGTCGGTACCATTGAAGATGCTGTAAAGAAGGCAGAGACACTTTGATATGAAATACTTTGATCTGAAAATCTATACGGCGGATTCGGTTGTGGCGGATGAAGAAGCAGGCTTCGTCGCAGTGCCGGCTTACGACGGTGAATACGGAGTCCTTGCGGGGCACGAGCATGCCGTGGTAGCCATTAAATCGGGTCTTATGAAATACAGATTAAAGGACGATCCCGAAGATTCGATGAGACGTGTGTTCGTTTCCGACGGGATAATGAGGATCGATGACGACGGAGTAATGGTGCTGGTGGAGAAAGCACAGGCACCGGAAGAAGTGGAAAGCAACGCCGCAAAGGAAAAAGAGGAAGAAGAGCGCAATATGAAAGATATGCAAAAGAGCGCCATGGAATTCCGGAATATCGAAGTAAAGCTTAAGCGTGACATCCAGGGGATGAAGGGATAATAGACAAATCCACGTTTCATATGTTAAAATTAACAAACGGGTTGGATGATCCGTTTCTACCAAGACAAATCAAAGGGGAGCAGTTATGGAAAGAGAAAATAACACAGATGCCATAAAAAATCTGATGGATACCCTTTCTTACGGAGATGATAATACTTTTTCTTCGGCAAATCAGGTAATGCGTCAGAGCGATATAGACTTCCTGGTAAGTCTTTTGCAGGAACTTGAAAGGTATCGTGGGATCGGTACACCTGAAGAGTGCGAGGAATATAAACGCAAAGCGCTCGGCTGATCATACTGCCTGAACCTTGTGGTAATCTGATTTTAGAAAAGAGGATAGGGGATCCGGAACCGTCCGGATTCCCTTTTATGTTTTAAAGATATGTCACCAAAGCTTAAAAGATCTCTTGCGGTGCAGGGTTCCATCCTTGCTTTCGCGGGACTTATTTCAAAAATGATCGGATTCCTCTACAGGATACCGATGGCCAATATAATGGGTAACGAAGGAAACGGTCTTTATTCGGTATCCTTCGGTATCTACGGTATTGCACTGACTTTATCATCCTACAGCGCTCCCTTAGCCATATCCAAGCTCATGAGTGCAAGACTGGCACAGGGGAAGCCAAAGAATGCTCATAAAGTATTCAGGACAGCACAGATATTTGCGGTCACCACCGGATTTATCGCATGGATGGTATTGTTTTTCGGTGCGGAATTTCTGGCTCATCTTTATCAGAAACCGGGACTGGAGCATCCTTTGAAAGTCCTTGCTCCCACCACCTTTATAGTAGCTATCCTGGGAACCTGCAGAGGTTATTACCAGGGACACCGCAATATGGTCCCCACAGCCCTGTCTCAGGTTATAGAGCAGATAGTAAATGCGGTGGTGAGCGTATTGGCAGCAGCTTATTTCGTGCTTCTCTCCGGCGGTACCATCGAGGGATTTGTGGGAAGTGTAAGGCATGTCGAGAATCTTCCGGAGAATTTTACCCCGGCAGCAGGAGGCGCAGCCGGCGGAACTTTGGGAACTCTTGCCGGTGCTTTAACGGCGCTCATTCTTTTTGTATTCATGTTCCTTTTCGGGAAGAAAGCCAGAAAGGCGGAGATCTCGGGCACTGATGCTGCCGATGAAGATGAGATGATGATCTGGAAGGCCCTGCTGCTCACCATATTTCCCGTGATCCTCAGCCAGTCCGTTTATCAGCTTGGCTACACTTTGGATGATCTTATCTTTGGAAACATAATGGTCAGGATGAAGGGATTCACCGAAAGAGAGACTACGGTATTGCAGGGTATTTTTAATACGCAATACAACCAGATGATAAATCTCCCTGCGGCCCTTGCCACGGCTTTGGCATCCGCTGCGATACCAACTATAGCAGGAGCTTTCGCTAAGAAAGATACTTCGGAAGTACTCCGGAAGACCGGTCAGGTATTCAGATACAATCTTTTGATCGCCATCCCTTCGACAGTGGGACTTGCGGTACTTGCAGAGCCTATCATGAAGGTACTGTTCCCGGCACTGGGAGATTATCTCCCTGTTGCGGTACTGCTGTTGCAGACAGGATCACTTGCGGTTGTTTTTTACACTCTCTCCACACTTTCTGCAGCGGTCTTGCAGGGATGTGATCACATGTGGACTCCGGTCAAACATGCGGCCATATCACTGCTGATGCATGCAGTGTTGCTTTCCGCTCTGCTCATATTTACTGAGATGGATGTGATCGCTCTCATCATAGGAAATGTAACATTCCCTATGGTGACATCGATCTTAAATATCAGAAGCCTGAAAAAGCTTAACGGTTATCGCTTTGATATGAAAAATGCCGTGCTTCGCCCTGCCGGGGCAGCAGCACTTATGGGAGCGGCAGCTCTTGCATGTCTTCTTTTGATGGAATATCTGGGAGCCCACAGGATATTGCAGCTTGCAATACCGATGATATTTGCCGTGGCGGTTTACTGTTTCCTGATACCCGTGTTGCATATTATGACTTTTGATGAATTATGTTCATTTCCTTTGGTGGGAAAAATAATCAGAAAGTTCTCCGGACGGAAAAAATAGATCATATGGACAGAGCATCTGTTAAAATCTACACCATGACACATAAGGCTTTCCTGCAACCGCCGGATAAGCTTTATGTGCCTCTTTTATGTGGCGCGGACTGCATATCGGAAAATGGTGCAAAAAGGTGCACGCTGTCCGGAACGGAAGCGTATCTTAAGGATAACGAGGGCGATAATATATCTGCTAAGAACCCGTACTACAGCGAGTTGACGGGGTTATACTGGGCATGGAAGAATGATACGGATTCCGAAGTCCTGGGGCTTGCTCATTACAGACGATTCCTTCTTGATGATAATGGGAAGATGCTTAATGAGAGCCGGATAAAGCAGATCCTTGACGGATATGACATTATCACGACCAAGCAGATCGTTCTTGACTATCCCTATGAAGAAGCCTTTGGCGGAAAGCATGCGGGGAAGGATTTCAATATCTTAAGGGAAGTCATTTCTTCGTGTTATCCCGAATATCGGGAGATCTTTGAGGAGACCGCCTCAGGTACACATACATATTTTGCAAATATGATGATAGCCCGCAGGGATATATTTGATGCTTACTGCGGGTGGCTCTTCGACATTCTTTTTTCCATGGAGAAAAGAGTGGATATGACAGGCTATAACGATTATCAAAAAAGACTCTACGGTTTTGTATCGGAGCTGCTGCTTATGGTCTGGATAAGATATAAGGGACTTAAAGTAAAGGAATGCAGCGTAGCCGTGATCGGAGAAAAGAAGGAGACTGCTGAGGCTTTAAAAGTGATCGGAGATCTTCTCGGACAGAAGGACCTGCAGGGTGCAGCGGAATATTTCATGGGTCTGTACGGAAAAAGACCGGATATCCTGATGGATGCATCTGATATAAACGGCGGGTTAAAACACATGGTGATGCTGATACAGAGGCTGTTAAAGGACCAGGAAGATACAGGTCATTCTTATCTGGAAGAGGAGACTGATATTTGCAAACTGATGTCTCATTACGGGATCGTATAACGGCAGATCCCAACAGCTTCCGGACCATCCCGGTTTTGTTGAAATGGCGCCGTTTATGTGATATAACAGTGTAGGGAAAAGGACCTGTAAGGTCTTTGCGGAGGGTGCTTTAGGCGATCATGAAAGAAAATATAGTACTGTTCGTAACGGACAGATTGGCGGTTCGCAGATTTAAACAGGATGATGCGCCGCTGCTTTATAAATATTCCAGGGAAGAGAGCCATAAAGAACTTCCCAATGACATTTTTGACAGTGAAGAGGATGCGGAATCGAGACTCGATCTTGCCATATCCAATTACAGGATCGAACATCTGCCTGTTTATTTCGGAGTAGTGAAGAAGGAAGGCAATCTCCTCATCGGAGTCCTTTCTTTCAAGAGAAGACCGGATTACAACATTCAGATCAATATCTCCATAGCGGAGGAATATCAGTCTAAGGGATACGGCACTGAGCTTGTGAAAGCTGCTGTGGAATATGCGAAGCACCATTTCGGCATTGATGAGATATATGCATGTCCGAGATCATCCAATGTCGCAGCCAGAGCAACTCTTGATAAAGCGGGATTCATGCTCCTCGAGGAGAAGGAAACCGATTGGTTTGGCTCAGAGCAGCCAGTATGTATATATCAGATCTGAGGTTTGAATGAGGATTATAGATTTTAAGATGGAAAGACAGGGCCTGCTTAAAGAAGGAGACCATGTCACCATAACGGAAGGAACTCTTCCCAGCAGTTTTTATTATACGATCGATCCGTCTCTAGCCATGTCGGCCAATTTCAAGCTGGGAGACAGGATCAAGTCGAAGGAAGGGATCGTTAAGAATATTGAGGAGACTCCGAGAGGATTCTACGTTCAGGTGGAATTCGACGAGGACGAACCCGTATAAAGACTATGATCCCCTATAGGAGCCGTGAGGCGGGGGATTAATATATCAGCAGATAAAATTGAGGATCACAGATCGGAGGAAAAAATGAAAGTCATCAGCACAGACAAAGCACCTGCAGCAATAGGACCGTACTCACAGGCTATCATAGCCGGTGATACTTTATATGCATCGGGCCAGATCCCCATCAATCCCGCAACAGGAAATGTTGAGGCACAGGGTATCAAAGATCAGGCAAGACAGGCTATTGAGAATGTGGGAGCCATCCTTAAGGCAGCGGATACGGATTATGAACATGTGGTAAAGACCACCTGTTTTCTTGCCGATATCGCTGATTTTGCAACATTTAACGAGGTTTACGCAGAGTATTTCACAGGAAAGCCTGCAAGAAGCTGTGTAGCGGTTAAGGACCTTCCCAAGGGAGTGCTTTGTGAGGTAGAGGTTATCGCTTATCTTAAGTGAGTTCACGAAGAATCTGTTATAACCGACCGGTGTTAACATCTGTGTGCAGATAACGGCTCCTTCCGTGATCTGCACATTTTTTATATAAGTGCTTTTAAATAAACCGGTCTTTAAACACGGAGATATTCATACTGAAAAGTTTCTGAACGGAGGGCGCATATGAATGTATGTCTTTTGAATGATTCCTTTCCGCCGGTCATAGACGGAGTGGCAAATGTAGTTAAGAACTATGCCGATATCATGACAGAGAAGGAGTTGGCCAAAGTAATAGTCGGCACACCCAGATATCATGACGGAGATTATAAGCACTATCCTTATCCGGTGATCGATTATCAGAGTTTCAAAGTTAAGAATATGGCTAACGGATACCGGGCGGGGAATCCTTTTTGCTTATCCAAGATCAGTAAATTCACGGAGTTTGAGCCGGATATAATACATTCACATTGCCCCTTCGCATCAACGGTCCTGGCAAGGCTTGTCAGGGAATCGACCAATGCTCCCATAGTCTTTACCTATCATACAAAGTTTGATGTGGATATTGCCAATACGATAAAGTCAGAGCTCATCAAGAAGGAGACCATTCATGCCATAGTAAGAAATATCTCCGCATGTGATGAGGTATGGGCTGTCAGCAAGGGAGCCGGTGAAAATCTGAAAAGTCTGGGATATGAGGGCGAATACAGAGTTGTTTCCAACGGCGTGGACTTTGAAAAGGGCAGGATCGGTGAGAATACAGTAGCTGGGATCACGAAAGGTTTCGACCTTCCGGAAGGTATCCCCGTATTTTTATTTGTAGGGAGATTACACAATTACAAAGGCCTTCCCATGATCGCCGATGCGATGATAAAACTCTCGGACGCCGGAGTTGATTACCGCATGATCTTTATCGGACAGGGCCCCGATGCTGCGGGAATACAGGAGAAGATAAAACAGGCCGGTATCACACTTGATATTCCGGAAGACGGATCCGATGAGACTGCAAGGACGTATAAAACTGTTGAAGGAAGAGCAGACAGGAAGGGACGCGTGTTATTTATCGGCCCCATCCACGACAGGGATGTTCTGAAAGCATGGAATACAAGAGCTGATCTGTTTCTCTTTCCCTCCACTTACGATACCAACGGATTAGTAGTCAGGGAAGCCGCTGCCTGTGGGCTGGCTTCGGTCCTGGTAAAAGATTCCTGCGCGGCGGAAGGCATAACCGACGGAAGGAACGGATACCTGATAGAGGAAAATGCCGAGTCAATGGCGGCTCTTTTAGGCAGGCTCGCGGGAGATCTTGCTGCCGTACATGATGCAGGGCAGCATGCAATGGATGAGATCTATATCTCATGGGAGAGTGCGGTCCGTGATGCACATGCCCGTTATGAAGAGATCATAGATATGAAGTATGAAAAGGATCTTGATAAGTTCATGGAACACCGCAGAAAGCCCAAGCATCTGTCGGACAATTTCTTCGAACTTGCGGATGATTTTATTGAGAATACCAATCAGTTCTTCGATAGAAGGAAAGAATTCTACGAAGGTATGGAAGAGAACTTTTATGAGGCATTCCATGATATCGGCAAAGCGGGACGTGCCGTGGCGGACGGAGTGAAGAAGATCGGCGAACAGGCAAAGGGCAATATAGAATCGGCAGGAGAGAAGGCCGCAAGCGACTGGAAAGAAACAAAGGAAAAGATCAGGGAAGCATTAAAGGATAACAAGGGCTGAGGGAAGATGGATAACGAATGGTATAAAAGAATGTCCTTTTACCAGATCTGGATAAGGTCCTTTAAGGACGGCAACGGAGACGGTATCGGAGATCTCTACGGAGTGTGGGATAAGCTGGAATATATCAGATCCCTGGGGGTGGACGGCATATGGTTTTCACCTATCTATCCGTCTCCAAATGCTGACTTCGGATATGATATCTCTGACTATAAAGATATACATCCGGATTACGGTACTCTCGATCAGTTTAAGAAGGTCCTGGATAAGGCTCATTCTCTGGGACTCAAGGTGATCATGGATCTTGTGGTCAATCACACTTCCGATGAGCATTACTGGTTTAAAGAGAGCAGGAAGGGAAAGGATAATCCCTACAGCGATTATTATATCTGGCGGGACAAGCCCAATAACTGGGATTCCCTTTTTGAGGGCAAAGCCTGGGAATATGATGAAGAGAGAGGCCAGTATTATCTGCATCTCTTTGCCAAGAAGCAGCCGGATCTTAATATGGACAATCCGAAAGTCCGTGAAGAGGTCAAGTCAATAATGCGCTTTTGGCTGGATATGGGAGTGGACGGCTTCAGGGAAGACGTGATAAATTTCATCTCCAAGAAAGAGGGACTGCCCAACGGCCTTCCTTTTTTACCTGCTGTCAACGGAATGCCGTATTATAAGGATGGCCCCCATATACATGAATATATGGCTGAATTCAGAAAAGTCTGTGAAGAGTACGACTGCTTTCAGGTAGGTGAGGGACCCATGACCACAGTACGGTCTGCCATGAAGTATCTTACAGGACCTACAAAGTCACTGGATATGATGTTTTCCTTTGACCACATGATGGCTGACTGCCTTTACACGGAATATGTCCACAGACCTTTTAAGCTCTATAAATACAAGAGAGCTCTGTCCAAATGGCAGTACGCACTTCAGGGAAAGGCCTGGAATGCACTTTATATCGAGAATCATGATCATCCGCGCATCATAAGCAGATACGGTTCGGAACGTTTCAGGAGGGAGAGCGGTACCATGCTCGCAGTGAGCTTCCTCTTCCTGCAGGGGACTCCGTTTATCTATCAGGGACAGGAAATAGGCATGTCCAATATCAGGCTTCGCTCCATTGATGATTATGAAGATGTTTCTTCCAAAGAAAATTATCGTAAATATCATTTGAAGGATACCCTGGAAAGACGCCTTAAGCGAATACATATTTCCAGCAGGGATTCGGCCAGGACGCCGGTGCAGTGGGACGGCAGCGCATATGCGGGCTTTTCCTCAAAGAAGCCATGGTTTTTCGTAAATCCGAATTATAATGCAGTAAATGTGGCGGCTCAGGAAAAGGATCCCTACAGCATATTGAATTTCTACAGGAAGGCCTTAAAGCTCAGGAAGAGCAGCAGGACGCTTGTTTACGGCAGCTATAAAGAATATTTTCCTAAGGATCCCGAAGTATTTATATATGAGAGGGCAAGAGGAAATATCAGATATCTCGTCATCTGCTCTTTTGTAAAGCATAAAGTATTCATGCTTGTTCCGCCAAAATATAACGGAAAGAAGATGGAACTTGTACTGGATAATTACCCTGATGTTAAAACAGGGCAGACAGAGATTGTAAAAACCGGCGGATCCATGCTTGCTCCCTATGAAGCCAGAGTATACAGATTTCATGTGCAGGGAAAATGATCCCAACTGTAATATTTTTGAATGGTATTCAGAGAACATAAAAACTGCCGTACATTGTGCGGCAGTTTTTTATGTTCTCTGATTATATTGTTTTGATCTCAATTAGACGCGTTAGCTGCTTTTGCTGCCTGTGAGATGGCCGAACGCTTACGCTTTAAGGAATCGAGTATCTTTTTACGGATTCTTAAGTTCTCCGGTGTTACTTCAAGAAGCTCGTCGGTTCCTATGAAATCCAGAGCCTGCTCAAGAGAGAGGATCCTGGGCGGGGTGAGCTTTAATGCTTCATCCGCACCTGAGGAACGTGTATTTGTAAGCTGCTTCTTCTTGCAGACATTTACTTCGATGTCTTCAAGCTTGGGATTGGCACCGATTATCATTCCGGAGTAAACTTTCTCGCCCGGTCCGATAAAGAGCTGGCCTCTGCTCTGAGCATTGAAGAGTCCGTAAGTTACAGCTTCACCTGTCTCGAAGGAGATAAGTGAGCCCTGAGGACGGTAGGATATCTCACCCTTGAAAGGCTCATATCCGTTAAATATCGTATTGATGATACCGTTACCCTTGGTATCGGTCATGAATTCACCTCTGTAACCGATGAGACCTCTTGAAGGGATGGAGAACTCGAGACGGGTATATCCGTCATTTCTGGTTCCCATATTTAAGAGCTCGCCCTTACGTGAGCTTAATTTCTCGATAACAGCACCGGAGAATTCTTCGGGAACATCGATATATGCGAGTTCCATAGGCTCCAGGCGCTTGCCGTTCTCGTCTGTGTGATAGAGGACTTCAGCCTTGCTGACTGCGAATTCGTATCCTTCACGGCGCATGGTCTCTATAAGTACGGAGAGGTGAAGCTCACCACGTCCGGATACCTTGAATGCATCTGTAGTATCAGTCTCTTCTACTCGGAGTGATACGTCGGTATTAAGCTCCTTGAAAAGTCTCTCACGGAGATGACGGCTGGTTACGAACTTACCTTCCTGACCTGCAAAAGGTGAATCATTTACCCAGAATGTCATTGCGATTGTCGGCTCGGAGATCTTCTGGAAAGGGATTGCTTCCACATGCTCGGGAGAGCAGATGGTATCTCCGATATGAAGATCTGCGATACCGGATACGGCAACGATGGAGCCGATGCCTGCTTCCTGTACCTCAACCTTACTTAATCCTTCATACTCGTAGAGCTTACTGATCTTAACTTTTTTAACTTTATCGGGATCGTGGTGGTTAACGATCACAACTTCCTGATTAACTTTGGCTACGCCGTTATCAACCTTACCAACGCCTATACGACCAACGTATTCGTTATAATCGATAGTGGAGATAAGTATCTGTGTACCTGCCTCGGGATCGCCCTCGGGAGCAGGGATGTAATCAACAATAGTCTTGAATATAGGCTCAAGATCTGTACCGGTCTGATCGGGATCAAGTGAAGCCACACCTGCCTTGGCTGATGCAAATACGAAAGGACAGTCAAGCTGTGAATCATCGGCATCAAGATCGATAAGAAGCTCGAGAACTTCATCAACTACTTCCTTGGGCCTTGCACCCGGTCTGTCTACCTTGTTGATGCAGACGATAACGGGGAGCTTTAAGTCCATTGCCTTTCCGAGTACGAAACGGGTCTGGGGCATGGGACCTTCGAAAGCATCGACTACCAGGATAACACCGTTAACCATCTTAAGGACACGCTCAACCTCACCGCCGAAGTCAGCATGACCCGGAGTGTCGATGATGTTGATCTTGGTATCCTTGTAGTGGATGGCTGTATTTTTTGAAAGGATGGTGATTCCTCTTTCACGCTCGATATCGCCGGAATCCATGACACGTTCAGCGACAACCTGGTTTTCACGGAATACACCGCTTTGCTTTAACAGGCCGTCCACAAGAGTGGTCTTACCGTGGTCGACATGGGCGATGATCGCTACGTTGCGGACGTCTTCTCTTTTCTGTTTCATAGATTCCTCCTGATCGATGGATATATAAACGTATTTCTTCTAATAAATGCAACCGATATAAAATAGCACAAAGAAGAATGCATTTCAATGTACATATTGCCAAAATGATGTTTTGCTTGCTTTTTTATACGAGAAAGTATATCATTTCCGTGTCAGTATCACTGATACCGGACATCAGTTCCGGAACGCAGCCGCATTCCTGCGGTGTTGCGAGATTCACTAATTTTTATTTCAATAGCTTCCCTTGTGCTACTGTAGGCGCCGGACAGCGGAATTGTTCGTCGGTCGTTCTTCCGAAAATCCCGTAGATGACTAATGATTCCGAAAACGTTCGCATGCTCCGTCCATGGAGCAGTGCTCACTCGTCCGGCCATCCGTGGCCGGACGTTTCTGTTTTGTTCGATGATTTTCGGGAACTTTTCCCGACTCACAATACGCTGTCCGGCGCCTACAGTGGCACAAGGGAAGCGCAAAGAAAAAGCTCAAAGAGAAAGAACAAAGAGAAAGATTAAAGAAAAATATCAGGGATCGTCCTGATAAGGAAAGGAGAGTATGAACTAACTATGGTTACACAGATCACATCCGGTTGTATTTTCGGCGTGGAATGCAGGATGGTCAGAGTGGAGATAGATGTCTCCAACGGGCTTCCGATGTTTGAGATGGTGGGACGACTGTCTGGAGAAGTGAAGGAGGCTGCGAAGAGGGTAAGAGTGGCGCTCAAAAATGAGGATATCACGATACCGCCCCAGAGGATAACGGTTAATCTGGCACCGGCGGATGTGCCGAAGGAAGGAACGGGATTTGATCTTCCGATTGCGCTGGGACTAATGGAGGCACTGGGGCTGATACCGCAGTCGGGATGCACTGATACATTTGTCGCAGGGGAGCTTGCTTTAGACGGAAAGGTAAGCAGGATAAACGGTGTATTACCTATGGTCATTGAGGCCCGAAAAATGGGGATGAAGAGGTGCATCATTCCTTACGATAACATGAATGAGGCAAATGTTGTGGATGGCATCAGCATCATAGGCGTAAAGACGCTGGGGGAAGTGATGAAGATGCTGCAGGATCCCAACGGTATAGAGAGATATTCGAGTTGTGAAAAGAGGGATAGTCGATCATCGCCCGGTAAAGAAAGTGATACGGAAGGCTACGGAGACTTTTCAGAGATCAGAGGACAGGACACTTTAAAAAGAGCGATGACCATAGCGGCAGCAGGCTTTCACAATCTGCTGATGATAGGGCCGCCCGGCGCAGGCAAGACTATGGCAGTAAAGAGACTTCCCGGTATCCTGCCTCCAATGAACAGAGAGGAGTGTCTGGAAGTATCCAGGATCTACAGTGCGGCAGGACTTCTTGATAACGATCATCCGTTGGTTGATAAGAGACCCTTTATCGCACCTCATCATACAGCATCTTTTATCTCTCTTGCCGGCGGCGGCAGGAATCTTACACCCGGGCTCATAAGCAAAGCTGATAAGGGTGTTCTCTTTCTCGATGAAGCAGTTCATTTTTCTTCCCAGGCACTGGAAGTATTAAGACAACCTCTTGAGGATAAGAAAATACGCATAGACAGAGCGGCGGGCAGTATGGATTTCCCGGCGGACTTTATGCTGGTGGCTGCCATCAATCCCTGTCCATGTGGAAATTACCCTGATCCAAATCTATGCAGATGCACGGATGATCAGGTTAAGAAGTATCTATCGAGATTCTCCGGACCGCTCCTTGACCGTATAGATATATGTGTTGAGATGAGCAGATTGAAAGTCAGCGAGATAGTAGGGAGTGATGGGGGAGATGCAGTGGAAGCCTGCAACACATCGGCGCAGTACACCAGCGAAAAGATGAGGGATACGGTAATGAAAGCCAGAGCTGTTCAGGTGAAGCGGTTTGCGGAAAGCGGTATAGATTTCAATGCGCAGATGAAACCGACTGATCTGGACAGGTATATATCCCTTGGGGAAAAGGAGAGGAAGTTCATGGAGAAGGCATACGAGAAGATGCATCTGAGCATCAGGTCATACCATAAGGTGCTTCGTGTGGCTAGAACCATAGCGGATATTGACGGGGATGAGGATGTGGGAGCAAAGCATCTGCAGGAAGCTCTGTGCTACAGGAGCATCGAAGAGAGGTACTGGAAGAGATGAGTTCATTAGAGCTGAATAAGGAAGATATGGATAGAGAAAAATTGTATAAGCAGTGGTTTGCGCTTTTGGCTGTTGCTATTCCCGCTAAAAGGATGCGCATGCTCATAGAGGATTTCGGACATGCAAAGACGATATTTGATTGCAGTGAAGGTGCTATCAAAAACTGCAGATACCTGGATGAGAATAATATCGCAGAGATCTTAAATGCCAGAAAGCGTGGATTGCCTGTAAATCAGGCGGGAAGGTGGGAGGTGGATAATATATGTTTTGTATCGATTGAAGATGAAGCGTATCCTTTGAGACTCAAAAATCTTGAAGACAGACCCTATGCGCTGTGGTATAAGGGTAAACTTCCTGATGAAGGGACTCCCACAGTGGGAATCATAGGTGCGAGAAACTGTAGCGATTACGGCAGACGGTCTGCGGTTTATTTTGGGAAAGAACTTGCGAAGGCAGGAGTAAGTGTCATAAGCGGTATGGCTGTGGGGATAGACGGACTGTCACAGGGGGCATGCCTTAAGGAAGGTGGAAAAAGCTTCGGACTGCTGGGGAGCGGCCCTGATGTTATCTACCCCAGAGCCAATGAGGATTTATACAGATCCCTTATTCAAAGGGGAGGTGTCATAAGTGAATTTTTACCGGGGACTCCTGCAATAGCTAAGCACTTCCCTATGCGAAACAGACTGATATCCGCTTTCTCCGATGTGCTCCTTGTGATAGAAGCCAGGGAGAAGTCGGGAACTTTTATCACTGTTGGATATGCTCTCGAGCAGGGGAAGGATGTCTATGCTCTGCCCGGAAGAATCGATGATGCGTTGAGTGCAGGATGTAACAGACTCATACGGGATGGAGCGGGGATAGCAGCATGCGCCGACGATATACTTTTCGAACTGGAGGGGCGGATGCAGGCCCATCGTGAGATCATAAAGAGTGACGGATTGTCCATGGGTGAGCGGATCAGACAGGAGAAGAAAAAGAATAAGAGGGAGAAAGAAAACGACAATATCATTCATGACAATGATCCGTTAAATAATATGATATTCCGCATACTTAGGGATCATGAGCGTGATCCGGAGGAGATGATGGTATTTATCAGGGATAATGAAAAAGCACCGGAGGATCTGACTCTTCCGTTACTTATGGGCAGGCTTATGGAACTGGAACTGGAAGACAGAGTATGCTGCCGCGGCGGAATGTATTATCTCCCGGATGTATAAGATCCCAATATGTGACTAAAACAATATCATGTAAAAATTCTACCTTGTGGAATGGCTGCTCGAAAATCACAGTAATTATGTCAGCATAATTCAAAAAGTAGGTATAGTTCCGGTAAAATCGGTTCCTTATAATGCAGATTCGGAAGATGATGGCTATAATGATGGTGAAGATCCCAGACCGTTTGAAAATGATATAGAAGTTATAAGGATAGATTATGAATTCACTTTTTTCAAAAGAAATAATAAAACCTATATTGATAAGAGGGTTGATATATGCAACTGTAACGGGTGTGGTTTTTGCATACAAAGGTTATTTAAAAAAAAGTCGTAATAATTTAGATAGGCATGAAATAATCATTCGAGATTTAGATAGTAAAAATTGGAGAGATGGAGAGTTCGAGGTTATAGATCCGGATTGTGTAGTAACAACATTTTCAACCCAAAAAAATGTGACCATCCCGGGTGCAGAGGAATATGAAATAAGGTTGTCTCCGCAGAAGATAGGAGTATTCTTTGTATTAATCAGTTTCTCGGATCCGGAAAAGAAAAGATGGGACTTATATCGTGTTGATGTAGACGAAGATTTGAATTATAAGATTGAAGTAAAGAAAGATTTGACAGAACCTTGCGATATGTACTACGGAATTCCATGCAGCAAGGCATTGCTTAGTTTGAAGGGAAGAAGTTATATTGATGATATACCGGAAGATCTTTCTCTTATGAAGCAAAAAAAATATCTTTGCAATGATGGCAATACTAGAACTATTTATTTCAGTGATGAAGGATATATATACAGTATGGATTTTGATTTGGGGCTTTTAAAGCAATGCATGAGAGTAGAAAAAATACCGGGGACGGACGATAATAATTTATGTTATAAATTCGTTCCGGATGAATGGTGTGATGTTGAAGAGGTTTTGAAGATAGAGGGAGTAAACTGAAGATATGAACAACAAGTATTTCCTGAGGATACTTGATATTCTTTTTGTAATTTTCATATTAGCCGTATTATTAGAACCGATGGTTATAAAAAAAATTTATTATTCGAAGCTTCAGAATATTTGCCAAAGCCAGAAATTTGAATATATCAGAAATTATGATTGGAATTCCGGAATTTATTCAGACAGATACATATTAACGTTTTTAAATGGCTATGAATATAGATCGTGTATGATGTATGATCTTGCAAAAGTGTACAAGGCAGTAGATAATTATTTTTCTGATCATACACTATTCTATTCGGAATTGCCGGATATTTATTTTGAAATCAATTATGATCCGTATATTGAGTTCTATCGAACAAGTGATGGCAACTGGTACATGGATACATGCGCAGATCTTTATTTTGAAAATTGGAATGCATTGGAAGGATTTGCGGGGATGCAGTCAATAACCGGAGTTATATTGGAGAATGATTCCGGACTTAGAGAGGCGGATCCAACTGTGTGGGAAGGACTTGAGAAATTGGATGTAAGGATTTCTGATAAGTATATATCACAACAGGAGTGCGATGAGGTTGTA